>NZ_NQOG01000017.1 GCF_002270485.1 Anaerostipes hominis (ex Lee et al. 2021) | reverse complement strand
TTCAATCGGCTTGGTAAAACCCATGATCACGGAGCATCAACACCCTCGCATATAAGAATCCGGTCTGAGATGGGCTGATGCGAACCACACTGCTAAATGGCAGTCCATGTACTCAGACAAACAGCCAACTGGTTTGAAGCTAACTTCCATGTCAGGGGAACAGACTATCTTTGAAGCAACCATTTTTGGTTCAACAGGAGGTAACAGAACTATTACCTGATTGACACTAGGGAACAATTATACCATGGGCTTTACTAAGCCTATTGAACAATTTTTATTCAGTTATCAAGGTACATTTAATGTATCTAAAAGATATTATACGAGATATTATACGAGGAGGTTTTTCTATGGAAAAAAGATGGTTATCCTTATATGTTGAAAACCGTGTGGGAGTGCTGGCGAGGATTGCGGGTCTGTTCTCAGGAAAATCCTACAATCTGCAGAGCCTCACGGTGGGAACGACAGAAGATGAGACGGTGTCCAGAATGACGATAAGCGTAGAAAGCGATGACGCCACCTTTGAGCAGATTAAAAAACAGCTGAACCGCAGCGTGGAAGTTATCAAAGTCATGGATTACACAAACATGTCTATCCGCATGAAAGAGATCATGTTTATCAAGGTGAAAGGCTGTACCCAGAAGGACAGAAATGAAGTGTTTCAGATGGCGCAGGTATTCAAATTTCGTGTGAAGGATATGGGGAAAGACAGTATTTTGATCGAATCTGTACGGACAGAAGCGAAGAACAACTCTATATTAAAAGTTTTTAAGAAAAGGTTTTCCAGTATTGAGGTGGTGCGGGGCGGAAGTGTCGCGATCGACTCCATCAGTATGCAGGACAGATAATTGAGTTTTTTATTACTATTTCCGTCACGCTTTGAAATGTGTTCCTACAATAGTGATAAAAAACTGCCTCTGGATGTTTCCTTCCGTTGGTGGGAAACTTCTTCGACAAATACTATATGTGATTTAAAGGCTCAGGAGCAAACAGGCTCCCGAGCCTTTTTCTGATGATTGTTTTGTGAAAAAACTGTGAACTTTTATTGGAGGAGTTGACATATTGAAAGATAATTGTTATATTACACATAGAACAAATAAACAACATATAACAGTGCGGGTATTCCCGTACAGGAGATAGAATAGGAGGAATGACTTATGTTGATGCCAAGTATTTTTGGAGAAAATGTTTTTGACGGATGGATGGACCGGGCGTTTAAAAATGCATTTCCTGCTGACCGTTTTGGCTTTGGAGATTTTGAACGCGGCATGAAGACAGATATCAAAGATACAGAAGACGGATATGAATTAAGTATGGAACTTCCTGGTTTCAGCAAGGAGGATATTTCCGCCCAGCTGAAAGACGGTTATCTGACCATCAGTGCGGCAAAGAACGAAGCAAAAGATGAGAAAGACAAAGAGGGCAACTATATCCGGAAAGAGCGTTACTCCGGACAGTGCAGCAGAAGCTTCTATGTCGGAAAAGAACTGAAACAGGAGGATATCAAGGCGAAGTTTGACAACGGCGAACTGGTGCTGAGATTTCCAAAGGCCGAGGAAAGAAAAGAAGTTCCGGCAGAGGAATACATTTCAATAGAGGGATAACGATAAAAGATTTGACCGGGGTGTTTAAAAGGTACCCCGGTCAAATCTTTTATTCCTCAGGCATTCGGGAATCATAACTTTTCCTGTGCCTGTCCTGAAAGGCAGCCGTGAAATTTTAAAAGAATTGAGGTATAAAGTAAATCTGCCCGAGTTTAAAGAACTTATCGCGGCAGACTTCTCTGATCTGGCTCAGGGCTGTATGATTTACAGTGAGTTTATTGAAAAAATGTTACAGACGGCAGAGGAACAGCTCGATTATCTCGGGATTGCCCTGTGCGGACCCAAAAAGATGGTGAATAAATTAACTGGTAGCCTGCCTCTTTTAAGATAAAAAATGAAGGAAAAAGAGACAGGCACAGATGCTTATGATAAGCCTTCATCATGAAGACAGTGTATATTGTTAATTTTATGACGATTTTATGTTGATTTTAAGGGATACAATGTCTAAAAATATATGAAATTTTTCTAAATAAAAAAACGAACATATGGATGTATTTAAAAAAGTACAATCTATACTGTATACAAAAGACTAAAACAAATGGCTTAAATACGCAGTTTTTAAGATGATATGAAGCCTGGATTAAAGCCTGAAAAAAATTAGTAATTGAAATGAAAAAGTGATTGTGATACTATTAACATATCGGCGGGAAACTGCCAAACACTATATAACACAGAATTATTATGGAGGAATTGATATGTCAAGAAAAGTAGTTATTGCAAGTGCTTGTCGAACAGCAGTAGGTAAGATGGGCGGAGCATTGAGCACAACTCCGGCTGCTGACTTAGGATCAATCGTTATCAAAGAAGCGCTGAACAGAGCGAATGTTAAGCCAGAGCAGGTAGATGAAGTATACATGGGATGTGTTATCCAGGCTGGTTTAGGACAGAATGTTGCTCGTCAGGCATCCATCAAGGCAGGTCTTCCGATCGAAGTTCCGGCAACAACGATCAACGTTGTGTGCGGTTCCGGACTGAAGGCGGTAAACATGGCTGCAGACATGATCAGAAGCGGTGACGCTGACGTTGTCGTAGCAGGCGGATGTGAGAACATGTCAATGGCTCCATATGTATTAGATCAGGCACGTTTCGGATACCGTATGAACAACGGCGTATTAAAAGATGCTATGGTTAATGATGCATTATGGTGTGCATTTAATGACTACCACATGGGTATGACAGCAGAGAACATCTGTGACCAGTGGGGACTTACCCGTGAAGAATTAGATGAGTTTGCAGCAGCGAGCCAGCAGAAGGCAGTTGCAGCTCAGGAAGCCGGAAAATTCGACGAAGAGATCGTACCGGTAGAAGTAAAAAAGAAAAAAGAAACCATTATCGTAAACAAAGATGAAGGTCCTCGTCCGGGAACAACAGCAGAAGGAATCTCAGGATTAAGACCAGCGTTCAAACAGGGCGGAATGGTGACAGCTGCTAACTCTTCAGGAATCAATGACGGTGCAGCAGCAGTTGTAGTTATGAGTGAAGAAAAAGCAAAAGAATTAGGCGTTACCCCGATGGCTACATGGGTTGCCGGAGCACTCGGCGGTGTAGATCCTAAGATCATGGGTATCGGACCAGTTGCTTCTACAAGAAAAGTTATGGAAAGAACAGGAATGAGCATTGATGACTTCGACCTGATCGAAGCAAATGAAGCATTTGCAGCTCAGTCTGTAGCAGTAGGAAAAGACTTAGGATTCGACTTAAGCAAATTAAATGTAAACGGCGGAGCGATTGCCATCGGACATCCGGTTGGAGCTTCAGGATGCCGTATCTTGGTTACTCTGCTTCATGCAATGAAAGACAGGGGAGCTAAGAAAGGTCTTGCAACACTTTGCATCGGCGGCGGTATGGGATGCTCTACCATCGTTGAAATGGACTAATTTAATTTGAAAGGAGATTGAATCCATGGAATTCATCACATATGAAACAGAAGGTTTTGTAGGTATCCTCACCATCAACCGTCCAAAAGCATTAAATGCATTAAACAGCCAGGTGCTCGGCGAGATTGAGGAAGCACTGGATGCTGTTGATCTGGAAAATACAAGAGCCTTGATCCTTACCGGAGCAGGAGATAAATCCTTTGTGGCCGGAGCTGACATCGCTGAGATGAGTACATTGACAAAAGCAGAAGGAGAAGCCTTCGGTAAGAAGGGAAATGACGTGTTCCGCAAGTTAGAGACATTCCCTATTCCGACCATCGCCGCAGTGAACGGATTTGCACTGGGAGGAGGATGTGAAATCTCCATGAGCTGTGATATCCGCCTTTGTGCTGAAAACGCAGTATTCGGCCAGCCGGAAGTAGGTCTTGGAATTACTCCTGGATTTGGAGGAACTCAGAGGCTTGCCCGTCTTGTAGGCGCTGGAAAAGCAAAAGAAATGATTTATACTGCTTTCAATATCAAAGCAGATGAGGCATACAGGATCGGACTTGTAAATGCTGTATATCCGCAGGCAGATCTCTTGGATGCAGCAAAGAAGATGGCTGCGAAGATCGCTAAGAATGCTCCTATTGCAGTCCGCGCTTCAAAGAAAGCCATCAATGAAGGACTGGATGTGGACATGGATCAGGCCATTGTCGTGGAAGAAAAAGCATTCGGAAGCTGCTTCGAGAGTGAAGACCAGAGAGCAGGCATGGAAGCATTCTTAAACAAGACGAAAGTCGACGGATTCAAAAATAAATAATCAGTGTCAGGCAACAATTAGAGTTTAAATACAGGAGGAATCATAATGAAAGTTGGAGTTATCGGTGCTGGAACAATGGGCAGCGGAATTGCTCAGGCATTTGCGCAGACAGAAGGCTATGAAGTTTACCTTTGCGATATCAATGAAGAATTCGCAGCAAACGGAAAAGCAAGAATCGCAAAAGGATTCGAAAAAAGAGTAGCAAAAGGTAAGATGGATCAGGAAAAAGCTGACGCCATTTTAGCTAAAATCACAACTGGTGTGAAAGACATCTGCACTGACTGTGACCTTGTTGTGGAAGCAGCGATTGAAAACATGGAGATCAAAAAGCAGACTTTCAAAGAATTACAGGATATCTGCAAACCGGAAGCAATCTTCGCTACCAATACATCTTCCCTTTCTATTACTGAAATCGGAGCAGGACTTGACCGTCCGATGATCGGTATGCATTTCTTCAATCCGGCTCCGGTTATGAAGCTTGTTGAAGTTATCGCAGGAATCAATACTCCTCAGGAAACGGTTGACAGAATTATCGAGATCTCTAAAGATATTGGAAAGACACCGGTTCAGGTAGAAGAAGCAGCTGGATTTGTTGTTAACAGAATCCTCATCCCTATGATCAACGAAGCAATCGGAATCTATGCAGACGGAGTAGCATCTGTAGAAGGTATTGATACAGCCATGAAATTAGGAGCTAACCACCCGATGGGACCGTTAGCATTGGGTGACCTGATCGGATTAGACGTTTGCCTTGCTATCATGGAAGTGCTTTACAATGAGTTTGGAGATACCAAGTATCGTCCGCATCCATTGCTGAGAAAGATGGTACGCGGCGGTATGTTAGGCCAGAAGACCGGCAAAGGATTCTACGATTATAGTAAATAATTAAATGGAGGAATAAGAAATGGATTTCGCATTAAGTAAGAAACACGAAATGGCAAGAACTCTGTTCAAAGAGTTCGCCGAAAATGAAGTAAAGCCTCTTGCACAGGACGTGGATGAAACAGAACAGTTCCCAAAAGAAACTGTTCAGAAGATGGCTGAGAATGGTTTTCTTGGTATCCCGATTCCGAAAGAGTACGGCGGACAGGGCTGTGATCCTCTGACATACGTTATGTGTGTAGAAGAATTATCAAAAGTCTGCGGTACCACAGGCGTTATCGTATCTGCACATACATCTCTGTGCTGTGATCCAATCCAGACTTACGGTACAGAAGAACAGAAGAAAAAATACCTTCCTGATCTTGCATCCGGTAAGAAATTAGGTGCATTCGGCCTGACTGAACCGGGAGCTGGTACCGACGCTCAGGGACAGCAGACTAAGGCTGTCTTAGACGGTAACGAGTGGGTATTAAACGGTTCTAAATGCTTCATCACAAATGGTAAAGAAGCAGACGTTTACATCGTGATCGCTGTTACAGGAATCATTGAAAAACGCGGAAGAAAATTAAAAGAGATCTCTGCATTCATCGTAGATAAGGGAACTCCAGGATTCTCCTTTGGAACAAAGGAAAAGAAAATGGGTATCCGCGGATCTTCCACTTATGAACTGATCTTCGAAGACTGCCGCATTCCAAAAGAAAACTTATTAGGAAAACAGGGCAAAGGATTCGGAATCGCAATGCATACTCTTGACGGCGGACGTATCGGTATCGCTTCCCAGGCTCTTGGACTGGCAGAAGGTGCATTAGAAGCAACCATCGAATATGTAAAAGAAAGAAAACAGTTCGGACGTACGATCGGACAGTTCCAGAACACACAGTTCCAGTTAGCTGATATGGCGACTAAGGTGGAAGCTGCAAAACTGTTAGTTTATAAAGCGGCAATGGCAAAAGCTACACAGAAAGTATATAGTGTGGAAGCAGCTATGGCGAAGTTATATGCAGCAGAAGTGGCAATGGAAGTGACAACAAAGGCTGTTCAGTTACACGGTGGTTACGGATATATCAGAGAATACGATGTAGAACGTATGATGCGCGATGCTAAGATCACAGAGATCTACGAAGGAACATCTGAAGTTCAGCGTATGGTCATTTCTGGAAATCTGTTAAAATAAGGGAGGTACTTTACTGTGAAAATCGTTGTATGTGTAAAACAGGTACCAGATACTAAGGGCGGAGTTAAATTTAACCCGGATGGTACTTTGGATAGAGGTGCAATGCTGACCATCATGAATCCAGATGATAAAGCTGGATTGGAAGCGGCATTAAAATTAAAAGATGAATATGATGCAGAAGTTACTGTTCTTACGATGGGACTTCCGAAAGCAGATGAAGTTTTACGTGAGGCTATGGCTATGGGAGCAGACAAGGGAGTCCTTGTCACAGACAGAGTTCTCGGAGGAGCAGATACATGGGCTACCTCTACAACGCTTGCAGGTGCGATCAGAAATCTTGACTACGACCTGATCATCACAGGACGTCAGGCAATCGATGGAGATACCGCACAGGTAGGTCCTCAGATTTCAGAACATCTGGATATTCCAGTTATTTCTTACGCTCAGGATATCAAAATCGACGGAGACAATGTTGTTGTTGAACGTCAGTATGAAGACAGATATCATGTTGTAAAGGCAAAAATGCCTTGCCTGATCACAGCACTTTCTGAATTAAACGAGCCGCGTTACATGACACCGGGCGGAATCTTTGATGCATACGATGCAGAAGTGACTGTTTGGGGAAGAAAAGACTTAAAAGATGTCGATGATGCAAACATCGGACTTGCCGGATCACCTACAAAGATTGCGAAAGCATCTGATAAGGTTCGTAAAGGTGCAGGGGAAAAGGTAACCCTTGATCCGGAAGAATCCGTAGCATATATCATGGACAAATTGAAAGAAAAACATGTAATCTAATTTAAAAAGGAAAAGTGGTGAATAAAATGGGTTTAGAAGAATATAAAGGAGTTTATGTCTTTGCACAGCAGGTGGACAATGAATTAAGCGGCATCGCTTTTGAATTACTTGGAAAAGCCAAAGACCTTGCAAAAGATTTAGATACAGATGTTACAGCTGTTTTAATTGGATCTGAAGTGAAAGACCTTGCAGATGAACTTGCAGCTTACGGTGCGGACAAGGTGATCGTAGTTGATGATCCTGAACTGAAAGAATACAGAACAGAGCCTTATACACATGCACTTGCATCTGTGATCAATGAATACAAACCAGAAATCATGTTAGTTGGTGCGACAGCAATCGGTAGAGACTTAGGACCTCGTGTGTCTGCGAGAGTTGCAACTGGTCTTACTGCTGACTGTACAGTCCTTGAAATCGGTGATTTCCCATTAGTAGCAATTCCGGGAAAAGAGCAGAAACATAACCAGTTACTGATGACACGTCCTGCGTTCGGCGGAAATACGATCGCTACCATTGCATGCCCGGATAACCGTCCTCAGATGGCTACAGTACGTCCTGGTGTTATGCAGGCGATTGACAAGATCGAAGGAGCAAAAGCGGAAGTGATTGAATTCAATCCTGGATTTACTCCGGACAATAAATATGTTGAGATCATGGAAGTTGTAAAATCTGTGACTGACGTTGTGGATATCATGGATGCAAACATCCTTGTATCCGGCGGACGTGGAGTCGGAAGCCCTGAAAACTTCAAGATCTTAGAAGATTTAGCAGAAGTTTTAGGTGGAGAAGTGAGCTGTTCCCGTGCGGTAGTAGACGCAGGATGGAAGCCTAGAGATATCCAGGTTGGACAGACTGGTAAGACTGTACGCCCAAATGTATACTTTGCAATTGGTATCTCAGGAGCAATCCAGCACGTGGCAGGTATGGAAGAGGCTGACATTATCGTTGCAATCAACAAAGATGACACAGCACCGATTTTCGATGTAGCAGACTATGGAATCGTTGGAGATTTAAATAAGATCGTTCCAATGCTGACAGAACAGTTAAAGACTGTAGTAAAATAATTATAAACATCAATAAAACTTATAAAAGAGGTTCTGCATCCGTGCAGGACCTCTTTTGCTACGGAAAGTTGCATAAAATACTCAGATGTAAACTATAGTTGCTTGCTGGAAAAAACTTTGATTGCTATACTTTCACCATCAAAACAGAGGAGGAACATAAAATGTTTTCTGCAAAATTAAAAGACCTGCGCAAGCAGGCAAAAATGTCTCAGGAGAAGATGGCTGAAAAGTGACTATATTTATGACAGCCGGTTGCCGCATGAGAGAAGCTCATGTGTAAGAAATAAGCAGGTTGCTTTTTTCGTACCAGAGATCAAGATGGTCACTGGCTTGTGTCTGTGAAATGAGGAGGCACATGATCATGAAGAAAGCAATCAAAAAAGTTCTGGTAAGTGCATTGGCAGTTTTGCTTGTTATCGGGTTCACAGCTCCGGCAGCAGAACCTGTGGCAGCAGCCAGCAATAAAGTAACGGTCAAAACAAGTACATCCAAGAAAGTTAAAACAAAGATATATAAATTAAAGAAAATAGTAAAACGTAAAAAGGTCACAACAAAAAAAGCAAAGAAAAAAACTGTCAAAACAACAACAATCATTAAAAAGGTTATCAAAACAACAAATTTTGCGCAGGCAGGAAATGCAAATATCAGTCAGTTAAAGGGCATCGTCGATGACAAAGTAATCAGCGAATTCAACAGAGTGGGTATGACCATCCAGACGAATCCGAATTCTTCTTTGCTGAAAGGGGCAGACGGCAGAAAAGAACAATTTTGCCGGCGACAACCGTGCATATGCAGTATCAAACAACAAAGAGTTTTTTACAGAGGTATTTAAAGAGTATTCTATGAACAGAGCTTCTTTAAAGAGCCACTGCCCGAGAGCTTATGAATATGTCAAAAATGTTCTTGCAGAAATGTAAGGTGAAGGGGTTATGGAGATCCGTCCGGAGTTGTCCGGACGGATTTTTTCTAGTATAATAGTTAAAGAAAATTTATTAGAAAGTAGGATAAACATGCAGATACAGAGAGACGATATTATCATCAGAAAAGGAATTATCCATATACTGGACAGCCATAACGGATACCTTGGCCTGTCCAATGACCTGCTGGATATGGGTCCGGACTTGATGGAGTTTATCAGAGGACACATTTTTAAAATACTGGAAAGCGATGACACAAAAAAATGCCAGTTTGACGGAAGTCTTTCACCGGTTTTAAGCCTTTTGGAATCGATGGATGAAAAGGAGGACGAAAGCTTTGTGGAAGCCAGCCGTGTACTGTCGGAAAGTCTTTTTGATATTATGTGCGACAGTGTGACGATTCCGGCGGCAGACCTGATCGTGGTCAGTTTCCAGCTTTACAGCGTCGTACATCTGGCGCTTCTGAAAATGAATTATAAGGAGACTTACATACATAAAGAGGAAGAAAACGAAGTCAACGACATTGTAAAGCAGCGGGTGATGCCTATGGACGGGGCAAAGCTTACAGAGGCCGTGATCGTGGATCTTCTGGAGTATAAGGTCCAGCTGGTGGAAAAGAAGTTTGAGATGCTGACAGGCGACAAGATAAACTATATTTCGGAGCGCTTTCTTCAGTGCCATGCGGACATGGCTCCCAAAAAGAAGTTCCAGATCTTAAACAAGGTGATCACAGACATCAATAACCGGTACGAGAATGAACCTCTTAGAAACCGACTGGATGCCAGGAGTAAGTTGAGAGAAGAATTCGCGGAAAAAAATGAGTTTCGGGTCAACGAGATCGGCGACAGGATCTTTGGAGACAGCACGGAGAAGAAACAGGAGTTTGATGACCGCATCGAGAGATATGACCTGCAGTATGATACCTTTACGGTGGCCAAAGAAAATACCGTGAAGAAGCTGGAATATCAGATTCTTGAGACCGACGCAGGGATCGAGATTAAGATCCCCATGGAAGAATATATCACAAAAGACAATGTGGAGATCCTGGAAGAACAGGGAGGAGGAAGCACAATCATCATTAAGAACATAGAACAGGTGAAGATAAAATAGTCCGCGATTTCTTGACAGACAGAAGAGAAAGGAATATAATAAGCAAAATTCATTATTTGAACGCTCTAGGCCGGAGGATGTCCGGTTTAGAGCTTTTCTTACATCATCGCGGAAAGAAGAGGTACAAAAGTATGACACAGTTTTCAGAGAGAATCTTAAACACGCCCGCATCCTTTATCAGGGAAATTTTAAAAGTGATCCAGCAGGATGACATCATCTCCTTTGCAGGAGGACTGCCTAATCCGGTTTCCTTTCCAAAGGAAGATCTTAAACAGTCTATGGAAAGGGTCATTGACCAATATGGTGATGAGGTCTTCCAGTACTCCAGTACGGAAGGCTACCGGCCGCTCAGGGAATGGGTGGCAAAGAGATACCGGGACGAATACGGGATGGATGTACAGGCGGTCGATGTATTGATCACGACAGGGTCGCAGCAGGCTTTGGATCTGATGGGAAAGGTACTGATCAATCCCGGTGACGCGCTGGCGATCGAAGAACCCGGCTATTTGGGAGCTATTCAGGCATTTACCGTATTTGAGCCGGATTTCTGCCCGGTGCCTCTTTTGGATGATGGGATGGATCTGGACAGGCTGGAGCAGATCCTGGAGGAGAGGAATGTAAAACTTTTGTATACGGTTCCAAACTTTCAAAACCCAACCGGACTTACATATTCTGTGGAGAAAAGAAATGCACTGTGCAGTCTTTTAAACCGCTATTCTGCCTATTTGATCGAGGATGATCCGTACGGACAGCTGAAGTTTGAGGGAGAGGCGCTTCCTTATATCGGATCGTTCGGCCTGAAAAAGAGTGTGCTCTTCGGGACGATTTCAAAGATCATCACACCGGGAATGAGACTTGGATGGATCTGCACGAAAGACAAAGAACTGATGCAGCATCTCGTGACCGCAAAGCAGGCGGCCGATCTGCACAGCAATATATTTGCCCAGTATGCAGTGTATGATTATCTCATGAACCATGAATTAAACGAACACATCGGCAAAATCAAAGCCCTCTATAAAGAGCAGAGCGATGTCATGCTCCAGGCAATGAAGGATTTCTTTCCGGACACTGTCACTTATACCATGCCGAAAGGAGGCATGTTTGTATGGGGATCTCTTCCGGAAGGCGAGTCATCCCTCGAATTATTTGATCGTGCGATGAAAGAAAAGGTCGCTTTCGTACCGGGCAATCCGTTTTATGTGAACGATGAGAAGCCGGTGCCCACATTCCGCCTGAATTATACGAATTCCGAGCCGGAAGTGATCCGGGAGGGAATCCGGCGGCTCGGCAGGCTGATGGAGAGTTATTAATCTGACTCGAACTTGATTTCATAGTGGATCACCAGAGTCAGAAAAGATCTCAAAAGGATGACGGCTCCCAGCATATAAAGTTCGTTCATGTTTTTGGTGATGACGGTCCTGAGTATTTCGCCTCCCAGTTTGAACTCCAGGGCAAAAGCCAGCATTTTGGCCAATTCCAGTTTGATCTCCCTTCCCTCCGTGGTAAATCCTGCCCGGAGATATTGGAGAAAAGCCTTGATACAGCCAAAGACGATGACAAAGATCCCGAAAAGTTCCAAGAGGTGGATGCAGAGCATCACGGTTTCCGTTAAAAGATGATCAGGCATATTGCTGTACGCTTTCTATGTTTTTGTAAAATAGCTTCATTTTATAGTCTGCATGTTTGTAAGATTTCATTCAAATATGGTATAATAAAACTACTATAACAAAAAGGCAGGAAATAAAAATGAATCAAGCAAAAAACGGCAGTGCAGCTGTATTGCTATATAATTTAGACAGCTCTGAGCGGGCAAGAAAGATAAAGTTTATCCTGATCCGCATGGGTGTACGGATAAAAAATATAAAAAAAGAAGATTATCTGAAACCAATCGGGGCACTGGCAGGAGTTCCCGGCATTGAACCAGGAGACAGCTGCTATGACGGCCCCGGATTCACAGAAGAGATGCTTGTCATGAAAGGCTTCTCCGGCCGTCAGATTGATGAGATGATTTTGAGTTTCCGAAAAGAGAAGCTTAAAAAGATAAATTTAAAGGCCGTTCTGACGGATACAAACCAGACTTGGGACTCTATGACTCTATATGAGAATCTCAGGGAAGAACATGAACAGATGTCCGGGCAGTGATCGAATCTGGGGAGTTATGCAATGAAAATCAGGGATTATTATAGGGATCTTGGGAAATCGACAGCGATTTTATCGGTTAAGCAGGGGCTTAATTCTGGGTTCCTTTGTACTTTTATTTAAGAGTTTTCCATATCCGCCTTATCAGGAATTTATAACCGCTTTCCTGGGAGGGCGGATTTTGAATATTTTAGATGCTACGGCCATGTGCATCACGATGCTATCCTGTGCGCTGTTCCGGCTGAGTGTCAGGGCGGCAAAGAAGTTTGAAGCGATGCATACGGCGGGAGCAGAGTATTTGTTCAACTTATCCATACTGAATCTGCTGTCGATCGTCATGATTACTCATTTGTTCGCAGGAGCCGGCGTACTGCTGAGAGAGAGGATTACGGCAGGCCGGTCCCGCCGGAGGAATTCATTAAGATTTATCTTTAACAGACCGAAAAGGAGTGAGTGATGTGCAGCAGATGATTACGGTCCTGGACTTTGACGATTTATACGATAAGGAAGAGTTTTATAAATCAGCCCCTTATCAGCGGATCGGCCTGACAGAAGTTCAGGGGACCAACGGATACTGTGAGGATACTGCGGCGGAGACGATCAGAGAAAGGATCAGGGCAGGAAAGCCCTCTCATATTTATTTTCTAGGTTCCGGAAATTACCATTATGTCTCCTTTCTTCTGCAAAAAGAGATGTGCAGGGATTTTACGCTGGTGCTGTTTGACTACCACACTGATCTTCAGAAGCCGCTGTTTCCTGAACTTTTATCCTGCGGATGCTGGGTGCGGAGGGCCATGGACGAGATTGAA
The DNA here is from genome assembly GCF_002270485.1 of Anaerostipes hominis (ex Lee et al. 2021). Classification (GTDB taxonomy): domain Bacteria; phylum Bacillota; class Clostridia; order Lachnospirales; family Lachnospiraceae; genus Anaerostipes; species Anaerostipes hominis. Next base: position 45,514 of record NZ_NQOG01000017.1, on the reverse strand, counting down.
CATCTAAAAAAAGTGATTCTGATCGGTACTTCGGCCGCATATCTGCGGGAGGTGGAGCCGAGATACAGAAACCACATGGCGGCAGTGCCGGAGGAAGAAGCTATATCCCCGGATTTTGACTGGAAGACATGGCTTCAAAGAGAGATCCTGACGGATGTCTATCTGTCTTTGGACAAGGATGTGCTGAGCCAGAGCGAGATGTCCACAAACTGGGACCAGGGCAGCATGACCGTCGGGCAGGTCTGCAGGATATGTACAATGATATCACAGGAAAGAAAAATCTTAGGGGCCGATATCTGCGGTGAATATCAGGGCGGCCTGCTGTCCGACGGAAGAGAGATCATGCAAAGTGACCGTGTCAACAAAGAAGTTTTGGAATGTTTGGACGGGCTGTTGCCCCTTTCCGATGATCCGCAGACGTAAAGAATCATTATTTACACAGAAAAGGGGATAGGTGCAATGAAGAAAAGGAAGATGACAAGGTGCTGTGTTCATCTGTACATTGGCACTGAGCGGGTGCAGCGGCAAAAATACGCTCTTGAATGAAGAAACAGATTCTGAGGATGTTACTATTATTTATTACGTTTTTCCGGAACAAATATGAGCCTGAAAATGTCAAAGTAATCGAGGAGATCATATGAGAGCCTGAAAGGGGCAGAATACTTTGAAGCCCTGGAAAAGCGGATGGAAACAGGGAAGGGTGCTGATGTTTTCATGGTCAATCACGATATCCTTCTGAAACTGAAGGCGAAAGAACAGGTGGCAGATCTGTCGGGCCTTCATACGATTCCGGACTATACAGATCAAATGCTGACTAAGATGAAAGATAAGGGAAAGATGTATTGGGTTCCGACTACGGTATTTGCGTTGGGATCCTACTGCAATGAGGATTTGCTGAAAAAACATAAGCAAAAGAATCTGATTCATCCGGACGATTAAGACAGTCTTGTGAAGAGTATTCAAGCTGCAGACACAGACGGCCGGAAATGCAAAGCGGGCGGGCATGGACCGGCATTTTGCGAAACCAATCGATGTGAAAGCATTTGAACAGATGCTGTATGAATACCTTCTGGGAAATCCTTAGGTTGTAACTCTATTCTTTTTTGCATATACATAGTGCAGAAAAGAATAGGGGATGAAGCGGATGAACAATACAAAAAGGAGTTTTTGGCTGCTTTGCACGGTGTTTTTCCTGGGACTTTTGGTCACAGCCGAGAGTTTGACTGTGGAAAGGATTCTAAGGCGGAACGAAGCCATCGAAGAAGAAAAGGTATATCAGGAATACCGAAGTACCGGATGTAAAAGCGGAAGACCGGATCCGCTGATACAAGAGGAGATCAAGGGACCTCCGGTGCCGGATGAATATATACCGTTTGTAAACTATTCGGATTCTTGGAATGAGGCGAGGAATTTTGGCGGAGACAGGCATCACGAGGGCACGGATATTATGTCCGATACGGTATCGAAGAAGAGAGGTGAAATACCTGTGCTCAGTATGTCTGACGGAGTCGTAGAGCAGATCGGATGGCTGAAACTGGGAGGCTACCGTGTCGGCATCCGTTCTCCGAAAGGTATTTATTTTTATTATGCACACCTTTACAGTTATGCTCCCGGAATCAAACAGGGAACAAAGATTCATGCGGGAGATATGATCGGGTATATGGGGGATTCAGGATATGGGAAGGAAGAGGGAACAGTGGGGAAGTTCCCGGTGCATCTGCACCTCGGCATATATCGGAAGGATGCAGGGCATGGAGAATACAGTGTAAATCCATATCGCTTTTTGAGGCAGGTATTATGAGTGGGAAGAGTAAAATGATCATTTTCTTTCAAGAGAAGTCATGGTAAGATAAGGATATGTATAAGGGGACAAAAAATGAGGGGATCATGTGGGTACATTCAAGAAAGGTAAGCCATCTCACCACATTAAAAAATAATATTTTTCAGGGGTGTCTTCTGATTACGTCAGGATCAATTTTGACCAACATTCTGTCTACGGCCATGATTTAACGTGTCGATGAGTTTCCCATATGGATGACCTGGCCTGTAATAATGGTTTACTATATTCAGCCACCGCTGATGGGGGCTTTACACCGTATCTATCGTCTATACAGAGAGGAAGGAACTGAGAAAGGTCATAGGCTTTGGAATCATACCTGCCCTAGTGTACAGTGTGCTCGTTATGATCAACCCATTGACCAGAAATCTGTTTGATATCAGCCCTGGGCAGGGTTATGTAAGGAGGCCGTGGATAGTCTACACTTATTTGATCTTTTATGCGTACTGTGCCATCAGCATTGTGGTCACCGTACTGAACAAGAGAAAGATTGACAGAAATATATACCATATACTTGCGGCTTTTCCGATTCTGGCCGTACTGGTTATTCTGGTCCAGCAGAGGTATCCAAATGTAATTCTGTCCGGATCTGCAGCAACCTGTGCCCTGCTTATAATTTATCTGCACCTGCAGAATAAGCAGATTTCGATGGATTATCTGATCAATGTGCCCAACCGGAAGGAATTTTTCAATATGCTGGGGCTGATGATCAAAAAATTGCCCGAGAAGCAGTTTATACTTGTCGTCGTCTCTCTGAGGGATTTCCACCAGGTTAACAATACATGCGGACAGCAGAAGGGCGATGAGCTTCTATTATGCAAAATCAATGCCTGAGGATCAGATGCAGAAAATGACAGGAGGAACGTATGAAACGATTGTTTGAGCCGTTTTACATAAAGCATTTAAAAATAAAGAATCGTATCTGTGTGCCGCCGATGGTATGCTATAACTGGGTGAAGGAAGACGGCTGCGTGGTGCACAAAAATATTGAACATTACAGAGCCATTGCCAGGGGTGGTGCCGGCCTGATCATTCAGGAAGCCACCTGTGTTGACCCGGAGGGAAAACTCTCCAAGGACCAGCTGGGCATCTGGGAGGACAGACAGATTGACGGGCTGAAAGAGATCGTCGGTGCGGTGCATGAAGAAGGCTGCCCGATATTTTTGCAGATCCATCACGCAGGGGTGAACGGCTCCGGTGAGTATCTTCTGTGTCCGAGCGATTATGAGATGGACAAAGACGGAGAGAAAAGAATCGGCCATGAAATGACGAAAGAACAGATTCATAAGGTGCAGGATCAGTTTGTTAAAGCTGCGGTGAGAGCATATGAAGCCGGTTATGACGGGGTGGAGCTGCACGGCTGCCACAGGTATATGATGTGTGAATTTTTCAATTCGAGAGTCAACAAAAGAACCGACGAATACGGACGGCATCCGGAAAAGTTTGCGTTGGAGATTCTGGAGAGGATCAAAAAAGAAGTACCAGAAAATTTTGTTGTGGGAATCCGGCTGGGAGCCTTTGAACCCGCTCTTGCAGACGGTATCCGTCATGCAAAGATTCTGGAGAAGCACGGAATTAATTTCTTGGATATTTCCTATGGATTTTCAGGGGAAGATAAGCCTGAGGCTCCAAAAGATTTTCCGTATAAAGATGTGATCCATGCCGCGGGGGAGATCAAAAAGCATGTATCGGTTCCTGTTTTTGCGGTCAACAGCATAACGGATGCCCGGATGGCAGAAGACATTTTAGAGCGCACCGGTGTGGATATGGTGGATATCGGCAGGGGTGTACTGGTCAATTATAACTGGGCCATAGATGCGAGAGAAGGAAGAAATACCGGCAGATGCCTGCACTGCAAAGAATGTCAGTGGAGGATCGATGCCGAAAAATGTGCAGGAAGGGTCCTGCTGAACAGAAAGAGAAATACAGGGGAATAAAAAAGCTCCTTTCAGTGTGAATTTATTGGCACTGAAAGGAGCTTTTTTATTCTGTACCCACAAGGATCATGTTCTCAACCATAAAGTCCGGATTTTTATCGGTGATGAGTGTGACGCTGTCTGTCCCGGATAGAAAAACACATCAGAAGCCGGAGACTGGGGTAAAAGCAGGCCCACCGACACAGTCATGCCTTGAAAACCACTGGAGAATGGATTAAAATGAAACATGTAAAATTAAATCGTGCAAAGATAAAAACACAGTCCCGGCCGGTAGTCCGGGCGCAGAGATAAAATCTGTCAGTAACCTGCCTCCTCGGTTGTCCGTTCTTTGCTGTCGAAAGCGAGGAGTGTTTTTTATGCAAAAAATCGAGAGCAGGCTGACAGTATATTTTGACGGACCCTTTTGGGTCGGGATTTATGAACGTGTTCTGGACGGAGGGTTGGAAGTGTCCAAAATTACGTTCGGGGCAGAACCAAAAGACTATGAGGTCTTGGCATTTCTGATGGAGCATCATGGAGAACTTCGTTTCAGCCCTCCCGTGGATGTTTCGGTCAAAGAGGTAAAAAATCTGAATCCCAAACGAATGCAGAGAAGTCTTCGAAGGCACAGGAACGAAGGGCTGGGAACCAAGTCCCAGCAGGCGCTGGCTGCCCGGAGGGAAGAACAAATAACCGTAAGGAAAGAGCGCAGAAAAGATCTGCGGGAAGAACGGAAGCAGCATGAAAAGAATAAGCCCAGGAATTCCTTTTTTGACGGGTGCATATATTTAGAAAAAGACCAAAAAAAGGAATGAAGTATGATATATGTAGTAAATGAAGGGGATACCATTAATTCTATTGCAGGGCAGTTTCATATTTCAAGTAGCCGGCTGATCTATGACAACCAGATTTATGCCGGGAGAGTTGTGCCCGGCCAGGCACTGCTCATTCTGGAGCCCTCTGTTGTCCATACGGTACAGGAAGGAGATACGCTGACATCTATTGCGCAGCAGTACGGCACCTCGGTTTCTTCGATTGTCAGAAAAAATCCATATCTGCTGAATGAATCAAATCTGATGCCGGGAGATGTGCTAACGATCCGCTATCGGCAGGAGCAGCTGGGGAACCTCAATGTAACGGGATATGCTTATCCATATATCAGCACGGAGATTTTAAGAGAAGTACTCTTATATTTGAATGAACTTCTGATCTTTTCTTATGGCTTTACAACCGAAGGAACGCTCATACCGCCGGCTATGGAAGAGCCTCTGATTGAACAGACATTGGAGTTTGGGGTTGATCCCATGCTTGTGCTGACGCCGTTTGCAGAGACCGGAAGTTTTAACAATCAGCTGGTTAAGGCTGTGTCGGAAGATCTTCAGATGCAGCAGGTTCTTATTGAGAATCTGGTTCAGACGGTTCAGGAAAAGCAATATGCCGGAGTGGATGTGGATTTTGAATACATCCTTCCGGAGGACCGGGAGGGATATGCCGCATTCGTAGGTAACTTAAGAGAGCGGATGAATCCCTTAGGATATAAGGTGTCTGTCGCTTTAGCACCTAAAATTTCTGCAGAACAGGCAGGCCTGTTATATGAAGGAATGGACTACGGACTTTTGGGTGCTAATGCAGATTCCGTATTTTTGATGACGTACGAATGGGGATATACATAAGGATCATCACGTCTATGGTAATAAGTAAAAATAAAAAACCTATTTCTTTTTAGGCAGTTTCGGGAAAATTGTAATTTCAAAGTTTGCGTTCAGTGCGTTACCCTTCGTGTTCCGTACTGTTTTTTTGTATGTAACTTTTTCTAATACAGATTTTAATAATTCATTTCTAGTTTGTATGTCTTCAATTTTAAAATATATATCAATAATATTCTCCATTTTGGGAATCAATTCTTCATACTCATATTTTGTATTAAGTTCTGCGTTATAGGCAGATTCCAGGTCAATAATATTGGTGTTTATAGCTTGTAGTTGATCTGTCAATGCCTTATTTCGCTGCACAAAGATCTCAATTGTATATACTTCCTGTTCAAGTAAAGTGTATGTTTTATCTAACTGTCTTTTGACTTTTTCTTTATCTTTGTATAAATTACTAATTAATGCTTGCTTTAGATGTAATTCTTCCGCCGCAAAATCCTTATTGTCACATTCTAATTTATATTTAGAAAGCCAGTCACTTAATGAAGCTAATATCTTTTCTTCCACTAAAACCAAGGGTGCAGAAACATTATCGCAATTTCTATTTGGACACTTAATTGTTTCATATTTGTTTTTTGAGTTTTGTCCAAGCCTGGTTGTGAGATGACCACAGTTATCACAATAGACTAATCCAGATAAAGGATTCTTCAGCTTATTGTTGCTATTTACTGAAGAAGATCGGGCATTGCCAGTCAATTTCCTAAGAATAGCATAATGATCTTCTTTTGTAATTATGGCTGGATGAATGCCATCATACAAATGAAAATCTTTAGACCGTCTCCTTTCTACTGAAAGAATACCACCAACCATCCTTTTTTCTTCTTTTTTATAGCCCCAACGAACCATACCAGCATAGGCTGGGTTTGTAAGGATATCTCTTATCGTAGCCCTACTCCATTTTTTCGCCTTGCGAGGATTAATCCCCATTGAATCAAGACGTACAGCAATATTGTCTGGACTAAGTGTCTTGTATGTGCCGTTTTCCTGTAACTCACCAATACGAAACCAATTAAATATCATTCGGGCAACGTCAATTTCACCCTCAAGAAATGCAATAGTATATCCTTTATCACCTTTAATTTTAACTTTTCTGTATCCGTAAGGAGCTTCAGCCGCAATCCATTTCCCTTCCTTCACGGACTTTATTCGTCCACGATTTAGACGGCGGTTGATCGTTTTGTACTCACGGCGGCTCATGAACAAACCAAACTCAAAATACTCTTCGTCAAATTCGCTGCTGGGATCATATATTTTCTGAGGGGTGATAATTAGTGTATCAGAGTATTTAAAAGTGTCTGCGATTGTGCCCTGGTCCTTTGTATCGCCACGAGCAAGACGCTCTACCTCTACAACAAGAACGCCATCCCATAAATTATTTTCAACCTCACTAAGAAGTTTTTGGACTTCCGGCCTTGCTGCAATGGTATCACCGGAAACAACCTCTTCAAAAATTTTAGAGATATGAATACCTAAATTCCTTGATGTAGAGAGAAGTATTTCACGATGTCTTTTCAAGACATCTTCTTTACTATGATTATATAATTGAGTGTCACGATCAGCCCTGGATTTTCTCAAGTAGATGCAGTATTTTCCGTCTGTTTTCAGCATAATATTATACCTCCATTTTATTTTATGATCTATATTGTAATAAAAATGAGTACAAAAAGAACGCCTATTGCAAGCACGGCGTTTGAAATGGTATAATATGTATTGCGAGTACGGTATTATTCATTTTCAACGTCATACATGAATAGTATCAACTTTTTCCGCCTGGTTGCCGCCGGGCGGACTTTTTTTCAAACTATTTACTTGGTGAAATTTTGACAGTTACACCGTCAATTTCAACGGTTGTCCCATCTTGTAAAGGTGCATGCATAAATTTTTTAACATACATGCTTGTATCTCCTGAACCCATGATTTCATTTAAGACTCCATCATCAGATATTACATTTCCTGATCCATTTACTAGAGTTATATCATAAATTCCCTGTTTAATATCTTTTCCTACTAGATATTTCCCTGGAGATAAGGTTTTTTTCTCACCTTTTCGTCCGTATTTTAATAATTTTTTCTTTTCTACCTTTTCTGTCGTTTTGAACTTCAACTTTAATGTTGATGCTATTTGTACTATATCTCCTTCACTGAAAGATGCATTGTTATATGTTTTTGTATACATATCATCAGATTTAAGGCCCATTATTAAATTTAGTCCTGCACCTTCTGAAATTACATTTCCGCCCCCGAATGTAGCTTTTAGATTATATGTACCAGATGGAAAGTCATATCCCGCAGTATAATATCCAGGAGAAAATGTCTTTGAAAAGTTTACTAGTTCAACCTTTCTCTCAGTAGTGGATTCGGTAATCTTTTCAGTAGTGACTTTGTTATTGCTTTTGGAATTTTGCTTCGTATCATCTTCATCATTACCAAATATACTGGCAATTACTCCGATTACAATTAAGACTCCAAAAATGATTAATAGTGTCTTTAGGCATCCGCCCTTTTTCTTTTCCTTCATGTGCTACCTCCTTAGTGCTTTTTAAAGTTACGTCCCTCTTAAGTGTACTATAGCATGTAAATTATGGTAATTTATAAAAAACCAAAAAAAGAGATATGAATTACTGTAGGATAAACATGTTTACTCCTTAACCTTTATGGTGCTTTCGGTAACAGGTTGCAAAATAAATGTTCTTAATCGTATTTAAGACCTCAAACTAATTTACAATAAAAAACATTCTATGAATAACAAAGGAGAAACAGACAAATGACAAAATATGATTACATAATTGGCATCTTCAAATTAATTACAAAAATGAATACGGCGCAAGTTAGACTAGTATTTGAATATGCTCATAAGATTTTTGTAGAAGGCATCGGAGTTTAATCCGGCCGGTGCCTTTTCAAATGCACCTGAGAGCAGACTTTTTATTATATTCCTTGCTTCTTTATTGAGCTTAACATAATTTTCTATAAATAATTGGCCCTGATTATCCATTCCTTTTAAAAGCTATAAAAAGTTGATGTGATGAACTGCACAAATCAATTGGAGATTGGAAGGTTTCACAACAGAACCCTCTCGTTCCATATAGCTTATAGTAGTTTGTTCGACACCTATACTATTGCCGATTCCTTCTGTGCCTTTTCTAAAACACGAAACAAATATTGTTTAAACGATTGTCGTGTTTCTTCATCTAATTTAACATATTCTTCAATTAGTGCTCTGTCGGTTGCATCTAGTCTGTATTCTTCAATCACGTCATCCATAATGATTTCTGGAACACCTACGAATGGATCACCAAATTCTTCAGTTAAATATAAATAATTAGCACGGTATGTTTTACATATTAGGCGCAAGATATATTCTTTAGGTTCAACCCTTCCTAACTCAACATTGGATATTACATCTCGACTAACACCCATAGTTTCACCAAATTTTGACTGAGAGAGATTTAAACTCTCTCTCACATATTTTATTCTTTCACCAATTTTCAATTTCTCACCTCCATTTGCTTCATTATAGCATGAAGAATTGTGCGTGACAACACAAAAAAACAAAAATAGTATTGCATACCACCACAAAAATGATAATGTGTGTATAGAACACAAGGAGGTGAATGTTATGAAAAGAGTAGCAGAGATAAAAGAAACCGCTGAATTATTACTAGGAGTATCAAGGGATGTTAAGGAAGTAATGTTAATTATTCTTAGATGGAAAAATGAGAGAAACAACGGACAAAGAGAAAGAACCGGCTTAAAGAGGTAAAAAAACTGGTCAGTTAATAAAATACTCTTTGAAATAATCAGAGAGCAGGAAAGAAGTACAAACATATCTTCATAAAATGAATTAATCAAAGATTGGGGGAATTGCGATGGATCATGAGGAACCTCATGTTGTAAAAGAATTTTCTATTGGAGAAACAAAGGTAAAAATAGCAGATAATTTTTGCAGGAATAAAACAGAAGAAGATATTCAACTGATCTTGAAAGAGGCAGCTGATATTGTAATGAAAAGCAGGAAAAGAAAAGCCATTTAACCACAGCTGCGTTAAGCGGCTGTGGGAGGACAAGTTGGAAAGGAGGTAGAGAGAGTGAATCTAACAAATAAAAAAGGCCCTTCGGAACTGCAATTCCAAAAAGGGGCAAAACAAATACTACAGTTTTATTATAACGAAAAGATTCTTAAAGTTCAAGGATAGGTAACTATATGGAGAGTAATACATATTCAGATGGCATTACAAAAATTACAGATCAATTTTGGGACGATATTTGTATTAACTGCGGTCATGAATATTGGTCTGTATCTCTAAACTGTGTTTGTCCTGAGTGTAAATGCCAAAATGCAGATGTAATTAATAATCTCCATGTTTGCAAGGAGGAATTAAAAAAGTTTAATAAATTCAGGCCAGAGGCCGGAGGTAAAAAATGAAACAGAGTCTTGACGATTTTGGTCTTGACTGTGTAATGAATGATAAAATGCAGCTTTTGGAAGCTGCATACGGGATAAAAGGATATGCAGTAATTATAAAGCTCTTCCAAAGGATATACGGGGGAGACGGGTATTACTGTGATTGGAATGATGATGTTAGATTGCTGTTTGCTTCAAGGATCGGAGTGGGTGCCAATCTTTTGTCTGAAATAATTGAAGAAGCAATAAAAAGAGGTATTTTTAACAAAGAATTGTTTCACAAATATAAAATTCTGACGAGTGCTGGAATACAAGTTAGATTTTTAAAAGGGACAGTTCGAAGAAAAGAAGTTGAAATGAGAAGAGAATACCTTCTGTTAAATTACGCCATTTTGAATAAAAATGTACACCTAACCGGAAAAAATGTAGTCAAAAACAGTAAAAATGTAGACATTCCTGAACAAAGGAAAGTAGAAGAAAGTAAAGGAAATGAAATTAAAGATAAAGTAGAAGTAGAAGATCTCTATAAAACCTATGGCAAGGAATGTATTGATTATTACATCGCAAGAACATCAGACTACTACGGGTATCCTACCAGAAATAAGATCATTCAATTTCTCAGTCAAGACAAGAAGAATAAAAAAGGATTCTTTACGAATACAAAAGAATCAGAAATTCAAAATTTTGATGAGTTACTAGACAAATTCTGTGAGGTGTGGGGAAGACGACCACGGCAACAAATCTTTCTTATCTGATCAATGAGAAGAACTTTAAAAGCAGGACGAAATATAAAAACTTGGATATAGTTCAGGCGAATAACACGCTTGTGCGAACTGAATGTGTATGTTTTCTTTTAGAAGAGCAATTAAAGAAAATAAAGGAACAATACGATTTTGTCATCATAGACGGTCATCCGTCTTTAGAAGACTATACTATTGCGGCATTGGTTGCATCTGATTTATGTATCATACCGATAAAATTAGACCAATATGCCATTAATGGTATTGAAATCATGGATGATCAGATAAGTGAGATAGAGAAAATAACGGGAAAAATCCGATATAAGATACTGATCACACAGTTCCAAAAGAGTGTCTCAGGGCGCAGAGGATATGAGGAACTTGTGACATTAAACAGGTATCCAATTTTTCGAAGTGTCATCCGTCGTACTGTGAAAGCGGACGAGAGTACATATAAAAGAAAACCACTTGAAAAATGTGCACGCAGTTCCACAGCCGCAGAGGATTATAGAAATTTTGTAGAAGAACTGCTTCAGGAGGTGAACTATAATGGCCTTCACGATTGATGATATTTTAAAGAATACAGAGCCGAAAAAACGCAAAGTCCGCAAAAGATTGTTATGATTCACTATAAAAAGCTATATCCGTCAGATGATAACTTTTATGAAACGAAAGGGATAGAGGAACTTGCAGCATCCTTTAGATCTACAGGTGATATCCTTCAGCCGCTGTTGGTTAAAAAGTAAGATATGGGAGAATATGAAGTGATTGTGGGGCACCGTAGGAGATTAGCAGCCATTTTTAATGCAGAAAAAAGAGGATTGGAAGAATATGAATTTCTTCTCTGCATTGTATCGAAAAATGATGAGGAAATTTATGATCAGTTGTTTGAAATGCTACTAATATTGTGTATAGGTATTATGATGGAAGTTCAAATACCACTATTTGGACTAAATAGATATTTAATATGTATAGAAGTAATATCACTTAAATTTAGTTGCATATTATATATGTTTAGAAACTTAATTGTCTCTAGATTAACTTGCCCACATTGTCCCAGGGCACCATGCTATATTCTTTATAGAGATCATGATCTGAAGAAATAAAAAAGTAGCATAGCCATAGATTTTTGAATGGCTTCTGTGAAACAACCGTTTATATCAGGAGGTATTATCATGAATATTTGGGAAAACGCAGTTTTAACAGACAAAGGGACAGCTCTGCAGGCTAAACTGATTCAAGGGCAGACTTTAAAGATCAGCAGAGTTACGACGGGTTCCAAAAAGGTCCCGATTGTAGATCTTCGGCAGCAGACGGATGTCACGGAAGGTGGATATGATATTACACTTCAGCCCTCAAGGACAGAAGGTGAAAAAACGATTCTTCCGGTTCTGCTTGAGAACACAAGTTTAAAAGAAAGTTATGACTTATGGCAGGTTGGTTTTTTCGCGGAAGATCCGGAGGAAGGCGAAATTTTGTATTGTCTTGCTCAGGCATCGGAGGCAAGGCATATACCTTCTGCGACAGAGGGGCCGGGATTTTCTATCACATGGGACTTTGTAATCAAAACTTCAAATACGACACCGTTTGAGGTTGATCTGGACTCTGTGGGTCTTGTAAGTATCGAGCAATATCAGGTACATACAGGAGAGATTCATAGTCTGAAAAATTCGATTGTAAATCTTGACAGAAAATTTGAAGTTTTAAATTCGGCTTTATTAAACAAGCAATCTTATCCAGACTACTCTAAAATTAAAATAGCTATATCCGACGGAGTTGGTACAAAAACATACACGTGTACAGAAGATGGATTTATTCAGTTTATTGGGTCAAGTGGCAATAAGTCAGTAAAACCGGAAATCGACCTGAGAATAAATAATATTGGTGTATTCACATATAGAACTGGTTACCAAACAACTTATGTTAAAGCAACCTCTGGCTTATTTCCAGTAAAAAGTGGAGATGTTATAGAATGTATAATCCAAAGTTCTTTCGTAACTAGCGAAAGCGTTAGATTTTACCCTTTGAGATATTAAAATAGGAATTTAAAGAGCAGCTCAGATGAGCTGCTCTTTAAATTTAATGAGATAATTAAAGTACATCATGTCTTTTTAGAATATCGCTTTTTAAAAATAGTTTATTACGCTGGAACGATTTTACAGGAGTTATTTTCTTTCTTTTTAATAGATCATCAATATTCTGACGACTGCAATCTAAAAGATCACAGGCATCTTTTGTATTTATAATGCCATACTTAACAAAGTTTATAAAAAATTCAGGGGTAATAGGTAATTCAACTCCGTCTTCCCACAACTCACCTTCAGAGCAGTCAAGTTCATGAGACCAAGAAATTCCGTAGCCGCCAGGTTCAACTTTTACAAGGTTAAAAAGATCTGTATTTTTCAATGCTTCAAATTCTGGATAATCTTTCATGATGGGCTTCACGTCAAATAGTTTTATCATATCGTTTTCAAAGAATACAAGTAACCTCATATCGCTTAACGGAATTACATCTTTTACTTTTATGGAAAGCATTATAATCACCTCCAATCTGGCTTCCACCGCTATTCAAGCGGCGGAAGTTTTTTTAATTGTTTGCTATCCCACATTTCTTGCAAATCGTCTTTATAAGATTCTCCCCATTCCTGCACTAACTTAATCGCTTTCCTAGGCAGGTCACCTTCGATCATTTCCATTGTGGAAATTTCAAATACCCCATTATGTTCACCATATACAGCATGTATGTGTGGGGGATTATGTTCGCCACGGAAAAAAATCTTAATGACGATTCCATAAAATCTTGTTATTTCAGGCATTTATTTCACTTCCTTTCTATAAGTTATAGTATACTACGCTACTTGACATATGTCAAGTAAAAGTAGACATAAATGTGTGTTATAATATTAGAAAATAAGAATATAATACTACCATTGACGTGCACGGGGATATACGTTCGGGCCGCCAATGGCAGTTGCACCGATCAACAAAGTCCAACAGGTTTTGGATTACGCAGTGACAGAGATCCCGCCGGAGAAAATATATATGGGCATTCCGAACTATGCCTATGACTGGCCGCTCCCCTACGAGAGAGGAACCACAAGGGCAAGGACGATCGGAAATGTGGAAGCAGTGGAGATCGCAGATCAGAACGGAGTACAGATCCGGTTCGATGAGACTGCTATGAGCCCATTTTTTAACTACACGTTAAATGGAACAGAACATGAAGTATGGTTTGAAGATGTCCGGAGTATCGATGTAAAAGTCCGGACAGCAAAAGAATATGGTTTTACGGGTGTCGGATACTGGAATCTGATGAGGCCGTTTCGGGCCAACTGGCTGCTGTTAGACAGTTTATTTCAGCTAAACGGCAGACCGTAGACGGGAGGGATCTTATGGGGAAACATATTGTAAGTATGATGCTGGCGGCATTGATTGGACTGGGTGCATCCGTTCAGGAGATAAGAGAAAAGGAACCCGTCAAACCGGCATTTTCCAATAAAAGCATCAGCGGTTTTTCTTACGAAAAGGTCCCGAAGGCAGTGAAAGAAAAAATCAGCGGGGTTTCTTACAGGTCCAATCCGAACATAAAAATTCAGGACCTGCGCTATGTGAAGGTGAAATATTACGGTTATGACGGGAAGATCAGGAGTGGGCAGCTGCTTGTGAATAAGTCCATTGCCAAAGATACGGTGGAAATTTTTCAGGAGCTTTATGATATGCAGTACCCGATCGAGAGTATCCGTCTGGTCGATGATTACGGCGCCGATGACACAAAATCTATGGAAGCCAATAACACCTCCGCCTTTAACTACCGGATTGTAGAAGGGACCAGTCACCTGTCCAACCATGCTTACGGCAAAGCGATTGACATTAATCCGAGGGTCAACCCCTTTGTAAAGAGAAATTCCATCACACCTGAAAACGGAAAAATCTATGCGCAGAGAGATGTAAAAAAGTGCAGAGGCAAGTATAAATATAATATGATCCACAGAAATGACCGTGTGTACCGGATTTTCAGGAAACACGGTTTTCAGTGGGGCGGTGACTGGATTACATATAAAGACTATCAGCATTTTGAGAAACGATAAGCGCCAAGACGCATTGTATTTTATGACCTTTAATAAAAAAACTCCGGTTAAAATCTATGACCGGAGTTTTTTCTGAGTGCGCCTGGCTGCGCACGTTACTAATGGGTGAAAGTCGTGTGTTCTGCAAGCTGTCAACAGCTTGCCAGTGAAAGTCTGGTCGGAGTAATCACCAGTGAGCTCCGTAACATTAAGTGAATCCTGTAGCATCGTTACGTTAGCCCTTTTGGGAAAAAGAGGGTGTCGAGTCACTGGCTTTCTGACGAAGACCACGGAAGGCGTGAAGAAACTGGAAGCAGCGCTGAAGAACCCTTCGGTGTAGAGGGAGCGGAATGTTAACATAGTTGTTGATGGAACAGAAGAGACCTCATAGTGTCATGGAACCATAAACATGTAATTCTTGATATAAGTAACACACGAAATTCAAGAAGACGCATTATGAGGAGTCGGAGGAGCCCATAGTATCTATGATGGTGCGGTAAGATAAACGTATTTGGAAAAGGGGCTCTACTTTAGTCAAGTTAAACAGGAAGGTAAGGGACAGTGCATGCCTCAAAAGGGACAACAACACTCAATAGATAAATCACGACAACTTCAATGCAAACTATACTTGTCTGCCAAAAAGGATAAGCAACGCAGATTTCATGCGTTGTATGACCGTATTTTTCGCCTGGATGTTTTATGGCGGGCGTGGAAAGAGGTAAAAGAAAACAAAGGAAGTGCCGGAATAGATGGTGTGACCTTTGAAATGATTGAAGAGTATGGAGTGGAATCATACTTATTGGATACCCAGGAAGATTTAGTAAAAGGCATCTATTATCCAAAACCAGTTAAGAGAGTTTATATATCAAAGCCAGATGGTAAACAGCGACCATTGGGTATACCTGTTATTAGAGATAGAATTGTACAACAGGCATGCAAAATAGTAGTTGAACCAGTTTTTGAAGCAAACTTTTTAGAATGCTCATATGGGTTCAGACCAAAACGGGACGCAATACAGGCAACGAAGAAGGTACAGAAGACTTTATATAAGAGCTGGTATGTAGTAGATGCAGACATAAAAGGATATTTTGATAACATCGACCATGAAATACTTATGAGTCTTATCGAAAGAAGAATCAGTGATAGACGAGTTCTGAAATTGTTTCGGCAATGGTTAAAAGCAGGAGTAATAGAAGACGGAAAATACTTCCCAACAAAAGTGGGTTCACCGCAAGGAGCGTTATGCCTTTCTAATCATAAGGTGGAGTAATAAGTCCGGTTCTTGCAAATATGTTTTTGCACTATGTATTTGATATGTGGATGAAATGAAATTTTCCGCAAGCCCCGTTTGAGAGGTATGCAGATGATAGAATAGTCCACTGCCGTACAAAAGAGGAGGCAATATGTATCAAGCAGAGCCTGGCTCAAAGGTTTGAAGAATGTAAGCTGGAACTGAATCCGACCAAGACAAGGATTGTGTATTGTAAGGACGAGGACAGGTGAAAGGAAGAAGAACTTACAGAGTTTGATTTTTCTGGGATACACATTTAAAGCAATGTATAGAATCCGATACTAAGTGGCTGGATGAATTATTTTGGGAAATACAATCCATCCGCAATGAAAGATACGCTGCTATGCATAGAAAGAAGACTTGTGAAATGGGCATGTGTATGTATAAGAACTTCCGTGGGAGAAGACGCAGGGCAGAAGAATGGCTCTGCACTTTGAGAAAGCGAGAGCCAAAACTATTTGCTCATTGGAGTATGATATATTCGTACTGCTGAATGATAAGAGCCGTATGAAAGGAGACTTTCACGTACGGTTCCGTGAGAAGTTTGAGGTGAAATTCCTCTTACTTACTCGACTGAGAGGTCGGCTAGTCACTTAATGACTAGCCTCCTACTCGATTGAACTTATAAAAGATTTTGATTTAATATCTCTGCCAAACGGTTTCTGGCTTTGGTCACTGATTTGTCTGAAACTTTTTTTGCAGACAGGCAGTGTTCCAGTTGTTCCATCCGGGAATCTACCCGTGAAAAAGCAGTTTTTCTGCTTTTTGTATACTGTTCAAACGCCTTTTTGATATTTTTAAATTGTTCGCTGGCCAGATCTTTTGAAAGTTCAGCGTTTAAATATTTATCTGTCGTCTCAATCGCTCTCAGGCCCAGCCTGTACTGGCTGTCACTGAGTCCTTCCGGTTTTACGTGTGCTGTACCGCATCCGCTTAAAGTAACTGCAATCGCCAAAGCTACAATACCGGCTAAGAGATATCTTTTCATATGGAACCCTCACTTTTTGTATGAATCTAATAAAAAATCAGTAAATTTTTGTTTGAATCATACAATAGCACAGATCTCATAATGTGTAAATATTTCCACTGTACTTTTTCGTATACAAAAGATACAAAACGGAGCCTGCTATAAATCCAGGGATGAAAGGATCTCTTTTAACTGTCCTGCAGATTTATTCAGCAGATTGGATTCTTTACTGTTTAAATCAATTTCTATGACCTGTTCCGCACCGTTTTTGTTGACAATGGTCGGTACGCTCAGACAAAGGTCAGACAGGCCATATTCTCCGCTAAGCAGGCTGGAGACCGGGAGGATCGAATTTTTATTTCGAATAATGCTCTCTGCAATATGGCTGACTGCGATGGCGACGCCGTAATAGGTAGCACCTTTCTTCTCGATGATCTCATAGGCGCTGTTTCTCACATCGTCAAAAATCCTCTTCATAGATTTCTCGTGGTCAAAATGCCCGCGCATTTCACAAAATTCGTTGATGCCGATCCCTGAGACATTGGTGTCACTCCAGACAGCCAGTTCACTGTCTCCATGCTCCCCGATGATAAATGCCTGAATGCTGCCGCTGTCTACTTCCAAGTGTTCGCTGAGCAGGTATTGGAAACGTGCCGAATCCAAGACGGTTCCGGAGCCAAAGACCCGGTTTTTTGGAAATCCTGAAAGCTTTAAAGTCACATAAGTAAGAATATCAACCGGATTGGCAACAACCAATAAGATCCCCTCGGAGTTTCGTTTGGTGATCTCCGGAATGATAGATTTAAAAATGGATACATTTTTGTGTACCAGGTCGAGACGGGTTTCATCGGGCTTTTGATTTGCACCGGCGGTTATGATGATCAGCCCGCAGTCCGCGACATCATCATAGGTGCCTGCATATATCTTGGATGTATCTACATACGGGCGCCCATGGCTTAAATCCATCGCCTCACCCTTGGCTTTTTCTTCGTTTACATCGATTAAGACCAGTTCGGAAAACAGTCCCTGGTGCATCAGGCTGAATGCGGTGGACGCACCGACAAATCCGCAGCCAATGATGGCCGTTTTTCTATTATTAATCATAAAAAATCCTCCTTTGTATTAAGTAGTTTAACAAAGGAGGATAAAATATTCATCGAATTTTGATAAAGTGAGAAACTGTATCAAAATCTATTTGTTGGATCTTCTCCAAATGTGAGCTTTTTCTGCGTCTTTGATCAGCTGGTCTCTGAAGTCTGGATGAGCGATATTGATCAGGGCTTCCGCGCGCTGCCATGCAGAGAGTCCCTTCATGTTTGCCATTCCGTATTCAGTGACGATGTAGTGGGCATTGGCACGGGTATCTGTTACAATAGACCCGTTATGCAGGGTAGGAAGAATACGGGAATGCATCTGGCCGGCCTTGTCTGTGAAAGTGGAAGAAAGACATACAAAGCTCTTTCCACCGTTTGATAAGTAAGCTCCCATGACGAAGTCCAACTGTCCGCCGGCGCCGCTGATCTGTTTGATTCCTGAAGATTCTGCACTGATCTGTCCGTACAGATCCACATCCACGGCGTTATTGATAGAGATGAAATTGTCAATGGAAGAAACCCTTGCAATGTCATTTGTATAGTTTACAGGAGCACTCATACATTCCGGATTGTTATCTAAGTAGTCATATAATTTTTTGGTTCCTGCTGCAAACGCATAGGTTTGACGGTAGCGGTCGATATTTTTTCTGGCACCGGTGATCTTTCCTGCTTTTGCAATGTCTACGAACGCATCCACATACATTTCAGTGTGAACACCCAGGTCTTTCAGGTCGGATTCCGCGATCATGGAACCTACGGCATTCGGCATTCCGCCGATACCAAGCTGGAGACATGCGCCGTTCGGGATCTGGTCTACAATGAGTTTTGCAACGGCTTTGTCCACATCAGTGGCTGCTCCGCCTCCGCCCAGTTCTGCAATCGCAGGATTTCCGCCTTCGACGATCATATCAACTTTGGAAATATGTACGCCCTCTTCAAATCCGCCTAAGCAGCGAGGCATATTTTCGTTAACCTCCACGATGACACAGTCGGCTTTTTCAAGCATTGCAGCCAGGTGGGATGCGCTTGGCCCGAAGTTGAAGAATCCGTGTTCATCCATCGGGGCAACCTGCATCATCGCAACATCTATGTGATCGATGTAATTGCGGTAGTATCCTGGAAGCTCAGAATAACGGATTGGTGCATAATATGCGAATCCTTCGTTGATCCATTTTCTCTCCAGTCCGCCCATGTGCCAGGAATTCCATGTAAAGTGATCGGCAGGGGAGTCGATCTTTGTAATCTCCAGCGGCCACATGACGATTCCGCCCCGGATATTAATATTTTCCAATTCCGGCATTCTTTTTGCCAAAGCCTTGTCAAGGGCAACCGGTGTGGTGACGCACCAGCCGTACTCCAGCCAATCGCCGGATTTCACAACTTTTACGGCCTCATCGGCTGTTTTAAGTTTCTTTTGGTATTCTTCCTTAAATGACATAAGTAATCCTCCTGTCTTTTATCTGTTAATTTATTAACATACCGTTTCATTGTACCATCCGCATAAAAGAAACACAAGTAAAATAATTTAAATTATGGGTGGCCTTTTTACAAGTTTTGTACTATAATTAGATACTGAGTTTAGGAGGACATTTATGGAACATAAAAAATTTACTTGGAAGCATTACACACTGATCACAGTCGGGATTATTTTTGTGATCTACTGCTGTATCGCAGTGTATTTCAGCAAGAAGTTTACATATGGGACAAAGATCAATGGTGTCGATGTTTCCAACAAGACAGTTGACGAAGTTACAGACATTTTCAAAAAAAAGGCGGACGGCTATTCGCTGACCGTAAAAGAGCGAAAAGGCAGAGAGGAAGTTTTAAAGAGCAGTGTGCTCAAGGTTTCCTTTGACGGTGAAGACCAGATCAGGAAGCTCAAAGACGGACAGAGTTCTTTTCTGTGGATCAAAGGTGTTTTCGGGGGAGAGAAGTACAACGATATCGATATGTTTGCTTATGACAAAGCAGCATTTCAAAAGGCCTTAAAAAACCTTGACTGCTTCAAAAAGAAAAATATCATCAAGATCCGAAATGCCAAACCGGTTTACAAAGACGGAGCTTATCAGATCCAAAAAGAAGAAATCGGTACGGTCTTAAAGAAGGAACAGACGGAAAAACTCATAAAGAGTGCCGTAGAAGGCGGTGTCGCTGTCGTGGATCTGGACAAGGAAGGCGCCTATGATGTCCCGAAGTATACTAGCAAGAGCAAAGAGATCATTTCTCTGAAAGACAGGATGAACGATTCTCTGAAGGGAAGTATTACTTATAAGTTCGGGAAACAGACGGTAGTTCTTGATAAGGATGTATACCACAAGTGGTTTAAGATCAAGAATGACACAGATTTTACTATCGACATGAAGAAGATGGAAAACTGGGTTATGAAGTTTGCATACAAATATAACACGATGGGGACTATGCGCACTGTCAAGACTCACGACGGAAGAACCAAAAAGATTTTCGGAGGTCCTTACGGCTGGAGAATGAGCCGTGAAAAGGAAGAAGCCGCAGTCAAAAAAATGCTGAAAGAGGGCACACAAGAGACAAGAGAGCCATACTGGCGCCAAAAGGCAAAGGTATACGACGGATATCAGGGAGACATCGGCGATACTTATATCGAGGTCGATATGGGACAGCAGGAAGTTTTCTACATTAAAAAGAAAAAGGTTGTCTTTTCTTCATCCGTAGTCACAGGCAAGATGGAAGCGGGAAGAAAAACACCGGAATGTGTGGCATTTGTACTGTACAAACAGCGCAATGCGACATTGAGCGGTCAGGGTTATAACTCACCGGTATCTTACTGGATGCCGTTCAACGGCAACGTGGGACTTCACGATGCAAGCTGGAGGTCTTCTTTCGGAGGAAGTGAGTATATTTCCGGGGGATCACACGGATGTGTCAATATGCCGCCTTATGCAGCTGCAACCCTTTACAATATGATCGATGCCGGAACACCGGTTATCTGCTATTACTAAACTAAACCGAGAGAGCAGGATTTAAATAGTCCGGGCTCTCTCTTTTTGTTATTTCATAGGAAAGGTCTACGACCTTTTTGTCCACGGATCAGGAGGGAATGAAAATGAGGATCAGCATAACACAGTGGGTGCATGGAGAGCTGAGACGCTTTATTAAACAAGGAGACTTATGTATCGATGCAACGGTTGGAAACGGAGGTGACACTGAGTACTTGTGCGGGCTCACAGACAGAGTGATTGGATTTGAAATACAGGAGGAAGCACTGTTCAATGCCAGGAAGCGGCTGAAATTAAAAGGATACCATCCAAAGTTTATTTTGGACAGCCATGAAAATATGGACCGGTATGCAGAAAAAGGTACGGTACAGGCGATTTTGTTTAATCTGGGTTATCTTCCGGGTGGGGATCACAGTATTGCTACAAGGCCGAAAAGTACGATACAGGCTATTAAAGTGGGACTTGAGCTTTTGAAATCGGGAGGAGTTATCAGTGTTTGTATTTATAGTGGAGGAGATACCGGGTTTGCGGAGAAAGAAGAAGTCCTTCAATACTTAAAGCAGCTGGATGACAGGAGATATATTGTTATAAAACAGGACTTTTATAATAAACAGAATCATCCTCCGCTTCCGGTACTTATTTTGAAACTGGATTAGCTTGCTCTTTCCTCCGGCACATTGTAATTTATGAGTGGAAGAAAGTTTAAAACCGGGTTTTAATTTCTGCGGCATTTTAAAGATGGAGGAAGATTTTATGAAAAAAATTGCGGGAGAGAACGGTGCGTTCCATATAGACGGACAGGCGTTTTATGATGCGATTGTGAGCAGTACAGAAGATTATATCTATATCATCGATATGACAACCGATATGGCTCTGATTTCCGATAATATGCTGCAGGATTTTGAACTGCGGGAAGAATCGTACCCGGGCTTGCTCCGATGGTCCTGTCCTGATACTGAAGCCGCAGGTCCTGCTCAGTTTATACCGCTCCTTGAAAACAGCGGGCTGATTATAGAGGCAGGAAAATGAATATTGGAGCAGGCATTCTCTACATGTAAACGCTGGCTGCTTCATATCCGGATCATGTATTTAATCATTCTTTTATCGGGGCGGTCATAAAGCTATGCCACAGTGTAGGGATTGCTGTATGTGTGGAAGGAGTCGAGCATCCGGGAGAACTGGAAGCAGTGTGTTCCCTGGGTGCAGACAGTATACAGGGATTTTATATTTCAAATCCGATCCCGGCGGATCAGTTTGAGGAGAAATATTGGAAGAAGGGCGGGAGGCAATGAATATGACCTCCCTGATTTATTTTTGTCCCTTCAAACATAAATACGTTCCTTATCTTTTGGCGGGACTTTAGAACTGCGTTTTCCTTGCGCTGAGGTTATTACGATTATTTTATATGCAGCTGTTTCTTCGCAGCTTTCTGCCGCTGTCAGCCAGCAGGAACTGCAGGATGAGAACCGCAGCCTGTCGACGCTTGCAAACTATGACCAGCTCACCGGACTGCTGAGCCGGCATGCTTTCCTAAAAAAGGTGGAAAACTGTCTGGCGGCCTTTGCAGTGCTGGCACTGCGCGATATCGATGATTTTAAGATTGTAAACGACACGTGGGGACATTTCTGCGGAGATAAGATTCTGAGTGAACCAGCAGAACTTATCTGTTCTTTTCTGGGAGGAGACGTGGATGTCTGCCGGTGGGGAGGAGCAGAGTTTATTTTTCTTTTCCGGGACACACCGCTGGAGGATGTGCTCATAAAGCTTTAGGAGCTGTGTGATACGGTGGCCGGACATGTTTTTTGCTGTGATGATAAAAATCTGCATATTACTATGACCTTCGGAGTCAGTCCTTCCGAGGAGATAATTGCCCTGGCCGACAGACAGATGTACAAGGGCAAGACTGCAGGGAAGAATCGCGTCGTCTGCGGGAAACCATGAGACTATGTTATACCTTATCGTGCGGAGCACGTCCACCCGAAGGGTATGAGTTACGGTGTGCCCTGTGGGTATACCTTATCGTGCGGAGCACGTCCACCCGAAGGGTATGAGTTACGGTGTGCCCTGTGGGTATACCTTATCGTGCGGAGCACGTCCACCCGAAGGGTATGAGTTACGGTGTGCCCTGTGGGTATACCTTATCGTGCGGAGCACGTCCACCCGAAGGGTATGAGTTACGGTGTGCCCTGTGGGTATACCTTATCGTGCGGAGCACGTCCACCCGAAGGGTATGAGTTACGGTGTGCCCTGTGGGTATACCTTATCGTGCGGAGCACGTCCACCCGAAGGGTATAAAATACGGTGTGCCCTGTGGGTATATTTTGTTCTGACGTTTCATATAGTATTAATTGTATGAGTTTTTCTCCATTATCCCAGTCGGCTCTTAACAGGCCTCCTTCCGATAACGGAGAGAAATATCTTAGCTGGCTTGAAGGAGAGTAAATGGAATGAAGAAGATTTTCTGTGTAATATGGTCTCTGTTTTTGTGTCTGCAGCTCGGATTTCACACGGTCCGGGCGGATGATACGTTAAAGCTCTATGCAAAATCTGCAATTTTGATGGATGCGGGCAGCGGACGAGTCTTATTTGATAAATCCGGAAAAGCCAGAATGCCGAATGCCAGCACTACAAAGATTTTAACATGCCTGTATATTATTAAACATTGCAATCTGGAAGAGGAAGCGACAGTTTCTAAAAATGCCGCTGCCCAGCCACAGGTCCATCTGGGGGCAAGGGCCGGGGAAAAATACAAAGTTAAGGACCTCCTTTACGGACTGATGCTTGAGTCTTACAATGACTGTGCGGTGATCCTGGCGGAGCACGCGGCGGGATCAACTGAAAACTTTGCAAAAAAGCTCAATGCAGAGGCCAGATCCTATGGGGCAAAGTCGACACACTTTGTCACGCCCAACGGATTGGACCGCACCGACAAAAACGGGATTCATTCCACTACGGCATATGATCTTGCACTGATCATGAAACAGTGCATCAAAAATAAAGAATTTTTGGAGATCACCAGAGCCAGGAGCCATTCTTTTCATGACGCATCCGGGCAGCGTTCTTTTAATTGCAATAACCACAACGCCCTGCTGTCCATGATGGACGGTGCGGTTTCCGGAAAGACCGGATTTACTTCTAAAGCCGGGTACTGCTACGTGGGAGCCGTGAAGAAAAATGGCATGACCATGATCGCGGTCGTGCTGGCCTGCGGATGGCCTCCCCATAAAACTTACAAATGGTCGGATGTCAGAACTTTGATAGACTACGGTGCCAAAAATTATTCCTATCACAAGATTATTCCGGACTACAGCAAATTAACGGACTTGTATGTAAATGGAGGGATGGAGCACAAAGTCTCCATAGGGGCCAAAGGCGGAGGTATGACGCTTCTGCTGAAAAAAGGGGAAAAGGTCGATATCAAATGCCAGATCCCGAAGAGTTTAGATGCACCTGTAAAGAAGAAAGAACAGGTGGGGAAGATCGAATATGTGCTGAACGGCAAGGTGATCCGGGAGGAAAAAGTCTTTACGAAAAATTCTATCGACAAAAAGGATTACTGGTGGTATCTCGGAAAAACACTGGATGAGTTCTGCCTGTAAAAAATATTAGAGGAAAAGGTTGTTGAGATTCTGGATCAACTGCCTTTTTTTCTAAACTGAAATATGATAAGATAACCGGAGAATAAACCAAGGAAAGGAGAACAAGACAATGTTATTTATAGAATATCCGAAATGTACAACCTGTAAAAGAGCGAAAAAATGGCTGGACGAGCATCAGATTTCCTATGAAGACCGCCATATAGTGGAAAACAATCCAAAAGCAGAGGAATTAAAAGAATGGATTGCAGTGAGCGGACTTCCGGTCAAGCGTTTTTTTAATACAAGCGGGATGAAATACAGGGATCTGGGACTGAAAGACCGACTCCCGGAAATGAGCGAGGAGGAACAGATCGATCTTCTGGCGACAGACGGCATGCTGGTAAAACGTCCTTTAGTCATAGGGGATGACTTTGTCTTGATTGGATTTAAAGAGGAACAATGGGGCAATACTATCAAATAAAAAGTATTTTTGCAGACAGAAAGGATATTGCGAATGGAACGAAAGAATACATGGCTTTCTTATACAGAAGAAGAGATAGAAAAACTGGAATCTCTGGCGTCTGATTATAAAGAGTACCTCACCGGCGGAAAAACAGAGAGGGAATGTGTGAAAGAATCAGTAAAACTGGCCCAGAGAGCAGGATATCAGGATTTAGAGCATTTTATAGCAGAGGAAAAGAAGCTGAACCCGGGTGATAAAGTTTACCGCACGTGGATGGACAAAACCATTGTCCTATTCCAGATCGGGGAAAAGCCGATGGAAGACGGGTTGAACATTTTGGGGGCGCACATCGATTCCCCAAGGATGGATTTAAAACAAAATCCACTGTATGAGGACACAGAAATGGTGCTTCTGGACACCCATTACTACGGCGGTGTGAAGAAATATCAGTGGGTGACGCTGCCTTTGGCTCTCCACGGAGTTGTCATTAAAAAGGACGGAACTACAATTGAGATCAGCATTGGTGAGAAAGAAACCGATCCTGTGGTAGGGGTGACCGATCTTTTGATCCATCTGTCCGCACAGCAGCTGGAAAAGAAGGCTAAGGTCGTGATCGAAGGTGAAGATCTGAATGTACTGATCGGAAGCCGCCCGGCCAAAGGTGAAGAGAAGGATGCCGTAAAAAGAGAAATGCTTGGCATATTGAAAGAGGAATACGGGATTGAGGAAGAAGATTTCCTGTCTGCTGAGATCGAGGTTGTCCCGGCAGGGCCCGCCAGAGATTTCGGATTAGACCGCAGCATGATCATGTCTTACGGGCAGGATGACAGGGTTTGTGCCTACACATCCCTTGTGGCTATGCTGAATGTGGAGGATGCTCAGAGGACTACCTGCTGTATCCTCGTGGACAAAGAAGAAATCGGAAGCGTGGGCGCTACCGGCATGCATTCCAGATTTTTTGAAAATACACTGGCCGAGATCATGGCCCTGACAGGAGAATACAGTGAGTTAAAACTCCGCAGAATCCTTCAGAATTCTCATATGCTGTCTTCTGATGTGAGTGCGGCTTTTGATCCGAATTATCCTCAGGTCATGGAAAAGAAGAATGCGGCTTACTTCGGAAAGGGACTGGTCTTGAATAAATATACCGGCTCCAGGGGGAAATCCGGTTCCAACGACGCCAACCCTGAATTCGTTGCGAAACTCCGAAGAATGTTTGATGATAATCAGGTAGCATTCCAGACTGCAGAACTCGGAAAAGTAGATGAAGGAGGCGGGGGAACCATCGCTTATATTCCGGCTTCCTATGCTATGGACGTCATCGACTGCGGTGTTGCAGTGCTGAATATGCACGCTCCATGGGAGATCACAAGCAAATCCGATCTCTACGAAGTGGAAAAGGGATACGAAGTATTCCTGCGAAACTGCTGAACATCATGTAGATAAAAAGAGAATCCTGACAGTTTCCTTATCACTGTCAGGATTCTCTTTTATTTTAGATTCTGAAAATAAATTACTTTTTGCTCGGTATGATCTCGATCCAGTAGCCGTCGGGATCACTGATGAAGTAAATACCCATATCCGGATTTTCATAACAGATACAGCCCATCTCCTCATGACGCTTGTGAAGGGCTTCCATATCGTCGGTCTCCAGAGCCAGGTGATACTCGAGTTCTCCCAGATTATATGGTTCCGTGCGGTCCTTTAACCATGTGAGCTCCAGAGAGAAGCCTGTAGTCTGGTCTCCCAGAAATACGAGCTTAAAACTCCCGTCGGATGCGTTTTTTTCACGGACAGGCTCAAGATCCAATGCTTTTTTATAGAAGTCAAGGCTTTTGTCCAAGTCCAGAACGTTGAAGTTAAAGTGATTAAATGCAATCATAATGTCCTCCTTGATATTTTACGATTTTCTTAAATTTATAATAACATACTTTTTGCTATTTACAAGTGTAAAAGAGAGTGGATATAATGGTAGAGTATTTAGGAAAGACGAAAGGGGAAGTTATGAAGCAGCAAATCAGCAAGTTAAAGAAGTTGACAGCAGTCCTTCTGATGTTGTCTTTGCTTATCGGGACAGGAATCGGTCCGGCTAAGGCAAAGACCGTCAGCGCGGCACAGACAAAATACTGGATTAAGGTTAATAAGCAGGCAAATGTAGCCACTGTATATAAGCTTACCAAAGGAAAGTATAAACCGATCAAGGCGTTTTTAGTGTCCTGCGGGGGCTCCAATACACCGTCCGGAACCTTTTATACTCCGGCGAAATATCGCTGGCAGACATTGATGGGACCGAGCTATGGACAGTATTGTACAAGGATTCATGGAGGGATTTTATTCCACTCTGTGTGGTATTACAGCCACAGCAAGGCCAGCCAGTCCACCGTTCAGTTCAATAAGCTTGGAAAGACCGCATCACACGGATGCGTGCGTTTAAGTGTTGCTGACGCAAAGTGGATCTATGATAACTGTAAACTGGGAACAAAGGTTACCATATACAGCAGCAAGAATCCGGGACCGTTAGGAAAACCAAAGCCCATCAAGGTGTCCACTTCCAGAAGTATGTACTGGGACCCGACCGATCCGGATAAGAACAATCCGTACCGCAAGGTAAAACCGACCATCAAGATTTCTTCCAAGAAGAAAAAAACAGTGGAGTACGGCAAATCTTACAGCGTGAAGTCTCATGTAACGGCGAAAGACAATGTGACAAAGAAAAGCCTTACAAAGAAAGTGAAGTATTCAGTCACCAAGTATAATGCAGAGAAGAAAAAGTATTATAAAGCGAAATTCAGCACAAAATCTTTAGGTACATACAAGATTAAGTATTCTGTAAAATCTGCCCTTGGAAAGAGCGCAAGCAAGACGATCAAGGTAGAAGTTGTGGATACTCTTGCACCGGTAATTTCCAACGCGACAAATAAAACAGTTACGATTAATACGAAGAATGCTGTGTTTAAGACAACGGCCAAGATGAGAAGCGGCAAGAGCAGAACTTCTGCCATGACAGTCTCCATCACAAAACCGGGAGAGAAGAAGGCCACGTCCATGTCTTACTCTAAGGCCAAATCTTACGTGTTTAACAAGGCCGGAACTTACACTGTGAAGTATACGGTGAAGAACAGCAATAAGCCTTACAGAGCGGCATCCAAGACAGTAAAAGTTACAGTCAAAGGTTATAAGAATGCTGAGATAAAAGCAAATCCGACGGCATTTACAATGACAGTGACCGATCCAAATGCGGTAGATCAGGCAAAGAAAGAATTAGAGGCACAGATTATAAAGGCCATCAGCATTACAGACAATGGTACTAAGGTGATACCGTCTGATAAAAATCTGAAGTTTGAATATATTGGGCAAAACGATGATACAGCCTATACAGACTTCTCAAAAGACGGAAACTGCAGAGTGAAAGTTACTTATACTGGTACAAAAAATAAGAAGCCGGTATCTGTTATCGTGAATATTTCTGTAAAAACCGAAATTCCGTTAGACGGTAAAAATACCAAAGCTATACCTGCCTCTGAGACGACAACAGCAGTAGAATAAACTAAATAGCTTTTAACTATGAAAGGTGTCCGGCTTTGCCGGATGCCTTTTGTATATAGAAATATTGACATCAAACGGGTATATGATAAAATAAATAAGTTAATAAGTATATATTACTTTATTTTATATATTGTATTTAGACAAGAGATACAGTTTAGGAGGATGAAAATTATGGCAGTACCTTATAATCATAAGGCAATCGAACAGAAGTGGAGGAAACACTGGGAGGAACAGCCGGTCAACGAAAATGACGGCAAAAAGCCGAAATACTATTGTCTGGACATGTTCCCGTATCCGTCAGGAAGCGGACTTCATGTGGGACACTGGAGAGGCTATGTGATCAGCGATGTGTGGAGCCGTTACAAAATGCTCAATGGATACTATGTGATCCACCCTATGGGATGGGATGCCTTTGGACTGCCGGCGGAAAACTACGCGATCAAGATGGGCGTGCATCCGAAAGAATCCACAGCAAAGAATATAGAGAATATCAAACGCCAGATCGGCGAGATCGCGGCCATCTATGACTGGGATATGGAAGTCAACACCACAGACCCTGAGTTCTACAAATGGACCCAGTGGATTTTTGTTCAAATGTTTAAAAAGGGACTGGCCTATGAAAAACAGATGCCGATCAACTGGTGCCCTTCCTGTAAGACAGGGCTTGCAAATGAAGAAGTTGTAAACGGCAAATGTGAGCGCTGCGGTGCAGATGTGACGAAGAAAAATCTGAGACAATGGATGTTAAAGATCACAGAATATGCAGACCGCCTCCTGGGTGACTTGGATAAGCTGAATTGGCCGGAAAAAGTCAAGAAAATGCAGGCAGAGTGGATCGGAAAGAGCCACGGCGCCGAGGTTGACTTTAAAATAGAAGACAGCGATGAGGCGATCACTGTCTATACGACAAGGCCGGATACACTTCACGGAGCAACCTTCATGGTATTGGCGCCGGAACACAAGCTGGCAGCGGAACTTGCCACTGATGAGACCAGAGAAGCAGTGGAGGAGTATATCTACCAGGCATCTTTGAAATCTTCCGTAGACCGCCTGCAGGATAAAGAAAAGACCGGTGTGTTTACCGGAAGCTATGCAGTCAACCCGATCAATGGTAAAAAGGTTCCAATCTGGCTGTCTGACTATGTCCTCGCAGACTATGGAACAGGTGCTATCATGTGTGTTCCTGCCCATGATGACCGTGACTTTGAATTTGCCACGAAATTTAATATTCCGATCGTACAGGTCATTGCTAAAGATGGAAAAGAAATCGAAAATATGACAGAGGCATACACAGAGGCAGCCGGAACAATGATCAATTCCGGTGACTGGAACGGTATGGAATCTTCTGTATTAAAAGAGGAAGCCCCGGCCATCATTGAGAAGATGGGAGTGGGCAAAAAGACTACCAACTATAAGCTCAGAGACTGGGTATTCAGTCGCCAGCGCTACTGGGGAGAACCGATTCCGATCGTTCACTGTCCGGACTGCGGTGCCGTGCCGGTGCCGGAAGAAGAACTTCCGCTGACACTTCCGGAAGTTGAAAAATACGAGCCTACGGGAACAGGAGAATCTCCGCTTGCAGACATTGATGAATGGGTCAACACAACCTGTCCTGTCTGTGGAAAACCGGCTAAGAGAGAGACGAATACTATGCCGCAGTGGGCGGGATCATCCTGGTATTTTCTGCGATATATCGACAGCAAGAACAGTAAAGAACTGGTTTCCAAAGAAAAAGCGGACAAATACCTGCCGGTTGATATGTATATCGGCGGTGTAGAGCATGCCGTGCTCCATCTGTTGTATTCCAGATTCTACACGAAGTTCTTGTATGACATCGGTGCAGTGGACTTTGATGAACCGTTCCACAAGCTGTTCAACCAGGGTATGATAACAGGTAAAAACGGAATTAAGATGAGCAAGTCCAAGGGAAATGTAGTCTCACCGGATGATCTGGTAAGAGATTACGGATGTGATTCCCTCAGAATGTATGAACTGTTCGTGGGACCGCCTGAACTGGATGCGGAGTGGGATGAGAGAGGAATCGACGGTGTGCGCCGTTTCTTAAGCCGTTTCTATAACGTGGTTCTGGACCAGAAGGACAAGAATGTTAAAGAGACAAAGGATCTGCTCAAGGTACGCAATCGTCTTGTATATGATGTGACAAGCAGGCTTGAGAAATTCAGCCTGAATACAGTGGTCAGCGGATTCATGGAGTATAATAATAAACTCAATGATCTGGCGAAAAAGGGCGGAGTGGACAAAAAGACTCTGGAAACTTTCATTGTGCTGCTGGCACCTTTCGCGCCTCATATTTCTGAGGAACTCTGGAGTGAGCTGGGACATGAGGACAGTGTATTTTCACAGAAATGGCCGGCCTATGATGAAGCGTATTTAAAAGACGATGAGGTTGAGATTGCAGTGCAGATTAACGGAAAAGCGAGAACAACTATTACCATCGGAGCAGATGATGCAAAAGATGCGGTCATTGCAAAGGCAAAAGAAGCATTGGGTGACAAGCTGAACGGAACCGTTGTAAAAGAGATTTATGTTCCGGGAAGAATTGTAAATATTGTGCAGAAATAAAAAAGTAAATCCAGAAAAATGGCGCAAGTGGAGACATTGCTTGCGCCATTTTTGAATTTGATGATAAAAGGAGAATCAGAAAATGATAAAAGCAGTTTTTTTTGATCTTGATGGCACATTGATTTCTAATACAACTGGTGGAATTCCGAAAAGCGCCAGAAAATCCATAGACTGCCTGAGAATGAACGGAGTTCGTGTATTTACGGCGACCGGCAGACACATGTCGGAGATCAAAGATCTGCCAGCCTTTGACATACAGTTTGACGGCTTCATTACACTGAACGGGCAGCTCTGCCTGGACAGCAGGAAAGAACTGCTTTACGGTGAGCCAATCAGTGAGAGGAATGTCGAGCAGATGCTTACTATGTTTGAGGCGCGGAAGGTGCCGCTTATGCTGGTTGAAAAAGACAGAATGTATATCAATTATATCGATGAGATGGTGGAAAAAGCACAAGCAGCGATTAATACAGCAGTTCCCGATATCGGCACTTATTCCGGAGAACCGATCTATCAATTTATTTTGTATTCGGAGGAAAAAACGGCAGAGAAAATCGTTGCGGGACTTGAGGACTGCAAGATGACCAGATGGAATCCATATGGGGTCGATATCATTTCAAAAAGCGGGGGGAAAGTGGCCGGAATCAAGCGGATCATACAGGCTTGCGGGATTCGACGTAATGAAGTCATGGCATTTGGAGATGGTGAAAATGATATGGACATGCTCCGCTATGCAGGAATCGGGGTCGCGATGGGAAATGCTGAGGAAGATGTCAAAGTGTGTGCGGATTATATAACAGATGATGTGGATGAAGACGGAATTGAAAAGGCATTCAAATATTTTAAGATGGTTTAATTTATTCCTCACCATTTGAATAGAATCGTTATTTTGAGAGTAAAATCAAAAGGGAATATTAGTATAATTTATTTTTATATATTTAAAAATTTTTCAGGAACAGAATTAAGGGCTTGAAAAAAATAGAAATTATAGTAGAATCTATTTATAACAATAAACAGAAAAGGAAAGATAGCATTGGAAAATAAAGATATACTATATGGTGTAGAAACTATTATTATGAAATCCATTTGGAAATTAGAAAAAACAGAGAAAGCTATAACTGTTTATGATATAATTCAAAGTTTAAAGGAAGATTATGAAAAAGAATACAGTCGAGCCACGGTCAGAACCTATCTAACAAAACTCGAAAAAAAAGGTTTTATACACATGGAATGGAAAGGGCGTTATAGTTATGTAATTTCTCTCATAGAAGAAAAAGCATATCAGAAGAAACAGTTAGAAAATATAAAAGAATTTTGGTTCGATGATTCTTTATCAGATATGGTATGTGCCTTTACAGAAACGATTTCACAAGGGCAAGTTGAGGAACTGAAAGATTTGATAAACAAATTAAGTGACTGAAAGGGGTTATTTGTTTATGGAAAGGAATAAAATAAAAGTATTTAATGCTGACAACCAGCTAAGTGCCATGGTATAAAAATAAAGTCATCGTTGCTAAAATTATTTTAATATTTTTTCTGCTTGGCATTATTATTCCGTTCATTGAGATGGTGATCGACATCCTGTAATGATTTGTTGAGATTAAAAGACGACAAAAGGGTGTTTCGCTGTCTGTGGGGAATACAAAATGATCTCCTCCTGTTATAATGAGCATAAAAAGGAGGGGATGATCTTGGATCAGAAGAAAATCGGAGTGTTTATTGCTCTGCTTCGTAAGGAACGGGGAATTACCCAGGCAGAACCTGGTGAAAAAATCGGGGTGACGAATAAAACAGTTTCACGGTAGGAAAATGGAGTTTCCCAAATAAAAGAATATTGCTACTAAGCTAAGAGATACTGCGTAAATGTTCAGGATCTCTTTTTCATTTCATAGGAAAGTTCTACGACCTTCCCTATGAAAAAAAACGCTCCGCGGGTTGTGCACAGATGCGTAAGGAAATTATTTGCCTGCGGCAAATTGCATCTGGCACGCAAAGTTGTCAAGCCCCTCAAAGAGTGAGGGAGGGGTTGGGGCGTTGAAGTGGGCTTGCCCACTTTGTTCTTGCCATGAAACAGTATAATATTTCATTTCTGCTTGATTACCTTAAAACTTATTAGATTATGGTTTGTCAAGGGCTTGTTGCGTAAGCAATGCTTTAGCATCCTTTATAAATCATAGTCTGATAAGTAATTTATCAAAAGCAGAAAAGAAATGACTATATTGAAGTATCATGATATAATAACCCCATCAATGCCCATTTGTGGAATTACAAAAAATGCGCTGTCAATGAATTTTCTTGTAGGTGTTGGAAGATGATTTTAATGTGAGAAAATCTTACGAAAAGAACGGCTGGGGACAAGATGTTTAGGAGGTATCATGAAAGGATTTAATCGACAAAATCAATTATTCGCTCTCTGTGGTTTGAACTGTGGGCTTTGCCCTATGTTTTTGAGTAAACACTGCCCTGGCTGCGGGGGCGGCGAGGGAAATCAGTCTTGTAAAATTGCAAGATGTAGCATGGAACATGGAGGGATTGAATACTGCTTTCAGTGCGGTGAATACCCTTGTCCGAAATATGATCATATCGAAGACTATGATGTTTTCATCACAGGAAGGAATCAAAAGCGCGATATGAAAAAGGCACAGCAGATTGGAGTGGAAGCCTACAACGCAGAGCAGGCAGAAAAGGCATGCATTCTGGACATCCTCCTCGCCCACTATAATGACGGGAGGAAAAAGACGCTGTTCTGTGTGGCAGTCAACCTGTTGGAACTGCAGGAACTGCAGGAGGTACTCCGGCAAATTGAAAACAGATCCGATTTGGAAACGCTGACGCTCAAAGAAAAAAGCGCTCTTGCCGCAGGATTGCTGAAGGCTGTGGCAGCAAAGAATGATATTGACCTGAAGTTGCGCAAGAAAAAGTGACGATGAAAAGGAGAATTTAAATGAAGTATGTATGTGTGGTTATATCAGTAGCTGACATCAAGACCGCAAGGAAGTTCTATGAAGACCTATTCGGATTAGAAGTGTATCAGGATTATGGAAGGAACATCGCGTTTACCTGTGGGCTGGCGTTACAGCAGGATTTTGACTGGCTGGTAAGTATACCAAAAGAAAAGGTACTGAAAAAATCCAATAATGCGGAAGTCGTCTTTGAGGAGCAGGATTTCGATGGTTTCCTGAATAAGCTGAAGGAGTACCCGGAGATCGAATATCTGGGAGAAGTCGCCCTGCATAGCTGGGGGCAGCGTGTAATCCGCTTCTACGACTTGGATGGACATCTTATAGAGGTTGGCGAGGATATGAAAATGGTGATTAGGCGTTTTCTCGCTTCTGGTATGACTATGGAAGAAATATCTGTGAAGATGGATACTTCTATTGGGGATTTAACAAAACTTCTGAATCGTTAGTACACAGTGGACAAATCAGCAAATTCCTATTCTGACAATCAAAACGCAAACACCGTCTGTAGGATAGTTGAGTTGGCCCAACAGTGAGGAGCAATATATGAATGAAAAAGTCTTAGTGGTTGATGATGAAAAAGAGCTGGCCGACTTAGTTGAAGTATATCTGAAAAATGATGGATATTCCGTTTATAAATTCTATAATGGCAAGGATGCATTAAAGTGCATTGAATCCGTAGAATTGGATTTAGCCATACTGGATATCATGCTTCCGGATGTTGACGGCTTTCAGATCTGCCAGAAAATCCGGGAGAAGTCCTACTTCCCTGTTATCATGCTGACAGCGAAAGTCGAGGACGGGGATAAAATCATGGGGCTGTCCGTTGCGGATGATTATATTACGAAGCCATTTAACCCGCTGGAAGTGGTTGCGAGAGTAAAGGCGCAGTTAAGGCAGTACATGCGGTACAAGCAGCCCCGCATAAAGCAGGAGGCTGAACGCACAGAATACGATATCAGAGGGATGACAATCAGCAAGAGCAGCCATAAATGTATCCTGTTTGGAAAGGAGATCCAGCTGACGCCAACGGAGTTTTCCATCCTTTGGTATCTGTGCGAGCGTCAGGGGATGGTTGTTTCTACGGAGGAATTATTTGAGGCAGTATGGGGAGAACGGTATTTTGATAGCAATAATACCGTGATGGCGCATATCGGGCGCCTCAGAGAGAAAATGAAGGAGCCGTCAAGAAATCCGAAATTTATAAAAACCGTGTGGGGAGTGGGATATACCATTGAAAAATAAAAATAACATCAGTCATGAAGATGACTATTTGCTTTTTAAAAACAGATTGTTTGTTAAAATACTGCTGATCATGGCATGCTCCATTCTGATTATAGCGGTTATTTACCTGTTCGTCTTAAAAGATAATTTTGCAAATGTGGTGGTAGCCATATTAGAGTGTTTTGTTTATCATGACCGGAATGAGGCGGTGGCTGTTTACCTGAGAACTTTCAAGGCGTATGAGATATGGCTTTTCCTGATTGCCGTCATGGGCGTGTTCTTTATCATTTTCCGCCACTATCTGGACAGCATTTCAAAGTATTTTAAGGAGATCAACCGGGGGATTGATACCCTGGTGCATGAAGATACCAATGATATTGCCTTGCCTCCGGAACTGGCTTCGACCGAAAGGAAAATCAATTCCATACGGCATACCCTGACGAAACGGAAAACGGATGTCGAGCTTGCAGAGCAACGGAAAAACGACCTTGTCATGTACCTGGCCCATGATTTGAAGACCCCGCTTGCATCGGTCATAGGGTATTTGAACCTGTTAAGGGATGAGAAGCAGATCTCCGAGGAACTCAGGGAAAAATATCTTTCCATATCACTGGATAAGGCGGAGCGTTTGGAAGGGCTGATCAATGAGTTTTTTGAAATTACCCGTTTTAATCTTTCAAACATTACGCTTGTATACAGCAAAATCAATCTGACGATGATGCTGGAACAGCTGGGGCATGAGTTTAAGCCGATGCTGGCCGGGAAAAATCTGAGATGTGAATTTGATGTTCAGCCGGACATGATGTTGTCCTGCGATGCCAACAAGCTGCAGCGGGTGTTCGATAATGTGATGAGAAATGCCGTCAACTACTGTTATGAGAATACCACCATTCAGGTGAAGGCCAGGAAGACAGAAAACCATGTGCTGATCAAAATCATGAACGAGGGGGATACGATTCCTGGAGAGAGATTAGAAAGGAGCTTTGAGCAGTTTTACCGCCTGGATGTGTCACGGAGCTCAAGCACCGGCGGAGCCGGTCTGGGGCTTGCGATTGCAAGGGAGATTGTGGAACTGCACCATGGGCAGATCACTGCCCACAGTGAAAACGGCACCACCTGTTTTGAGGTTACATTGCCGCTCGTAGAAAAATCGTAAGAAATTCCAGGATAAACCGTGTGTTATCCATAAAAGAATACGAAAACATAAATCGTTCCATTCTGGTATGCTTTTATACTAGGGGGAGCGATTTTTTTTTGCTTTCAGAAAGGAGCTAAGAGAAACGTGAAACGTCAAAACAACAGAAGAAATTACGATGGAAGGAACCGCAGAGAAGCGAAAAGAAGAAAATTGCTTTTTTACAGGGCTGCGTGTGCCATGCTCTGTTTACTCATAGCCTCTGTAATCTTTGGGGTCGCACATTTCCTTAAGGATGGTAAAGAGCCTGCCCTTCCAGTCGAAGAGAGCACAAAACCCGGCAAAGACATTTCGCGGGTGGCTGATGACCAGAGCGAAAAGGTTCTTCCATTTTCAGAGCCTGCCGTATCAGATCAGGCTGGCACGATTTCCGCAGACATCACAGCAGCAAACGCCATTTTGGTGAATAAAGACACCAATACGGTATTGTATCAGAAAAACGGCACGGATAAGATTGCGCCGGCCAGTACAGCCAAAATGATTACGGCGTTGACCGTGCTTGACCATTGTTCCCCGGAGGATGAAATGAGGGTAGGTGCGGAGATTGAAATGATCCATAATGATTCGTCAACCGCATGGCTTATGCAGGGCGATACATTGACTGTCAGGCAGCTACTGATTGCCCTTATGCTTCCGTCCGGCAATGATGCAGCCTATACCCTTGCAGTCAATACCGGAAAGGCCATTGCAGATGATAACAGCCTGACCAATCAGCAGGCCATTAAAATATTCATGGATAAGGTGAATGAGAAGGCCAGGGAGATTGGCGCCACAGACTCAAATTTTGTGGTCCCGGATGGGTATGACGCCGAGGGACAGTATACCACAGCCTATGACCTTGCCATTATTGCAAAGGCATGTTTGGAGAATTCCATTATTTCAGAAATTGTGGCAAGCAAAACATCAAATGAAAAATGGCCGAACGGAAGAGAGGTGACTTATAAAAATTCCAATAAGCTTCTTGATCCGAATAGTCCATATTACCATCCGGAGGTTATCGGCTTGAAAACCGGAACCAGCAGCCTTGGCGGCGCCTGTGTCGTTTCTGCCGCAGTGATTGACGGAGAAACCTATATCTGCGTAGTCATGGGCTCTACGAAGGAAAGCAGATTTCAGGACAGCGTTGATATTTTGGATAAAATCAAAGCCCAGTGAGATTTTAAGGAGGAAACGAATGAAGAAAAAACACATATTACGGTTTTTGGATGTGAGCCGGACGAAGCAGAGATATTCCGTAAACTTTCATCTGAGTATGGCATTACAGTTTCGCTCATAGAAGATGTCGTATCAGAGCACAACGCAAAATTAGCTGACGGATGCCGCCTTTTCCACGGGAAAGCTTGAAAGGGAGAAAGCGGGGCTGAAGGAAGAGCTGAACGTGATAGCGGGGATGATACAGCAGTGCATTGACGAGAACGCCCGCATTGCCCTCGACCAAAGCGAATACCAGAAAAGGTATGATGGCCTGTCGGAGCGTTTCGACAGGGTGAAGGGGCAGATGGATGCCGTCACGCTTGCCATTACTGAGAAACTGGCAAGGCGTGAAAAAATAGAGATGTTCCTCACAGAACTGGAACAGCAGGACGGGACGGTTACGGAATTCAGAGAACGGATCTGGTACAGTTTGGTGGATTATGTGACAGTCTTCAGCAAGGAAGATATCCATTTTACTTTTAAGAATGGGATGGAGATAAAGGTATAGGTAGAAACCTTGGGTGTTGGATACGAACAGGCAATAATGGGTGTTGAAGAAAGGATTTGTTTTATGGAAAATAGGATAGAATTTAATGCGGCAAAATACCCTAAAGTGATGTCATTAGTTATAGGGAAATCAATAAATGCGGATAAAGTTGATACAGATATGAATAGCATGGAACCAGAGTTGGCCATATACCTTCCAAGAGGAGTATATCTAATTTATCTTCAAGACATGGTCAACAAGCGAAAACATACGGAAATTGAGTTGTTCAAAAAATATGCCTATGGTGTTGTTTTAGAAGATAAGGATTACTCTGCATTGCTCCATTTGGACTATGCATCAATGAGGATGAAAATTGAAAGAAGATATTTAGCATAATAGAAGATGCGGAATAATCTATAAAGGTTGAAGCATGGGTAGGCATTAGAAAGTTCTATCGTTTTATATCCGGCAAGAGGATGCCCGTATGGAACTGCCACATTCAAATAGTGATATCCCAGAGGATAAAAGTTACATTTCGACAGCCAGGATCTTGAACTGCACGTTCCTACAAAAAAATCAAAATCCTTCCCTAAGTGTTCAAGTGTTGAAAGTATATTTCTGTGGTCATCTTCAAATGTAACAATGTTTAACTGATATTCTAAATGCTTCTCGCTGATCGATTTCCAAAGGTTGAAAAAAGTACGGCATGGATTAAGCAAAGACGTTCCTACAAATTGATTTTTATAGCGCCTATATTGTTCCCTTTTGGAGGGTTTATGATTACGATGACAAATTCATCTGTTCTAATATCCGAACCAGCCGCAGCACATAATCTGCAGGTTTGAGTGAATACAACAGCCCATAGGATATGCTGTATTCCCACTCTACGGGAATTGTCACTAACCCAGGATGAACATCCTGCCAGCATTCCAGGGATAACAGTATATTTTCTGTCTCGGCGCACCGGTTAAACACGGACATATCATAAAAATGCGGGGTGTCTTCTATTTGTATCTGGGGATGATGTTTCTTGAGATCGTCTCTGATATGATCATTGGTATCGGAGTCACCCTGCTTTACCATCATGAGTTTTTCACCGTATAAATCCGTAATTTTCAGCAGTTTTTTCTCTGCAAGACGGTGTTCCCTTGAGACTGCACACATCTTTTTATATCTTCCGAGAGGAAACATATTGCATTTGTTTAGCCATGTCTTAGAATCACAGACACCGATCAGGACATCAAATTTTTCTCCCAATTGTGATATTTCTGAAAGAATCCCTTTATGGTTATCGTCAAAAGGAACAAGATGCAGTTTATAGCCAGGAAAATCTTTATTTACGCGGTACCACAAATTCATAAAGGGTTTTGCCGGGTTAAGAAGTGATGTTCCGACATAGAAAGTTCGGTCTGTACAAGACATAGCATGTCTGGCATTCGTAATTGATTTTTTGGAAAAATCGAATAAAAACTTTGCATCTTTATAGATTACCTCCCCGGCAGGCGTCAGACGAATCCCTGAGGGTGTCCGTTTTGTAAGCTTCAGGTCCAGATGGTTTTCCAGGGAATTGATCTGTTTCATAACAGCGGTAGGTGAAATGTACAGGATTTCTGCAGCTTTTGTAAAACTGCCGCAGTCAGCCACCGTTACAAAGGCTGTTAAGAGACTGTTATACATAGGGCACCTCCAATCATAGTATAAACATTTAGTTTATACTATCGTAACGTACTGGAGATTCCAGGTCAAGCTTATGGCAAATATAATGAAGGAAAGATGGATAGGGAAAGCGAGGGAGAATGATGGCAATGACAGAATTTTCAAAAAAATACAAGGAAAAAATATTTCAGGGATGCGAGTCTGAGCTTATAGAAACAGATCCGGAGTTTATGGAGCGTTTTAATCATTTTGTATTTGATGAGGTGGTCAATCAGGTGAAACTTGATGACAAGATCGGATTTATGGCAATTTTGGCAGCTCTTTTAGGCTGTCAGGGAAAAGAAGCATTCAGAGAATTACTGCCTGCGGCCATGGATTTAGGGGTTACACCTGTTGAAGTGAAAGAAATTGTATATCAGGCAGCAGCTTATTTAGGAATGGGTA
Organism: Anaerostipes hominis (ex Lee et al. 2021); assembly: GCF_002270485.1. GTDB lineage: Bacteria > Bacillota > Clostridia > Lachnospirales > Lachnospiraceae > Anaerostipes > Anaerostipes hominis. Next base: position 5,189 of record NZ_NQOG01000017.1, on the reverse strand, counting down.
GAGTCCTTCCATTTTTAAAGATTACCAATGAAGTGCTGACAGAAAAAGGGGTATCACTTCCGCTGGAAGGACAGGCAGGCAACACTGTGGAGAACCGCAGGGAGACAGGAACACAGGTACAAGTGGAGATCTTCGGAGAAGGAATGCAGGATTTCTGGCAGTCCGGTCCTCGGGAGAGCAGGCACATCAATCAATGGCTGGCTGAAAACTGCTTTGGGGATTATTACACGAGAAACGGGCTTGACTACAAACAAAGGGAGATGATCACATTCTGTTTTCTGGCAGCACAGGGCGGATGTGAGCCTCAGCTTACCAGCCATGCGGCGGCCAATATGAGGATTGGCAATGGCAAGGAGTTTTTAATCAGGATTATTTCTCAGTGCCTGCCGTATATTGGATACCCAAGGAGTTTGAACGCATTAAGCTGTGTGAATGCAGCGGCAAAGAAATAGGAAAAAGGAGATTGATATCAATGAAGATGATAGAGAAAAAGGAATTTGACGAAATCAATGTATTTGGGCAGGGAGAGCCTAACGAAGGATTTGCGCAGTATTTCAGCGGAGCATCTTTTTTAAATGTACTGAACAACTCCCAGGAGAAGGGCGGAATCTTTACAGCCAATGTAACATTCGAGCCGGGATGCCGCAATAACTGGCATATCCACCACGCAGAGACAGGCGGCGGACAGATGCTGATCTGTACCGCCGGTGAAGGGTGGTATCAGGAGGAAGGAAAGGATGCGGTAAGCCTGACACCCGGAACCGTCATCAATATAAGGCCGGAAGTGAAACATTGGCACGGCGCAAAGAAAGATTCGTGGTTCAGCCACATAGCATTGGAGGTGCCTGGAACTGACTGCAGGAATGAATGGCGCGAGCCGGTTTCTGATGAAGAATATGGGGAATTATCTTGACAAAAAACAGTTTTATACAATAAAAAGTATGAGTAGAACAGCCAGAAGAGCGTAGAATCACGACGATTCTACGCTTTTTTTCTTCTTCCCAGCGTACTTTCTCTTTTAATAAGTGGATTTTATAATATTGTTGACCAGATTATTACATTTTCATACTAAAAAATTTCATAAAATGAAATTTTTAAATTTTTTTTCTGTAAGGTGATATATTATAGACACCCAAAGAAAACATTTACAGAAAAGAGGTATGGATATGAAGAAAAATGCAGTAGTTATAGTAGGTGCAGGAAGCACACACACACCAGGAATAATTCAAAGTTTATTACAAAAGAAGGATGAATTTCTTTTAAGAAAATTAGCTTTATTTGATATCGATGAAAAAAGATTACATTTAGTATATGATATCATGAAGCAATTCATTAATGAAACTTATCCAGGTCTTGAGGTTGTAGTTACAACAAATGAAGAAGAGGCTTATACAGATATAGACTTTGTATTTGCTCAAATTCGTCAAGGTGGATTAAAGTTAAGAAGTTCAGATGAAAAGATTCCATTAAAATATGGAGTAGTTGGACAAGAAACTTGTGGTCCTGGAGGATCAATTTCTTATGGAATGCGTTCAATTCCAGCTATAATTCATATCATAAAAATGGCAAAAAAGTATTCTCCAAATTGTTGGATTTTAAATTATTCAAACCCAGCAGCAGTTGTTGCAGAGGCTACAAGAAGAGAGTTCAATAATGAAAGAATATTAAATATATGCGATATGCCAACAGCAATTCTTTTATCTTATTCTAAGATGTTAGGCTTAGATAGCTGGCAATCATTAGACCCATGTTATTTTGGATTAAATCACTTTGGGTGGTTTACAGCTTTATATGATAAAGATGGGAAGGACCGTTTACCAGAATTAAGAGAAATGATATTAACTTCTGGTATGACAGCTTGTAGTGATAAGCATCATAAAGATAAGGATTGGCAAAAGACATGGAAGCAATATGCAGAGATAGTTAAGGATTATCCTGACTTCTTACCAAACAGCTATCTTCAATACTATTTATATTCTTCAGAGATGGTAGCAAAAATGGATATAAATCGTACAAGAGCTGATATGGTTATTGAAGAACGTGAACAAGAAATGTTTGCAGAACACAAGAAATATTTAGAGTCACCAGAAAACTATAAGAGTCCATTACAAGAGTTCACAGTATTTGGCGACTTTATAGTTGATGCAGCCTCATCTATTGCATACAATAAGGGAGAACGTTTCTTAGTAATTGTAGAAAATAATGGAGCTATCCCTAATATGCCAGCAGATGCCATGGTAGAAGTACCAGCATATATACGTTCATGGGGGCCAGAGCCAGTGTCAATTCCAGCAATACCAACCTTCCACAAAGGAATGATGGAAAATCAATTAGCTTCAGAAAAATTAGCTGTAGATGCTTATTTTGAAAATTCTTATGATAAAGCATTACAAGCTATAGCTATAAACAAAACAGTACCATCTACAACAGTTGCAAGAAAAATCTTAGATGACTTAATTGATGCAAACGGTGATTATTGGCCAACATTAAAATTAAAGAACGAAAGATAAGGAGGATTTTCATGGATAAGAAAAAAATATTTAGCTCATTTCAAAAACTAGGTAAAGTTCTAATGGCGCCTGTTCTACTTTTACCTATTTCAGGTATTCTTGTTGGTGTTGGTAGTGCATTTACAAACGCTAGCTTAGTTGAAGTTGCACCTTTTTTAGGGAATAGTTTCTTTTCTCTTATATTCCAATTAATGAAGGATGCAGGTAACGTTGTAAATAATAATATTTCAATTATTTTTGCTATATGTATTGCGTATGGATATGCTAAGTCTGAAAAAGCTACAGCAGCATTATCAGGTTTCTTAGGATATATGACAATGAATACAATAATGGGAAGTTTCTTAATTGCCAGAGGTGTTATAGATACAAGCAATTTAATTACTGGTCAAAAAGCAATTTTAGGTGTAACTACTTTAGATACTGGTGTGTTTGGTGGTATAATAATTGGTCTTATAGTAAGTTATCTTCATAATAAATATTATAAGATACAATTACCTCCAGTATTGGGTATCTTTAATGGGACACGTTTTATACCTGCAATTACAATTATAGTTTCTAGCTTTGCAGGTATTGGATTATCATTTATATTCCCTCCTATACAAAATGCTTTAGAGTTATCTTCTGGATTTATTAATTCAACTGGTGTGTTTGGAGCATTTGTATACGGATTTGCAGAGCGTATGTTATTACCTTTTGGTTTACATCACTTTATATATCTTCCATTCTTCTTCACATCTCTTGGTGGTGCAATGGAAATTGGAGGTCAAACAGTAGAGGGAGCTGTAAATATATATAATGCAATATTAAATACTCCTGGTGCTATGTTTGACATTAATATAAGTCGTTATGTAATGAATGGTAAAGTATTATTTGCTATGTTTGGTTTAACTGGTGCGGCACTTGCAATATATAAGACTGCAAAGAAGGAAAATAGAAAGAAAGTAGCCTCTCTTATGATAGCGGCAGTTATACCTTGTGCACTTATGGGAATTACTGAACCACTAGAGTATAGTTTCCTTTTCGTAGCACCTATGCTATTTGGAGTTCATGCTTTATTGTCAGGAATAGCTTATGTATTAACATATATAGTTCAATTTAATGTAGCAGGACCATCAGCCTTTGGAGGACCATTATTATCATGGATATTCAATGGAATATTAAATGCTGATAAGGGATCTAACTGGTATTGGTTACCTATACTTGGAATAGTTTATTTTGTAATCTACTATTACGTATTCAAATTTGTAATTATTAAATTCAATTTAAAAACCCCTGGAAGAGAAGTTGTAGATGTAGAAGAAAATGCAGTAAATGAAAGTAATACAGGAAATTTAATTCCTAAAATAGTAGAAGCCGTTGGTGGCAAAGATAATATTTTAAAAGTAGAAGCATGCTTTACTAGATTACGTTTAACACTAAAAGACACCTCAGTAATAGAAAAAGATGAGTATTTCAAAAATGAATTATCTGCTAATGGAATAGTTAAGGTTGCTCAAGGTGTACAATTTATTTATGGTAATAAAGCTTCTGTTTATAAAACTGAAATGAGAGAATATTTAGGTATTGAATAATTACATAAAGATATAGGGTAGTTTATGCTACCCTATATTTTTGTAATATAATATATATTTAATAGTTATAGAATGGTCCTATGTCAAGATAAATGGAGGAAAGTATGTATTCATTTTTTTCTAACATAAAAAGATGTGTAGAAGAAATAACGGAGTATTCTTCTATAGATAGCTATATAGCACAGTATATTTTACATAACCATGAAATAATCCCTGACATGACTATATTTGATATTGCAAAAGCATGTAACACCTCACCTTCTACAATAACAAGGTTTTGTAAAAGGGTTAATAATTCAAATTTTAAGGAGTTAAAAGAGGATGTTATTGTTTATAATGAGTTTCTTCAGGATGAAATAAGCAATAAAAGTGTTAAAAGTGGTAATGAAAATAGGAATAGTAATTCTATATTGAATGGGTATTTTAAGGCGCTTAATAAGTCATTTGTAGAAACAAAAGAACTTATTGATGAAAAGAAGCTGATTAAAGCTGTTCATTGGATTGAAGAAGCTAAGGGGATTTATGTCTTTGGTAGCTCTTTTTCTAATATTGTTGCTAAAAATTTCAGCGAAAAATTTACAAGGTTAAATAAGACTGCTTATTCTTTTCCAACTTTAAAAAGCCAGATACTTGCAATAGAAAGTATGAGTGAGGATGATATTGCAATAATTGTATCATTTTCTGGAACAACACGACATATAAAGCAAATAAATAAACTTTTAAAACAAAAGAATATAAAGATAATTTGGATTACATCACAAAATGAAATTAAGAATTCTTTTAGAGAAATTAGGTTATTAGTAAGTACTTTAAAAATGGAGGAGTTTCAAACATCAATTATTCAAGATCATGCACTAAATAGCATTGTAGATATATTATATATTTATTATGTATATCTATAATCTTAAATATAACAGAATAGCAATGTTCTTATGGGTGATTGTCTAAAAACAGATAACTACCCTTTTTCAAAGAGAGGGGATACTGTGAAAGAAAGTAGAGGACAGCCAATAAAAGGCGCACTTTAATAAGCTGTCTAATGGCAGCGCAAAAAAGATTATTGTTTTAAAAAGCTAAGAAGCTAATTGCGATTCGGAAATTTTCCCTT
>NZ_NQOG01000016.1 GCF_002270485.1 Anaerostipes hominis (ex Lee et al. 2021) | reverse complement strand
GATGAATGCCCTGCTTCCAAAAGCAGATATCGCAGGGCTTGTTAAAGTTACCCTTTTTTCAGCATATGATATGAAAAAGTCTGCAAAAAAGTTTCAATTTATACTTGACATATCACCGCTGGACTATATCTTAGAAAATGTTTTAAAGCAAAAGCCAGCTGCAGCAGAGTCTGTCGGCTCTGCTGCAAAGCTTTTTATTTTACATATTTGACTATGTATTTTCCGCTTGTATTCTTTGTATTTTTGGTTACCTTTACATAATAGGTGTCTTTTGATAATTTTCCTTTGAAAGTAATATAACTTGGGCTGTAGGCCGTACGTGAGCTCAGCTTCTTCTTTCCCTTGTACAGCGTTGCAGTCACACTTCCTGAACTGTTATATGTAGTAACCTTAAACTGTGTAGAACGTCGTTTGCTAACTTTAAACTTGTACCAATGGGTCTTCTTCTTAGCATCTGAAGCAGTCAGCACATTTGTCTTGGATTTTTTACGGCTGATAGATTTGGATTTGGATTTCTTTGTGGCGTATTTTCCTGTATAAGCTTTCTTTCCATATCTGGCTGCATATTCACTGTAAATTGATGTTCCCGGGAAAACCACCCGATAACTACCCTTGCTTAAAGCATAGTACTTTCTCACGCTGCTGGTACTTGAATATTTCTTGTCTGAAACTGTAGACCACTTACTTCCTGATTTCTTCTGGAGATAGCTGTAAGCATTATAAGAGTCTACCCATACCTGGCTTCTCTTAGATACAGAAAATGTCTTATATACATTTCCACCATTTCCAACAAAATGACGGTAGCTTCCTGTCAGAGAGGTTGGATCACTTGTCAGGCAGACAGGAATAATTGCAGCTTCACAATTAGTATTTGTCTTTAACTCAAGGGAATATGTGCCTTTCTTTAGACCATAGACGTTTAACATCCCATTATAAACCCAACGATTTGACCCATTTGCATCTTTGAGCACCGCATCACCGTCAAGAAAAGTTTTACCTCCATCTGCCGAAAAAGCTACCGCAAGAATAAACTCTCCATTAACAGGCATTGTAATCTTAAATGTTTTAGGACTTCCTGCTGTCATATTTGTTACATAACCATTAGCATTTTTAACATCATTTTCTGTATAACAAATTTTTGCTGTTCCAGAAGTAGAATAACTTTGCCTTGCTTGCCTGCTGACAGTCTTAGCTTCTTTTACTGTTTCCTTGGCTCTCTTCTCAGCCTGTACGATAAATTTATTGTTTTCTTCCTTCTTCTCCGCTCCAAATGCCACAGTGCTGAATCCCAACGAAAGGGACAGCCCTAAGCACACAACGGCTTTTAATGCTCTTCTCATAACGTTCTCTCCTTTTTATCATGTCTTTGTTACTGTGTATCTCACAAGTCCCCCAACTGCAAAGAACACAGCAGTTAATAGCTCCCAAATTAATTTATTATCTGAAATACTACCGGTTATCCACCTTTTCAGGGTACATGTCATGGTGAGCCAGTCTGTCAAAAGCAATCTGCTCCCACGGCGTTCCCTTCTTCCCATAGTTGCAGTACGGGTCAATCGAAATCCCGCCTCTCGGCGTAAATTTTCCCCATACTTCAATATATTTCGGGTCCATCAGTTTGATCAGATCCTTCATGATAATATTCATACAGTCCTCGTGGAAATCGCCGTGATTCCTGAAACTGTACAGATATAACTTGAGGGATTTGCTTTCCACCATCCTTTCCCCCGGGACATAGGAAATATAAACGGTCGCAAAATCCGGTTGACCAGTCATAGGACACAGACTTGTAAATTCCGGCGCATTAAACTTTACAAAATAATCATTGTCAGGATGCTTATTCGGAAAAGTCTCCAGCACTTCCGGCGCATAATCATCCGGATATTTTGTCTGCTGATTTCCCAGCAACGTAATACCTTCCAATTCCACATTGGTTCTACCACTCATCTTAATTCCTCCTGTTTTGTTTAAAATCACAGGTATTCATATATCTGTGATTCTTTTACCAGTATATCATATTTTCCGCTTCTTTTTTAGTGTTTTCACTTTTTCTTTCTAAACGAAACGAATAAAATACTGGCTGTCACGCCGCATAGGAATATGTATCCTAAGAACTGACCAGAGTCACTGGTTTGTGGATTCTTTGATACGTACTTGAGTTTATCTGGCTGACTTGCTTTTTTTGGTTTCCTTGGTTCTTCTGGCTCGCTTGCTTCTGTTGGCTCTATTGATTTAACCTGATGGGTATTTGTTAAGATGAAGTGCCCATCCTTATCAATTTCTACTTTTCCTGTGTAGCCATCTGGAATCTCAGTTTCCTTAATGGAATAATCTAGCTCTTTGCCGTCTTCAAATTTCGCAAGATCTGTCCATGTATAACATCAATTGTTATCCGAGTTTAATTTCACTGCTTCTCCGGCTATTTTGTCACCCGCATAGAGCTGAACAAAAATCTCGCTGGGACGAATACCGTCCTGGTCTTCCTTGTCATCCCATATCTTCGTTACAGACTTTGTAACAGCAGCTTGTGTTCTTTAACAACGTAAGTATATTGGGTTGACAAATCTTTAAAAGTATATTCCCAATGATTCTCTGCGCTTAGTTTCACTGTTTCTAATATTGTCTTATTATCATTTTCATCTATTTTTATTAAATCTACTGCAATAGATTTGGGAACAGTTCCGGATACCGTATTCCACTTCTTTTTAACAGACAGGTTATACCCATTGTCTTCTGTACCTATGACGACACTGCCATTAGCACCAATACCGCCGCCTCTTTTTGCTTTATTTCCTGTGACAATCACGGTTGCTTGCTTTCGCGCCATATCTTCAGCATTCTTTGCAGTTACTGTTTTTAACGCATAACCTTCTAAGCTATTGCTGATATCTTTAATCTCATCGCCAGAATTATTTGAATCAAATCTAGGAATTGATAAATCAGGTTGTCCTAGGACACCTTCAGCGACAACACCTCCAGTACTATTAAGATCTTCCTGCCGAATCTATGTCAACCAAAAGCTGGTCCGCCAGATGGGCACCCCGGACACGAAACCCGTCTCCAGACATATACAAAATACACTGGTCTCTCTCCCCTCAGGAAGTGTGGAATTGGTCATCCAGACAGCCAATGATACCCATTATTACAGCGGGCTTACCTATCCTCTTATACTTGGTACAAACGGTATGGTCACAAATGCCCTGGCCCAAAAGCTGATTTTTTATGCTCTTTTGTGCTTTTTCCCGCTGGGAGCCGCTGTTATTTGGGTGTCTGAATGCGAAAAAGGCCGGACCCAGTCTTTGTGGCATACAGCCTGGTCTGCCTGTTTTTTTCTGTTCACGTCAGCTACCCATTCATCCACTGGCCCGGATGGGATCTGGGCGGCATCTCCTATCTCATTGAAGATGTGTCATATTTTGCAATGCTGTCTTGTATGGTTTTGCTGACAATCCGGCTGTGCAGCGGGATTCTGCCGATTAAGCTTCATATGTCTGTTTATACGTTTACTGCCCTTATGGCTGTGTCCCCGGTTATTTTTACCTATGCACTGTTCCCTGGGTTTCCAAGTGTGGTCAATGTATATGGAACCATTGTATATACTTCCAAACTGATGGTCAGCCTCTATTTAATCCTTCTGGCCTTCCTGGGGGCTGTAAAGGAAAAGTCCTCTGTATGGCTGCTCGCCGGAAACGCAGTCTTTGGGTTTGGCCTTTTTACTGACTTATGGACCGGGGGAGCGTACGAGCCACTCTGCTTCGGATGGCAAGATGAGTACAGCGGTTTTCTCATGGTTCTGTTCTTTATGGTTCTGATCATCCGTTATAACCGGGGGGCTGATCGTCAAAAACCAGCAGCTCACCCAGCAGCTTCAGGAGGAAGTGGAGGCAAAGACAGCCCGCCTGTCAAAGATGCTGGAGGAACGCAAAGAATTTCTTTCCATCGCCGCCCATGACTTAAAAGCTCCTGTGTCGGCCATCAAGACCTATATTGATTTTATACGTGAGGGCGGGATCCATGAGCCGCCCTGTCTCATGGACTGCAATGAATTTCTGTCCTATGTCTACACAGAGACAAAACCGTACACAGACGCTGGCGGTATCTATTACTATTTACATCTGCCGGAAGGTTCCCTGACCATAACCGCTGAGTACTCTGATAAGGAAGCGGTCATCACTTTTACTGATACTGGAGAAGGAATCTCTCCCGAAGACATGCCTCATATCACACCAGGGGCCTGGGCCTATATTTTGTTCGGATCTCTTTGGAGGAATATGGCGGCACCATAAAGGCCATGTCAGAAAAGGGCAGATATACAGCCTTTACCATAACACTTCCTCTGGTGAAACAAGAAAATTAGAAAAATTTTATTTGGCTCCCGTCTTATCCATATTAATGAGACGGGAAAGGCCGATTGACTTCTGCCCTGTTTTGGGCTACTATAAAAGCAGTGAAAAACATCTTTCTGAAGCCAGGGTACTGCCCGATGCCAAGATTGATCCTTTATAAGCCAACCACAGAGTTTCTCAGGTGAAACTCTGTTCTTATACTGCGATGATCAGGCATATTCCTATGGGATATGCCTTTTTATTTTAAGGAGGTTCATAATCATATGAAGGAAACACGGATCGCGCTGATCGGTATTATCATCGAGGAAGAAAAAGGCATAACTCCCACCAATCAGCTGCTGCATGAATACCGGGATTTTATCGTGGGCAGAATGGGCATTCCCTACCGGGAAAAGGACATCAACATCATATCCATCGTTTTGGATGCGCCGGAAAATGCAATCAGCACTCTTTCCGGCAAACTGGGAATGATCGATGGAATCAGCGTCAAATCAATGTTTGCAAAAACAAAATAAAGGAGAAAAATTATGTACCAGCCAAATTCAAAAGTTGCAGAAGAATTCATCAGCGATCAGGAAATCAAGGATACCCTTGCCTACGCAGATGCCAATAAGGATAACCGGGAACTGATCCTGTCAATTATTGAAAAAGCAAAAAAGCTGAAAGGTTTAAGCCATAGAGAGGCATCTGTCCTGCTGGCATGTGAAGATAAAGAGCTGATGCAGAAAGTCTTTGACCTGGCCATCAAGATCAAGGAAGAGTTTTATGGCAACCGGATTGTTATGTTTGCGCCTCTCTACCTCGCAAATTATTGTGTCAACGGCTGTGTTTACTGTCCATACCACTATAAAAACAAACATATCCGCAGGAAAAAACTGTCCCAGGAGGAAATCAAAAAAGAAGTCATCGCACTTCAGGACATGGGACACAAACGTCTTGCACTGGAAACCGGAGAAGATCCGGTCAATATTCCGATCGAGTATGTATTAGAAAGTATCAAAACCATATATGGAATAAAACATAAAAACGGAGCGATCCGCCGCGTCAATGTAAACATCGCCGCAACAACGGTAGAAAATTATAAGAAGCTGCGGGATGCAGGAATCGGAACGTATATTTTATTCCAGGAGACATATCATAAAGACAACTATGAAGTTCTGCATCCTACCGGCCCGAAACATAATTACGCTTATCACACAGAAGCTATGGACCGTGCCATGGAAGCCGGGATTGACGACGTAGGGATCGGTGTCCTGTTCGGCCTGAATATGTACCGCTATGACTTTGCAGGACTTCTGATGCATGCGGAGCACCTGGAAGCCAGGTTCGGCGTGGGTCCTCATACGATCAGTGTTCCCAGAATCCGTCCGGCAGAGGATGTGGACCCAGATGAGTTTGAAAACGGAATCAACGATGATATTTTTGAAAAGATCGTTGCCATCCTCCGTGTGGCAGTGCCGTACACCGGCATTATTGTCTCCACCAGAGAGACAAAAGAGTCCAGGGAACGAGTGCTCAGGGTCGGTGTATCCCAGATCAGCGGTGCATCTTCCACCAGCGTGGGCGGATACGCAGAACCAGAAAAACCTGAAGACAATTCTGCCCAGTTTGAGCGGAGTGACGACCGTACTTTAGACGAGGTGGTAAACTGGCTTCTTGACCTGGGCCATATCCCAAGCTTCTGTACTGCCTGCTACCGGGAGGGAAGGACCGGCGACCGCTTCATGTCCCTTGTAAAGTCAGGCCAGATCGCCAACTGCTGCGGTCCAAACGCCATGATGACCCTCAAAGAGTATCTGGAAGACTACGCCTCTGAGGATACAAAACAAAAAGGAGAAAAAGTGATCCAAAAAGCGCTGGAGACGATTACAAATCCGGTGGTAAAGCAAAAAGCAAAAGAATATATTGAAAATATCCATGAAGGAAAGCGTGATTTCAGATTTTAGGAGAACCCCATGTTTGAATCTTTAAGACATCATATCCCAAAACGAATCGGTAAAGAAAAGGAAACGTCATTTGCGGTACTCATTCCCCTGATAAAAAAGGAGGATGGGTACCACGTTTTATTTGAGGTACGTGCCAGACATTTAAATAAACAGCCGGGCGAAGTCTGTTTCCCCGGTGGAAAAGTGGAGCCGGGAGAAACGACCTATGAGGCGGCTGTCCGGGAGACGACAGAAGAATTATTTATACAAAGGGAACATATTGAAGTCTTCGGGGCCTTAGATTATCTCGTAACCCCGTATCAGACGAGGATTGAACCGTTCCTGGCAGAGCTGCATGACTATCACGGACAGTTTTCCAGAGATGAGGTGGATTCTGTCTTTACCGTCCCTCTTGATTTCTTTCTTGAAAACGAACCGGAATATTACAGCAGCATTCTCATGACTAAACCGCAAAAAAATTTCCCTTTTGCCGATATTCCAAACGGAGAAAATTATCCGTGGGCAAAAGGGAAATATGAGGTTTGTTTTTACCGCTTCAAAGAGCGCGTGATCTGGGGCATGACTGCCAGATTACTGCTGTATAATATTCAGTATATTCGGGATTAACTGTTTCTTTCTGGACATCACGCCCGGAAGCTTTGCGACACATCCGTCTGTCTCGGCTCCAAAGCCCTGTGAAATGATGCCGCTGCTCTTATCTCCGATCATAATAAGATAAGTCGTCTCTTCCAGAATATTGGTCAGCATAAAATAGATCATATCCAATCCCTGTTCATTTCTGACTGTCTCGGCATACGGTATGATCTTATCTTTGATCTCCTCTAACTCACCCTGATCCAAAGACGTGATCTGTCCCACTCCGAAGGAGACATCTCCTGAGGAAAACTTCTTATAATCCTGATAAAAGATCTCATCGGCAGCTTTGCCTTTCAAGTCACTTCCTGCACGGAACATCTGCTTGGCATATTCTTCTATCTCTATCCCTGCAATCTCTGCCAGCTTTCCGGCAGCAGCCTCATCCGCCGGGGTACAGGTCGGTGACCGGAACATGAGCGTATCGGAAAGGATCGCGGAACAGAGCAGACCTGCCATCGGCTTCGTGATCTCCACACCATGTTCTTCATACATCTGTGTCACGATCGTTGCCGTACATCCTACCGGCTGGTTCCTGAAATAGACAGGCGACATCGTCTCCATAGAGCCCAGACGGTGATGGTCAATAATCTCCAGAATCTCACACTCTTCCAGTCCCTCCACGGCCTGTGACAGTTCATTGTGGTCTACAAGGATCATTTTTCTCTTTTCAAATCCCAGCATACGCCGTCTCGATGCCAGACCAATAAACTCTCCCTTTGGGTCAAGGACCGGAAAATAACGGAATCTCTTTTTGGCCATCAGTGCTTTCACATCATCCACATAGTCATTGGAAGAAAAGGTGATGATATTTTCTCTGGTCATCACATAGGAAATCGGCATGGACTGGCAGACCAGCCTGCCGGCTGTAAAAGTGTCGTAGGGCGTCACTAGGATCCGGCATCCTTTTGACTCTGCCATCTCCTGAATCTCCCTGCTCACTTTGCTGCCCATACATACGATAATACACTGGGCGCCGATCTCAATAGCACGCTTTTGGGCATCATCTCTGTCCGCAAGGATCACCAAGTCCCCCTCTGTCACAAACTGTTCCATCTTGTCGATGCTGGCAGCAGATACTGTTACCTTTCCGTGATCAATAACATCTAAAATATTGCCTGCCATCATCACACCATCCAGAGTTTTGACCAGATTTTGATATGGAGTCTTTGCCTTGGCCAAAATCTCACTGTCATAAACATCCATGTCCGCATGGGCGATATCACTGATCGTTGCCATGCCTTTCAGACGGTTATTTTCCAGGACCGGAAGAGCCACCAGTTTCAGCTTCTTCATCCGATCCCCTGCCTCTTTGATCGAGATATCCTGCCTGACACCTTCCACTTCATGCAGCGTGATATCGCTCATCCGGGGCCTGATATCGCTCAAAAACTCCGGGGCCTTCACTTGAAACTGCTTTAATACAAAACTCGTCTCTCCATTGACGTTGCCGGCCCTGCGGGCTTCAAATCCCCCTCCGTTCACCTGATTTTTCAGATTCGCGTAGGCGATCGCAGAGCAGATGGAGTCCGTATCCGGATTCCTGTGCCCGATTACATAAGTACTTTTCATGGCTCCTCCTTCTGTTCCATTGGAAGTCTGACAATAAACTCCGTGAAATCCTTATTACTGTTCGCAGTGATCGTTCCCTGATGAAGCTCTACGATATCTCTGGCAATCGCAAGACCAAGGCCCGCTCCGCCGGTCTCCGTAGACCGCGCTTCATCCAGACGGTAAAACTTCTCAAATAAATTCTCAAGTTTATGCTTCGGTATCTCTTTTCCCTGGTTCCTGATCCTGATCACAGCCTCTTTATCTTCTCCCGACGCGCTGACCTCGATGGCTGAATTCGGGTAACAGTAGGAAACTCCGTTTCTTAAAAGGTTTTCAAAGACACGGGCCAGTTTGTCCGGGTCCCCGTGGATCAGGATTGAGTCTTCGATCTCCGTGCGGCAGATCAGTCCGCGTTCTTGAAAGACCGGTTCAAAAGAATCCAGTACCTGTTCTAACAAAACATACAGATAGAATGTCTTCTTTTCCAGAGTAATATTCTGAAGATTATATCTTGTAATCTCAAAAAATTCGTTGATCAGATCCCCCAGACGTTTGGCTTTCTCCAGAGAAATATGTGTATATTTTGCCCTCTGTTCCAAAGGCATATCCGGTGCCTCGCTTAAAAGACTCAGATATGCAATCACCGATGTCAGAGGTGTCTTCAGGTCATGGGCCAGATAGACCACCAGATCGTTTTTGCGCTGCTCGCTCTCCTGGGTCTGCCTGCGCTGTTCCTTCAGATTGGCCTTGATCTCATTGAGACGGTTTTCCATAGGCTGCAGTTCCGGCTCCAGCTCGATCAGATCGCTGGAGTCTGTCAGAATCATATCGATTCCGGATTCAATCTGCCTTAAATAGGTTGTAAACCTGGACATACCCAGATAAAAACTGCAGAGAAACAGAAAGATAAACCCCGTAGAAATAATCATGGTCTTATTGTCCCAGAAGATCGCACGGTACAGATGAATAGCACTCTCATTGTCGAATCCGAACTTCTCAAAAAAGTGCACCATACTGTCTGCAAACGGCGCCTGAAGCACTCCATCCACAAAGACAAAAATAAACAGATAACCAAAGATGCCTACCAGAAGGCTGATGCCCAGAGTCTGGAGCATGATCCTGATCTTTAAGCTCCGGTATTTGTTCCATTTACTCCTCAACTTTATATCCCACTCCCCAGACAGTCTTGATCAGCTCCTTATGTCCCATCACCTCTCCGAGCTTTTCTCTCAGATGGCGGATGTGGACCATAACTGTATTGTTGTTGTTCTTGAAATACTTTTCTTTCCATACCTGCTCAAAAAGATTTTCTGAACTGATCACCTTGCCCTTATTCTTAGTGAGTATCCAGAGAATCGAAAACTCCAGAGGCGTCAGTGTCACTTCCTCTTCCCCGTACAGACATTGGTGTGTATTCCTGTTCAGCACCAGTCCGGCAATCTCCAGAGTATCTTCGCTGCTCTGTCCGCTGCCGTCATTATAGCGGATAAACCGGCGCAGCTGAGCCTTTACTCTGGCCATCAGCTCCAGCGGTTCAAACGGTTTTTCAATATAGTCATCCGCTCCCAGGGTCAGTCCGTTGATCTTATCCATAGATGCTGTCTTTGCGGTCAGCATAATAACCGGAAAGTTATGGTCTTTCCGTATTTCTTTTAATATTTCAAAACCATCGATGTCCGGGAGCATCACATCCAGAATTGCCAGATCAATCTGCTCTTGTTTCACACATTCCAGTGCCCCGGCACCGCTGTAGTACTTGAACACCTCATAATTTTCATTTTTCAGATAGAGCTCTATGAAATCAGCGATTTCCTTTTCATCATCTACTACAAGCACATTTGACTGCTTCATTGATACCTCCTATATCTTTTTGCCGCCGTTGATCACCTGAAACGGCACGTCGTCCTGTTTCTTCGCCATATCCGAGAGCGTATGGCCTTTTTTCCCATAAATGGGCGTATGATAAAAAACAGTTTTCAAACAATCGAAAAAAATCTTTTCGTCCTCTTCTTCGGCATCCAGGAGTCTGGATACTTTTACAACCGTATCCAGATAACTGGCACCGTTCTGAATCATCAAAATAATGGACTTCATAATGACCATAGCCTTGTAGCGGTCGTCCTCGATCTCCTCCAGAATATAAGTAAACATCTCGGAGACTCCCGGCCATCCGGTCACGCCGTTGCCCATGGCAAGCGCCACATACTCATCTTCCGTATATTCCTTGAAATTAAGATCCTGATACTCGTTCCACTCGTCAAACACTTCGTTCCGGTCAAGGACCTCACGGCTCACCATAAACAGGCGCTTTGTTTTCTCATTGCGCAGCAGGATGCCGCTTCGCCAAAATACGATCCGGATCAGGAGAAACCTTTCCATCTCGTCATAAGATATCTCCTCCCCTGTCACCTGCACAAAAATATCATAGCAGTAATATACATCGAGAATACCGTAAGTAAACAGCATCCCGAAAATAACCTGCTCCCATCTTGTATGCCTTTCCATGATCTTCCCGGACTTGTGGCTCTTTAAAATAAAATAAAACAGATCCTTTGCCTCTATATTAACAGCCACCTGGTCCTCTTCCACATGAATGAAGCCCAGATACCGGAGCTGCTGAAGATCATTAAAATTGGGCTCCAGTGCAAACTGCCCATCCTTCTGTTCCCAAAGTTCAAACAAAAGTTCAATTGCCTCCAACTGAAGCATCCAGAGAAGAACCTGGGGCTCATCGATGAGTCTGCCGGCGATCTCCCCGGCCAGTTCAAGCTTGGCTGCATCTGCCTGCACCGGCAGAAAGAGGCGTTCACAGATTACTATTAAATTTCTTGTCTTATTGGTAGATAGTTCTTCTACATACGGCCGCTCTGAATACAAAATTCTTGCCATCCTGACCACCTCTTCTTCTAATTTATTGTATCACAGTTTTTTGATTTCTTCTATTCTTTCTATTGCCATATCGTATCCCATCTGATAAGTCTCCCTGAGCACATCGATATCCTTTTCAAAACTGTCAATGGGATGATCCGGCCTGAGAATCACAGCCTTTCCTTCTCTCTCCAGTCTCTCGCAGTACCGGACGGTGCGGTTGTACTCCACATGACGGTTCAAAAGCAGGTCCGGAAGCTTCGGATACTTTCTTTTCAGCAGCCTTGATGTAACCTTATGGCTTTTGCTGAGCTCCTTTTTATATCCCTTTGGTCTTGTGAGTACGATCAAATGCTTGTCATTGCCGTCCCGTATCGCTTTGCGAACCGGGATCGGATCTGCGATTCCTCCGTCGAAATAAGGAACACCGTCCAGATTGATCGCCGGGAAAATAAGCGGCAGTGCGCAGGTTGCCCTCAGCATCATGCACTCCTCATCCAAGTCTTTTCCGTCTTTGTACTCGATTTCCCCGGTCAGGGCATTGGTAACTCCCACTAGGATTTTTCCGTCATATTTGTAAAAGGTGTCCCAGTCAAACGGATATAATTTATTTGGGATCACATTGTAAACAAAATTCAGCCCGAACAGGCTTCTTTCTTTGATAAGATTCTGTCTTCCTACATACCTGGGATCATTTCTGTGATTCATAAGGATCTGAAGATTTCTCTCCCTCTGTCTGGATACGTAAGAAAAGCCGTCACAGATGCCGGCTGACACTCCGATCACATACGGAAACATAATGTCGCAGTCCAGCAGGGCATCCATCACCCCTGCGCTGAAAATAGGCCGGAATGTCCCGCCCTCTAATATTAAACTTGCCATTTTCTCTCACTCCTAACTGCGTTTGGGCACTCCCCGTAATCCGCGGAAATGCTTCTCCTTTCCTTTATTATAACACAAAAACTGGAAACTTATTGTATGAGTTTTTATCACTTGATTGTCTCTTTTGGCTGATATTGCAATTTTCAAACCATTGCACTTTCTAATAAACAATGATACAATACGAAAGATGACCTTTAAGGTCGTTTTTGAAACTAAAATGGGAGCTTTTACGGGCTGAGAGGAAGGATGAACCTTCGACCATCATACCTGATTTGGGTAATGCCAACGTAGGGATTTAGATGCTTATTGTAACGGAAGCATGTACATTAAAAAGTAATGTTCCGAAAACTAAATACTGCATTTTAGATTCCCTCCCGACTGATTGAAACGAGGAGGTTGTAAGATGACTTACACAACACAGATGAATGCCGCCAGAGCCGGCATCGCAACCAAGGAAATGGAAACTGTAGCTGCCTATGAAGGAATGGATCTTCAAAAGCTTATGAATGAAGTTGCCGCCGGAACAATCGTCATACCGGCCAACAAAAATCATAAATGCTTAAAGCCGTTCGGCATCGGCAATTCCCTGAAAACAAAGATCAATGTCAACCTTGGAACATCCAGAGACTGTCTGAATATGGATGTGGAAATGAAGAAAGTAAACCAGGCTGTCTCCATGGGTGCTGAAGCGATCATGGATCTTTCTTCTTTCGGGGACACTCAGACCTTCAGAAGAAAGCTTGTGGCTGAATGCCCGGCCATTCTGGGCACTGTTCCGATTTACGATGCCATCGTATACTACAACAAGGCTCTCAAGGATATCACATCCAGAGAATGGATCGACATATTTAAAATGCATGCGGAAGACGGAGTCGACTTCATGACCATTCACTGCGGGATTAACCGCAGTACTGCAGACCGTTTTAAGGCCATGAAGAGACAGATGAACATTGTTTCCCGCGGCGGATCATTGATCTTTGCCTGGATGGAAGCTACCGGCTGTGAAAATCCGTTCTTTGAATACTATGATGAGATTTTGGACATTTGTAATGAATATGACGTTACTCTAAGCCTCGGGGATGCCTGCCGTCCGGGGTGCATTAAAGACGCCAGCGATATTTCTCAGATCGAGGAGCTGGTAACTTTGGGAGAATTGACGGCCCGGGCCTGGAAAAAGGATGTCCAGGTAATGATCGAAGGACCCGGACACATGCCAATGGACCAGATACAGGCAAATATGAAAATTCAGCAGACTATATGCAAAGGTGCGCCTTTTTATGTGTTAGGGCCGCTGGTTACCGATATCGCCCCTGGATATGACCATATCACTTCAGCGATCGGAGGTGCCATTGCAGCGGCATCCGGTGCAAGCTTCCTGTGTTATGTTACACCGGCCGAGCATCTGCGTCTTCCAAATGTAGACGATGTAAAAGAAGGCATTATGGCTTCAAAGATTGCAGCCCATGCGGCGGATATCGCCAAAGGCATAAAAGGAGCAATCGATTGGGACAACCAGATGGCCAAGGCAAGGCAGAAGCTTGACTGGGAGGCCCAGTTTGATCTGGCTTTAGACCCTGAAAAGGCAAGAAGGTACCGCGCTGAATCAAAACCTGAAAGAGAAGATACATGTACCATGTGCGGAAAAATGTGTTCCGTTCGAAATATGAATGCTGTGTTGGCAGGTGAAGATGTCGACGTAGTATAAACTAAAGGAGGATTTCACAGATTTATGAATGAAGAAAGAGGCAGCTTTTCCAGCAGAATCGGCTTTGTGCTTGCGACTGCGGGATCAGCGGTAGGATTAGGAAACATATGGAGATTTCCATACTTGGCAGCTAAATACGGAGGAGGAAGCTTCCTTTTGATCTATCTGATACTTGCAGTAACCTTTGGGTTTACTCTGATGATCACCGAGATTGCCATTGGCCGGAGAACCGGAAAAAGTGCCATACATGCATTTTCCTATTTTAATAAAAAGTATAAGTTTATCGGTTATCTGACCAGTATCATACCGTTTATTATATTCCCTTATTACTGTGTCATTGGAGGATGGGTAACAAAATATCTGTTTGTCTCAATAAGCGGAAATATCAGCCAGGCGGCTGGAGATACTTTCTTTGAAGGCTTTATCAGCCAGTCCGTAAGCCCTATGGTATGGCTCCTGATCTTTGCAGGACTTGTATTGATTGTCGTAGCTCTCGGGGTTGAAGGCGGTATTGAAAAAGTCAGTACGATCCTGATGCCGGTCTTAATTGTATTGTTGATCGGAATCTCCGTATACTGCATTACCAGAAAGGGTGCCATGGAAGGTGTATTGTATTACATCAAGCCAAATCTCAGGGATCTGACACCTACCACATTCCTTGCTGCTCTGGGACAGCTGTTCTACTCCATGTCCCTTGCTATGGGAATCATGATTACATTTGGTTCCTATATGCCGAAAAAGTCTAACCTTGAGAAGTCTGTTTCACAGGTAGAGATTTTTGATACAGGTGTTGCATTCCTGTCAGGGCTTATGATCGTTCCTGCGGTCTTTGTATTTTCAGGAGGCAATGCGGATATGCTTGCATCCGGACCATCCCTGATGTTTAAAATGCTTCCGAAGGTATTTAACAGCATGGCTCTGGGAACTGTCATCGGAGCTGTTTTCTTCATTTTAGTTTTCTTCGCGGCGCTGACTTCTGCGATTTCTCTTTTGGAAACGCTGGTCTCCATCGTAATGGATAAGTTTCATTTATCCCGCATCAGAGCCTGCATTACCATGTTTGTCATTGCAATGATCATGGCAGTGCCGTCATCTCTGGGATTTGGTATATGGGGTCATATTAAGCTTCTTGGCTTAAGTTTTCTGGATTTCTTCGACTTCCTGAGCAACAGCGTCTTGATGCCGATTGCAGCATTCTGCACCTGCATATTTGCCGCTTATGTTATCAAACCAAAAGAAATCATTGATGAAGTGGAAAGTTCAGGAGATTTCAAACGAAAAAATTTATATATTCCAATGATTAGATTTTTTGCACCGATCTGTATCATAGCCATTCTCCTGTTCTCCATATTCCAGGGAATGGGAGTTATCACAGTGTAATAGGTGACACCTAAAAGTCAGACTTTATTGCGAAGTGGAAAATCCACTTCGCATTTTTCTTTTATGCCGCCAAGAGACTGAGTCTGTATTCAACCGGACTCAGCCATCCTAGCTTCTCTTTTATTCGTTAAAAGTTTTCCATAACAGAATTATCATGGCAGTTTCCTTTTCGGGACATACTCTGAAAAATCCGATGTTCCTGCAATGTACGAACATATGCTTTCATTTAATAGCCCCAGCCCTGGTCTGAATGAAATGTTCTACGACATGGACAGTCAGATGTAATCTCTATTGCTGCATTCAGAGCATTCATTATATTTTTAGAAGATGGTGTTGGGGACACCCCATAGCTTATAGACTGGAAGCTTCCTGATATGAACGGCCATCGTATCCTGCTTGCTGAAGATAACGAACTTAACTGGGAGGTCGCAAAAAAGCCTGTTGACGTAAAAGAATTAACCGGCATTCTGAAAAAATACTTAAAATAAATTTATTAACAAAAGCGCATGCTCTTGTCATGCGCTTTTATTAATCACTGAAAAAGCTCTCAATCGGCCCCTGTTTTTTCTATACTGCTTTAACAACAATCCTTCATGGTCTTTCCTTCGCCGCACAGTCCTTCAAAGTCTTTTGTGAATGCGCCTACTGCGGCGGTTACAGCGTCATTTTTGATCAGTCCCTCTATGACATCCGGCGCGATGGTTGCAGCACCGATCCCATAGGCACAGAGTTCCAATACCTGCTGCGAATTCTTGAAACTGGCAGCCAGCACTTCTGTTTTAAGCCCATTGTTCTGAAAAATATCGTGAATCTTCTTCACCGTCTCAATTCCATCGGCCCCCAGATTATCGATACGGTTTACATATGGCGCTGCATAAGCGGCGCCCGCCTTTGCCGCTAAAAATGCCTGCATCGGAGTATAAATGGCCGTGGCCGTTATCTTTACCCCTTTGGCAGACAGAAGTTTCATTGCCTTTAATCCTTCCCTTGTAGTGGGGACTTTAATATATGTATTCTCTCCAAGTCGTTTTTGCATTTCTTTTGCTTCTGTGACCATATCTTCGGCACTCTTTGAGACAACCTGCACGTGAAGGTCCGCATCTTTTCCGATAAATTCACGAATTTCACCAAGCACCTCATATGGAGGCCGTTTGCTCTTGGCTAAGATGGACGGGTTGGTAGTTACCCCTTCCACAGGAAAATACTCATATAAGTTTTTAATAGCTTCCACATCTGCATCATCAATAATAAATTTCATCTTGTTCTCCTTTATTTAAATTTCCATGATCGTATTGCTTACACCGCCCTGTCTTGCCCAGCTCTCAAATTCTCTCATCTGTGATTTGGAATACATCTCTGGATTTTCGGCAAAACAGAACTCTTTGCCAATTAAATGATACTTGGCTTCCGCCAGGGGGTTATAGTTTAGAATTTCATATGAAACATCGGGATATATCCTGCTGATATATCCGGCAATTTTCGTAAGATTATCTCTGTACGCGGTAAGGCCCGGGATCATCGGTGTCCGTATGATGACCTGGTCTTTCTTTTCCGATTCCAGCAGATACCTTATATTTTCTTTGATCTTCGGATTTGGTACTCCCACGTACTTTATGTGTCTTTCCCCATCCATTATTTTAAAATCTGCAAAGATCAGATCCAGATACGGCAAAAGTTTTCCAAGTACCTCCTGTTCTGCATACAGGGAAGTCTCTATCGCAGTATGAATTCCTTCTTTTTTGCACTGCTCCAGTATTTCCAGTGCAAACTCCCATTGAAGCAGCGGCTCTCCTCCTGACAAAGTGACTCCGCCGCCATGCCTGTAAAATACCATGTCTTTTCTGATCTCTTCCATCACTTCTTTCACGCTGTACTCCCTGGAATCCATGGCGATAGCACCTGACGGGCACAATTCTGCAAGATATTCCCAGTCTTCCGACGCGTCAATATTCATGAGCATCGTATCTCCCCTGCATTTCATTCCGCCGTTCACGCTTTTTGCCGCACACATTTTACAGTGTATGCACCGGTTCTCAAAATATAGCGGACGCCGCCTTAATGAAATCCCCTCCGGGTTCTGACACCACACACAGGACAGGGGACAGCCTTTGAAAAAGACCGTCGTCCGGATACCGTCCCCGTCATGGGTTGAAAATCTACG
This sequence comes from Anaerostipes hominis (ex Lee et al. 2021), assembly GCF_002270485.1. GTDB lineage: Bacteria > Bacillota > Clostridia > Lachnospirales > Lachnospiraceae > Anaerostipes > Anaerostipes hominis. Next base: position 43,061 of record NZ_NQOG01000016.1, on the reverse strand, counting down.
GATGTCAAAGATTGTTCCTTTCATATTATATGTCTCCGTAGCTGGTGCGGGCGATGATCTCATTCTGAAGTTCATCTGCAAGTTCTGTGAAATATGCGGTATATCCGGCCACCCGGACCGTAAGGCCCCTGTACTGCTCCGGATTTTTCTTTGCTGCTATGAGATCCTCTCTCCGCACAACATTAAACTGTATATGAGGGATTTCCAGGTCTACAAAGCTTCGCAGAAACCCGGCAAATTTTCGGATACCGGATTCGTTTTTAAAAAATTCAGGCAGAAATTTCATATTCAGCAGCCCTCCGTTTGTGGTAAGATTTTTATCCAGTTTTGATACGGATTTCAGGACCGCCGTCGGACCTTTCATATCTCTTCCATAAACCGGAGACATACCGCCGTCGGCAAGAGGCTCTCCTGCGTAGCGTCCGTCCGGTGACGCCCCGACATTTTCCCCCATGGGTACATGGGCTGAGACTGTATACATTCCCGTGTGGTATGGACCTCCGCGGTAGTTTTTAAATGTGCGCAGACGGTTTTTAAAATATTCGGCCCATTTTGTACCCATGGCGTCCACCCAGTCCACGTCGTTTCCGTACTTAGGCACTTTATTTAAGAGCATGGTCCTCATGACCTCATCTCCTTCAAAGTTTGTCTTTAATGCATGGAGCAGTCTTTCCGGCTCAATTTTCTTATCATCATAGACCATCTGTTTTACTGCCGCCAGGCTGTCTGCAAGATTTGCCACCTGGATCATCTGGATACCGGATAAGTTGTATTTTGCTCCTCCTGCTGTCACGTCTATTCCTCTTTCCATACAGTCGTCGATCGATGCTGAGAGAAACGGAGACGGCAGCAGGTCGATGTGTGCCTTCTCTACCTCCTCACAGGCCAGGATCATTTTGTCCATGAAATAATCGATCTGTTTTTGGAATGCATCTTCCAGTTCCTCAAACGTTTCATAAGTCTCAAGGCTTCCGTAATCAGGAGCGATCTTCTCTCCTGTGAGCAGACAGATTCCGCCGGTCATTGCGGCTTCCAGCGCCTTATTCAGATTAAACATGGCAGAATCGCTCCATCCGAGGTTATTTCCCTGTGTCGTCAGCTCCACGCATCCAACGATGGCATAATCCATGGCATCTTTTTCTTCGATCCCAAGCTCCATGACGGATGGGATCACTGCTTTGTCATTAAAAAACTGAGGCATTCCGCTGCCCTTTGACACGACACGGACCGCTTCAAATAGAAGATCATCCCCTGTGCCCTCGTGGAGCCTCACGGAAAGGTTCGGCTGAGGAAGTCCAAGGTGTTTCTGGGCCTCCAGGAATAAAAACGAAAGATCATTGGAATAATCATTTCCAAGCTCATCCTGGCCTCCGACAGCTATATTAAACCCGATTGGAAATCCTGCGAAATATTTTGCACCGTGAGAATTTCTCATATAAACGATCTCATTGAATTTGAGCCACATACATTCGATGATTTCGAGTGCATCCTGTTTTGTGATTCTTTCTTCTTTTATGTCATTCTCATAGTAAGAGATCAGGTGGCGGTCCAGACGCCCCGGTGAAAATGAAGAAGCATTGGATTCCATCTGCAGAACCACAAACAAAAACCATATAGACTGCACCGCTTCATGAAAGGTCTCTGCCGGATGCTGACTCAGCTTTTTGCAGTTTTTTGCCACACAGATCATAGATTCTTTCTTGGCTTCATCGTCCTGATCTTCTGAAAGCTCCATCATCAGGTCATGATAGCGCAGCATAAAGTTTCTGACGCCTTCCATCACCAGAACGACACTTTCGTAGAAATTTCTCTGCTCCTCACTGCAGGATGTAAGTTTCTCTCTTGCCTGTTCCTGAAGTCCTGCCGGACCAAGCTTCAGCCATGTCACGCAGTTAGGGCAGATATGCCCCTGGGCATGGTCCTTTTGGTTAATCTTCACTACTTTTGATATCTCGTTTATTTCTTTTCCATATCTCTCATTTAGGACATCTTCCAGAGACTTTCCTTCCCAGTAAGGTTTAATCTCTTTTCTGAATGTTTCAATGTCTTCCGGATGGACATGGAACTTATCCTGCGGCCTTGTGGGAAGAGTCTCAAACTCCTTATCCACCCATGTGCTTCCGCTTTCCGGAAAGACCACCCCATAGCGGACTCCTGCCGTGCGGTTGCCCACAATCAGTTCCTCCGGTTCTGCACTGATCTTAATCTTCTCCAATGATGCTTTTAATGCCAGCGCTCTCTGAATGATCCTCGGCTGATCCTCATGTCGTTTGTAGCTGTCCGTTATAATGAGTGCCTGCTCAATGGAAGCATACCTTGGTTCCGATAACATTTTATCTTTTAAGTATTTTACTCTGTCTGTCTGAAAAACACCCTCCATATACTGCTCCTTCCCTGTTTTGTTCTATATATTTAAATTTATTGTTTTATATTATTATATATTATTTATTATTGTTTTGCAAGACATAATGCAAATTTAGTGTATTAAAAAATTTTTCTTCGTACTATCTTTGTCCACTGCTGATTCGTTATATATAATAAGTGGATAAGTATTTTAAAGTTCCAGCAATGAGAAAGGAGGATTTTGTGCACAGTGATTTTCGATTAATCAGAAAAATGAAACAAGGCGATGATACTGCATTTGATTTGTTTATTCATACATATTACAAAAATATTTTAATTTACTGCCATTCTCATTGTTTTGATCAAAAGTATGCTGAAGATTTAACACAGGAAACTTTTATACGTTTTTTTATAAAATTGTCTGATTATCATTACAGAGGAAAAACTTTGAACTATCTATATACGATAGCAGGTAACTTATGTAAGGATTATTTGAAAAAAATAAAAGAAACACCTGTGGAAGAAACAGAATTCGTCAGGGAACATAAAGCGGTGCATCAAATGGAGTATGTTTTGAACGAAATTTTTATTGAGCAGGCACTTAAACAATTACCAGATGAATTGAGAGAGGTAATTACTCTTTATTACTTTCAGGAACTGAAACTCAGAGAAATTTCTGAAACATTACAGATAGGTCTCCCATTAGTGAAATACCGTTTAAAACGAGCCAAGCAGCAGTTAGAAGAATGGATGAGAAAGGAGGAAAATTATGAATTTGGAAGAAAGGATGAAAAGGTATAAAGAAACCGTACAGGCAGAACTGCATGAGGAAAGAATACAAGAAACAATCCGCAAATCAAAAACTGCCTTTTTAACGGCAGAACGGAAAAGAGTGCTGTCTTACCGTGAATTTTTATGGATACAGACAAAAATCATACAAAAAAAGTGGTGGGTTCTCCAGTTCTTACTTCTAGTAACATTGTGGATTCTTTTAACCTCTGTAACCGATGAAATATACGCAAAAAAAAGTATGGGGGTAATGGCGTCACTGTTTGTAATACTTATGATTCCTGAACTATGGAAAAACAGGTCATATGAGTGTATGGAAATAGAAGCTGCTTCTTACTATTCTCTGAAACAAGTATATGCGGCACGTATGCTGTTATTTGGCATTATAGATACCTTTCTGATTACTGTATTTTGCGGGACTGCTGCAGCGGGACTGCATTTTGGGGTGTCAGAGCTGGTCATTCAATTTCTTTTTCCATTGAGCATCACTGCCTGTATTTGTTTTGGTATATTATGCAGCAAATATTGTTTCAGTGAAACGGCAGCAATCATTTTATGTATTATATGGAGCGCCGTATGGCTGTTTATCATTTTAAATGAAAGTCTATATAAAATCGTTGCTGTTCCGATCTGGTTTACTTTATTGGGATTTGCAATTCTCTTCCTTGTCTTTGCTGTCTGCCGTATTTTAAAAAGTTGTAATAAATATTTGGAGGTGCCGCTTGATGAAATTAGAACTTGATCATTTAACAAAAAAATTTGGAGATTTTACTGCTGTAAACCATATAAATCTCACTATGAAAAACGGAGTATATGGTCTGTTGGGAGTAAACGGAGCAGGAAAAACTACGTTAATGAGAATGCTGTGTACCTTGCTGAAACCTACAAGCGGAACGATCCGCTGTGACGGCAGAGATATTTTCAAAATGGACAGCGAATACCGCAGATTATTAGGATACTTGCCGCAGGAATTTGGGTTTTACCCACAATTTTCGGTGCAGGATTATTTGCTTTATATTGCAGCATTAAAAGGAATCCCTCCTGCTGCCGCAAAAGAGCGGGTAAAGGAATTACTTTTTAAAGTAGGGCTTTCAAAGGCAGCGCATAAAAAAATGAAAAAATTATCCGGCGGCATGAAACGCAGGGCAGGGATTGCACAGGCAATGCTGAATAATCCAAAAATCCTCATACTTGATGAGCCCACGGCAGGGCTTGACCCAAATGAAAGGATTCGTTTCCGAAACTTAATCAGTGAACTCTCAGAGCAAAGACTGGTTCTTCTGTCTACTCACATTGTTTCTGATATTGAATATATAGCCAATGAAATCTGGCTGATGAAAGACGGAGAGCTCATGCACAAAGGATCTGCAGATGAAATCATAAACTCTATGCCGGAAACAGTATGGGAATGTTTTGTAGAAAAGAATATGGTCTCTGATTTTATAAAAAAGTACAGGATTTCCAATATGAAAACAGAACCGGACGGAATTATTTTGCGCATTATTTCTCAGGAAAGGCCGTTTACAAATGCCAAATGTGTAAAAGCATCATTAGAGGATGTATTTTTATATTACTTTGGAGAAAAGGCAGGTGATGAAAATGCTGCGATTTGAACTGAAAAAAATATTTTCTAAGTTTAAAAACAGGATAGCCGTTCTGGTTTTATTGGTGACCCTCATTCTAACCAGTATTCTGACAATTAACAAAGTTGAGTATATTGATGATAACGGAAACAGCTCGACTGGAATCTCAGCGGCAAAAAACCTTAGAACAGCCCAGAACAAATGGGCAGGTGATCTTACCGAGGATGTCCTTCAAAAGGTGCTGGAGAAAAATAAGAAAATTAAAAATTCCAAAGAAGCATTGTCAGATGACCTGCTGGAACAGGATAAAGCATTTGCAAAAATACAGGATATTACCGGCATTCTTGATGTTATTAATTGTGCATTCAGTGAATATAGAGATTACGACGGTTTTGCGGCTGACCATGTTTCCGGCAGGGATGTGAAAAATATTTACAAAAAAAGAATTTCTGCTTTAAAAGAATATCTTGATTCGGGAAAAGAAACTTTTACGGATGAACAAAAAAAATTTTTGATACGGCAATATAAAAACCTGGAAACACCTTTTCACTATGAATATATAGACGGATGGAGCGCATTGCTGCAAAACATATCCACATTTATTCTGATTTTAGCGTTAATCATTGGTTTTTTGGTATCCGGTATTTTTTCAGATGAGTTTCAGACAAAGGCAGATTCTATTTTCTTTTCAGCCAAATTAGGAAGGAGTAAAGGGATTTTATCAAAGATGTGGGCGGGATTTTTAATTACCACGGTTTTTTATGTTGTTTTTGTGTTTTTATATACTCTGACTGTACTTTTCGTATTGGGCACAGACGGTGCAAATTGCCCTATTCAGCTGGACATGTGGAGAAGTGTTTATAATATTTCTTTTCTGCAGGCATATCTATTTATTGCAGCAGGCGGTTATATTGGTACGCTGTTTGCTTCCATACTTGCTATGCTTGTATCGGCAATCACACGTTCGACTCCAACAGCCGTCATTGTGCCGTTCATTGTACTGTGTGCGCTTCCTTTTTTAAGCAGGATCATTACATTGCCGGGAGTGTGTTCTTTCTTTCCGGATCAGTTATTAGAAATATATATAGATATTAAAGAATCCGGACTTGTGGAATTAGGAGGAAAAGTCATGACCACAGCAGCCGTTATCATTCCTGTATATGCGGTCATATGCTTAATTCTTCAGCCTGTATTATACAGGATCTATCAAAAAGCAGAGACAAGATAGATAAAACGGTATAAAAGGGGGCGGCTTTACGAAAGCCGCCCTTGTTTTTGTTTAAAGTTCCTTCACCATTTTTTCCAACTTCGTAATGATTGCCTCTGCCTTCTTCACAGCATCACTGACTCCTACTTTGACCTTTGGAATATTTTCAAATCTGTCCTCATCCTTGATCGGCATATCCTTCGTAAGGATCACCGCATCCGTTCCGATCAGATCTTCCGGTGTAATCTGGTTCTCTATCCCGATAGACCCCTGTGTCTCCACTTTAATCTCGATCCCGTGTTTCCTGGCCGCTTTCTCCAGCGCCTCCGCTGACATATAGGTATGTGCCACCCCTGACGGGCATGCCGTAACCGCTAAAAATTTCATGATAGAATACCTCCTCTAGATTTTCTGATGTTCTTTATTCAAATGAAAGATCAATGTCTAAATCCCCTTCGTCTGTGCCTGCTGCCTCTTCTGTAATATCCTTCTTCAGCAGAATCATCAGCCCCGCAGTCACTCCGACGGCAATGGCAAGGGATACAAGAAATCCAATTGGATTTCCAAGGACAGGAATCATAATCAGGCCGGACCAGGCAACAGGATTTGTAATATTGAACAGATAACCCACGGCTCCGCCTACAGCCGAACCGATCATGGTCGATGGAATGACACGCAGCGGGTCGTTGGCCGCAAACGGAATAGCTCCCTCAGTAATCCCTACACAGCCCATGGCAACTGCACTCTTTGCTGCTTCTCTCTCTTCCTGGGTAAACTTTTTCTTTGCTAAAAATGCTGCCAGAGCACATCCAAGCGGCGGTGCTGTCATTGTCACAGCCATAGGCCCTGCATATGTATACACGCCGGCACTTACCGTAGCCACGCCAAAGGTATATGCTACCTTATTAAATGGTCCGCCAAAGTCAAAGCCTGCTAGCAGTCCGCATACTGCACCTAAAATTACTTTATTCCCATTTCCCAAATGCTCCATAACCTTTGTCATTCCGTCCATAATTCCTGCGATCGGTGCTCCAAGGACATACTGCATAAATCCCATGGTTACTAAAGAACCGACGATCGGAATGATCATGATGGGCATGATGGAGCTCAATGCTTTCGGCACTTTGATCTTTTTTAAATAGTAGCATACAATTCCGCCAAGAAGTCCTGTTACGATTCCTCCCAGGAATCCGGCTCCGACACTGATGGAGATCATTCCTCCAACAAATCCGGGACAAATACCCGCACGGTCTGCGATGGATGCCGCAATATATGCTGACAAAACCGGTACCATCAAATTCAGCGCGGTAGAACCAAAGTTCCATAAAGTTGCCATCCAGGTCCCTTCCGGCGGAACACCTCCCTGCCCGTATGCCATGACGGCAACTGCCATTAAAATACCTCCGGTCACTACAAACGGAATCATATGGGACACTCGTTCATCAGATGTTTTCTTGTATCTTTAAAAATACCTGCAAGTTCGTTCATCTTCTCTCTCCTCCTTATAGTATCAGTTCCAACACTTCTTTTTCATTGGTTACATTCATGAGCTGCTCTCTGAAGTCATCATGGATGATCTTTCTTGACAATTTCGCCAGAATCTCCAGATGCTTATCTCCCTGTCCCGGGTCCGGAACTGCGATCTGAAAGACCATCTGGACTTTTTCATTCGCCCACTGCACCGGGTCTTTCAGCCTTGCAAATGCCAGAGACGGTTCCTTTACATGGACCGATTTCGCATGGGGTGTGGCGATCAGAAATCCTATACTTGTCGGCGCTCCCTCCTCTCTCTTTATAACATCCGCCACATATGCCGCCCTGTCATTCAAACGTCCCTGTTCTTCCATTACTCCGGCAATCTTAGAGACTGTTTCTTCCGGTGACGCCGCTTCCAGGTCAAATACGATCAGTCCTTCATTCATTAATTCCATAGTTCTTTACTCCTTTTGCTTCTTCTGCCGCTTTTAGCATGTCTTCACAGCATTGCTTTACTGTCTTTCCTTTAAGAAACAATCCCGATGTTCCTCCGGTTAAGATGTCTGCCCCGGCTTTTACCGCTCTCGGAATCGTATCCTGATTGATGTTGCCGTCTGCCTGAATCTTCGTCTTCAGTCCTGTATCGTTCAGCATCGTCCTCATCTGCCTGATGTGACCGAGGGCCCCCTCCTGCATCTTTTGTCCTGAAAACCCGGGGTCGACTGTGAGTTTTAAGATCCAGGCCGCTTCACCTGCCAGTGTGATGAAATTCTCCCCCGGGGGTGTCGTGGATTTATATGCCAATACCGGCTGGACACCCGCTTTCCTGATCTGTTCAAGCACCCTGAGAGGTTCTTTCATCGCCTCATAGTGTACCGCTATGTAATCTGCTCCCGCATCGGCATACATGCCGATATAGCGCTCTGGCTCATAAGCGGCCAGATGAGCTTCTATGGGGAGGCTGGTTATGCCTCTCATCTGTTTTAAGAGTGTTTCCGATAATATGAAACAATCATTAAACCTTCCATCCACCATATCATAGTGAAAAAACGAGATTCCCGCTTCCTCGGCTTCCTCTACGGCATCTGCCAGATGACACAGATCCATGCAGGAAACAGATGCAGAAACCATAAGTTCCTTTTCCGCTGCTCTTTTCATAGCTTTCCTTTCTTTTTATTATTTATCCTTGTTTATTATTATTTTATATTTATTTATATTATTATTCAATATCTCTTTTGTTCTCTTTTTGCAGTTGTATATCTGCAAAAACGCTGCACTGCACCGAGGCAAAACCAAAAATTGCGGGTAAACAACTGCAGTTTATGACATAGCGTTCAGTCTCTCTTCATTATATAAAAAAAGAAAGTGCCCAAAAGACACCTTCTTAATCCGAATTCATCATGATAATATTCTTGATCTCTTCTTTATTACCCGCTTTCCTTATGAGTTTTGCCGCATTCTTTTCCATCGTCATTTCGTAAAATGTTTCAAAAAATGCTCTGGTGGACTGAATGTCTTCAAAATTCAGCGCCAGTAAAAATATCACATCCACGCTTCCCTCATCCCACTCAACTTTATGGTCCGTCTTTATGATCGCCACAGCCGGCTTTTCAACGAGATTTGCCATGCCATGTGGAACCGCAACGCCTCCTCCCAGCACGGATACGCTGATCTCTTCCCTACTCAGTACATCCTCATAAAAGCCGTCCTTTACATAGCCCCCGTCCTGCAGCTTTCTGCACACCTTATGTAACAGGGCTTTTTTCGTCAATGTCCCCGACTCCAGAAAAATCAGTTCGTCCTCCATCAAATTCTTAATGGTCCATCGTTTTTCCAGATTCTTTTTCTCTTCTTTCATCTCATGACAAATTTTCTTGATCCTGAAGACATCCTGCTCTCCCACAAGCGGAGTCGTGTAAACCACATAAGGGTGTTTGATCTTCAATGAGGGAACCGTGGTGATCACAAGGTCATACTGACTCTCATCGATCATGACTCCTGCATTTGCCGGGAGTACAGATGTAACATTGATATCCATAATCTTATGTTCGATCTTCCTGGTAATGATCTGAGCGATCCCCACTCCGCCGCTGCCGATAACGACTGTATTGATGTCCCTCTTATTCTGAACCATGGCCCCGCCAAAGAGAATTGCCATATATGAGATCTCATCTTCCGTCGGAAATGCGCCCACAAGGCTTTCATATTCTTTGCTTGCCGTAAAACAGGCTGAAAATATGGCTGAGTACGTCCTCTTTATCTCTTCCAGAAAAGGATTTTTAATCTCAAACCCAAACTTTACTCTTATGAAGGAACTGTTCAGAAATAAGGCTGTACTTGTCTTTAGCAGAGGATCTTCCCTGAAATCTCTCCCCACAATGGAAGAAATGTACTGAATCATGTTCTGGGCGGCGTCTTCGATATCTATCTCTTTTTCGATCAGAAATTTTTTATTAACAATGCGGCTGCTGTTCTGTACTTCCGCTCCGAGAAGCAGAAGATATAGATACAATCCCTCCCTCGGGTCAATGTTCATCCGGAATTGTCTGTTCAGAAGTCCTGTGAGTATGTCGGTCCAGTCGGCGATCTCCTCTACCAGTGTAAGTCTGCTGATCATAGACTCTTCCAGACAATGTCCTCCTCTCAGCCGATTCATCTGACTGCTCGTATATTCGGCCAGCATACAAAATGTATAATCATTAAACTGCATGCCGATCTGTCTCTCCAGCTGCTGAATACAGGAAATTACCTTATCGGCTGTGCTCTTTCTGTACTGAGATAAAAATCTTGCATATGTCACCGGATCGATTCTGTAATCCGGCACTGTGGCTGACTTCGGAGCCTCCTCCAGATAAACTTTCTGATTTTGGCATACCAGAACTTTTCTCAGGTCAAATTCCCGGCCCTGTATGACAATTCCTTTTCCCACGATCTGCCTGATACATACTCTGTCCGGCTCTAAAATCTTATTTGCCTTCTCGATATCTGTGCGGATCGTGGATTTGGAGACAAACAGCTCCTCCGCAAACAAAGACGCCGTGTAAGGCTCCCCATTTTCAATCAGAGTCCTGACAATATAGCGCATCCGGTATTTTCTTGTTTCGCAGGGGATATGGTCTTTCGGAAATAAGTGTTCCAATTCTTTTCTGTGCAGCCCTGCCTGAAGACAGACCCCTCTTCCCCTCCGGCGGACAAGCTGATATCCATTCTCTTCACAAAATTCAGCTGCCTCTTTCATATAATTATGTACACTCCGCTCAGAAATCTCCAGCATCCCTGCAATTCTCTCATAGGTGATAAAATCATCATCCTGATGGATCAGCACTTTCATTATTTTTTGTGCAGTCTTGGAAAGCATAGGAACTCCTTTTTATTACTTTTTATCATTGTTTATTGATATATATTATTTATTATTTTAGACTTTCCTATGATTTCTGTCAACGCTCACTTAAAGGCATCCCTTCCACTATCAGTAAAAACCACTGAAAAAGGCCAGAAAATATCCTGTATTTTCTGGCCTTCCCATATCACTCTTTTATTATTCTGTTGGTTTCAGGTTTTTCAGTGAAATATCCAGGATCGGAGCCGAATGGGTCAATGCCCCGGAAGATACGAAATCCACTCCAATCTCTTTGATCTTCTTTAACCGTTCCTTAGTCACATTGCCGGAACACTCTGTGAGAGCACGGCTTCCGATGATTTTAACTGCTTCCTTCATCATTTCATCCGACATGTTGTCCAGCATAATAATATCTGCACCTGCCTCCAGGGCGTCATTCACCATGGCAAGATTTTCGGTCTCTACTTCAATCTTCCGCACAAATGGAGCATACGCTCTTGCCGCATAGACTGCCTCCCGGACCCCTCCGGCAGCGCCGATGTGGTTGTCTTTCAGCATCACCCCGTCAGAGAGATTATAACGGTGATTCTTGCCGCCTCCGACCGTTACCGCATATTTCTCAAACGGACGCATATTCGGTGTTGTCTTTCTCGTATCCAGAAGCTGTGTGGAGGAACCTTCTAATTCTTTTACGAGGGAATTGGTAAACGTTGCGATCCCGCTCATTCTCTGAAGATAATTCAGCGCCGTCCTCTCTCCTGACAGCAGGACCCGGATGTCTCCTCTGAGCACTCCCATAAGCTGACCGGCTTTGATCTCGTCTCCATCGCTCAGCTTTGTCTCGAAAGTTACGTGTTCATCCAGAAGTGTGAATACGCGGTGAAACACTTCCAGGCCTGCGACAATTCCGTCCTCTTTACAGATCAGCTCGACCTGTCCCTGTCTTGGTTCTGGCATGACAGCATTGGTGCTGACATCCTCTCCGGTGATGTCCTCTTTTAACGCATTCAGCAGATACTCATCAATATTTACCGCCATTGTTACACCATTTATCATAGAAATCCCCATCCTTTCTTTTGATCTCTTCCAGCACAAGACGTTTGTTCTCCTCCTGAATACCGAAAATATCATGATACTTTGCTAAATCAACCTGGCATTCTGAAGGCTTTTTTGGTGCCTTTGCAATATCCTCGGCTGATTCCAGGGCAAAAACAAGAGATTCCAGCAGAGAATTGCTTGCCAGCCGATTCTTTCCATGGACTCCATTGCAGCTGGTTTCTCCCACTGCATATAAATCCTCCATGGATGTACGGCTTCTTAAATCTACCTTGATTCCTCCCATAAAATAATGCTGTGCGGGAGTCACCGGAATCCATTCCTTCGTCATGTCATATCCTTCTTCCAGGCACTGCTTATAAATGTTAGGAAATCTTTGTCTTATCCGCTCTCCGTCCAGATGAGTCACAGACAGCCGCACATAATCGGTCCTATCTTTCTCCATCTGCTCACGGATGGCCGCGGTCACAATATCTCTGGGCAGCAGCTCATCTATAAACCGTTCCCCGCCTTTATTGTATAAATAGGCTCCTTCCCCTCTGACAGACTCCGAGATCAAAAAGCTCCTGCCCGGCTTGTCAGAATAAAAAGTAGTCGGATGAATCTGTATGTAATTGATATTCTGGATCTCCACGTTATGGCGCAGGCAGATTGCCAACCCATCTGCGGTGAGATGTCTGTAATTGGTGGAATGTCTGAACAGTCCTCCCATTCCTCCCGTTGCGAGTACGGTCTTTCCTGCATAGATGCAGTCCACATCTCCTTTGGATGTCACATAGACAACTCCCCGGCAGGCCCCTTTTTCCTCAATCAGGTCGATCATCGTAGAGTGAGTAAGGATCTCAATGTTATCCCGCCGTTTCACTTCCTCATAGAGCTTGCCCGTAATTTCTTTTCCTGTCACATCATCATGATGAAGAATCCGGAAAATGGAATGTCCCCCCTCCCGGGTATACTCAGTCTCCCCATCTCTCTGATCAAACTGAACACCGAATCCGATAAGCTCATGGATGATTTCCCTGGAACGGGTGATCATCTTATCCACGGCTGCTCTGTCATTTTCATAGTGTCCTGCCTTCATGGTGTCTTCAAAGTACAAGTCGTAATCTTCTTCATTGCGCAGTGCGGAAATTCCTCCCTGCGCCAGAAAGGAATCACTTTCCTCTACTTCTGTCTTGGTAATCATAATGACTCTGTAATCTTTTGGAAGGAACAGAGCGTGAAACAATCCCGCAGCGCCGGTTCCAACCACAATTACATCTGCTGATCTCATAATTAAAAATAATCCTTTCCCCCGGATAAACGGCTGCTTTTTATCTACTGAGCGATACGCAGCATCTTATCCAACGCTTTCTTTGCGTCAAGACGCAGTGTCTCATCCAATTCCACCTGGTTTTTCATATCTCTGAGTGTGTCTCTGACATTTTCAAGGGTGATCCTCTTCATGTTCGGACAGAACTGTCTGTGTCCCACAGAATAAAACGTCTTGTTCGGATTCTTCTGCTTAAGTTCGTATAATACCCCCATCTCTGTACAGATGATAAACTTGTCCGCATCAGATGCAGTGGCATAATCGATGATCCCGGATGTGCTCCCTACATAGTCGGCCAGTTCCACTACATCCATCGTACACTCAGGATGTACAAGGATCTCTGCATCCGGATGTGCTTCCTTGGCTTTCTTAACATTGTCTGCGGTAATGCTTGTATGTACATGACAGAATCCGTCATTGTAAATAAAGTTCTTCTCCGGTATTTTTGATCCGATATATCTTCCCAGGTTTTCATCTGGAATAAAGAAAATATTCTTCTGAGGCAGAGCCTTTACAATCTTCATGGCATTGGAAGATGTCACACAGACATCCGAATAAGACTTGATCTCTGCCGTAGAATTTATATAACAGACCACTGCCAGATCATCATACTCTTCTCTTACTTTCCGGATCTTGTCCAAGTCTACCATATGGGCCATCGGACAGTCAGCCAGCTGGTCCGGCATGATCACAGTCCTGTCAGGATTCAGGATCTTTGCACTTTCTCCCATAAAGCTTACACCGGCAAAACAAATCACATCTTTCGACTCATTCAGCGCTACCTTTGCGAGGTAATACGAATCCCCAACATAATCCGCAATTGCCTGTACAGCATCATCTACATAATAATGGGCCAATAAGACCGCATTTCTTTCTCTTTTTAAATCTTCAATCTCTTTTGCGAGGTTATCCATCCTTTTCCTCCTTAGCAAGGGAATTATCCCAACTGATATGATTCCATATTAAGATTAAATATACCACTTTGATCAATTGTTATCAAGTATTTAGAGGGAGTTTCCGGCATAAATGCTTAACTTATAACAACAAAATACTTAAAACAGCATCCTTATCAACGCCGCCGATTCCGTTGATAAAGATGCTGTCTTCTTAGAGATTATGAATACAAAATTCTTTCAATTCCTCTTCTGCCTTTTTCTCATCCGCACCATCTATGATAAAGGTTACTACTTCATGCTGATGAGCCCTGAGTGTCAGAAGAGATATCATATTTTTGGCATTCGCTCTCTGAGATCCCTTTTCCAGAGTTATTTTGCTCTGGTACGTCCGCGCCTTCTCCACCAGCAGTACAGCCGGACGCGCATGGATCCCAACGGGTGACTGCACCTCAAAATCAAACTGCTTCATCTTTTTCCTCCCTGATCATACCTGGACAGATTCACCTCTCAGCCTTTCGATTTCTTCCGCGATCCGTTTTGCAAATGAGAAGGACTGTTTCATTGCAAAGCTTTTGATCCTGACGGGATTTGAGAACAAAGAAATCTGTTTCTCCCGGCCATCCCGGAGTTTGATCAAAACCTTCAGGTATTGAATCGTACCCGCCTCTTTTGCCTTGATCTTATGTTCCAGTTCTTCAAGAGACATAAAAGGTCTGTAATCGATCCGACACCTGCTGATCCAATCCAGCGAATAAAACTCCGGCTCTGAAACCTGCTTTTGGTTAATGCGGTTATTGAGAAGGCAGACCTTTCTGTTTTTCTCATCCATCAAAATATAATTCCCGATCCGCCCTGTAATTTCAAAGTCCTCTGAAAGTTCACTCTTCCTTTCGCACAACTCCCTGATTTCACCATAACTTTTCTTTGCGATCGTCTCTGTAAAATAGTTGCTGGCCTTTTCATAACATTCTTTGCAGATATACCCTTCCGCATATCGAAATTTCTTAAACATTCCCAAAGGTGCATCACAGATATCACATGTCCTCATTTCCAAATCACCCTTTCTGCTCACGGAGCACTTCTGACAGCGCCCCATATATCTTTTTATACTTCTGGTATTTGATTTCATAAAGCCCCGCATTATATTTTCTTGGGTTAAAACATTTTTTAATCCGAACGGTCCTGCCAACCATCTGCTCAAGTGTTACGTCCTGCCCTGCAGCTGCGGCTGCCATGAGCGCTATGCCATATCCCGCTCCGGTCCCGCTTTCCAGCTGTTCTACTCTCGTATTCAGAACATCCGCAAGAATCTGCATCCATACTTCATTTTTGGAGCCTCCGCCGGTCACTTTCAGATTCTGAAGCGCAGTCCGTCCAACGTGCATGACTTCTGTAAGCTGTCTCACACCAAAACAAATCCCTTCCATGACCGCAGCAGTTATCTCCTGTCTTGCAGTTTCAGTTCCGATGCCGATCAAAGCTCCCCTCAGAGCCGGATCTCCATAGATCGTCTTGTCACCTGCAAGGTGCGGATAAAAGATCAGATTGTTTTCTCCGAGTTTTGAAAGATCCACTCCGTCAGTCTCAGCGGAAAAATCATCTGTTTTAAGAATCTGTCTGACCCACCAGCCAAAACTGCTTCCCGATGACTGTACCACACCCTGGACCAGAATCACGGTGTTTTCACCATCCACAGAAAACATAATATTTTTTCCTTTTGCCCCAAACTCTATCTTTTCCTTCGGGAACATCAGGACACCGGATGTTCCAAGCGAAAGGACCGGATACATATTGGAAAAGCATCCTGTGGATATGGCTGCTGCCGGATTATCTCCGGTGCCGACAATCACTTTTACCTGCTTTTTGAAGCCGAATTTTCGCCTCCAGACTTCGGCCACATATCCTGCCGTCTCTCCGCTTCCTTTTACCTTTGGATAAATGTCCTCCGGAAACCCTAAGATTTTCCGGATCTCCGAAGACCATGTTCCTGTCTTTAAATCAAATAGAGAAGAAGTGGATGCCTCACAATAATCAGTCTGACACTGCCCCGTAAGCCGAAAAACGATATAATCCGGTCCGATCAAAAATGTCTTCATCTTCTGAAAATGTTCCGGTTCATTTTTCTTCAGCCACAGCAGGTTAATTGCCGGGCTTCCGGTGGAAATGATATTGGAGATATAGGAAACTTCCGGGACCTTATGGATCTTTTCTTTTGTTTCCTTTACAAGATCCATGGTCCTTGTGTCATTCCACATCAATGCCGGGCGTATAGGCGCTCCGTCCAATCCAAGAAATACTGCGGTATGCATCTGTCCCGTGACACCAATGGCTCCGATGTGCTCCGGATCTTCTCCTGAAAGAAGTTCCGCCATGGCTTCTTCCACCGCATTCATCCAGATTTCGGGATCAATCTCCTTCCATCCCGGTTTTGGCTGTGAAATTTCATACTCTCTGCTGCTTTCTCTCCTGATCTCTCCCGCTCCGTCGATCAGCGTCAGCTTTGCAGAAGAAGTCCCTATATCAATTCCAATATACTGTTCCATTTGCTATTCTCCAAATCTGAGGATCACTTTATATGTATCCGGTTTCATTGCCGCCTCAATGGCTTTGCCAAAGTCCCGGTAATCAAAAATCTGTTCCGTCAGAACGGTTGGGTCGATCAGCCCTTTTCCAATCAGCTGTACCGCCTGGTGGAAAGATGTAATGGTCGGACTAACGGCGCCTGTGACTGTCTTCTGGTAAGAATGCACGGCTCCCATATCTACCGGCACTGGATCGTTTGGATGCATGGAGCTGAACATGACGCTCATGCCTCCGGGGGAAGTCATTTCCACAGCCTGAGCCGCAATGGCCGGGATCGCTGTCGTATTGAATACCACCTGGGCACCTCTGCCGCCGGTGAGTTTTTTTACCTTTTCAGCGGCATCCTCCGCCATCGGATCGATTACATCGTCACATCCAAGCTTCTGCGCCCTGTCTCTTCGCTCCTTAAGCGGCTCACTTAAAATCACTCTGGCTCCCTTTAATTTGGCAAGCATTACGTGAAGCATGCCCATGGTACCGCCTCCGATGACAGCCACATCATCTCCAAACTGAATATTTGTACGGGTGATACTGTTGACTACACATGCCAAAGGCTCCGTAAATGCCATTTTTTCAAACGATGTACTGTCCGGATATACAAACAGGTCTTCTGCTTTTGCCACAACAAATTCTGCAAATCCGCCGTATCCTGACAATCCGTCCGGGTTTGTGAAAATTTTGCTCTTCGGATGTTCTTCACAGATGTTTTCTTCCCCATGCTTGCAGAAGAAACATTCCCTGCAGTCGTCAATGATATATTGGACCACTTTCTGTCCCTTAGAGAAACGTTTCTTATTGACTCCGCTTCCAAGTTCCTCGATCACTCCGCAGTACTCATGTCCGCCGATCCTTGGGTAGCTGTAACTGCAGTCTCCATTAAAGTCCCGTACATCGTTGGTACAGATGCCGGAATCCTTGATCCGGATCAGCACCTCGCCTTCTTTTAACTCCGGTAATTCAATCTCTTTGACGGCAAAATCTTTTGGTTGATTTAATATGATTGCTTTCATCTTTCTCACTCTTTCTGAACTTAATATGCCAGGATTCCGGTCGCTCCGCCTACCACACCGATTACAACGATCAGCCCGATGATTTTCAGTGAAGACCATCTTCTCTTGTTCATCAGATAGTAAACGAGCATGGTCACTGCAAGCGGAAGGATGCTTGGGCAGATCGCGTCCAGAAAGCTCGTCTGAATGTCATAAGTAGATGTGGAACTTACCACTTTAAGTCCGCAGCTTGCCTTTACATAGTTGACCACCAGGCCGCCCATTACCATGCATCCCATGATGGAAGCACCTTTGATCAATTTATTGAGGATTCCCTTTTCAAGGAAGTCCATGATTGCCTCACTTCCGGCTTTATAGCCGAACATAAAGTTCCAGTAACTCAGGCCATATGCGGCTGCAATAATCACAACTGCGTATATGATGGCTCCCCATATATTTCCGCTTCCGGAACGGGTTAAGTCGATACATACCGCTAAAAGAATCGGGATTACCACGCCCTGCCAGATGGTATCACCCATACCGGCTAAAGGCCCCATCAGAGAAGTTTTTAAGTTCGTGATAAATTCATCGGGTATCTCTTCACCCATGGCCTTTTGTTCTTCCAGGGCAACCGCCATACCAAGGATACATGCACCGAACTCAATATGTACATTGAAGAATTCAATTTCCCGTTTCATGACCTCTTTGCGCTTTGCCGGGTTATCTTTATACAGGAAATTAATGATTGCCGAAAACATGTGGGCAACAACCTGCCCCATCATTCTTTCATAGTTATAGCATGTCTGGGGAAATGTCTCCCAAATGAACCAGGCTTTGATCAAGGCGGCCTTTGGGATCAAACTTTTCTTTTTATTTTCCATCTTAGTCGTCCTCCTCATCATCTTCATCATCAATAACTGCTGCTTCTGCCGGTTCCATAGCAGAGGTGACCTGAACGTATACAACTGCCACGAGCAATGCGATGATACCCAATGTCAGTAATGGAAGCTTTGAGTATACAGCCAGTAAGAACCCTGCAAACAGAAATACTTTTGATTCCCCTTTGAAGATGTACTGCAGTGTAATCGCAATTCCGAGTGCAGGCATTAAACCACCGATGATCTGGAAGACAGTCAGTACTTTTCCGCTTAACATATTCAGGATTCCCTGGATATAGTTAGACCCAAAGTATGCGGCGAGAGCACACGGGATTGCCGTCATGAGAAAACACATGATCTGAGGAAATAAGACATTTGCCCGCCAGATTTTGTTATACTGTTCTTTTTCTATATACTTATCTGCAATATGTACAAAGAAGCAGTCAAAGGTCATACGTCCTGCCCAGACAATCGTTCCAAGAATACCGATCGGTACTGCCAGCGCCAAAGCGGTATCGGTGTCCAAACCGCCGACGATCGCATAGGCTGTTCCCAAGACTCCTGCCAGTCCCATATCTGCAGGCATACTTCCTCCCGCCGACATGAATCCCAAATAAACTAAGTTAATGGTTGCACCGATCACGGCTCCCTGTACCGGATGGCCCAGAATTAAGCCGGTGATCATACCGCAGACCAGCGGTCTCTGTAAGGACCAAAGGCCTACAAACGGCAGGTTTCCAACTGCCAGCCAGTAAACAACCCCGCATAAGGCTGCCTGTATGATGGTCATCTTTTCCATATATACTTCCTCCTTCTATTTATCCAAGTATCCGGTAACTTCAATCACCTGCTGTTCAGGGACGAGCTGATAATAAACATGCACGTTCTTTGTCATCAGGTTTTTAATCGCGGTGATCTCATCCGGATCACAGGCTACATTTTTGATAAACGGTGTTCTTTCTCCTCTAAGTCCCATTCCGCCGAGGTTAACGTCCTTAATCTCAAGACCCAGATCCGTCATGCGGTCATATGTAATGGGTGTTTTTGTGAGGATCATAACCCTCTCTCCTGCTTCCTTCGGATCTTTTTTAAGAACCTCCGCTCCTTTTTCGGTCCCGTATACATTTACCTTAACACCATTTGGAGCAAGGGCTTTGATGACTCGTTTGTTGAATTTGTCTGCCGCAACTTCGTCATCCACTACGATGATCCTGTTGACATTTAAGCTCGGAGTCCATACAGAGACAACTTCTCCATGGATCAGCCTGTCATCGACTCTGGCTAACACGACATTTTTCATTCCTCATCTACCTCCTCAAATAACTTTCTTACGTCTTTTACTGTTCCCGGCGCCGCTTCTATGAGCCCTGCGCAAATCTCTGCCGCATTTTTTCCCGCATAGCGCCCCATCATTACCTCTACCATTAATGGCAGGTTAATTCCCGTCACATGATATATGTCATGATGCTCCATTAAAGAAACAATCGCATTGAACGGACTTCCGTGGAACAGATCAGATACGAACAGGATCTCTTCTCCATCTCCGGTTTGATCAATCTCCGCTTTCAGTTTTTCCGTTAAAGTTGCTACTGTCTGTTCGGGGAACAGCCCATATGCTACCAAATCCTCCTGTTCGCCCACGAGCATCTGGGTACTTTCCACCAGCCCTTTTGAATAGCTGCCGTGGGATACTGCAATGACCTTCATCCTTTTCCCTCCTTTTCATCTGGCCTTTGATGTAATTGAAGTATACCACGCCGCTTTCCGGGTTTTTCACAGACATTTGCACAATCATTGCCGCAGTTTCTGCCAGCATTTTGCATGATTAACTGCGCAATTTATTACGCAGAAGCTTCTTTCTTCCGGAATGGATTTTGCGGCATGATTCGTGCAATAACCGAAACAGTTACAGACTTTTTCCCTGTTATAATCGAATCAAGCTTAGTACGTACTGGTGAACGGTAAAAATGAAAAATTTCAGATTAGATAGGAGGAAGCGGCTTTTTTAACCCCGCCGCTATATGGAAATGAAAATTGTAAATGGATTTGACCTGATGAAATATGCAAAAGACCATCATTATATCCTGCCTGCATTTAACACGACAAACCTGGAAATGACTTATGCCATCGCCAAAGGATTGAACAAGGCAGGACTTCCCGGATATATTCAGATATCTTCTAATAACTTAAGACTCTCAAGCCCGGACACAATCACATATCTTGCGAAAGATGCCTTAAAGGACAGTGATGTGCCGGTGGGTCTTCACCTTGATCACGGAAAATCTTACGAACATGTGAAAGCATGTGTGGATGCTGGATTTACTTCTATTATGATCGATGCCTCTCATCTTCCGTTTGAAGAAAACATTCAGGAGGTGAAACGCGCAGTACAGTACTGCCACTTCTACGGAGTTCCTGTTGAGGCAGAATTGGGGGCCCTCCAGGGGAAAGAGGAGGATATCGTAAACGAAGCAGACAGCAAAACGGATCCTTCCATGGTGGCAGATTTTGTCGAGAGAACCGGCTGTGATCTTTTGGCTGTATCCGTTGGAAATGTACACGGCCTGGATCTGACTCCAAAAGTCGATCTTCCGTTATTAGAAGAAATTTCAAAGGTTTCTCCCGTGCCGCTTGTTATGCATGGTGGTTCCGGGATTCCGTTTGAGACGATCCAGAAGGCAAGGAAATTTAACTTGTTGAAGGTAAATTACGGATCTGATTTAAGAAAAGCTTTTATTTCTACCTTTGGGGAAGCGTATGAACAGAATCATAACGAAGTGAACGTTATCGGACTTAGCATTCAGTCCATAGAAAATGTCAGCAAAAAGGCAGCAGAACTGGTATCCATCATTAATGAATAATCCCTTTGAGGGAATTTAATATATCTCAAAAAAACATCTATTCAGCTAAAGTGAATAGATGTTTTTTCATGTCATTATAGTTACATGGGATTTGCTTTCTTGTTCCCTGACTTTGCCTTACCCTGAATCTCCGGTACAGGAGGCACATCATTTTTTGGGTTATGTGCCTTATGGTTACTTTCTGTACCATGCGGTTCTTTGGGATCCGGCCGTCTCATACCAGCCTTTGCCATTGGGTCTGTTACCTCCAGTTCTTTTACTTTAATGAGACAGATTTATATGCTTTTGTCTATTGCATAGTAAAACCAATCCTGCCACAAAATCAGTATTTGTCTTTGAAAGATTTTTATCCAATGTAATATTAAAATTTCAAATCGCCTAAACAGTGTCCTTTTTTGCCCTCACAATTGCCTCTGCCATTTCTTTAATCCTGACAGCCGGGGAAGGGGCATTCAAAATCCCGGACGTTCCTCCCGTGCCATCAGCCCCAAGCCGTACCATGTTGTAACAATCCTCCGCCGTACTGACTCCGGAAGCAACCACCACCAGTACATCAGGATTTACTTTTCGTACCTGATCGATTGCTTCAATTGTATAAGCATCGTCTGCTACCTGACCGGTTCCGATGAGATCCGTCGGTTCCGCCAGGACAACATCCGGGTTCATACACGCTACGGCTTTTGCTTCCGTGATAGTGTCCGCACATACGATAGAAGTCATGTTAAGCTCGGCTGCACGCCGGATACATGCATGCAGGTCGGACAGCGTCTTAGGATTTTCGGCATGGTTCAGAAATACTGCGTCTGCTCCTGCTTCCTTCAAAGATTCCGGAAGTACATGCCCCATTCCGCGTCCGGGTACCAGCGGGTCCATAGACTGTACGCAGACAATGATGTTTTCCGTATTTTCACGAATCATTCTCACATCTGCATACGGGCATGTGAAGATGATCGTAAGGCCGGTATCTTTAGCCGCCTGATCCGCGGCCTTCGCCAATTTAAGGCTCTCGTTTCCGTATAAATATGACTTTGGATTTACAATCAAAAACGGTGACTGCATGTTTCCCATATTCTCCTCCTTACTCTCCAATGACAACTATTTTACATTTTCTTTCTCTGGGACGCGTACGGTCAAAGTCTACAAAATAGACATATCCTGTAACACCGACTCCTAATTTTCCGTCCTCCACATCGAAGACTTCACTGGACCCGAGAATCGTAGATCTCAGATGGGCATCTCCGTTGAATAAAGCGGTCCTGTCTCCTCCCGGAAGCCAGAAATCTACATCCGGCCAGGTTTCCACTTCTTTGTAGTGTTCCTCTCCCGGATAATTGTACTGGTCCCCACTTATATGATCCGGAATGATCTTTGCCAGAGCATTGTTTAAGTCTTCCTGCAAAAATTCGTCTCCATCCTCATTATAATCGTGGACAAATTCCTCAAAAAATACGGAGCAGGTCGTATGCGGAGAAATCACAGTACAAATTCCATTCTGAATTCCACTTTCCTCAATAACTCTTTTTACCTCAGGTGTAATATTGATATAAGTTGGTGTTTTCCCATGAGATTCCACTTTAATCGTTTCTTTATATACTGCCATATTTGACTCTCCTCCTAAATTTACAATTTCTGAAATACCTGAATTGCTCTTTTTACATCTTCTTTGATTGCCTCTGTCGCTGCTAAAGACATGGAATCATAAAATAAAGGAGTCTCTTCATCTTTCCAGTACTCTTTTGATGCTTTTCCACCTGCTGTATTCATGTATGTATAGTAATTCACTTTACAGATTCCATTTTCAATGGCAATTCTATAGTCCGCATCAGATACACCAGAACCTCCATGCATTACCAATGGCACATTTGCTGCATCACTAATTCTTGCAACTCGCGGAAGATCTAGTTTAGGTTCTGTCAGATATACTCCATGTGTTGTACCAAATGCAACTGCCAAACAATCAACGCCTGTTTTTTCTACAAACTCTTTTGCAGCCCGAGGGTCAGTATAAATATCATTCAAGTCTTCATAATCATCTGTGCTGTCAGAACTTGTTCCCTCTCCCTGGACAACTTCAGAAGTAAAGATATGTCCCAATTCAGCCTCTACACTTGCTCCAACCGCATGAGCTATTTTAACGATTTCTGCTGTTTCTTCCACATTTTCTTCAAAACTTTTTGATGATGCATCATACATAACAGAAGTAAATCCTAAACGAAGTGCCTGCACACACCGCTCAAAACTGCTTCCATGATCTAAATGGAGTGCAACTGGTACTTTTGCACGTTTCGCATAATACAACATAACTGGTCCAATTTCCTCCAGATCAATCATGTCATCATGACTTTGTGCATGTTGAAGAATCACAGGACAATTTAATTCTTCTGCGGCCTGAATGATGCCACGAATGGACTCCAACGTAGTTCCGTTAAAAGCACCAACCGCTTTTTTCTCAATTTTGGCCTGATCCAGCAATTCCTTTAATGTAACTAACATTTTGTTTCCTCCTGTAAAACTGTCTTCAATCTTTTTCTCCCCTGTATTCTTGCCTCTGTCACAAGAGAATCTGGATTAATTTTACTATCTAAATCATAGAAATAATTTTCCAGTTCTTTTTTATTTGAAAATTCAGATATTCTTATCCAATATCTCCCTTTTAAAATCCCTCCATTGTTAAACGTCATATACATTCTCGTATTTCCTGCCAAAGGTCTCATATGATAGCTTTGAATCTGATCAATCTTATATTTATGACTTTTTCCATAGGCGTAAAATTCAATGATTCCATTCCTTATCATAATTTCTGAAGGATTACTGACAGAAATAAATACATTCCAAACATTATAAATACATAAACATAAAATCATCAAATATACAGGATTTCGTCCCTCTGAAAGAAACCGGATAAAACAAAAAATTCCTATCAGCCCAGTAAATAAACCCGGTATTGTCATTTGAATGCAAAAATGGGATGGTCTATATACATAATGTTTCATCATTGCTTCCCTTTCGTTTATATTCTTTTGACTAATTCTTTTGGAATCTCTGGCGTTCCCTGTCCATAATAATGGAACAATTCTACTGCTTGTTTTACCTGCTCCCTTGACATTTTTTTCGGTTCTCCAACAGATTTAGCCGCCAAAAATGTTTTCGCTGCTTCTTCCAGATATACCGCAGAACAAAGAGCCTGTTTCAAATCTTTTCCTACTGCCATAACCCCATGATTTGATAAAATGACAGCTAGAGAATTTCCTAAATATTTCACAGTATCCTTCCCCATATCAACACTGCCTGCTGAACTAAATGGTGTTACTGCCACATCCCCGCCGCAGGCATTTGCCAATGTTGTTAAATTGACTTCAAATTTATCCTGAACCAGTCCTATAGCTGTTGCATACGGCTGATGCGTATGAATTACCACATTTATATCTTTTCTATTTTTAAAGATGTATAAAATACCTTCTGTATCAGATGAAGCCTTCCTGGTCCCTTCGATTACGTTTCCTTCCAAATTCATTACTAAAATATCTTCTGGTACCATATCCTCATAAATCATTCCAGATGGTGTAATCAGTATCTCTCCTGTCTGCATACGCTGGCTCACATTCCCGCCTGATAAAGCAATTAAACCATATCGGTCCATTTTTGTTCCGGTTTTAATCATTTGAGCCTTCTCATGTTCAAACATAATTTTCCTCCATTTTTATCCTTCAGAATGCATTGCCTCTGCTTCTTTTAAAATACGTTTTCTATTCAATACTGCCAGTGCCAATGCTATAATTACGAAAATTGCTACTCCGACAGCACCAAAATTATTGCATCTTACCAAAACCCATGTTAAAGGATTCGCTCCATCACAAATGGAGGAAATAGTTGTTGCTCCGTTTGGAATTGCGAAATTTACAGATTTCGCAACAGTTGTAATCATTGGTGCCAAATCTGTTGCAATATAAAATCCAAATACCAGACATAAAATACCAGTAATTAAAGTTCTAAATCCATTTCCATTCACTAACGGTACAACCAATACAAAAATATAAGGAAGAACTGCCAAATCAGCCATTGGTAAAACAGTATTTCCAGGCAGAATTACAGCCAAAAGAACTGACAATGGTACTAAAATTAAAGATACCGTTAAACAGGTTGGATGCCCTACACCTACTGCAGAATCTAATCCAATATAAATCTTTCCTCTGTTTTTAAATCTTTTCTTTACAAATTCAGATGCTGCTTCTGAAATTGGCATCAATCCTTCCATCAGCAGAGCTGCCATCTTAGGAATCAAAACCAGTACCGCACCTAATGTAATACCTGTCTGCAATATCTTTGCAATATCATATCCTGCCAATGCTCCAATGACCGCACCTAATACGGTACCTACTAACATTGGTTCACCAAATACACCAAAACGTTTTTGAAGCTTTTCAATATTAATGTCAATATCACGAACTCCTGGGATCAAATCAATAATCTTATTAATGACAATTGCAATCGGGACAAATGCTCCTGTAAACCCATGAGGCAATGACACACCCGGCATTCCTAAGGTTTCCTCTACCTTCGGAGCAGTATAATCTCCAATTACCATAACAATAATCATATTTGCAATCGTAATAATCAGTCCAATGGTAAAACTCCCTGTTAAAGCCGCTGCTAATGCTCCTGTGAAAGCAAAATGCCAGTAATCCCAAATATCCACATCAATGGTCTGTGTTGTATTTGTAATCAGCATTATGATATTAATCACTAATCCTAATGGAATCATAATCATTCCGATTTTAGACCCAAATGCAATTGCTGCTGCCGCAGGCCATCCAACATCAACTGTGGATAATGTCAATCCAAATCTTTCTGTCATTGTCTGTACTGCCGGAGCCAGACTGTCTCCCATCGCTCCAATGACAAGATTTAATCCCACAAAACCAATTCCAACTGTTAAACCTGCACGAAGTGCTTTTCCAAATTTTGCACCCAGTATTAACCCAAATATCGTAAGCAGAATCGGCATCATTACCGTTGCTCCTAAACCAGAAATAAAATCGAATACTTTTAATACACCTTGTAATGCTCCCATAATATTCATACCTTCCTTTCAAACTATTTTTTCATTTGTTCTAAAATATCCTGATAAAGTTTTTCCATTCCCATTCCTGTAAGCAACGGCAATCCTGCTAATACCGGACACTTTGCACCCGCTGGTGCTGCTGTAGTGGAGATGCAAAAATCAAAATTCTCTGATTTTGCCACAATTTCAGTAACTTTGCATTGTTCCATTTTGTACTGACCTTCGTATCCATTTTCATTTAGAAAATCCGAAATTTTTTGATTAGCAACTGTAGATGTACATACTCCTGAACCACACGCAATTAAAATTCTTTTCATAATCATCTTCTCCTTTTATTTAAATAAATAATTGTTACCCTTTTTACTTCACTAGCTCTCCTAATACTTCATCTATTTTCTTTTTATCACCAGATTGAATTACCTTTAACATTTCTTGATCCTGACATGTTGCAATTAATTTCTGCAGCAGTCCTAACTGATCTTCTTTCTTTTTAATTGCCAGCATGAAGAGAACAGAAACTAAAACTGTTTCATTTTCCATTCCCATAACGTTAAATTTGACCGGACTGTCTAAAATTCCTAAACATACCGCTGGTCTATTTACATATTCAGGATCCGTATGAGGAATAGCTACATTAATTTCTCCTGTAGGAAGACCCGTGGGAAAGTTTTCTTCTCTTCGAATAATGGCATTATGAAATCCCTCATTTACATAACCTTCCTGAAACATAACATCTGCCATTTGGCCAAGAATCTCCTTGTCATTTTCACCTGATAAAGACACTGCCAGATAATTTTTGTCTGCTTTGCCAATTATTTTTTTCATTATCTTTCTCCTTGTTATAATTATTTTCCAGTTGTTTGATTGCATTTAACATCGCTTTTGTATCCGCCATCTGATCTAATTTTTTCTTTATCGTCTCATTTCCAAAAATCATCATTAAATCATAAATTGCCCGGTTAATGCTTTCCGCACTTTGAATGCTCATTCCAATCACATATCGAACCGGATCATTAACTCCACTGTGAAAATCGATGGGATGCTTTAATCTAAGAAGTGAAGCTGCCTCTTTGATTACCCCCTTTTCTGTATCTGCATGAGGCAGCGCCGTTTCCGGGCAGACGACAATATAAGGACCGTTCTTTTTGATATTCATTACCATTTCGTCCACGTATCCAGGCTCTACCGCACCTGTAGAAAGAAGCAGATTTCCCGACTGGCGAACCGCATCTTCCCAATCTTTGGCCTCGTATCCCACCTGAATCCTCTCCTCATTCAGCAGATCATAGAACGCACCCTGAATATTGACATCCGGCGGACTTGTGATTTCCGGCTCCCGTTCTTTACTGTCTCCGCCGTCTCCCTCCCGTATTTCCAGGACCTTTCTCTGAATATCCAGGATATCGTCTTTCTCAAGCATAGGCGACCGCACTTCCACATATGGAATCTTCACATTATCTAACGGGATTGTTGAGATGATCATCTGGGTTCCGTTTTTCTCGATCTCCCTCATATTATGGAAAGAAGAGATACTGACGATCTCGATCATATCATCCAGCGTCTTCAGCTTCGCCAGCATAAATTGTGCCGTCCCTCTTCCGGTTGCACATACAAGAGCCACTTTTACTTTCCTGCTCTTTTCTGTCTCTGCCTTTTCTTTTTCCATCACCGAGGCAAAATACAGCACCATAAAAGACATTTCATCTTCTGAAAATTTCTGGCCCACATAATCTTCCAGTGAGCCGAGATGCTGTTTCACACTCTCAAAAATCTTCGGATAATCCTGCATGAGCGTATCCTTCAGCGGGTTTACCAGAACTTCACTGTTTTTCAGCCGGTGCACCGCGGACCGCATATGAGCCACCAGCAAATCATAAAGAGTAAAGTCCAGATAAAAGTCGATTCCAAAACAGCTGGAGATCTGATAGATGGTTTCCGCGATCATGACTCTGAGTTCCAGCGCATTAGTTTTCTGTGCATCGTCCTTTAAACAACTTTTTCCATTCAGACACTCCGTGTAGTAGAGGATTTCGACCTCACGCACATCCATCTGAAACATGTCTGAAATTTTCCCGAACAGCCCTCTGCTGAACGTGTATTTGGAGCCTTCTTTTAAATATTTCCATTCGTTGGTGAAATACCCCGGAAGAAAATGCTTCCGTACGATCCGGTTGGCTACAATGGTGAGCTCTGTCACAGCCTCAAAAAAAGAATAGTCGGCAAAAAATATCTGTGTCTCTTCCTCTTCTTCCAGGATGCAGTTTTTCATCTTCTCATAAATCTCCAGGCTGTCTGCCTCTTTTAACAGAAGATTCCAAAAAACACTCAGATCATATCCGTTCTTATAGTAATTGTCATCGCCATTTACTTCCAGAAGCTTTAAGATGCCTTTCCGTACATCCAGCTCCGATGCCTCAATAATATATCCCCTCCTTACCTGGGATACCAGCGTCATTCCATTTTCTTTAAACCAGATTTTCAATTCCTGAAGATCCTGAAGCAGGGTATTGCGGCTGACCCCGATCTTTTCTTTCAGCTGGTCCACCGTCACATATCCGCTGGCATTCAGAAGGATCATTGCAAGAATGGTGGAACGTTCCTTTTTTGAAAGGTAATAAGTATAAAAGTCGTACTCCGATATAAATTTCTCATAGGCCCGGATATCCACTTTTTTATCTGTGTCAATCCACAGCTTTCCGTCAAGATCCGAGGCGATCACCGGCAGCTCATATGCTTCCAGATCTTTATTCAGCTCTTTTATATCTGCCCGTATCGTTCTCTCCTGTATATTATATTTCTCCTCTAATCCGGAAACGTCTGCATGAATACCGAGGATCAGATCCTTCAGAATCTTATTGCTTCTCCTGTTCATTTTTCTCCTCCTTGAGCTTAGTTCTATTCTAAATCCATTTGATTCAACAAAAAAGTCCAATCAGATGCAATAGAAAAACGTGAAATTGGGTTAATTTAAAAACTGCCGGACCTTCTCCCTATAACATAAAATCAGGGCAGAAATCCCAAAAAACGAATTTCTGCCCTGATTATATTAAACGATCTTAAATTGTCTCCGTACTGTTGATGCCTGTCTCCAGAGCCCCTTTTACCAGCCGGATAAAATTAGGATAAGACGGATCTTCCACCAGACGTTCCACCAGAGACTTATCGGCGAACATTTTGGAAAAATAGTCCCAAAGCTGAAATGCCTGCGGATTATTTTTTCCGATGTGCATCAGCATCACTAAGTGTACCTCATTTTTCTCTTCATCCCAAATGATAGGTTCTTTCGATACACACACTGCCACAAACGTATCGGATGAAACCGCATACATCGGATGAGGCACTGCGATCTGTTTGCTGAAAAAGGTACTGCCGATTTCTTCCCTCTGTAAAACCTGTAAATGAAGATTTTCTACCTGGAAATAAGCAGTGGATTTTTCGCAGAGCATACTGAGCACTTCTTCCTTATTCGATGACTTCACGCTGGAAAACAGCTCCGGATGAAAAATATCTGCCACATCTTCTATATCCTTAAATCCATCAATATTCAGCTTAATATTCATATAATCATGCTGATTCGGGAATGTGTCCACATACATCGCCAGTCCCTTCTCAAAAAATTCTTCTTTTTCTGTGGTCAGAAAAATATCGTATTCATCCAGCATGTCTTCTGTCACATCCATAGGATTCATGAAGTCTATGACTGAAACATACTCCGAAAACCATTTTAGCAGGGTCTGTTTCATCAAAAGCGTCATACTGTTTTTCAAAGCGGAGATCACGAGAATCCTTTTATTTCCCTGGCGGCTGTTCAGCTCCAAAAGGCTGCTGTAAAAATGGACGGCCAGGAGCGCCACTTCATCTTCCGACACCCGCTTTCCATACTGCTGATGAAGCAGAAATGCAAAATAAGCTCCAATATCATATCCAAGCGGGAAGGTCTCCCGGATATAGTTGAGCATATCATTCTTTACCTGCATGTCATATTTGATCCGGATACTCAAAGACATACAGTGCAGTGCCAATGTGATCCGCAGATTTATGTTGTCAGTAAAATCCACTCCAAAGTTCCGCCGGATCTCTTCAAAAGCTTCAGAAATAAAATTATCCATCTCCTGGGTAATCGTATCTGAATCTCTGTTATTGCCCTGTCCCTTCAGGTATAGAGAAAAATACCGTATCTCCTCATCCGGCACTTTTATGAAAAATCTCCGGCTGATTTTTCCAAAGACTGCTTTGGCAATCTCGTACTCATTGCCCAGCTGTTCCGAAATATCCAGTTCGCCCGGCTGTATGTAAAATCCTTCGCCCATCCGGCAGATCATGATATTCAAAAACAGAATCGCATTGTTGAAGTCGGTGTCCATAATATGATACTTATAGTTCACAAAAATATCAGTCAGTATATTTTTAATCTTTGCCAGCTGTCTCTCATCAATATATACCATGCCCTGTTCATTTTTGATATGGGCCAGATAGAGGTCCTGTTCCGCCAGACATCGTCTCTTATTGATCTCATATCCGTCGATCATGACTTTATTGCTGCTTTTTAATAGTTCCAGCTGGAACTTTTCAAGGATTTCCTCTACTTTCTTCAAATCATTCTGCAGTGTGGATCTCGAAATATAAAACTTGTCTTCCAATTCCATAACAGATACGGCCCGGTGTCTGTTCAGGAGCAAAAGCAGTATCTTGCTGATGCGGCTTGTAGGGTAATTGAGAGATACCGTTGTGTACTGCTGGTACAGAGAATTCACGAATGCGGAAAATTCATCATAGTTTTTCACCTGGATACAGCTTCCCTTGGAAGCCTTGGAAACCAATTCCGCACACGTCTCATCCGCAAGTTCCTTCCGGATCACTTTCATGTCCCCCTGAACCGTCCGTAGGCTCACGTCCAGTTTCTTTGCAAAATGGGACGCTGTCAGGAACTCATCGGAGTGATTGCAGAATTCTAATAAAATTTCAATTTGTCGTTGGTTAAACATTCAAATCCCTCTTTTGTGTTACTTTTATATCCGCTGGTCATATATATCATTATACCTTAACAGTATCCTATTCCGCAACTGATAATAAGCGGGTCTGCCGCAGGTAAAGCAGGATTGTATCAAAGACCATATACCATACCTGGGATTCTTGTATTTATATAATATATAATAAAGATCCGGGGAGACCGGATCTTTGGGTAAAAGAAAGATTGTTGAATTTAAGCAGAATATTGTTTTGTTGAACTTCACTATTGTTTTTAGGACAACTCCTGTTTTTGTTTATCCAATTAGCGGAACACTAAAAGAGAAGTTTTAAACTTCAATACAACTCTTGTTATTGTTTATCATGAGCTAAAAAGGTGCGTGACCGGTGACACCGAATTTCAATACAACTCTTGTTATTGTTTATCTTTTTTTCAACAATAATAATGAGATGCAGACGGATCATTTCAATACAACTCTTGTTATTGTTTATCTTCTTACCTATGCAGGTATCTATACGAAACTACCATTTCAATACAACTCTTGTTATTGTTTATCTACCTCTCAGCTCATCCCCGGTCAATTTATTCCGTCATTTCAATACAACTCTTGTTATTGTTTATCTGAACGGATTGGCGGTAATCTTGTGAGCTTGCCGCTATTTCAATACAACTCTTGTTATTGTTTATCCAACGCTTTTAAGCCATTTCTGTTTTTTATTATAGCCAGTTTTCCTGATAAAATCAACGTTTCCTTTGTTTTTTCCCAACTAATTTGTTTTTTTGTGTTTCCCAGCTTAAACTAAGTCTAATTCGCCATTTCACGCCGCTTCTCAGGGTTTTTCCCTGTTTCGGGGTTGGGAAACTCAACAGCCACTCTGTACTTTTCACACCTTATTTTATCCCCTTCGAATGAACGTGCTTCATATGATAAGGTATGTTATACCCACAGGGCACACCGTATTTTATACCCTTCGGATGGACGCGCTTTGCGCGATAAGGTATAATGTTGTTCAGAAATTGATTTGGAGGTATCAAAAGTGAAAAAACCAGCGTTAGTGATTCTTGCCGCCGGCATGGGCAGCCGTTACGGGGGGCTGAAACAGATGGACCCTATGGATGACCAGGGACATGCAATTATAGATTATTCTATTTATGATGCAAAACGGGCCGGTTTCGGAAAAGTAGTGTTTATAATTAAAAAAGAGATTGAAACAGATTTTAAGGAGACGGTAGGTTCCCGGATTCCGGACGGAATGGAAGTCTGTTATGCATTTCAGGAAGTGGACAGCCTTCCTGCTGGCTTCTCTGTCCCGGAAGGCAGGATAAAGCCATGGGGTACCGCCCATGCGGTTCTCTGTGCCAAACCATTTATTGAGGAACCATTTGCCGTTATCAATGCCGATGATTATTACGGCATCCACGGCTATCAGGCTATGGCCCAATTTCTTATGAAAGAGTCTTCTTCCGCCAAAGCAAAATTTGCAATGGTCGGATACCATCTTGGAAATACTGTGACAGACAGCGGATATGTATCCAGAGGAATTTGTAAAGTTGATGAAAATCATCAGCTGCTCTCCATCACAGAGCGGACTCATATTGAAAAGCGCGGAGATCACGCCGAGTTTACAGAAGATGACGGAAATACCTGGACATCTCTTCCGTTTGACACCCTTGTATCTATGAACTTTTTTGGATTCCGCCCTATGATCATAGACGAATTGGAAACCGGTTTTTCAAAATTCCTCTCTGCTTCTCTAAAAGAGAATCCATTAAAATGTGAATATTTTATACCAAGCGTGGCCAGCCTGCTGATGAAGGAAGGAAAAGCTACAATGGACGTTTTGGTCTCCAGAGATCAATGGTATGGTGTGACATATAAAGAGGACAAGCAGCATGTCATGGATGCTCTGAAAGCCATGAGATCTGAAGGTCTGTATCCGGAACAGTTTTAAAAAAAAACTGCTGTACGTTCTTACATGAAGTACAGCAGTTTCTCTTTTATTTTTTGATCTTATATACTTTGACGTTGTTTTTGCGTCCGAATTTTTTTACTTTTTTGTGGGAATTAAAATAAACATCGATGTGTTTTCCTTTTACTCCGCCGCCCACGTCTTCGGCTACATATGTTTTTCCCTTGATCTTAATTTTACTTCCCAGTTTAATCTTTCGTTTATCTACGGCAATCGTACGTCCCTGTTTGGCTCTTCTTCCCGTAGCGGTTTTGTTTCCATAGCCTCCGCTGCATTTTCTGCATCCGCAGTATGCGGTCAATTTATATTTTCCTAAATACTGTACTTTTTTAGCCTTAGCTTCTGTAGATGATGAACCGGTAAACAGTGCACCCGTCACTACTGCTGCCATCATGGCAAGCAGTAAAAACTTTTTCTTTGCTGCTATTTTTAAAATCTTCATAATATCCTCTTTCTAAAGCAAATCATTTTGGTTACTGTATAACCTATGATAGTTTTTTAAGATTTATTCTTACTTTTTAAATATTTGAAATATTTTCGTAACAACTTAGTGCTAGTTTACTTAACAATTAACGATTTGTCAACCGTTGTATTAAAAAAAGAACATGATTTCACCAGATATCCCCAAATTAATATTACGAATATATTACAAAAAAAGAGACAAATCCATGGGATTCATCTCTTTTTTATTGAATACTATTCTATATTAACTTAAAATCTGATAACTAAAAAAAGAATTCGACATTATGTTAAAAACAGCTATTTAAAGAGTTTCGATCACTCCGTCCAAATACAGCTCTTCTACATCTTCGATCAGGCCTTCATCACAGGCTTTTGTAAGCTTTGGATCAATCGGAAGTTTTCCCAGCACTGGGATCTGGTACTTTTCGGCAATTCCGTCTATATGGCTCTCTCCAAAAATAGAAATCTCTTTTCCACAGTCCGGACATTTGATGTAACTCATATTTTCCACGATTCCGAGGATTGGAATGTTCATCATCTTAGCCATATTGACTGCTTTTTCAACAATCATTCCAACCAAATCCTGAGGAGTAGCTACCACAACGATCCCATCCAGAGGCACGGACTGGAATACCGTCAGAGGCACTTCCCCTGTTCCCGGCGGCATATCCACGAACATTACGTCGATGTCACGCCATAATGTCTTACCCCAAAACTGTTTGACCACATCGGCCACCACCGGGCCTCTCCAGATCACCGGCTGAGTCTCCTCTTCCAGCATCAGGTTCACTGACACCACCTCGATGCCGAAGTTTGTGAGCGCAGGGAGAATAATCCCTTCCTGATTGCCCAAAAGTCTCTCATGCAGACCAAAGGCCTGAGGAATGGATGGTCCTGTCACGTCTCCGTCCAGAATACCTGTGTGGAGACCTTTTCTGTTTGCCGCCACCGCAAGCAAGGCTGTGGTCAAAGATTTCCCCACGCCGCCTTTGCCGCTCACAACTCCGATGACCTTTTTTACACTGCTGTCTTTATATAATGGTTCCATAAAATCTGTCTGTGACTGCGTTCTGTCAGAACAGCTTTCCACACAGCTGCTGCAGTCGTGAGTACACTCACTCATCTCTATACCTCCATTGCCTTAAATAAATTCTGTATATTTTGTTCAATATCTCCGTTGAATACGGCAGATCCGGCTACGAATACATTGGCGCCGCAGTCTTTGATGTGAGCGATATTATCAGCTGTCACTCCTCCGTCCACCTGAATGTCCACATCGAGTCCTCTGTCTGTAATCATTTTTCTCAGATCCCTGATCTTCTGATCCATTGCTTCTATATAAGACTGTCCTCCAAAACCTGGATTCACCGACATAATGAGTACCATATCAAGATCATCCAGCACATAGTCAAGAACACTCAGCGGAGTTGCAGGATTCAGCGAAACTCCCGCTTTACGGCCCTTTTGTTTGATCTGCTGGATCACACGGCCAAGATGAGTGCATGCCTCTGCATGTACTGTTATATAGTCTGCCCCGCATGCCGCAAATTCATCAATAAATCTGCCCGGCTCTTCTACCATCAGATGGACATCGAATACCTTGTCCGTTACGCTGCGGATGCTTTTGATGACCGGCATACCAAATGAGATATTCGGCACAAAGTCTCCATCCATCACATCGATATGGATCCACTGGGCCCCAGCGGCATCTGCTTTTCTGATATCGTCACCAAGTGTCTTGAAGTCTGCCGATAAAATCGACGGCGATAAAATGTATTCCATGCTACCTTCTCCTTTTTATCCACTAATACTCTAACAGTAGTATTATAACATATCCTCAGAGAAAAAAGGGGAAGAAAAGCTCTTCCCCTTTACACTAAACTTCTTCTGCAATTTCCCTCATGGCTTTGGCCATATTCCACAGGTGGTCCCCAATCCGTTCAAAGTCTACCAGCATCTCAGAGTAGATGATGCAAGCCTCGTCGTTACATTCTCCCCTCTTCATCCTTCTCAGATGGCTGTCGTAAAACTCTTGTGTCTTTGCATCCACAAAACGCTCCATCTCGTGAAGATCCTCAAGCCATTTCTTTGTATCCTGGATCTCTCTCTGGAAATACCGGAACATATTGTGGCAGATCTGTTTCATCTCTTTTAACTCCGCCCTGGCTTGGCGGGAAAACTTGATCTCCTTCTCCTCAATGATCTTTGTGTAATCACATATATTGACGGCATGGTCACCGATCCGTTCGATATTTCCTGTCATCTTAAAGTATAGACTGATGATCTCAGAAGTCTTCTCATTGGTCTCAGTCACCATCATCTTGGAAATGATCCCGGAAATTTCTTTGTTGAGGTAGTCAATATATGCCTCTCTCTCCTCCACTTCCTTTAACTTGTGGCTGTTTCCAATTAAGAAGGACTGGAAGCTTTCGTCCACATTTTCTTTTGCCATCTCAAGCATTCTCTGGATCTCTTTGCCCACTTCTTCCATATGAATGGCAGCGCCTCCGATCCTGGGATCCAGACCCGCATCCCAAGTCCTTAAATATTTCAAATGCTTCTGTTTCTGTTTTTCTTCTTCCTTCTCCGGCAGGATCTTCACCGCAAGAGATGCCAGCTGGTTTCCAAATGGGATGAGCAGAAAACTTGTGGCAAGATTAAACAGTGTATGCATATTCGCGATCTGTCTCGGCGCATTTCCCGGTGTCCAGGATGCAACCAGATCACTCAATGGAAGTGTCAGGCATATGGTTGTAAAAATAATAGTACCAATAATATTAAACAGCAGATGAATCACCGTAGTCCTTTTGGCGCTTCGCCCTGTACCGATAGCTGCAAGGATCGCCGTGATGCAGGTACCAATATTCTGTCCGAACAGTACAAACACCGCACTATTAAATCCGATCAGTCCGCTGGCTGCCAAGGCCTGCAGGATACCCACAGATGCGGAGGAAGACTGGATCAGAGCTGTAAACCCTGCCCCTGCCAGGATACCGATCAACGGATTCGAGAATTTTGTCATCAGGTTAATAAATGCAGGTGCATCCCTAAGCGGCATCATGGCTGTGCTCATCATGTCCATTCCGATGAACAGCACACCCAGGCCCGCGATGATCTGTCCTATGTATTGGATCTTTGGCTTTTTCAAAAACAAGACCATCGCAACTCCTGCAAAAGCAAAGATCGGTGCCATGGCCCCTACATCCAGAGCAATCAGCTGCCCGGTAATGGTTGTCCCAATATTGGCCCCCATAATGATCCAGACTGCCTGATTCAACGTCATAAGCCCTGAATTTACAAATCCTACGACCATGACAGTCGTAGCGGAAGACGACTGAATGACGGCTGTGATTCCTGCCCCTACGGCGACTCCTAGAAAGCGGTTAGACGTCAGTTTCTCTAAGATCCGTTTCATCCGGTTGCCCGCAGCTGCCTCCAGGCCGGAGCCCATCATCTGCATACCGTACAGGAACAGGGCAAGTCCTCCCAGCAGTCCTAATACAATCGTTGTATTCATATTTTTATTCTCCTTTGTCTCACAATCATTTCACCATAACTTAACAGCAATTTTATTTTACATGATTTTCGTGGAGAATAATGTTAAATCCTTGTAAAATTAACGTTAAACTTTATTTGGTTAACTAATCTTTAATGATGACAAATCAATTTCTTTTTCTTCAATTTCAACATTTCCTTTGACAGGTTTTCTTTTAAGGAACTGAAGCAGCACCGCAAATACACAGGAACCGATCAATAATGCCAAAAGCCAGTATTGCGGATGGTTAAATCCCGGAAGTGCAAAGAGCCCTCCCGTGGGAACCTTGGATGTAACGTTCAAAGCCGCACATACAGCACCACCCACGCCGGCACCTACACCGGTACAAATTGTAATCCGAATCAAGTCATTTAAAATGATGGGATAAGATCCCTCTGTTATCATACAGCATCCCATGACAAATGCTGATTTCAAGTTGTCTACTTCTTCCTTAGAAAAAATATCTTTCTTCATGATCTTAGATAAGAAATATCCAATCGTCAGGCCAAAAGGCGCTATCATTGATGCCTGCATCAAAATCGCAATGGGCCCACCGATTCCCTCTGCCATAACACCACATGCAAAAACAAAAACAACTTTGTTGATCGGGCCGCCGTAATCAACCGCCGACAATATTCCAACCAATATTCCAAATGGGATGATCATACCCGCATTGTTCTGCATATTCACCAAAAGATCTGTAATCGCATTGGTCAGCGCATTGATCGGAATTCCGATCACATATTTCATGACCAGCCCTACCGCCAGGGATCCGATCAGGGGAAGAATTAACTGAGGCAACAATCCTGCAACCCATTTTGGTACTTTCATAACTTTTAACAGATAAACAGTCAGATATCCGACCAGATAACCGCTGATTAGCCCCCCTAAAAAACCAAATCCCGCATCTTTACAGAGCAGTCCAAGGATGATACCAGGAGCAATACCGGCTTTATCTGCTATACTATAAGATATCCCTGTGGAAATAACGATCGGGAGAAATCCCAGTGCAGTTCCACCGATGGTTGTCAAAAAGTCAGGGAAAGCAAGCTGTTTTGTAAAGTCTTCTACAGAGCTTCCTCCTGCAATGTTACCGATCACCATCAGCATACCTGCGGTACATACAAATGGGATCAGATATGAAATTGCCGTGAGCATATGTTTTTTTATTTGCAGTTCTTTCATATTATATATCTCCTTCTATGATATTTTATACAAGCTCCTCTATTTTCTCTATTAATTTATTAGGAGACATGACCACTGTCTCTGTAGGCACTTCTACCACCTTTTTTCCCTCAAACCGCTCTTTTCCGGAAATGCTTACATCCGTCGCCAGAATGACGACATCAGCCGTCTCAATCTCACCGGAACTTAACGCATCCTCAACTCCGATCACCCCTTGTGTTTCCATATGAATCTTGTGTCCTCTCTTTCGGGCAGCATTCTCAAGCTTTTCTTTGGCAATATATGTATGGGCAATTCCAGCCGTACATGCCGCTACTCCAACAATGTTCATAGGTGCTCCTTTCTTATTCAAATATCGTTTTGATCTCTTCAACAGAACCTGCATTTAAGAGCTTTTCAACAACTTCGTCATTTCCCAGTTTTCCTGCTACTTGTGCAAGCAGTTTTAAATGCTGCATAGCATTCTCATTATCAGTTCCAACTGCGAACAAAAAGATGACCCTGACTCCCTTTCCATCATTGGTTTCCCACTCAATCTCATTTTGAAGCTTTGCGATGGCGATCCCAACTTTTGATACGGATGGACTTTTTCCATGGGGGATGGCCACGTAATTCCCAATTCCTGTACAACCCAGACTTTCTCTTTGCATAACATCTGCAATAAATCCGGCTGCATCATCAACATATCCTGCCTTTTGCAACATTTCTGTCATTTTTTTAAGCGCATCTTCCTTATTGACTGCGAAAAGATCGGAACGGATCACTCTGTCGTCTAAAACACTCTTAATATCCATGGCTTCTTCCTTTCAAAAAATATTATAATTTGTAATATTTCATTTTATCCGCATCATCAAACAAGTCAATTTTTTGATTTACAACCTTCTTCATGGCAGCAATACTGTCAACATACAGATCGAAGGGTTCTCTGATGACAACATCATCCGCCAAAGTTTTTCTTGTCTGCTGATAAAAAGCATCTTTAATATCAGAAGATATATTAATCTTATTAACACCCCGTTTTACTGCTTCTGCAATTTCTAAATCCGGGTTTGCTGAACCTCCGTGAAGTACCAATGGAATAGAAACTATATTTTTGATCTCCGTCAGCAATTCCTGCTCCAAGTGCGGTACAAAATTTTTCGGATAAATACCATGAGCCGTACCAATCGCAATGGCCAGCGTATCGCATTCTGTTTCCTCAACAAATTTCTTTGCGTCTTCCGGCTGTGTAAATACGATCTCTTTTGCTCCGATCTCACGGTTTCCTGAATCCTCTTTGATATCCCCAATGGTTCCAAGCTCAGCTTCTACAGATACGCCTAACGGGTGGGCGACTTTAATCACCTCTTTTGTAATGGAAATATTATCTTCAAATGATTTGCTTGATGCATCAATCATAACAGAAGTAAATCCGCAGCGGATAGCTCTCTGTACTTGCTCCATCGTCTCACCATGATCTAAATGGATACACATAGGAACACGGGTTTTGTTAGCCTTGTCCTTACACATTTCAATAAAGCTGTCGCCCTGAAATTCCAATTCATTCGGATGAATCGCCAGAATAACCGGCGCCTGTTTTTCCTCACAGCATTCAACAACTGCGTTCAAAATCTGTCCGGTACCAATATTAAATGCCGGTACAGCGAAATTCTTCTCATTTGCGACTGCCAATAAATCTTTCATGTTCAATAACATAATGAAATCTCCTTTTGAATTTGATGGATGTTCTAGCAACTCTTCACAAAGGAATTTTATAGATGCATCTTACCTTTGTTGATTTTGATATTATAATATTAACTTTGCTTATGATATTTGTCAATCTTTTTATGAAATATTATTTTATATTTTTATTTTTTTATATACAAATTACAAAAAATATGCTAATATTCATTTAAATCCAGAGCTTATATAAAATATTATTTCTTATACAAGAAATATTCTTTCTTTTGTAGCTTTTATCTGGTTAATATTACTTTAAATATATTAAGGAGGTTTTTATGCAGCAGAAAAACTATATTGGACACCCTTCACAGATCATGGGTGTAGAAGAATACCGGCTGATGCACGGAAAAGGTGATCATATGCATATGCTTCACATACGGAATGGATTAGGCATGGAACTGGTAATTAACGCTGACCGCTGCGCCGACATTTCCCGGCTTTGCCTGGATGGGAAAAATTTAAGCTATACTTCCGTGGCAGGAGAAGTAGCCCCATCTTACTATACTTTGGGGCAGGATGGTTTCGGCTTTCTAAAATCATTTAACTGCGGTTTTCTCACAACATGCGGCTTTAACAACATTGGCTCTCCCAATGAAGATGAGGGGAAAATGCATGGTCTCCATGGAAATATTGGAAATACACCTTCCGATTACATCTATCACACTGAAAATGATAAGCAAATAGAGGTTCACGCACTGATAAAAGATCATGAGATCTTTGGAGCAAAATTCACATTAAAACGCGTTTTTACTATTTCAAAAATATCCAATCAGATTATATTGAAGGATAATATCCTGAATGAAGGTTCAAAAACAGAACCTCTGATGTATCTTTACCACATAAATCTTGGTTATCCGCTGTTAGATGAACATGCAGAAATCTACATAAATTCAGCCCATGTCTCACCGAGAGATGAGACGTCAAAAAAAGGGTTAAGCTCCTGGAATCAAATACTTCCTCCCACACCGAATTTTTCTGAACAATGTTTTTACCATACTTACAATACGGATACTGCAAACATGATGGTCTATAACACCAAAATTGAAAAAGGCATACAGATTCAATTTCCTACCTGCCAGTTCCCTCAAAGTATCCAATGGAAAATGATGGGAGAACGTGATTATGTTTTGGGACTGGAACCTTGTACTGCGTCCTTAGACGGCCGTCACCAGGTAAAGAACTCAGGGAATATCCTTTCATTAGCCCCTGGAGAATCGAAGGAATTTTCCGTTACGGTCAATTTATTCACCAATAAGGCTCAATGGGAATCCTATTTATAAAGAACAAAGCGGGCTTGCTCACTTTGAGCGCCAAATGTAATTTAACGAGGTTAAATAATTTCCTTACACATTTGTGTGCTGCGCACGATAAGCTGTAGGAGGTTCCACAGGGATTTCCTATGACATAAAGAAACTATTCATCTTTTAAGGAGGTAATGAGAATGTCAACAATTAAGAAAGTATTTGAAGCAGGAAAAGGTATTTTACAGCTTACACCAACCTGGGTGCCAAGAGGATTCAACGAACCGGGACACAGGCTTCGTCTTCATCCCGATGACTATTATGCACTCGGCATGAGCCGCGGAGGAATCTGCGAACGCTGGCTCGGTTCCATAACAAAGGCTCTCAATGGTCCTGAGACCGGGGAGACAGAAGGCATGAGCTACGTGCTTGCAGATAAAAAAACAAAAGAAAAAATACTTCTCTCAGAGTTTGTAGATGAGTTGGGTTCTTCCCTGATCGGGGAAACATTGATGGAAAAGTACGGAACCTGGCCTGTTTTTGCAAAATTGTATGACTATGACAAGCCTCTATTCCACCATTTGCATTTGACAGAAGAGCGCGCAAATAAAATCGGAATGCACGGAAAGCCAGAAGCCTACTACTTCCCACCGCAATATAACTCTTCTTATCTGGGAAGATTCCCTCTGACTTATTTTGGTTTTGATCCGTCCACAACCAAAGAAGAGGTTATGGACTGTCTTAAAAATTACGACGTGAAAGATACAAGAATCACAGAACTTTCCAGAGCCTACCGTATTAAATTAGGGACAGGATGGTATACTCCGGCCGGTGTTATCCATGCCCCGGCCTCTGTGGTAACCTTTGAACCCCAGTGGAACAGTGATGTAAATACTATCATGGAAAATGTAACCATGGGTGAAGTAAACCCACATAATCTTCTGACCGACTGCGCTCCGGAAGAAGAAAAAAATGACCTGGATGCTATTTTTGCTCAGATTGACTGGGAGGAAAGCACACGCCCTGATTATAAAGAAACCTACTTCCGTATGCCGAAAATCAAGACAGAATCAAATAGAGCTATTGAAAAGTGGGTTGCCTATGCAAATGATTTTGTCGCTGCGAAAGAAGTCACTATACTTCCTGGACAAACTTATACTCTCACTGATCAGGCTGCATATGGTGCTGTGATCACACAGGGCCACGGAACTTTCGGCTGTTTTGAATGCGAGGCTCCGGGGCTGCTCCATTTTGACGATATTTCCGGTGATGAATTTTTTGTTTCTGAAAAAGCCGCAAAAAACGGCGTTATAGTTAAAAACACCAGTTCTTATGAATCCCTGGTAATTCTTCAAAACTATGCAAATAACAATCCTGAAGTACCAGCCAGCATCTAACTGAAAGGAGCTTTTATGAGAAATAAATTTGGAGTTGACAGTTTTATTTGGACTGAATCCTTTTTTGAAAAAGATTTATGGATCATCCCAAAGGCAAAAGAACTGGGATTTGAAGTCATTGACTTTGCGATTTCCAATCCATTTACATTTCCAGTAAAACAGGTAAAGGCTGAACTGGAACGGGTGGGTATTGACTGTGTCTGCA
>NZ_NQOG01000015.1 GCF_002270485.1 Anaerostipes hominis (ex Lee et al. 2021) | reverse complement strand
ATCTGGTCAGCTTCTGTGCGAAGCGTTCCACCCTCTCCTCTCCGATCAGCTTGATCACTGAGTTAACGGCTGTCATCAGGCAGACAACCAGCGGGATGATTCCGGTAACCCATCCCATAAATGTGGTACCGCCCTCCTGGAATAGCTTAATAAATCCGTTGGCAGCGTTAGATATGATTTCCATATTTTCTCCTCCTTCTTAATTGAAATATATCAATTTTTCCTATATATATAAAATATTGTCAGACAAAATTTCCAAAAAAGAAAAACCAATCTAAAACATGCTTTTGGGCCCTCAAAACAAGTTCAGTCAGTCTTCTTTTTGCAATCTTGTCAGTCTATATATATATTCCAAAGTAATACTAAAGGGTCGTTCCCTGAAGCCGCATATCCAGAGCCTCCAGTGCCCGGATATATCCTTTGTAATATTTTCTTCTTTTCTTATCCATTCCCCGGAATACATCCAGGTGCTCATAAATACTCGTCCCTACCATCTCCTTATCGAGAATTTTGGAAATGGGCTTAAACTTCGTGAGAAAACTTAGTCCCTCCATGATTTCTCCGCCTGTGATGATCCCACTGCTGTCGCACGCGATCATTACAATATTCCCCGAGAGAAATCTTCCCTTCTTCTGGCCGATCCCGACGTTTCCAAGCTGATGAACTCTCCTCACCGCCCTGCGGTAATCCTTCACCTGAAAATATCCTCCGACAGCCTGAACAACAAACAATACAAAGATAACTAATAAAAACACCGAAATTCCCTGCATCTTTAAATGTACCCCTTTCTCATAACAGCTTCTCAGCACATTCGTTATTTGTGATCAGCATATTGACATATCCTCCGCGTATGGCTCCCTTTACGGCTTCGGCCCGGTTGGCTCCGCCTGCGATGGCAATACGGTTTCTGATCTTTTTGATCATAGGAAATGTCATTCCTGCAACTCTCTCATTAAACTGCTGAAACGGTTCCGCATTCCCTTCTTTGTCAAAGAACTGAAGGGCAATGTCCCCTGCAACTCCCTGCTTAACATACTGATCCATCTCCTCCTTGGTCAGATAACCCGCCTGAATGAGCGTGGAGCCTCCGCTTTCCGGGATACCCACTCCCATGACAATAGTGTCCAGCTTCTTGAAGTCTTCAAAGATATAGTTCACAGATTTCTCTTTCAAAAAGTACTCCATGACCTTCCGTTCAGAAAAAACCGCAGGTGTAAGGAACTGGGTGTAAGTCCCGCCGAATTTCTTTGCAAATTCCTTTGCGATCTGGTTGGCCTGCACGTCTACTTTGGAAACGGTTCCCTGGCTTACTCCACCGAGGATCGGGACAAACATATAGTGATTCTCCTTAGAAAATGCACGGTTGGTGCGGGC
The DNA here is from genome assembly GCF_002270485.1 of Anaerostipes hominis (ex Lee et al. 2021). Classification (GTDB taxonomy): domain Bacteria; phylum Bacillota; class Clostridia; order Lachnospirales; family Lachnospiraceae; genus Anaerostipes; species Anaerostipes hominis. Next base: position 59,269 of record NZ_NQOG01000015.1, on the reverse strand, counting down.
TACGTTGTGCAGGGTGAATCCCATAGAAACACCTATGTAATCCCCGTCCTTAAAATACTGTGAAAGAAACAGTGCCGCCTTCTCATACAGCCTGGAAATCGAATCTGTCTTTGTGTCCAGCGGGCTGCTTTCCACTACCACAACTTCCTTTAAACCATATTTCCGTTCCAATGCCTTTTCCAGCTTGCCATACGAAAACTGTACCGGATTGATGACTTCGACTCTTACGATCCCGCTTTCCTTGCCTTTCTGAAGCATTCTTGAAACCGTTGCTCTGGAAATCCCAAGGTAATCGCTGATATCCTGCTGCTTCATATCATCTTCATAATATAAGCTGCAGCATTTGTAAATCAATCTCCAATCATCCACTATCTTTTTCATATGTTTTCTCCTGTTTGTATTAATGTCCATCCCATGATGCCATAGATTGTATTAATTATCATGCAATAACTCTATCAAAATCTTAAATCTTTATCAATGCAATTTCGTTGAACAAATGTCGAAGTAGACTTTTTTGAAACATAAGCTTTTACATTTGTTCTAAAAAATCGTTAAAAAAATCACAGATATAATTGTACAGTATTTTATACAAATAATTCAAGTGATTGTATACAGCCTCTGGTAACTATGTTAATTTTTTAACCTTTTTTCGATCTTTTTTTGTTTAATTCTCCTGACTTTTTCACTTGCCAAGTCTAGGAATTTCTCTATTCAGAAAATGCTTCCATTCTTAAAAACAAAAAAACCGGTGAGCAAATCCCGGTTTTTTTCATCATTGATCCGTATGTTCAGTTACAGATGTTTTCTAAATTAATATCTCAGGATATTTTTTTGTAACAATTTTAAATGCCTCATCCGCCACGTCAAAAGTATACTGCAGATCCTCGTCCGTCATAACCGTATTGATAAACATATTATGGAAACACCCCTTCTTACCATCTCCCCCGTTCTTTGCGAAAAAAGCCCAGTCTGCACAGTTGACCGTCTCCACCAGTTTTCCGCACATTCGATCATAATCGGAGATACAAGAAAGTTTCAGTCCTATGCAGGCAATATTCGGGCAGTCACCGTAGATCATCTGTACCGCTTCAATCATGCTGCGCCCGATACTGTTATTTGTAATAACTTTCACTGACGAGGAATCCATATCCATTTAAATTGACCTTTAGCTCTGCAAACACATCTCCAATATGTTCTCTGTCTGCCTGATACAGATTACAGGCTGTCTGTTTCATGTCTTTTCTCCACTCACTTCTGGCACTGGTAATGTATTGAATATTATTAGACTTATTTTTAGAAATGTATTCTATCAATGCTACAATCACAGCAGATGACAATAAAACATCGAGAATCCCCATTGTCCGCTACCTCCCCTATATCTTTTGCTGTCTTCCTAATATATCCATTTCATTATACATCATATCGACACATGAACAAAGTGGGCAAGCCCACTTCAACTCCCCAACCCCTCAATCTTTGAGGGGCCTGACAACTTTGCGTGCCAGATGCAATTTGCCGCAGGCAAATAATTTCCTTACGCATCTGTGCACAACCCGCGGAGCGTTTTTATTTCATAGGGAAGGTCGTAGAACTTTCCTATGAAAAAATCCTGCCAACATCTGAAACGCCTGTTGACAGGATTTTTTCATAAATCTCTTAATTAAATTTATTTAATTTTTATCTTAGTTTTGATACAAGGCAGCTATGTCATGAATTCTGCGTTTCATTTCTTCGCGGATATGTGATGGCTCTAAACACTCGCATTTATCCCCGAAACTTAAAAGAATATCGTAGTAGTATTCGTTCTCTATGAAGGGAAAACTGACAATGTAATGCTCTTCACCGGCTGGTGAAAAGTCTTCATAAGAGCAAAAATCAAGCACTCTATCCATCACAGATTTATGAATTCGGATTTTGATTTCTGTTTGCAAAGTCTCCAACGTATCTGTAAAGTCTAAAATTGGTTTTTGATAATCTCGAAGTGCGAAAGTTTCCTCTTGCATTTGTAGGTTTGACATACGAGATAGTCTGAATAAACGAAAATCTTTTCTTTTATGGCAATATCCTTGTAAATACCAATGACTGCTTTTCATTACAAGCTGATACGGCTCAACTGTTCGCGTGGTGCTTTTTCCGCGGTGGGCTATATATTCAAACGAAAGTAGTTTATTTTCCTGCAAAGCTGATTTGATAATTTCTAAATATGTTTGTATGTTGCTGTTACCCAGCCATGGACTTAAATCTATACATATTTGATTTAATTTTAATTCAATATCTTTCGCTCTGTCGGCAGGGATAAAACTTTTTACTTTCGCAAGAGCATGCACCAGTTCATCACCCCGGACTATATTGGAAAGACTGGAAAGCCCCATCAGAAGAGCGGAAAGGTCAGCAGTAGAAAAGACCTTTTTATCAATCTTGTATTCCGGCATGATTTCAAAGCCGCCGCCTACTCCTGATGCCCCGCGAACAGGAATCCCCGCCATGTTAATAGCGTCTATGTCGCGGTAGATTGTGCGGGGTGAAACTTCAAACATATCTGCTAACGCCTGTGCGCCTATACGTTTTTTATCAAGGAGTATCATAATAATACTGACCAGTCTGTCTACTTTCATTTAATAATCGCCTTTCGATTTAGATTATGGCCATAATGCTGTCAACAATTACATAGTACAATGATGAAGCAAACAAATCAATGAAACAATGAAAATGGAGGAAATTTATGTTTACAATTTATGTTTATGTTCTTGATACTTTAGCCGACTGGGAACTGGGACATGTTATTTCGGAGCTTAATTCCGGAAGATTTTTCAAAAAGGGCGCGCAACATGTATCGCTTAAAATGGTCAGCTATTCTAGGGAACCAATCCATACAATGGGCGGGCTGACCATCGTGCCGGATTGCTTAATTAATGATATTGTTGTGAGTAAAACAAGTATGTTGCTCTTGCCGGGAGCAGATACATGGAACGACCCAAAGCATGTCGCTGTCATCGAGAAAGCAAGTGAATTTCTTACTTTAGGTGCTGCGGTATGTGCAATTTGCGGGGCTACTGCAGCGCTTGCCAACTTTGGGCTATTAGATCAGCGTCCGCATACCAGTAACGGGCCGGGATTTCTTGAAATGGTTTCTCCTGATTATAACGGACAAAGTTTTTATATAGACAAGCCATCAGTAGCAGAAAACAACCTTATTACTGCAAGCTGCACCGGGGCTTTGTTGTGGACAAAACACATTATTGAGTATTTAGATGTTTTTCAATCAGACACATTGGAATCGTGGTACAAATACTTCAGTACCGGTGAACCTCAATATTTCTTTGCACTTATGCAGACTTTGCCGTCTGAAAAAGGATGATATCAGTATTAAAGATCAAAAAGAACCGAGGCACCTAAGGCATCAGTTCTTCCTGTTCATTGATCCTCTGACAAAGCGTCGAATATCTCTTCTGTTCATTTACGTTCTCGATCATCTGCTGTACTGTTGACTTCCGGCCCACCATCGTAATACACTGTTTTGCACGGGTTACTCCAGTGTAGAGAAGATTTCTGTTAAACAAAACTCTCGGTCCCGTAAGCAGCGGCATGACCACTGCCGGATACTCACTTCCCTGTGACTTGTGGATCGTCACCGCATAGGCCAGTTCCAGCTCATCCAGCATGGAATAAGAGTATTCCGCCACTCTGATGTCGTCAAAGACTACGGTGACTTTCTCCGTGTAGTCATTGATCCTTGTGATCCGTCCGATATCGCCGTTGAAGACACCTTTGCCCTCTTCCACGGTAAATCCCTTCTCATTCTTTACTTCCCACTCCATCTGGTAATTGTTCTTGATCTGCATGACCTTGTCACCCTCCCGGAACAGACAGGAGACCGCCTGTTTCTCCTGCTTTTCCTTCGCCGGAGGATTCAGATATTCCTGAAGAACTTCGTTGAGCTTATCGACGCCCAGTTCCCCCTTGCGCATAGGGGTCAGCACCTGGATATCATACGGCTTGGCATTTACATAAGCGGGCAGCTTATCTCTCACCAGGTATACCAGAACACCTAAAATATCTCCGAGCCTCTCTCTCTCAAGGAAGAAAAAGTCCCTGCTCTTGTTATCGAGCTCAATAGACTTCCCCTCATTGATCCTGTGGGCATTGCTTACAATGTGACTGGCTTCATCCTGCCGGAAGATCTGATTTAATTCCACCACCTTAAAAGATCCCGAAGCGATCATATCCTTCAGCACATTTCCCGGGCCGACGGAAGGAAGCTGGTTGGCATCTCCGACGAACACAAACCTTGTACCCGGAACCGCAGCGCTTAAAAGGGAATTCATCAGAAAAATATCCACCATGGACATCTCATCCACGATGATCACATCGGTTTCAACAGGATTAGCGGCATTTCGTTCAAACTTCATGCTGTCCCCGCTGCTGGAATCCCCGTTCAGTTCCAACAGCCTGTGGATGGTGGTTGCCTCATATCCGGTAGCCTCTGTCATCCGCTTTGCCGCCCTCCCTGTGGGGGCCACGAGTCTGATATCCAGAGTTTCAGACTCAAAGTAGCGGATCATTCCGTTGATCGTAGTTGTCTTTCCCGTTCCCGGTCCTCCGGTCAGAATCACGACTCCATTTTCGGCAACAGCTTCTATGGCTTCTTTCTGTTTCTCCGCAAAGGTGATCTGAAGACCGTCTTCAATCTTTGCGATCATGGTCCTCACCTCGGAAACAGACACATCGTAAGTCATATTGAGATCACACAGCATCCTGGCCGTGTTAAGTTCCAGATAATACTGGGCCGCCCCGTAAATTCTTGTCTGGTCCTCTTCTTCCTTTATTATGATCTTTTTCTCTATCATCATGTCCAAAAGATGAGGTTCAATCATCTCCTCTTCCACCTCAAGCATCCTTGAAGTATTTCTTAAAAGGATTTCTTTGGGCAGATAGATGTGCCCCGACGCAAGGCCCTGCATCAGGGTATAAAAAATGCCCGATATGATCCGGTAATCCGAACTGCTGCCGATGCCTACCTGTCTGGCGATCTCATCAGCAATCTTAAATCCTACGCCTTCTATATCATCCGCCATCTGATAAGGATTATTCTGAATTACGCCGTACAGCTTATCACCGTATTCCTTAAAAATCTTCACCGCCAGATTGGTGGTAATTCCATAGTCGGACAGAAACATCATGGCCTGACGCATTTCCTGCTTCTCGGAAAACTCCACTGCAATGCTGCGTGCTCTCTTTTCAGTGACTCCTTTTACCTCTGCAAGCCTCTCCGGTTCCTCCTCAATGATGCGGAAGGTATCCATCTTAAACTTTTTGACAATCCTCTTGGCAATCGCAGGGCCAACCCCTTTGATGGCCCCGGAACCCAAGTACCGTTCCATGCTCTGAATGTCATCCGGCATAGTAACCTCATAAGAAGTCATCTGAAACTGGGGTCCATGTACCGGATGCTCCACATATTCACCTTCCAGTTCCATATACTCGCCTTCGTGCAGAAATTGGAACACACCGACCACAGTCTCCTCATCGCCGTCCATATCAAGACTCAGAACCGTATATCCATTGTCTTCATTCCGAAAACGGACATGGTCAACATATCCGGAAATCCGTCCCATGCTTCTCCCCTCCTTTATCCAAACGCCCGGCGTAACAAAACAACCAGGATAAAATACCCTGGTTGTCCTCTTCCGGCATAAAAAAGTGCTGAAAAACTAAGTGATTATTTCTCGCCCTTTTTGTCTTCTCCGGATAAAAATTCAATGTATTTTCCCGTTCCGATGGCAACTGCTGTCAGAGGATCTTCTGCTGTCATCGTGTTAATTCCTGTCTTAGATTCGATCAGTTCTTCCAGACCCTGAATCAGAGATCCTCCTCCGGTCAGAACGATCCCGCGGTCTGAGATATCGGCCGCAAGCTCAGGCGGAGTTCTCTCCAGTACATTGTGAACAGCGTCTACGATCTGGTAAGCAGGCTCTCTTAAAGCCTCTTCTGTCTCTTCGGATGTAACGGTAACGGTCTTTGGAAGTCCTGTCACAAGGTTTCTTCCGCGGACATCCATCGTTGCATTTTCCGGACGTTTGTAGACTGTACCGATGTTGATCTTAATGTCCTCAGCAGTACGCTCACCGATCAGTAAGTTATGTTTTTTGCGCATGTAGCGCACGATTGCCTCATCAAAATCATCTCCGGCAACTTTGATGGAAGTGCTGACAACAACGCCTCCAAGGGAAATAACGGCGATATCGGCTGTTCCTCCTCCGATGTCAACAATCATATTTCCGCATGGCTTTGCGATATCAATTCCAGCGCCGATGGCTGCCGCAACAGGTTCTTCAATAATGGATACTTCCCTTGCACCTGCCTGATAGGTCGCATCCTCAACTGCCTTTTTCTCTACTTCTGTGGCACCGCTTGGCACACACACGCTGATGCGCGGCTTCCGTCCGAAGATAGACTTTCCGACGGTGCGGTTGATGAAGTAGCTTAACATCTTTTCTGTCACTGTATAGTCAGAAATCACACCCTGGCGCAGCGGACGCACTGCCACGATATTCCCCGGTGTTCTTCCCAGCATCAGACGGGCTTCTTCCCCGATTGCCTTGATCTTGTTTGTATCTCTGTCAAATGCCACTACGGATGGCTCTTTTAAAACGACTCCTTTGCCCTTTGCGTAAACCAGGACACTGGCCGTACCTAAATCAATTCCGATATCTGAACCTGCCATGTTTCAAAATTCCCCTTTCGAATTTTCTATTATTATCATTATGTTAAATGTCAATTATTCGTATACACGCTCTTTTTAATTATAAACAAAGTTAGAAAAATTTCAATTGTTTTTTACGTATTCCAACAAAATTCAGCAAAAATTAAGATTTCTGAAATATCTATACCGATTCCCATCTGCCTGAGGCTCCACATGGCAGAACAAGGCCATTTGAAGAAACCGGCAGCCCGATCTCATCTGCCGTCACTTTCCCGCCGAACTTTGATTTGACTTCCGTTCCCAGCATATAGGAAAGCACAGCCGGCTGAAGTCCGGTCGTATAAGAATTGATCAGAAAAAATAAGGGGTTTTTCGACAAAATCTTTGTACAAAGCTGAACAAGCGGAAAAATCTTCTCCTCGATCTTCCAGATCTCTCCTTTCGGTCCCCGGCCGTATGACGGAGGGTCCATGATGATCCCATCGTAGTGGTTCCCCCGGCGGATCTCCCTCTCTACAAATTTCACACAGTCGTCCACCAGCCATCGGATTGGTTTGTCTTTCAGGCCGCAAGCCTGGGCATTCTCCTTTGCCCAGTTTACCATGCCTTTGGAAGCGTCCACATGGGTGACGGCTGCCCCGGCTGCGGCTGCCGCTAATGTCGCGCCTCCTGTGTAGGCAAACAGGTTCAGCACCTTCACAGGGCGCCCGGCCTTTCTGATCTTATCTGAAAACCAATCCCAGTTCACCGCCTGCTCCGGAAAAACTCCTGTGTGTTTAAAACTGAATGGCTGCAAATGAAATATAAGCTCCCTGTACCTGATATCCCAGGTCTTCGGGAGATCAAAGAACTCCCACTGTCCGCCGCCTTTGCTGCTCCTGTGATAATGTCCGTTGGGCTTCTTCCACTGCTTTAACTTCTTTGGTGTCTGCCATAAAACCTGAGGGTCCGGCCGTACTAAATAATAGTCTCCCCATCTTTCTAATTTTTCACCACAAGAAGTATCTAAAACTTCATAATCGTTCCACTGATCTGCAATCCACATCTTACATTCTCTTCCTTTACTTAAACTTTATCTTTAGAGACAGATGACATTTCCCTTCCGTCCCATTTGGTTCCCTTCTAATATGATAATACTCCGCTCTTCCAGCCGGATCTCCCCTCCGGGCAGCCGGCCGTTTTTCGGCTCGTCGGCCGTGTCTGAAAAAATCTCCCAGAAATAATCCAGTGGAAGTTCCGGAAGCCTCACGGTATGCGGCTCCCAATGCATATTCATCATAACATAAACAATGTCATCTGTGTCACTATCTTTTTCTCTCCCGGCAAACAGGACGCCCAGAAGGTGGTTTTCGTAATCCTCCTTAAACTTCCACGGCTCTTCTCCGTGAAAGCTGACCGAGGGCAGTCCGCACAGCGCATTCTTCCCTCTGGATCTTAACACCGGATGTTTTTTTCTGAACCGGATCATCTCTTTGACAAACTGAGAGATCTTATGATTTTCCAAAAGCAGATCCCAATTCAGCCACGAGATTTCATTATCCTGACAGTAGGCATTGTTATTGCCGTACTGGGTATTTAAAAATTCATCCCCCGCATACATCATCGGGACACCCTGGCTGGTCATCAGCGCCGCAAAAGCATTTCTCACAAGCTTTTTCCTGAGCCTTATCACATCCTGCCGGTCAGTCCACCCTTCTGCACCGCAGTTCCAGCTGTTATTATTGTTGTCTCCGTCTGTATTGTCCCATCCGTTATCCAGATTGTGTTTTTCATTATAGGAATAAAGATCCCACATAGTGAATCCGTCATGGCAGGTAATAAAATTTACCGAAGCTGTATCGCCGCGGCTCTCCCTGTCATAGATATCCCTGGAGCCGCTCATCCTCTGGGCCGCGGCTTTCACAAGGCCCGGATCTCCTTTCAGGAATCTTCTCATATCGTCCCTGTATCTGCCGTTCCACTCAGACCACCGGTTCCATGACGGGAACGTACCCACCTGATAAAGACCCGCGGCATCCCATGCCTCTGCGATTAATTTCACACGGCCTAGGATCGGGTCAAATGCCAGCCTTTCCAAAAGCGGAGGCTTGCTTAAGGGTGAACCGTCCTCACTTCTTCCGAGAATAGACGCCAGATCAAACCGGAATCCGTCGATCCGGTAATCCGTCACCCAATACCTTAAACAGTCCAGGATCATATTCTGAACGACCGGGTGGTTACAGTTCAGTGTATTGCCGCAGCCGCTGAAATTATAATATTTTCCGTCCGGCGTAAGCATATAATATATATTGTTGTCAAATCCTTTAAAAGATATGAACGGACCGTTCTCATTTCCCTCCGCCGTGTGGTTGAACACCACATCCAGGATCACTTCGATATCATTGTCATGAAGTTCCCGGATCAGGTATTTAAGCTCTGTACCCTCTCTGTTAAATTCTTTCTCCGAGCTGTAGCTTGTATTCGGCGCAAAAAAACTCACAGGATTGTAACCCCAGTAGTCCAGAAGTTTCTTTCCATTGACATACCTGGTATCCCTCGTCTCGTCAAATTCAAAAATAGGCATCAGTTCCACAGCATTGATACCCAGATCCTTCAGATAGGGAATCTTTTCCCTGATCCCGTCAAAGGTACCCGGATGTTTTACATCTGACGTATGGTGTTTTGTAAATCCCCTGGTGTGAAGCTCATAGATGATAAGGTCCCGCATATCCGCAGGTTTTCTCCTGGCTCTTCCCCAGTCAAAGTCATTGGAGACGACTCTGGCCCGGTAGCAGTCCCTGCTGTACTCGGGTTTTTCTCCCCAGTTGCTCTGACCTGTGACGGCTTTTGCGTAAGGGTCTAAAAGATACCGCTCCTTGTCAAACAAGAGTCCCTTTTTTAAATCCTTCGGTCCGTCAACTCTGTAATTGTATTCGATTTTCCGGATATCCAGGCCGAAAACGATCATCGAGTAAACATTTCCGATCCGGTAATTTTCCGGAAACGGTATTTCAGCGAAAGGTTCCTTTGCCTTTCTTTCATATAAAACTAATGTACATGCAGTCCCGTTTTTCGTATGTACGGTGAAACTCACGCCTCCTTCGATCGCTGTGGCGCCGTTCTGTAAGTAAAACCCCGGACGGACCTCAAATCCGTTTACCACATCCATCGATCTGAGCTGTCCCGCCTCTCCGATTCTCTTGATGTCCATAAAGACCATCTCCTTTATACTCCGTCAAATAAGGGTTATTCAAAAATTCTCACAATATGATATTTATTATAACACAAATTTTTCTTGTTCCATGTAATCTTCCAAACAGAAGCTTCCGCCCAAAAACAATGAAAAAAACTCATTATATATTCAGATCTGTTCACATACAATAAATTATAGCTTGTAATTTCACCCTGCCTTTCCATGTTCTTTTGTCAAGGATTGCTGGAAAACGGAAATACTATGTATGGATAGGAGGCACAAATGAAAAAAGGATTAAACAAAGGACAAACTGCAGTGCTGATCTTAATGCTGTCAATCATTGTTTTTCAGGGCATCTACCTGTTCAGGACCAGTAAAGAGACAAGTTCTCTTCAGGAATCCTCGGCTGCCAATGGAGAGATTCAAAAGAGCCGGAAGATTCTCCGCGAAATTACACAATTTAATCTGGGTGATTTCCCCTTTCTTCCCAAACGAGTCAATCCCGAGAAAAAACTCATTGCATTTTCATTCGATGACGGACCTTCCAGAAAAAATACGGAGAAAATACTCAAAGCCCTGGATAAAAACAATGCAAGGGCTACCTTTTTTATGCTTGGCCAGAATGCAAAATATTATCCTGACCTTGTAAAAAAAGTTGAGGAATCAGGCAATGAAGTCGCCGGACACTCCTGGAACCATCCTCTGCTCACAAAGCTCGGTAAAAAGGGTGTAAAAAAACAGATGTCACGGATGAATGAAGCCATTGCTTCTGTCACCGGATCTGATGTAGGACTTTTAAGGCCGCCTTACGGGTCTATTAACAGAACCGTCAAAAATACGGTCAAAGATCCGCTGATCCTGTGGAGTATTGATACTCTGGACTGGAAAACACTGAATGCAGATAAGACCGCTGATGCCATTTTAAAGCAGGCCAGGGATGGAGATATCATCCTGATGCATGACATTCATGCTCCTACGGCGGAAGCTGTGAAAAAGGTACTCCCTAAGCTTGAAAAGAAAGGCTTTCAGGTGTGTACGGTATCGGAGCTCTTAGAAGCGAGAAATATCACCCTGCATCCGGGAGATGTTGTGGTGAGTGCCAATGATGTGTATCGGTATAAGAAATAAAATGTACTTTGAATTGCCAGAAGAGCCGCCCGGTCTGCCGGACGGCTCTTCTGCAAAAGGAGTTTATTTCATTTTTGAGGAAAAAAATTTGGAGCTGTCCTTCCTCAGCTGATGATTAATTACAGATTGATTATAACAGGATACAGCCCGCATTTTCTATCTCTGATTCTTCTTAAACTTATAAATCTGATTGGCACTGATGACAAAATGGCCTTTGCCTACGGTGATTCCTTTCGTGAAGGCTTCCGAGGCCATCTCCGTCCTTGACCGTTATTGTTATCCACATGAAATGCAGCATCTTCTTGGCTGTTTGAAAACTGCTTACGATAATTTTGAATACAGTGATCTGAACCGTTACTCCACACTGATATATAACTGTTTATGAAAGGATATGCCCCATGCACAAAATATTGATCATTGATGACAGCAAGACTGTCCTGAACCAGGTCATGATGCTCCTGAAAGATTCCTATCAGTAATCTTTTTAACTTCCGGTACAGGTGATCAGACAGAAGACGACTGTGAGAACGTATATTTTATTGCATTACTACATGATGTAGGAAAAATAGGCGTTCCAGATGCTATTTTGAAAAAACAGGACAAACTGACTCCAGAAGAATATGAAATGATGAAAAACCATACCATTGTCGGTGCTCACATCCTAAAGGATATTAAAATGCTTCCCGGACTCTGTGAAGGGACACTATATCACCACGAGCGCTATGACTGCCACCCGGTGCTACCGAAAAGGAATGGACCCGGAAATTGCACTGCAGGAACTGAAAAATAACCGCGGCACACAGTTTGACCCCGACATTGTAGACACGTTTTTAGAAATTGCAGATCAGATGGAGGTGCCTGATTATGAGAATCATCTTATGTGATGATGATGCCGTCTTCCTGAAAAAGTATTCCCACAGGGCACACCGGTATTATTCTCACCGTCGGAAGAAGGTGTTCCAAGCAGGCCAGAGAGGCCTTTAAAATCTGAAGCGTGGAAGCATTGTAAACAAAAACAACTTGACGGGTATGAAATTCCATCTTCTCTAAAAAATGCTGTGTCTACAAAAGGGGCCATGCAGCAAAATCATTGCATGGCCCCTCTTCTATCCTATCAGGTTTCACTCTTTTCAATTCCCATCAGATAATTCACAAACTGCTGTGCCGTCCTTCCGGATATTCCCCCGTGGGACAGTTCCCATTTGTTGGCCTCTTTTTGCAGTTCCTCATCCGGCATCGTGATCCCTTCTTTTCTTGCAAGCTGTATCACAATGTTGAAGTATTCCTTCTGAGTAGGCTTAGAGTAGCTTATTGTTACACCGAACCTGTTTACCAGAGACAATTTCTCTTCCATCGTATCGGACTTGTGCATACCGTTTTCATTCTTCACATCATCCCGGTCGCTCCAAGTCTCCTTGATCAGATGCCTCCTGTTGGATGTAGCATAGATCAGGATATTTTCCGGCTTTGTCTCCACGCCGCCTTCAATAACTGCCTTTAAGAATTTATATTCTACCTCAAACTCTTCAAAAGACAGATCGTCCATGTAAATAATAAAACGATAATTCCGGTTTTTGATCTGTGCGATCACATTGGACAAATCTTTAAACTGATGCTTGTATATCTCGATCATCCTCAGGCCCTGGTCATAATACTGATTGACAATGGCCTTGATACTGGTAGATTTACCGGTACCGCTGTCTCCGAACAGCAGCACATTGTTCGCCTTGCGCCCCTGGACAAAGGCTTCCGTGTTATCGACCAGCTTCTTCTTCTGGATCTCATATCCGACCAGATCGGACAGAGTCACCTTATCCATATTGTTGATTGCGCGGAATGTAATGCCCCCTCCGGCTTTTTCCTCGATCCTGAAAGCCTTATTAAGTCCGAACATTCCCACGCCGTAAGCCTTATAAAAGTTTGTGACTACCCGGAAATATTCATGTTCATCGCTCGTCTGCTCCAACTCCCGGCTCAGCGCCCGGACTTTCTCGCTGACATTTTTGTTATACATAAGCTCCGGCTTTCCAATCGCTTTATAGTCAGAAAGACGGCTGAAGCAGTCCACTCCCAGATATTCTTCAATCTTCGAAAAGTCATAGTCAAACAGCTCCTTAAATGCCCGGAAATCATTTTCCGCAAAATAATTCACGCTTCCTTCTCTGGCGCCTACCTTTTCACAGGTAATGCTGAATGGATTTTCATTGGTGATCAGCAGAAATGTCAGGTAGTTATGCCAGAGGTTCTCATCGAATCCATAGTCTGTCGCCACCTGAAGGATACGTTTGATCTGCCTGAAAACCCTGGTCGTCAAAACTTCCTTCGTCTGGCTTTTCTCATCCATGCAGCGGAAAATATCACTGAGCTGCATCAGAATGGAGTCAGGCTCCATATCACCATAGATCAATAACTTTGAAACATTTTTATACACTTGTTCCTCCACCTTTCATTTTCTTCTACCAGCTTCCGCCTCCGCCTCCGCCGAAACCGCCCCCGGAGAATCCCCCTCCGCCAAAGGAGCCTCCTCCGAAGCCTCCGCTTCCGGATGATGTTTTCGGGGGTTCCGGCACGGAAAGAGTATTCGTCACATGGGCCATACTTCCCATTAAACACCGGTTAAAGATATAATAATCAAAAAATGTAAACTGCCGGTCTGTTTCATACCAGTCAGGCGCAGACAGACCGAGATCTTTTAATTTCTCAGCAAACACATCGGAAAGACCGAATACATAGGCATACGGCATGATGTGATAAAACATCTGCGGCTGATCTTTTGCCAGCATTTTCATTCTGTCCAGCTCCGCGGTCTCAATGAAATCACGGAGTCCCGCCAAATACCCCATCCACTCAATACACTGATGGGTTCTCTTTTTCATAAATCCGGTCATCAGGATCATTCCGCCGGTCATAACAAGCACTGCGGCCAGGACCCAGATATAGCTGAAAATCTCTCCATTTCTGACTCTTACAACATAGCTTCCTGTGTAAGCTGCCGCAGACAGAAAACTTAAAGCAAGACCCCAGAATACCCACAGCCTCCTGCTGTCCCTGCTTTTGGCATACCAGCTGTCCACCGCGGCTGTAAATAAGATCATCCCACCGAACAACAACATCCATAAAATGGTCTGAACGATGATCCTTGCGATCCCCGTATACGAATAAACACTTGTAACGGCCATAAATAATCCCAAAGGAAGAGCCGCAAGCACCATTGAGATCCCTCTTGCCGCTTTTGAAGCCGATGTATAAATACTAAAATGCTTTTCTCTTCCGAAATACCGGATGAGTTTACTTTTTGCCACATTAAGAGTATCCGCATATTTATATTTCAGATCGTCAATCTTTACATCATCCTTACCGTTGAATAAGTCGTCAAACATAATCCTCTGGTATGCCGGCGCCGAAGCTTCAAGATCCGACTTTCTATGGAAGGTAAGCTTCCCTTTCTTTTCTTCAATGGTGAGGTAGCCCCTGTCTGCCCAGTAAAGAATCAGGGAGAGCATTTCCTTGTCCTGAACTTTTCCATCGATGATGTAGCCCACTCCGGCACTGTCAAGTCCCTCCGGCGGCTGATACTGGATCGATGGAATAATTTTTTCATCCCTGCCGAACATAAGGAACATACAGAGGACAACTGCGAATATGATCACCGATGGAATTAATATTATCCATGGGACTGCAGTGAGCTGCTGGTTCCCGCTGAAATATCCGGCATCCATTTCTGCAAAGCAGGTAAGACCGGAACCAAGTGGAAGACTTTTCTTCAAAGTCCCTGTCACTGTAAGATTTTTTTCGTCTTTTTCCAGCGACAGAATATCTCCGGCCTCTTTTGTCGATCCATATTCCCCACAGTAAAACTTCAGCCGGTCCATATCAAACTTTTTCGGAAACTGGATGGTAAACCTGCTCCCTGCCGGAATCTGGTTCTGCCACTGTGTCGGAAAAATATTATAGTAGATGTTATCATAACTTTTCTGCTGGAATTTCGGGCTGAGAAGGTATTCAAACTTATAAATCCCTTCCCTCACTGTCTTGTCTTCGTCTCCAAACCGGAAGACACTGCTGCCGTTTTCACTGCTCTCATCCACAGTTTCATTGGCACGGAGCAGTTTTACAGAAGCATAGAAAGGTGTTTTCTGAATCTTCCCCTTTTTATCATAGGAAGCTATGGTCCCTTTTCTTGGGATATAGCGGTAAATGCCATGACGGTCTTCCATGAATCTCACGTTTATTTTTTCTGTAATGTCATAGGAACCGTCGTTTCCAACCACAACCTTTGTCTCAAACTGCTTTGTATACATGTAAGGGTCTGACTCCACACTGGACGGAGACAGCCCTGATATGCTTTCCAGTGCAGATCCTGCCCCTATACACAGGACCAGCAGGACAACTGCGATGAAGCCGGAGCCCCATAATTTTTTCATAATGACCTCCCTGCGTCAGAGCACTAGAACGATACTTTTACATTCTCACGCTCAGCCTCATCGCTGATCTCATACAATGGTTTTCTTGTGAATTTAAAAATACCTGCCACAATATTTCCAGGGAACATCTCTGCCTTGGTATTGTACTTGTTGACAACTCCGTTGTAATATCTTCTGGAACCTGCGATCTCTTCTTCGATCCTCTGAAGCTGATCCTGAAGCTGTATAAAATTCTGGTTTGCTTTCAAATCCGGATAAGCTTCCGCGACCGCAAATAAAGAACGCAGTGCGCCGGTAAGTACATTTTCATTGGCAAGCCTTTCTTCCGGATCTGAAGCTCCCATGGCCATATTTCTGGCTGACACTACCTTTTCCAGCGTCCCCGCCTCATGTTTTGCATAACCCTTAACGGTTTCCACATAATTTGGGATTAAATCATACCGCTTTTTCAGGGATACATCCATCGCAGAGTATGCCTCCTCTGTCTTATTTCTCAGGGTAATAAACCCGTTATACGAACTGATCAGCCAGATCACCAATACTGCAGCAATTACTAATATAACTATCAATGCTATCATTCTCTTTTCCTCCTTTTATGTTTGATACCAGTATACCACTAAATATCTTTGCAGGGAACTATGACATTCTGTCCCTGTGGATCTTCACATGCAGCACAATACTCTTTTCTCTTCCCATCCGGTCGTCTGTTTTCAGCATTACCTCCCCGGGAATATAATTGGAAAAACAAATTTTTTCTGCTGAAACCCGGTAGTTGTGCAGCCATTCCCCGGGTATTCTCCGATCAATCCTAATGCTGTCTGTTTTAATATGTCCCGGTATTCCTTCCAATGGAATTTCAACCCTGCCGCCGTCTGAAAGGAAGCCTGCCCAGCCCATATGGCTGCAAATACAGTAAAGTCCTTTCTTTCCGTCTGAGCGGTTTGCCATTTCTACCATTCTTGAACAAATCTTTTCTTCATTTAACATCTCAATCTTCACCTCATAATTCGTTTTGCTTAGCTGTTTCGGATCTTTATCTTTAGTATACCCATCCTGAACAGACGGAAAACATCCCGGCGCGTAGTGCGCATCTTTCAGCGCAAACGACGCAGCATATTCATAGGGTATGCTGTAAGATTCATTTATGTGCAAAAGAAGCCGGGAATGCTCCCGGCTTCTCATATGAAATAGAGGTGTATGATCAAGAAAAGTGTATGAATTTCTTTTTTACAGC
This sequence comes from Anaerostipes hominis (ex Lee et al. 2021), assembly GCF_002270485.1. GTDB lineage: Bacteria > Bacillota > Clostridia > Lachnospirales > Lachnospiraceae > Anaerostipes > Anaerostipes hominis. The sequence goes on along the minus strand of NZ_NQOG01000015.1, from coordinate 42,608 downwards.
CTTTGATCTGGCTGTGGGAAATACTTAAGGTCTATCCGAAGTATCTCTTCAGTAATCCTTCAAAAGCTTTTCCATGGCGGGCTTCATCCCTTGCCATCTCATGTACGGTGTCATGGATTGCGTCTAAGTTTGCTGCCTTCGCTCTTTTTGCAAGGTCAAACTTACCTGCTGTCGCCCCATTTTCTGCTTCTACTCTCATCTCAAGGTTTTTCTTTGTGCTGTCTGTCACGACTTCTCCGAGCAGTTCGGCAAATTTTGATGCATGCTCTGCTTCTTCCAGTGCAGCTTTTTCCCAGTATAATCCGATTTCTGGATATCCTTCTCTGTGTGCTACACGGCTCATCGCAAGATACATGCCTACTTCGGAGCATTCTCCTTCAAAGTTTGCTCTTAAATCTGTCATGATGTCTTCGCTGGCTCCCTGTGCCACTCCGACTACATGCTCAGCAGCCCACTCTCTGTCTCCTGTCTGCTCTTTGAACTTCTCTGCCGGAACTCCGCATGTAGGACATTTCTCCGGTGGAGTATCTCCCTCGTGAACGTAACCGCATACTGTACAAACCCATTTCTTCATAATAATGATCTCCTTTTCTTTTGATTCTATGTTTTGTTTTTTTTATTTTCTGTCCAAGATTTTTTAATAACAGTAATTGTTATTGTTTTCTTGTTGAGATAATAATATCATTTGTTTTTTTATCTGTCAACGGTTTTTTTAAAATTTTTAACGCCCTTTACTTTATATCATTATATTGATATAATTATATAAAAATATGTATATAAGAGAGGTGTAGAAAAATGATCATCAAAGCATCCGCATCATTGCGAAATGACTATACTACTATTTCAAAACTTGCAAAAGAAACCAAGGAGCCGATATATATAACCAAAAATGGCGAAGGAGATTTGGTTCTCATGGACATTGCTGCTTTTGAGAAGAGAGATCAGATTTTACAGCTGCGGGCAAAAGTTCTTCAGGCAGAACAGGAACGAATTGAGGGAGAAAAAACACTCAGTGTTTCAGAGGCAAGAAAAAAACTGCAGGAGCGGGCAAATGAAATGTAAAATTGAAATTCTTCCGACTGCATGGGAAGACCTGAAAAAAATAGAGGATTATTATCTTATACAGTTTGACTCAGAAACAGCACTAAAGGTAAGCGAACACATTTTAGACACCATAGAACGCCTGTCGGAATTCCCCAATTCAGGATCTGTAACTCCCGATACCTGGCTGAATGAAAAAGTATACAGAATGGTGATCTGTAAAAAACATATAGCAATCTATCGGCAGATGAAAGACATCATATATATTTATCATATTGCAGATACACAAACGGAGTATACAAAACTTTTTTATTAAAGAAGGATAAGCCTTTTTTCTTTTGTTTCATAAGATTTCTCTAAGGTTTGTTTATACTTCATTTAGAAATGTTTATCTTCTATACATTGAATTAAGTATTGATTCTGATATACTTTAAACATGCCTTAATCCTGCAGGGTACATAATTACCGGATGTATTCCCTGCCTGGTATAATAGTTTTTCATATATATTTTTAATCCTCTCTTTTCATTAAACATAGGACAAGGGTGTTTTAAGACAACTGACCAGTATCAGCTGTTTTAAACACCCTTGTTCTATGTTATTCTCTTTATAATGGAGGATGATAAAATGAAACTTAGAGAGAATTATACCTGTCCTTTAGAACTTGTCCACGACATGATAAGAGGCAAATGGAAAACTATAATTATTTTCCAGCTAAGAAAAGGAAAGTGTTCTTTTTCTGAACTTCACCGCGGCATTGAAGGTATTACTCAAAAAATGCTTTTAGAACAATTAAATGAGTTGAAGCAGTTTGAATTAGTAACTAAAAAAACATTTGAGGGATATCCCCTCAGAGTGGAATACTATTTAACAGAACAGGGTGAAAAAATGCTTGCTGCTGTAAAGATCATGCAGGAAATCGGAATCGATCATATGCTTCACCATGGCATGAAGGATTCACTGGACAGAAAAGGTATCCCTTATTAAATATTGTATATACGAAAAAGTAAGTAATTTACTTTCTCATATCTTTCTTTTATTCTTTTCTGTAACAACTAATTTCATTACAGAAAGGATATGTTAGAATGAAAAAAGCATTATTGATTATCGATGTGCAGAATGATTATTTTGCAGGCGGAAAATGTGAGCTGGTTCATCCAGATGAGGCATTAAATACGATCAAAAGGCTGCTCCGGTCATTCAGGGCTGAAAACCTGCCCGTATTTTATGTTCAGCATTTATCTGATTCAAATGCAAATTTTTTTATTCCGGAAACACTCGGGTCATGTATCCACGATTCAATTACTCCACTTGAAAGTGAAAAAATTATTGTTAAGAATTATCCCAATAGTTTCTATAAGACAGACTTACAAAAAGAACTCAGCGATGCAGGAATCACGGATCTCGTCATATGCGGAATGATGACGCACATGTGTGTGGACACAACAGTACGTGCTGCAAAGGATTATGGATATCATGTAACTCTTCTTTCAGATACATGTGCAGCAAAAGATTTAAACTGGAACGGATCAGTTCTGTCTGCCGATACCGTTCATAATGTTTATATGGCCTCCTTAAATGAGAAGTTTGCAGATGTAATGACAAGCGAAGAATATTACAATATGTATACAAAATAAGTTCCCTAAGAATTTTCTAAGATTTGTTTATATTTCGTTTATAATTGTTTATTTTCTATACATTGTATCTCGAAAGGATTCTGATATACTTTAAATATAGTTTTTCATATATTTTAATCCTCTCTTTTCATTAAATATAAAAACAGGTTCCGTCCAACCAGCGGAACCTGTTTTTGTCTTGCTGTTCTTGCTTTTCACTCTGCATGCTGCCTAAGTATTTTTCAGTGCCTTATGAAGGATCTTCGCGACTGTGCCTCCGACGACAGACCCTGCCAGAATTTCGACCACTGCATTGACTCCCACAAATGCACAGATAAACATCAGCGGATTCAGATTGCCCATGGTAGAATTGAGGTTCTGGAAGTATTCTGTATTCCAGTAGCACAGTACCATGACACCCATAAAAAATACGGTGTTTAGAAACGGCGCACAAAAACCTCCGATATAATAGCGGGCAGTCTTAGCGCTTTTGCCTCTGCTCAGCGCCTTAAAGATCACTCCTGTCAAAAATCCCATAAGCGTCCTTGTAGGCACTGCCACCAAAAAGGCATAAAACGGATTGATCCCAACCAGGACTGCCCCGAATGGATTCATCCCAAAAAATCTTGCAAAACTGATAAGTCCGAATGACAGTCCCAGCACTGCTCCGGCTGCCGGTGAAAAAATCATGGCTCCCACCCCTACCGGGATCGTAAGGAGCGATATTTCCAGTATCCCAAGTCGTAAATATCCAAGCGGTGTAAATGTCATAATAAAAATGATGGCTATGAACAGAGCAATCTGCACCATTCTGAGAACTTTTTTGTTTCCCACTTTTTCAACCTCCTGTATTTCCCTTTATATTACCATGCCGTTACAGGATTCTACAAGTTCTTTTGGAAAAACACTCCTTTTGCCACACCGATCTCACCGGCTGCCGCCTCCTCCGAAACCTCCTCCGGAACCTGAAGAACTGTCTATGTTAATCGATGTATTAAAATCCTGATGAAAGTCTTTCATATATTGAGCCCTGAATATGTAATCCCCTTCAGCGCTTCCAAACCGGCATTTCCACATTCAGCTTCTCCAGCTTATCTGCGTAGATTTCTGACAGACCAAATACATAAGCATAAGGAAATATATGATAGAATAGATTCGGAAACTGTTCACCCAGAGCTTTCATTCGGTCCAGTTCTGCATTTTCTATGAAATCTCTTAGCCCGACAAGATATCCCATCCACTCAACACATTGCTTCGTTCTTTTTTTCATATATGCGGTCAATAAAATACCTGCAGTAATCAGATCTCTTTTTCTGTCTTCCAAAGACAAAGAATACCAGTGATCTGTAACATGCAATATAATAAAAAAGCCAATACACACTGCAGCAAACATATACATTTCATAGTGCTGCTCATCTTCACTTAATATCCCGTACTGTGTACTACATATCATAAATGCTGCTATTGGTATCATGGTCAGAATACTGCTGATGAATCTTGCCACTCTGGACCCTTCTGTATAAATCATATCCTGATAATAATTCTTTAATTTTTCTTCTGTTGCTTCTACTGCCCCTGTCATTCGCTCCGGAACATTCATCGTCGAAAGAAATGGTTCCTCCTGTGTAAAATTTAATCTGTGAAGATCTTATTTTTTTCGGGAAATGTATCGTAAACCGACTTCCTTTTGGAATAGAATATTTCCACTGTTTACTTTTGTCTTTTCATTACCCAGTTTAGTACAAAATTTCCATTCTTTTTAGCATACGATGCATATGTATTGATATTATTTACATCTAATTTCAAATCAGCATAATATAAAAGTTTATGCTCCTTATTCTCTTTATCTTTATAAGACTGCATTCCGCGAACCGGTATGTTCCGATAAATACCGTGCCTGGGTTTAAGAAAATCCACCTAAATTCCTTCGGTTATAAAATAACTCCCATCTGTTTTCAATGTAACATCCGTCTCGAAAAATACAAGCAAGCCAATACTGACTATATACTTTTTCATTTGCTGCCCCCTGTCTCAAACTTTGTGTGTCATTTTTACAACTAATGTCATTATACTATTTCCATACTCATTTGCCTATATCTGATAATTTCTTCAGACAAAAGTCTTCCCTATTTTTATCCCTCCTTAATGTATATCCACATGTAAAACGTAACCATGGAAGCAAAAAGTTCTTACCGTTTCATAAGATCTCTGATAATTATCATTAAAATCAACCCTCCCCCACAGGACAGTTGTTTTCTTTTACCTAAAAAAGTCCCCCGCCATTTCTAAAATAGCCATTGACTATGCATTTGCCGGATGCATTAAAGTAAAGTCAAGAGCAGAAATTAAACAGCCACAGGAGGTAAGAAATTATGAGAACAGAAGCATTTTTAAGCTACAAAATGACTACAGCAGATGCCAATAATCCGGAAGGTGTAATCCCGGTTGGCAGACAGTTTGATTTCATCGGCGATGTAGAGACAGAACTGATGATTTTAAATGATGGGGACGAATCCCTCTGCCTCGGTTATAACGATGTGAAATTCATGGAAGATGCTTACGTGGGAGACCAGCTGAACTTTAAGGCAACTATGGTCAAAGTAGGAAACACATCAAGGACCTGCCTGATCCAGACTTTTAAAGTGGCTACTCCTGCAAAGAGACTCAGAATCGAAGGCGCTAAGGATGGAGATATGTACTATTTTGATGAACCTAAGCTGATCACAGAAGGAAACGTTATCCTCGTAGTTAAAAAACAACTTCAGCGGGGAGTACAGCCGGATGGAACGGTCAAAGATCCATGGAAAGCAATCGATTAATATTACATATTAGGATAGATATAAACAAATCAAGGAGGTTTTGATATGAGCGAACAGACAGTAACAATGAGATACAGAATGTCAAGCAGAGATGAATTTTATGGCGGAGGTGTAGTAAACGGCGCACGCTCCATTACTTATATGGGTGATACCGCAGACCGCTTAATGGCAAAAGTATGCGGCAATACAGGAAGATGCTGCCTTGTGGAAAAGATCCGTTTATATAACCCTGTCTTTGCCGGGGATTATATGGAATTCATCGCAAGAGTCACAAAAACTGAAGGAAATAAAGTCTACATTCAGTGCCGTTCTTTTAAAGTGGCCCAAATTCCTGAAGAACCTGAATTTGAAAGTTCTATTGATATGCTCAGCGATCCGGAGATCTCAACCGAGGCATTCTTTGTTTATGAAATTCCGGAACATAAAATGAAAGCTTAGATAAAAGGAGGAGTACATGAAAGCATTAGAAGGCGTTAAAGTTCTGGATCTGACACATGCATATAACGGACCGTTCTGCACGACCCTGCTGGCAGACAACGGAGCCGATGTCATAAAATTTGAGCCTATCCAGGGAGACCAGTGCAGAAGCTGGGGACCGATCGATGAAAAAAGTGGTGAAAGCGGGTTTTATGCATTCTTAAATCGTAATAAAAAAGGGGTCACCCTGAATCTTAAAAACGACAAGGCCAGACAAATCTTTTATGATTTAGTTAAAGATGCCGATGTGGTCGTTGAAAATTTCCGGGCCGGTGTATCCAAAAAATTAAAAGTAGATTATGAAACATTAAAAAAGATCAATCCGAGCCTCGTATATGCTTCCGGTTCCGGCTTCGGACAGTACGGTCCGCTGTCTAACCGTCCTTGTTACGATATTGTTGCCCAGTCTATGGGAGGAATGGTAAACATGACGGGATTCCCGGACTCTCCTCCTACCAAAGTAGGGCCTTCTATCGCTGACAATGTGACCGGAATCTATCTGTGTGTAGGCGTCCTGATGGCACTGTTTAACAGAGAACGCACCGGACAGGGACAGCAGGTAGATGTTGCTATGGCAGACACCATTTTCAGTCTGCTGGAAAACGCCATTGTTACGACGACTATGGATGGTGTGATCCCTCAGCGTCAGGGAAATATCGACCCTTCGATCGCTCCATTTGATATCTATGAAGCCAAAGATGGATATATTGCGATTGGTGTGGGCAACGACCGCCTGTTTAAAACTTTCTGTGAGACCATCGGCCGGGAAGACCTGCTCGATGATCCGCGTTATAAGACAAATGATCTGAGATGCAAAAACTACAAAGATGGTCTGCAGCAGCTCATAAGTGAATGGGCTTCCTCCAAAGGAAAAAAAGAGATCGAAGCTCTGTTTGACAAAGCCGGTATCCCATGCGGTCCTGTACTGGATATGCAGGAAGCCATCGACCATCCGCATTTCCAGGCGAGAGAGATGATGGTTCACATGGATCATCCGACCATCGGAGAAATGTATTTCCAGGGTTGTCCGATCAAATTGACTGAGACTCCAGGCAGTGTAGACACTCCTGCTCCTCTGTTGGGACAGCATAACAAAGAAGTGTTTGGTCTCACGGATGAGGAGCTGGAATCACTAAAAGCCGAAGGCGTAATGTAATTAGGAGAGCGGGAGGTAAAAATGGATTTTAAACTGACAGACGGACAGGAAATGCTGAAAAAGACAGTTCGTGAATTTGCTGAAAAAGTGGTAGGGCCCCGGGCCGAAGATGTGGATCAGACCGGGATCTTTCCGAGAGATACATTTGAGCAGATGGCAAGGCTCGGTCTTACTGGAATCGGGACTCCGGAAGAATACGGCGGAAGCGGAGGCAATGACATTGATAAGGTGATCACAGTCACAGAACTTGCAAAAAAATGTGCAGCCACGGCAGGTATTCTGTCTATTCACACCATCTTTGCTTCTGTACTTTTAAAGTTCGGCAGTGAGGAACAAAAGAAAAAATATTTACCGGAAGTGACATCCGGCGGACACCTTGCAGCTTTTGCGCTGACAGAACCCAATGCCGGCTCCGATGCCGCTGCGGTAAGGACAACGGCTGTTTTTGATGAGGAAACTGGAGAATATGTCTTAAATGGTACAAAATGCTTTATTTCCGGCGGAGGCCAGGCAAAATATCTTCTTATTTTTGCTCTGACCGACCCATCCAAAGGAGTCAAAGGATTATCTTGTATTTTAGTAGAAAAGGGAACACCAGGATTCTCTGTCGGTAAGATTGAGAACAAAATGGGAATCCACGGTTCAGAAACCGCAGAATTAATCTTTGACCAGTGCCGTGTTCCAAAAGAAAATCTTGTAGGCAAAGAAGGCGCCGGATTCAAGATGGCCATGAATGCTCTGGACGGCGCCAGAATCGGTGTTGCAGCACAGGCGCTGGGAATCGCAGAAGGTGCGCTTGATGAGAGTGTCAAGTATATGAACGAGAGGGTTCAGTTCGGAAACCCGATCAAAGCTCTTCAGGGTCTTCAGTGGTATATTGCAGATATGGCCACAAAAACCGAGTGTGCAAAATGGATGATCTACTATGCCGCTTATTTAAAAAGCACTGGCCAGCCACACACAAAAGAAGCTGCCATCGCAAAATTAAACGCTTCTGAAAATGCAAGATTTGTTACGAATCTTGCCCTTCAGATCCATGGCGGCTATGGCTATATGAAAGACTATCCTTTAGAACGCATGTACAGAGACGCCAAAATCACTGAAATCTATGAAGGTACTTCTGAGATCCACAAGGTCGTGATCTCAAGAGCCGTTTTAAATTCTAACGGAAAGTAATGGGAGGGAAAGCATGAAGATCATTGTATGCGTAAAGCAGGTTCCGGATACCAACGAAGTCCGGATCAACCAGGAGACCGGGACACTGATCCGGGAAGGAGTCCCAAGCATTATCAATCCGGATGATAAAAATGCATTGGAGGCTGCCTTTGTCCTGAAAGAAGAAACAGGAGCCGAAGTTTCCGTCGTAAGTATGGGACCTCCTCAGGCTGCAGATGCATTAAAAGAAGCGATTGCAATGGGAGCAGACCATGCATATCTGGTGAGCGATCGGGCATTCGGAGGATCTGACACATGGGCTACTGCCACAATCCTTGCGGCAGCCATTGAAAAAATCGGAGATTATGACCTGATCCTATGCGGAAGACAGGCCATTGACGGTGATACCGCACAGGTAGGACCTGAAATCGCTGAATTTCTTGGCATTCCACAGATCACCTATGCAAAACATATCGAGTGCGATGGAGACGCTCTGAATGTAACAAGATTTACGGAAACAGGAGACTATAAGATCCGCACTAAACTGCCGGTACTCCTGACTGCCATCAAGGAACTGAACGAGCCAAGATTCCCGACCGTACAGGGAATTTTCAGAGCTTATGACGGAGATGTAGAAATCAAGATGTTAGGTCTTTCTGATCTGGATGTAGATCAGACTCAGATCGGACTAAAAGGTTCTCCCACCAATGTTTACCGTTCCTTTGTCCCTGTTAAATCGAAACAAAGTGAGATCATCGAAGGAAGAACGGATTCAGACAAAGCGGAAACCCTCATTGAGAAGCTTCTGCAGGCAAATTTGATTTAAGGAGGACAGAAAATGGAACGAGCAAAAGTAAACCAGGGAATCGACCTGAGTGCATATGAAGATGTCTGGGTCCTTGGAGAACAACGGGAAGGGAACATACAGCCCGTTACGATCGAACTGATGGGAGAAGGCCGCAAGCTGGCCGATCAGCTTAAGAAAAAACTTGCTGTTGTAATACCAGGTTACAAAATTGAATCAGAAGTTGAAAAGCTTCTTCACTATGGCGCTGATGTCGTTTACTATATGTCACATCCGCTCCTTGCAAGCTTTTCAACCGACGGCTATACTTCCGCTTTTGTACAGCTGATCCAGGAAAAGAAACCCGAGATTGTTCTGGTAGGCGCAACCTCGATCGGCCGCGATATCGGACCAAGGATTGCTGCCCGGCTTGGAACAGGGCTTACCGCAGACTGTACAAAACTTGAGATTGACGCAGAAGACGGAAAAATTCTTCAGACAAGGCCTGCATTCGGAGGGAACCTTATGGCCACCATTGTCTGCCCAAAGAACCGGCCGCAGATGTCTACGGTAAGACCCGGCGTCATGGAGAAAGCCATCCATCAGGAAACGGCTGCCGGAACAATGGAAACTTTTATTCCGGATCTCTCAGAAAATGATATCAGAGCAAAGCTTGTAGAAATTATTAAAAAAGAAAAGAAACAGGTCAATCTGACAGACGCGCGGATCATCGTATCCGGAGGCCGGGGATTGAAATCCGCAGAGGGATTCCATTTGATTCAAGAGTTAGCTGATGTCCTCGGTGCGGAAGTTGGATCTTCCAGAGCTTGTGTAGAGGCTGGATGGATCGATGCTTCCCATCAGGTAGGACAGACAGGAACCACGGTACGTCCGGATATTTATATCGCCTGTGGTATCTCAGGCGCAATCCAGCATCTGGCAGGAATGAATGAATCAAAATATATTGTTGCAATTAATAAAGACCCAGAAGCGCCGATCTTCGGCATCTGTGATTATGGGATTGTAGGAGATTTAAATGATGTGATTCCGGCAATGATTGCCAAGCTCACACAGAAAGAGGTTTCAATATGAATTTTCAATTAACCGACCAGCAGTTATCCATTCAGAATATTACAAGACAACTGGCTCAGACTGAATTGCTTCCAACTGTATTAAAAGATGATGAAGAAGGGAAATTCCCTGAAAAAGCCTATGCAAAAATGGGACAGATGGGCCTGATCGGTCTTCCATTTCCAAAAGAATACGGCGGACAGGGAGCCGACTATCTCTCTTATGTATTAGCTGTAGAAGAAATCTCCAAAGTAAACTCTTCCGTAGGAATTGCTTATTCTGTATGTACTTCCCTCTTCTCCGGCGGTCTGATCAACTCTGCCAGCGAAGAGCTCAAAAAGAAATATCTTCCGGATGTCCTGTCCGGTAAAAAGATGGGTGCTTTCTGTCTTACTGAGCCGGAAGCAGGTTCTGACGCTGCCGGATGTAAGACAACCGCTCTCTGGGACGGCGAAGCTTATGTTCTGAACGGTCTGAAATGTTTTATCACAAACGGACCTCTGGCTGACTACTTCCTTGTATTTGCCCTGACAGATCCGGAAAAGAAAACAAAAGGATTATCTGCTTTTGTCGTAGAAAAAGCTATGCCGGGAGTTTCTGTCGGCACGATCGAAAACAAATGTGGGATCAGAAGTGCTCAGGTTTCAGAGATTATCTTTGAAAATGTAAGAGTTCCAAAAGAAAATATGGTAGGTGAGGAAGGCAGGGGATTTGCTGTTGCCATGAAAGACTTGGACGGCGGAAGAATCGGTGTTGCTGCCCAGGGTCTTGGAATTGCAAAGGGCGCTTATGACATCGCTCTCCAGTACCTGAAAGACCGCCAGCAGTTTGGAAAACCACTGTTTAAAAATCAGTATTTGACGTTTAAAATGGCGGAACTCTCTGTACAGATTGAACAGGCACAGTATATGCTTTATAAAGCTGCTATGGATAAACAGGAAGGACGCAGTTACTCTATCTCTGCGGCTAAAGCAAAAATGGTATGTACCGATGCGGCTATGCAGGTTTCACAGGAAGCCGTACAGATGCTCGGAGGCAACGGTTACATGAAAGAATACCATGTAGAGCGCATGATGAGAGATGCCAAGATCACACAGATCTATGAAGGCACCAATGAAATTCAGAAGCTTGTGATCAGCGGCAGTTTGTTCCGCTGAATCAAAGAAATAAGAGTCAAAGGCCCGGCTGTCTGCCGGGTCATTTAGATTTTACTGTCTTATGTATTTGCCTAGACAATGGTTTAAGAAATTTGTCTAGCTGATTCCATATCGCTTCCATATCTTTTGAAACATCCCTTGTGTGATGAGCCCGCATAACAAATATTGTTTGGTTGTAGACTCTATCTCTGATACCCGAATATCATACCAGAACCAGTCATCTTTTTCATAATATGCATCTGCTTCCTTGATTAGTTTTTTCAGCACGGTCGGCATAGGAAAATCTAAATTTATTTTGTTATTTCTATATAATTGAATCATTTTCAAATACCTTCTTTTTTATTTTATAGTACCACAACAAACCAGTAAAAATAAAATAACCTTTTAGGTAGAACTTTTTTATCATAATGCTCGTTCATCTCTAATTACTCTATGTATTCTCATTTTAATTGTATTTTTCTCCTATCGCAATATTTATTATTCAAAAAGTAATTTAATGTTGAAATAAAAAAGGAACGTTCCACTTTAAAGGAAGAGAACGCATCCAACAAAAGTTTAATAGTAGAACGTTCTTGCAGGGTTAAGTGTTTATATTTGTTCATAATGAGAATCTCCAATCAATACCAGCATCACAAGATAAGAATATACTAAAAATTGCAAGGATAACTTCCATAGGGGATGTTACAGGGATGGAATTTAAATATTCTATTTACGCTTCTAAAATATTTACCATATTTTTATATATTCAATATTGACACGATTTAAAAAAATGTGTATTATACTCTACAATTCTAGAATTTTTTTACAGGCAATAATATTATATAATATGAATAATTTTAACTTTAATCAAGGAGAGCCAACTATGAAAAAAAAATTATTTATTACTGCACTTATTTTATGTACTTGCTTCTGTGTCACGGGAATTGGTGTTTTTGCTAATACATTTAATAACGATACAGAACAGGAAATTAATTTGGACGAATATATGCAAGGTTCAAAGCCAAGTACATCTCAGATAATCTATGGTGTGAAAAAAGATGCTTCCGATAAACAAAGTATGCTCAGATCAAGACCAAAAAAACCAAACGCCAGAAAAGGATATTTCTGGGTAGAGTGGGAGCCAGAAAAATTACATGGCTATTTTGACAATAATTATTATCAACATCGAGTATCCTTAAAAAATTCCAATTCAAGTAAATACTATTCCAGTTCTTGGACTGTAAAAGGAAAAAGAGCGCATAAATGGATTTACTCAACCTTAACAGGCAACAAAGCAAAATGGAGTACAAGATAATTAATTAGAGACTAGGATAAAATATATTTAGCAATTATCTGCTCATAATTATCTGTCTGAAATATTAAAAAGGCATTTTCTGCATGATTGGAGAGAGGCATTCTAAGAGCCGAACGGAAATCATGTGGAGAATGCCTTAGTATGTGGCTCTATTAATATCTCTTGTAAGGAATCTAAATTATGAAAAAGATTATGTATTTACTGCTTGCACTGACCATCACTATCACAAATATTTTTGGATTTCATCTATTTAATAATTATCGCTTTGCCGAGGAGCTTTTTCATAAAAAGACAGCAGTTTTTGAATACTATCATACATCGGACCGGACTGCTGCGGACACAAAAGATATGCGTCAGGCTATGATTGATTTTTCCCAACATACTCATACAGGCGTTATGCAGTATGAATTCATGAGTGAAACAGATTTGAATGTTTATGCCACTGATGAAATGTTTCACACACAAAAAAAGTTGAAAACCGGGAGTTTTCCCATGACGGGACAATTCTTGTCTAACAAAAAGGGGAATAAAAACAAAGTATCCGGAACATTCTGGTTTCCTTTTACAAAGTGGAACATTCATGTCTATCGGTTTCAAGATGTTAAAAACGTGGGCTTGGGGGATACCTTTTATTTTCATAACATGACTGAGAAATCAAGAAAAACTTTTTTGAAAGAGTTTTCGGTTTATGGAAAAATCGACATACATCCTTCCTATGCAGACAGTCTGAAACTGTTGAATTTTTCTATGTTATCTATCGTAGTTTTAGCGTTTGTGCTTTATATTGCCGGCATTCTTGTGTTTATGATTTCCAATACAAAAAAGTTTGCCCTCATGAGGCTTTGGGGATATTCTAAAAAACAGATGTTCTGTCAATTGCAGATACAGTTTATGAAACTGCTGGCTGGAATCTGGGCCACCCAAATATTTTTATGGATCGGGGCATGTTACAGAACCGAAGGTCCCTCCAATTTTATAAAATATTTTTTGGCTGCATTAACCATTAACATTTTCATATTTGCTGCCATAAGCCTTATCAATCTGGCTGCTTTTTATGTTGTAACATGCTTGGAATTGTCTGCGTCGCAAGTGAAAGGAAAAAGAATTTTTGGAAATGCCAAATGGATTTCATTGTCTCTGCTTGCGGCTGCTATGCTGGGCATCTTTTATATGGTAAATCTGACATCACTAAATTACCAAAGACTAGAGGAAAAGAAACAGGGGCTGGAATTCTGGAATCAGTCAAAAAGCATATTTAAGATTGAGTACTCAGAGTATAATCCTGCGGTTTGGCATGATCTGGTTCCTGAGAGAAAGACAAATGATAAACTGTCGAGATTTTATGAGACAGCCAAAAATCAGGCCGGAGTTTTTATGATCGAATCAGATAATTTTGCAGTATCAGCCAAAAGCGGTGGAAAAAAAGTTTACGCTTACGAAGATGGAATGTCTGAAAAGGAGGCTGTCTGCTCTCCCTATGGAAAACGCATTACTGTTGATTTAAATTACTTAAAACGAAATCCGATCAGGACCACAAATGGAATTTCCATTCAAGATCAAATGATTTACAATAAAAATACGTTAAACGTGTTGGTACCTTTAAACTATAAGAAATACGAGAAAGATATTTTAAAAGAATATAAAGATTATTTTTATTTTCAAAAAGTAGATGTAGACAATATTTATCGAAAGGCAATGAAAAAGACTCTTAATAAGACTCCCAAAAAACAGTTATCTGTTCACATTATCTATACAAAGCCGAACCAAACATATTTTACTTATTGTGCCGGCACAGGAAACGAAAAGAATCAGGTGACCGACCCTATTGCCATCGTATATACAAATGTGATAGATTCCTCTAATATTGCATCAATGTATAATACTTATTTGTTTATGGAAGATCATTCAAAAGGAGATGCATATCAAAAAATTGCTCCTATTGTCAAACATCTGAAATCAACAGGGGTAGATAGTGTTAAGAATGTCTATGGGGAGGCAAGTTCAGCACTTGTGAGAATCCACAATGCATTGTTTCAGCAGGTAATCACGCTGATCACGGCTGGAATTTGTGGTCTTATTTTTCTAACCAGTGCGATATGGTGCTATTTTAATTCAAAGTTGTACCGGATGAGCCTGGAATTTCTGTTTGGATATTCCTTCTGGCAAAGTGTGAAAGAACTTGCTGTCTCATTCCTCATGATTGATATTCTGGCGGGACTAATCATATTTCTTATTAATCGGAGCTATGTCATTCTCCTGTATCCTGCCGCCTCAATATTTTTGCAGGGAATCGTACTGAGAATAGAATATAAATATTTAAATAAAAAAGGAGTCTTAATGACTTTGAAAGGAGAGCAGCTATGATATCGCTTCAACATATTGATAAGGCATTTGGAAATCATCAAGTACTCAAAGATTTTTCCATGGACATAAAGGAGCATGAATTTGTCTCCATTATGGGACCAAGCGGATCAGGAAAAACTACAATCTTAAATTTAATCGGACTATTGGATACTCCTGATACAGGAACGGTTCAGATCAAAGAAAAAAGCAGAATATCGGGTAAGGATCTTCAATATTTCCGCAGATACATTCTCGGATATGTATTCCAAAATTATGCCCTCATAGAAAATGAGACTGTGATGGAAAATCTGCTCCTGTCAAAGCCCTACAGCAAAGATTTTTCAAAAAAAACGGCAGATAAAATTTTGCAAAAGGTTGGTCTGAATACAGAGTGCAAAAATCAAAAAGTGTTTGAATTGAGCGGTGGAGAACAGCAGCGAATCGCACTTGCACGGGTAATGTTAAAACCCTGTGAGATTATATTAGCTGACGAACCTACGGGGAATCTGGATGAGGATAATAAGAAAAAAATCATTGAACTGTTTTTGCAGATGAAAGAAATGGGCAAGACTATCGTGTGTGTTACACATGATATGGAAATGGCAAAAAGCGCTGACAGAATTCTTCACTTGTGAGAAAGGAATTTGAAAATGAAAAAAGTTACATTGTCCTTTATTAATTGCATTTTAATATTATTAACAGTGGGTATCCATAAGGTTATTTACCGAAGTTTTAATTTGAGCTATGACAGCCTTTTCATATATTGGGGAAGCTTTATTCTTATCTTCTTTTTCTTGAATCTGATTGTTAACTACATTGCCTTTATGAAAACGACAGAGTCATATCGTAAGCATTAAAAGAATTCAAATTTTGAAATGCTCCCAAGGCCTTGCTGTCTGCCGGCATTGGGAGCAAGACAATGTGGGAGACAACGTATACTTTACTCTTTGTACCATCAGTCTATTGAATCTGATATCTTACTCTTAAATCATTCAGTGATCTAAAATCCACAAATCTGTCATGCTGTAATCGCCCCACTACAATACCAGGATGAATCCCCATTTGACCAGCAAAGTCCAGTATACTTTGCCTGGTAAAATTGGACTCACTTATAAATTCATTATAATCATCTTCTGATATTAAGGAACGTACCGCAAACAAATCCGCTTCTTTCTCAAGCTTCATATCTACAATTTCAATTTCATTATCATTTTGTGCTGCGATAAATGTCTTAGTTATACAAATAATACCATGTTATTTATTGTTTATCTATATCTTATAAAGATTATACTAGCTAAATCGGTTATTTTTTAATAAATATTATCTTGATACCTATATTCTACTTTATGGCACATGGGCATTGTGGACAAATTGAGAATTGTTTTCTTGAAAACTAAATTTTAAACCGTTCAAATAGACGTGCCTTGCGCAATAAGGTATAATATTTTTAAAGGTTGAAATTTGTGGAGGGACAAAATTTTGGACAGGAATCATTACTATTCTATCGGGGAAGTGGCAGCCACCTGCAATACTTCGATTAAGACGCTTCGTTACTATGACGAGATCAAGCTGGTAGTTCCGGAGGTCCGGAAAGAGGAGAGCAAATACCGCTATTACAGCAAAGATCAGATGGTAACCATCTCTATCATCCGGAAACTGCGCATGCTCGGTTTTTCGATTAAGGAAATTAAAGAAATTGTTTCTGCAAACCAGGTCCGGAACCTGGAACAGAAAATTGAAGACAAACTGGTATGTATAAAAAAGGAAATTGAAGCTCTGAATCAGAAATACTTTGAGGGGGAGCAGTTTTTACAGAGATTAAAAGAAGGTGCCCAGATCCTTCATCTCTATGATGATGATCTGAAAAAGATCCAGGCCGGTGAGATGGATGCGATCACGGTCAAAGAAGTGCCTGAAGTAAATCTTTATCACTCCCGCAGGATCATGCAGTCTTATCACAATGACGAGGTCTCCCTTGAGCGGTGGGTAGAGATCAACGATGAAGTCTCAAGACACGGCCTTAAGGTATGCGGCCCGATAACAGTCACCTATTACACGGATCTGCTGGACCAGTTTCTTTCTAAAGACTGTGATATTGAGTTCGGCATTCAGGTAGAAGAAAGCGGTTCCAAACATGTCCGAAAGTTCGGCGGCTTTCTTGCAGCTACCGCTTTTCATGTTGGACCGTACAGCGATGTTATCAAATCCCACATCAAAATCATTCAGTGGATCAATCAAAATCATTACAAGGTTGCAGGTCCGGTTTCAGAAGAATTTATCATTTCCCCTGTGGACCTGCGAAATGAAAATGAACATGTTACTAAAATCATCATCCCTGTCACAAAGTAATTTTCAGGAATCCTTTTCTACGGGTATGATGATCTTGGTAACCCTTCTGGTTTCATCATTCACATCCAGAGGTGAAAGGATGAACTCTTCGGTAGCCGGCCCAACCGTTTTATAGTTATGTTTTTTGATCCACTTGATGAGATGTATGTAGGTGCTTGAAATTTCTTCATAGTTTCCGATATGAATGACTGTGGCAGCCAGCATCCCTCCAAAAGGCCGTATATGTTCAGCGGGCTTTGATTCCTCTACCTGGACGGCAAATTCGATCTCAGAGTCCTGGGACAGAAATTTATTCAGTATATTACTGTCATAAAAAGTGACATATACTGGCCCTGTGATTTTACAGTTCATTGTCTTTGCTTTATCCGTGATTCCAAGCCACCGTTCAAGGGAAATCTCAGAATAATCATAATCTTTCATGATACGGCGATCATATAAGAGATTGATCTCCGGGATAAATTCTACGGAAATCTTCATCTCGTCAGAACAGCTGTCAGACAGTTCTTCCAATATATCAATTCCACTCTGTATTTTTTTAAGAAAATAGCAGTATTCCGTATAACGGTTGATACTGTCTTCGATCTCCTGCTTCATAGACTGCAGCTTTTTCAGCATATTCTTTTCTAACGCCTTGGCTTCATTTTCAGAGACGATCTCTTTGATCTCCTTCAGTGAAAACCCCATTTGTTTCAAATTCTTAATGATGACGACGGTAATGATCTGCCCCTTTGAATAAAGGCGGTAATGGGTTTCCTCGTTTCTGCGGTCCGGAGTAAACAGGCCGATCTCGTCATAATATCTCAATGTCTTCTGCGGAATATCGCAGATCGCCGAAAGTTCCCCTATGCTGTAATAAGGCTTGTCGATAAAAATAAGAAACACCTCCCTCAGTACATTTTAAATGCCAATGCTATTATACCAGAATATAGCGGCAAAAAGAACGCTGAAATCCACAGCGTTCTTTTTGCTTATTTTAACGTAAAGGAAAACGATGTTACCTACTTGCCGGCATCACATTTGAGAACTGCATTCAGGAGTACAGATGCTCCCTGAGTACACTGTTCCGGGGATGTATATTCCGGTTCACAGTGAGAATGTCCGTCCTTTGACGGAACAAATACCATAGTGGTGGGCATCATATATGCCGCAAACTGTGCATCATGTCCTGCTCCGGAATTGATTTTCTGGTTGGAGTAGCCAAGTTCATCGACTGCTTCCTGTACATAACCAACCAGTTCTTTGTCATAGTAAACCGTGTCTCTTGTCCATGCTACTTCGTAGTCTACTTTACATTTTACTACTTCCTTCGGCATAGACTTGATGACATTGACAACCTGTTCAATCACTTCTGGTTTCTCATGTCTTGCATCGATAGAGAATTCTACATAATCAGGAATAACAGTATGTACATTCGGATGACAGTAGATTTCTCCGGTTGTATAAACTAATTCAGGGTCCAGCTTATCCAATTCATCATGGAGATACTGGAGAACCTTTGCCGCCCCATATAACGCATCCTGGCGGTATTGCATCGGTGTGGTTCCGGCATGGTCTGACTGTCCGTAAACCTTGATCTTGTAGTTGATCATTCCGAGAACACAGGTAACGACACCAATGTCTTTATTAGCTGCCTCTAAGATCGGGCCCTGTTCAATATGCAGCTCAAACATTGCCATATAATCCTTGTTGTTCAGGCGGTTTTCTCTTGCTCCTTTATAACCGGATGCCTCTAACGCCTCGCCGAATGTTTTTTCAGGTTCGAGAACTGATTTAGACGCCAGCATATTTTCATGGAGGAAATTTTTCTTAATATCATCCGGGAGATAATCGTTGCAGATAACCCCGGAAGACATCATAGCCGGCGGATATAAAGAACCTTCCTCGTTCGTCCAGATCATTGCCGTGATGTTGTGTTTATGAGGGATCTCCTGATCCGCAATCGTCTCGAGAACTTCCATCGCTCCCATGACTCCCAAAATGCCGTCATAGTTTCCGCCGTTCTTTACTGAATCACAGTGGGAAGCCATAACGATGTTCGGAAGATCAGGCTCAGAACCTTTGAGAGTTGCATAGACATTTGCCATATCATCTGTTTTGATCTCTGCTCCGATGGCTTCCATTCGTTTTACGAATTCTCCTCTTGCCTGTAAAGCTTCCGGTGAAAGAGAGTATCTTGTGATGCCTCCGTGTCCGGCATCTCCAAATTTACTCATTGTTGTAATCTTATCCGCCATCCGGCCTAAATCACATGTATACATAAATGAACCTCCTTATTTTTTGTTGAACCAATAGTTTTTAAAAATGTTCCAGCACACAGCTGCCACGATCGTTCCAAAGGCTATAGAAGCGCCCGTGATAAACGCTTCGAGCCGGTACTGTGCAAACTGTTCCCAGTCGGCTTTAAATGCATTCTGCATCATCATAAACAATGCTGCCCCCGGAATGAGAGGGATCATGCCGACTGCAAGATATAATGTCGCGGGTACCTTTGTCCTGACTGCCAAAAGTTCTGCATAAATTCCTAAAAATAATGCCGCTGCAAAATATTGTTTTCCGTACTGTGGGACTATAAATCCTGCCGCAAGATATACACACCACGCAAGACATCCTCCTAATGAAGTATAAAATATCTCTTTCCCATGCAGATTAAATAAAAATGCAAAGCCAAGGGCTCCAAAAAATGCTGCGGCGATTTGATTTAATTCACTCATCTCAAACTCCTCTCAACTTCATCTTGCAGCATCCTGCGAAAGTTTTTCAGCACTATCGGAGGAGTGCATTTTAAAGCAGGACGGAGATAGTGCTGAAAAATTCACAGCCAGCTGACCGCTGCAAAGCCCAGAGCAATCGAAAGGCTTAGCAGGACCGCTTCTCCAAAACGGGTCAGGCCGGATAAAAAATTATCGGATATCATCTCCCGGATACAGTTCGTGAACATAAGCCCCGGAATCAGGATCATCACATTGCCGATACTGATCTTATCAGAGGAACAGCCAATGCCTGTACGCGCCGCCATGACTGCCAGCGCCGCTGCTGCCAGCGAACACAGACATGAGACCAGAAACCGGTTCATCTTCATGTTTTTCAAAGGGATTTCCACAGCCTTGATCATGACTCCTATGGCCGCAGAAATCACAGCATCCAGCAGTGTCCCTCCGAAAAACAGGGTAAAAGCAGATGATATCAATGCATAAATGAGCATGCCCTGCCGGTTGGTATACCTGGGCAGTTCATGGATTTGTTTCAGATCCCTTCTAACCTCATCCATGTCCGGAAGGTTCTCACACACATTCCGGGACAGGTTGTTCAGATATTTCAGCTCCTGAAGGTTAAACGCTGAACCATGGATTCTCCTGGACTGGGTTATGATACCGAAATTCTTGGAGGAAATAGTGGCAACAATTGTATACGTAATAGAAAACACCTCAGTCCGTTCAGATCCATAAGCCGTGCAGATTCTAAGGATGGAATCTTCCACGCGGCTGATCTCTGCACCGGAGATCAGCATACGTGCGCCGATCTCCAATGCATTTTCAAGCATCTGTTCCGCTTCTTTTCTAGTCACTGCCTTGCCCATGGTACCCTCTCTTTTTTATTTCAGTTTTCTGGGGCTCCGTTTCACAAACCTGCCCATTCCGGGAGTTCCCTTAAACTCTCCGTCTGCATACACTACATTTCCGCGGAGGAATGTGCGAACCGGATATCCGTGAAGTTTCTTACCTTCCCAGATCGTGTGGTCACAATCTGAATGCATTGTATCAACACTGATCGTGAAATCTTTATCCTTGTCGTAAATAACAATATCTGCGTCCTTACCGACTGCAATCGAACCTTTCTGGTCACATCCGAAAATCTTCGCAGGGTTCGTGGAGCAAAGCTCTACTGCCCTTGAAAAAGATATTTTTCCGGAGTTTGCCGCATCCAGCATATATGGATATAAGTTCTCTATTCCTGAGCATCCGTTCGGGATTTTGGTGAAATCATCCCTGCCCCAGTCTTTCTCATAGCTCTGGAACGGGCAGTGATCCGTTGCCACCGTATCAATGGAACCGTTCTTTATCGCTTTCCACAGTGCATCCTGGCTTTCCTGGCCTTTGATCGGAGGGGAGCATACAAAGTTGCGTCCGTCCTCTCTCTTATAAACGTCACAGGTGAATTCCAGGTACTGCGGACAAGTCTCCACGAATACCGGTGCCCCTTCTTCTTTTGCCTGAATACAGGCTTCAAGGCCTTCCTTATCCGCCATATGCACCAGATACAGCGGCGCATCCAAATGCCTTGACCAGTGCACAGCTCTTTTGTCTGCCTCAGCCTCCACAAATTCCGGCCGGCTCATGTAATGATACCAAGCACTCGTCTTGCCTTCTTTTAAGAACTGCTCTGTATACATATCAATCAGATCCGGATTCTCAGCATGCACATTGATCATGGCTCCCAGTTCCTTCGCGCGCAGCATCAGCTTTGCAAGAGTTCCGTCGCTTACCATCCATCCCTCTTTTTTATACACCAGGAAGCATTTAAAGCTTGTGATTCCCTCTTTTACGGCCTCTTCCATCTCCTCAATGATCGCTCCGTCAGAAAGATCAGTGATACAGCAGTGGGAAGCAAAGTCCACACATGCTTCTTTCTCCAGAACAGCTTTTTTCTCTGCAATGACTCCGCGGATTGTTTCTCCGGTATGCTGAACCGGATAATCAAAGACCGTTGTGACTCCTCCGCAGGCAGCGGCCCTGGTTCCTGAAAGATAGCTGTCTGAAGAAATCGTACCGCCGAACGGCATTGCCAGGTGAGTGTGTACGTCCAGTGCTCCCGGAAGTACCAGCTTTCCTGCAGCATCAAACACTTCATCTGCATCTGCTTCTATATTTTCTGCAATGGCTGCGATCTTTCCGTCCTTCACACCTAAATCCGCAGAAAACATATCAGAAGCTGTCACAACAGTACCATTCTTGATCACTAAGTCGAATTTTTTCATATGATTGTCCCCCAATCTGACTTATGCTTTACTCATACATGGTTTTTATTTTCACTTCATGGTCTTTAACTCCCGGCTTCATCTCAACCTTTCCAGGGGTAATGCAGTCCATAACCGGACAGACATTCAGGCATAAATGGCATCCGACGCACTTATCTTCATTGAGAACCGGCTTCCTCTCTTTTTCATCCCATGTAATGGCCTGATGTCCGCCGTCAAAGCAGGATACATAGCATCTTCCGCATCCCACACACTTATCCTTATTGAAATCCGGATAGAGGATGAAAGTACGGTCGATGTCATCAGCAGGTACGATGTTCGGCAGAGCCACGCCTACCAGATCAGACAATTTATCAATTCCATGGTCTTCCATGAAATGGGACAGACCGCTGATCATGTCTTCTACAATACGGTATCCATACTGCATAACCGCCGTTGTCACCTGGAGATTGGAAGATCCCACAAGAATGAAATCCAATGCGTCCTTCCATGTCTCAATACCTCCGATTCCTGTGATCGGGACATCTTTTAATTCCGGATGCTGTTTCATCTGTGTGATAAAACGCAGCGCGATCGGTTTTACTGCCGCTCCTGAATAGCCGGAGATGGATGATTTACCGTTGACTACCGGCATTGCAGTCATATTTTCAACATCAATATTTGTGATGGCTTTTACTGTGTTGATGGCAGCGATTCCCTTAGCTCCGCCCTCCATGGCAGCAATCGCAGGAATCTCCATGTTTCCGATATTCGGAGTCATCTTTGCAATTACCGGAAGATGGGTAGCACCGGAAACAACCTCACAGTATCTGCGCACAAGATCCGGATTCTGTCCTACATCGGACCCCATGGCAGAGGAAGTCATCTGAGGGCAGGAAAAGTTACACTCAATCATATCGACTCCGGCCTCTGTTACTTTCTTTGCAAGGATCTCCCATTCTTCTTCATTGCTTCCCATAATGCTGGCAACAATGACTTTTGTCGGGTAATCCTGTTTCAGCCTTCTCATGTATTCCAGATTGTCTTCCAGAGGTTTATCTGAAATCATTTCCATGTTTTTAAATCCGGTCCACGGTGTTCCTTCCTTTGAGGTAATATCAAAACGCGGAGAACACTCATTTGGTATAAAAATACCGATGGTCTTATAGTAAACTCCTGCCCATCCTGCCTCCAGCGCTTTGGCACACATTTCATAGTTGCTTCCCACCGGAGAGGATGAGAGGAAAAATGGGTTTTCACATTTGACTCCTAAAAAATCGATTGATAAATCTTTCTTTACGGACATATTCAATGCCTCCTTTCTATTTGTTAAAATAGTCTGCAATCTTTTCTGCGGCCTCTTTGCCTTCAGCGACAGCTTCTACTACGGTTTTTCCGCCGTTTACCATGTCTCCGCCTGTGAAGACGTTATCGCCGTCTGCAATGCCTGCTACATCATCTCCGACCACCTGTCCGATCGCCAGCACAACCTGATCGGTTTTCATGGTCAGTCCGGATTCCCCGTCACGTCCTTCAAATCTCATTGCGGTGACATGTCCGTTTTCTCCGACGATCTCTGCAGGTGCAAATTCCTGAATGATCGGGATACCCATACTTTGTACGAAGCTGACTTCATCCATATCTGCCGGAGCTTCTTCAATGGTTCTGCGGTAAACGATAGTCGCTTTCGCTCCCAGCTGTTTCGCAGTTGTGACACAGTCCATAGCCACATCACCGCCTCCGATGACGATTACATTTTCTCCAAGTAACAGCTGATCTGTATTTGTCTTAGCTTCCCTCAAAAAGTCAATGGCAGTTACCACACCTTCCAGATCTTTGCCCGGTATATCCACCATCTTTGATTTCCAGAGACCTGCTCCTACGAATACTGCATCGTAATCACTTTTGAGTGCCTCAAGCTTTGCCGCATCTATGGATTCATTAAATTTAAATTCTACCCCAAGTTTTTCAATAGTCTGAATATCAAAATCAACTACTTCCTGAGGAAGTCTGGTTGGAATAATACCATATGTAAGGACACCGCCTGCTTTATCCTGAGCCTCATAGACAGTCACAGAATATCCTTCCAGAGCCAGCTGTCTTGCACAGGAAAGAGAGGCCGGTCCCGCACCTACACAGGCGATCTTTTCTTTCTTTGGCTCTGCCGCTTTTAAAAATTCCATATTCTGTTTTTTCTCTTCTTCTACGAGGAAACGCTGGATCTTTCCAATCTCGATCGGCTTATCAATACCGGTCCGGCTGCACGCCTGTTCACACATTTTTCCGTATGGACAGACCTGGGCACAGCATCCTGCCAGCGGGTTATTCTCGCGGACCGTCTCTGCTGCTCCTTTAATATTGCGGAAACGGAGAGAACGAATGAACTTTCCGGGATCTGTTCCTGCCGGGCATCCTTTGCTGCAAGGTGAATCATGGCAGAGAAGACATCTGGATGCTTCTTCCATTGCAGTTCTCAAGTTAAAGCCCTTTTCCATTTCTTCTCCATACTCTTTTTTTGTAATTTTACTCATGGTTGTTTCACACTCCTTTTATATGATCAATTTCATGGTTTTCCATCTGAGACTGGGACATTCAGACGTTCAGCCGGCACTATTCTTTTCCGAATTTCTTAAAAAGGAATCTTCCGGAATAGTCGCAGGACACTCCGAGAATATTGCCTAACAGAAGACAGATTAAGAGCATCTTCCAATCTCCGCCGCTGGCGAATGCAGAAAAGCCTCCCATAAACGTATTGGGCACCATAGACAGAACATCAATGTGGGACTGGAATACGATCAGCCAGGAAAAGAATCCCGTTACGACTGCTCCAAATATGATCGTGTTGTTGATGCCGCCGGACAGGATGATCAGCATTCCCCACAGCAGCCCTGTGTAGTTGCTGCACATCGATTTGATAAACCCTGTCTTCCCGCATCCGGCAGAAAAATACGACGTGCATCCGACGAATCCTATCCAAGTGGCGAGCCCGAGGGCAGAGCCGACTCCCTGCCAGAGACAGCAGAAAATTCCGGTACCGATGGCATTGGCCATTATTACACTCATAGTTGCTCCTTTCTTATTGCGTTTCTGTTATTTGTTAAGTTCATTGTATCGGATACACGATGTGGAGAGTAAAGAGATAATTTTTTAGTTTTCCTTAAGATTAGTTAATGCAAACTTTTATAAACTACCAGTAAATAATTGTTTGTATTTTTAAAAAAAAGAAATTTTAGTTTTATTTTTAACAAACTGCCACCCGTTAACAAAAAAATTGCATAAAAATATTAAAAATACAGCCAATATCATAGATAAAATAACAAAAAAAACCTTCCTGCAACAGGAAGGTTTTTTAAATTTATTATGTATGTCCCAGATGTACAAATGAAAGTTTGCGTTTTTCTTTGATTACCCGTTTTCCGTCAGTAAAACTACTGTCGAACATTTTGTCTGTACGATTTTTAAATAACAGAGAGGGAAACAGCGGGATACTGAAATGTCAGCATCCCCGAACTCTCAAAACCAATATTTCTTCCTATTCTTGAATATTATCCTGTTCAGACAAAACATGGCACAGCCCATCATCACCACGGCGGCAGAAAGGATTAGCACAAAGGAAACACAGTAGACATAACCGTGTTCTTTTATATTCAGAAAAAAATAGATATAATCCCCCGTAGCTTTTCCATATGCCACCGCAAAGATGAGATAGAGAAGCGGAACGATCATGACGCTTAGGACCTGACTGCTTTTTTGTACACGGTTCATGTCGCAGAACAGAAAATAGTAAAGTATCATGAAAACAGGGTTAAGCATATGCAGAAAAAGAAACATGCCGTTAAATTTGAATTCGTTTGTGAATGCCGTGCAGACCATCATGACCAGGAATAACAACATCATACAATCGAGATACAGGATCTGTGGAACTTTCCTTCCTGAAAGTCTGCAGAGAACAGTATCAAACAAGAAAATACCAACGGAAAAGTTGCTGAGAAAGGTCAGTTCATGCATGTATCCCAGCCTTCCCCAATAACAGTATAAAGCAGTGCAAATAAATAATATGGACAGTCCCAGTGTCACTGGCTGCCTGAATCTCCTGTTCATACCTGTTCCTCCCTGGAGTCTGATTCTGCTCTTAAACTATATTCGCTCCTGCACCCGATGATTACCGTAAAGGGCCAGAAAATAAACTCTGGCAGCAATCTGCGGCAATAGTTTTGATCTATCCTTCTTTCGATTTTAAAACTTCCCTTCCTTATCAGTCATCAGCAGTGCAATCGATCGTCTTTATATGGCCTTTTCCCAAATACTGGGCCTCTTGCCATAAATAAAACCTCCAAACTGAATAGTATTATCTTACATCAGTTTGAAGGTTTATACAAACTTTGGGATAGTCCCATCAAAATCTCTCAGGTCTTTTCATGATAATATAGCTAACAGTTATATTGGTTTTATTTCTTTGACTGAAATACAAGGCATGCTGCTCCAATCAATCCACAGTCTTCTCCTAACACTGCGGGTACTACATGGACATTATCTTTTAAGGCATCGTATACTTTCTCTTTCACTCGTTCCTCAATTTCTTCAACAAATCTAGGAACTTTTAATGCTACGCTGCCACCCAGCACAAAAATATCCGGGTCCAGAACACCATATAGAATTCCAAGGAAACTAGACAGATATTCATAGGCATCTTCCATGATATCCGCTGCTGTCTGATTACCTTCCTGTGCCATCTGGTAAACCTCTCCAGCATGAGCTGCCCTAAGTCCCGCATCATTTGCCCTCTTGGTAATAGCTGTTCCGCTGGCAATGGATTCGATGGAACCTTTCTTTAAATTCCCCTGGAATGGACCGTTTTTCCACAAAATAGAATTGGCAACTTCCTGTGCAAATCCCTTTGCTCCTCGGAAAATATTTTGATTTACACAAAAACCTGCCCCAATTCCTGTGGAAATCGTCAGAAACTGCACATAACCTTTTCCTTTTCCTGCTCCGATTGCTGCCTCAGCCAAGCACGCCAAATTTCCATCATTCTCCAAATACACAGACAGTCCTGTTTTTACTTCCAGACATTTGGTCAGTTCAAAATAATGCCATCCCGGAAGATTCGGAGGAGTCAGTACAACCCCATTGATTAAATCCAACGGTCCCGGACAGGAAATACCGATTCCCTCCACTGGATATCCAAATCCGTCAATAACTGTTTTTATGTCATTCAGAGTTGTTTCTGGTTCCTCCTCATTGGTCGGAAATTGTCTGCGTTCTATGATTTTATAATTTTCATCAATTAAGGCTACCCTTGTATTTGTTCCGCCTACATCAATTCCAACTGCATATTTCATACGCTTTTCCTATTGGTAGTAATATTTTACTTTATCCGCAGAGTCAAATAAATTAATCTTATCTCCAATGACTGCTTTACAAGCTTCGATTGGTTCTGGATAGATTTCCAGAGGTTCTCTGTATTCTGGATGAGCATTCAATACTTCTCTGCATTTTTCATAAAATGCGACCTTAATATCACTGGAAATATTAATTTTAGAAATTCCAATTTTTACTGCTTTTGCAATTTCCTC
This sequence comes from Anaerostipes hominis (ex Lee et al. 2021), assembly GCF_002270485.1. Taxonomy (GTDB): domain Bacteria; phylum Bacillota; class Clostridia; order Lachnospirales; family Lachnospiraceae; genus Anaerostipes; species Anaerostipes hominis. The sequence goes on along the minus strand of NZ_NQOG01000015.1, from coordinate 14,817 downwards.
ATCTTTATTGCTGGAGCCGCCATGTAATACTAATGGGATATCCAAAGTATCTTTTAATGTCTGTAAGATGTCCAGACGTAATTCTGGTTTCATATCGCTTGGATAAATTCCATGTGCAGTTCCGATTGCAACAGCTAATGTATCAATTCCAGTCTTCTCTACGAAATCTTTTGCCTGATCCGGATCTGTATAAATGATTCCTGTTGTTCCGCCTTCAATGGAGTTTCCTGTTGTTCCGATGGTTCCTAATTCACTTTCCACAGATACATTTGCTAAATGGGCAACTTCACAAACTTTCTGTGTAACTGCTACGTTTTCTTCATATGGAAGCTTGGATGCGTCAATCATTACAGAAGTAAATCCTGCCTGAATTGCTCTTACAACTGTTTCAAATTTGTCTCCATGATCCAGATGGATAACGACTGGTACATCTGTTTTGGATGCTTCATAAATCATAGCCTGAATTAAGCTGTTTTCTACAAAGTTAAATTCATCCGGTGACATTTCCAAAATAACAGGACTTTTCATTTCCTTGACTTTCTGCATCACAGCTTTCAATAACTGATCGCTTCCAATATTAAATGCTGGTACTGCAAATCTTTTTTCGTCCGCTACTTTTAACAGCTCTTTCATGTTCATTAACATAGTAAATATCTCCTTTAATCTCTTATAATGATTTTCCTTCTGATTTTGATAATTTGATGTATTTCTTTACCAGTTCCTGGCTGTCAATCTCCACCTGGTGCATCATGACCCAATAGTTAATATCTGGTTCCTTTTTTAAATGCTTTTTAATACTGTCAACGTTGGCATTCATAAAATCACAGCCTACGTTAATCTTATTAATGCCGTATTCGACGCATTTTTGGATATTCTCATCCCCAGATCCGCTGCCTCCATGAAGTACCAGAGGCATCTGTGTCTTTTCTTTGATTTCCTTTAATCTTTCAAAATCAAATTCCGGTACATAACCTTCTGGATAGTTTCCATGGGAACTTCCAAAAGAAATTGCTAATGCGTCAATTCCGGTTTCCTGTGCAAAGCGCAGTGCTTCATCTGGATTTGTTTTCATATCATCATCTGTATAGTTATCCCCATCACTTGCACCCATGCATCCGATTTCCCCTTCGACACTGGCATCAAACTGTTTTGCGAACTCCACGATTTCTCTGGTCATTTTAATATTTCCTTCCAGATCATATCTGGAAGCGTCTACCATAACACTGGAATATCCATCTGCAAGTGCTTTCTTTAATAATCCAACTTCTTCTCCATGATCAAAGTTCAACGCCACCTCTATACTAGCTCTCTCGGCAAGTTTTTTTACAATCGGTGCAATCAAATCACTATCACAGTGATTTACCATATGTTCCTGCACAATGTTTACAATAATTGGTGCTCTTAATGACTGTGCTGCCTGAATCACCGCTCTGGCCGTTTCAATATTGAAACAATTAATCGCCATAACTGCATAATTACCTTCATTTGCTCTTTCAAGCATCCCCTTCATTGATACGTACATTTTACAATTTCCTTTCTAATCTGGTACCTTATGAAATGCTGATTCCTGATAAATCCATTTCCTCTTCTTTTTCATCTGCAACCGGCTCGTCAACTTCTGTTTTTTTCTTCTTAATTAAAACTAACAATACGCCCGTTACTGCAGTACCTGCCAGTAAAGCAATCAGTGCAGCGATTGGATTTGACATTGCTGGAATAACAAAGACTCCTCCAGACGGTACTTTACTTCCTACACCCAATGAAAAACTAATCGCTCCTGTAATTCCACAACCTGTTGCTGTACAAATCACTGTACGAATTAAATCGTTCATCGCAATTGGAATAACACCTTCAGAAATCATACATAATCCCATCGGAAATGCAATTTTGATATTTTCTACTTCCTGAGAAGAATAAATAGGTTTTTTCATAAATTTAGATAATACTAATGAGAATGTAACTCCCAGAGGAGGAACCATAGCTGCTAACACTTTGATTGCTTCAGGTTCTGTAATTCCTTCCAGAAGCAAACCATCACAAATCAGGTTTGGCACCTTACTGATTGGTCCACCAAAGTCAATACACCCTAATGCTCCGATAACAAAGCCATATACTCCTTTAGAAGACTGGTCTAACCCTGTAATAAAGTTTGTTAATGCGTTTGTTGCCCATACAATTGGATTTCCAATAACAAAGAACATAATCAATCCGGCAATAATTGCAGATAATGTTGGAATAATCATCATTGGCATAAGAGCTTCTGCCCATTTTGGAACTTTCAAATTCTTTTTAATAAATAATGCAATATATCCAACCAGGTAACCACCGATCATACCACCTAAGAATCCAGCTCCCAAGAATGAAGCAATTTGTCCCATTAAGAAACCAGGTGCAATACCAGGGCGATCAGCAATAGAATAAGAAATATACCCTGCAATAAATGATGGTAATAATCCCATTCCTAAAACACCAAGAGAAGTCAATGCATTTGGAATTGTCATTTTTGATAATTCTGTTACATTTTCTCCACCCATTAAGTTACCAACTGCAATTAATAATCCTGATGCTACAACCAATGGCAGCATGTATGAAATAGCAGTCAACGCATGTTGTTTTAATTCTGCTCCTATTTTTTTCATAATCTCTCTTCTCCTTTGTTACTTTTTCAATTCATTTTCAATTTTCTGAATTAATTGCTTGGGTGCCTTCACACACACATTTGTAGGTACTTTAATTGTAGGTTTTCCTTCAAAGCGCTCTGTTCCAGTAATTGCAATATCCACTGCCAGAATTACAATGTCAGCTTCTTTCACCTCATCTGCTGTTAATTCATCTTCGATACCAATTGTACCCTGTGTCTCCACCTTAATGGTGTGTCCCATACTTTCAGCAGCACGAATTAATTTTTCTTTCGCAATGTACGTATGTGCAATACCTGATGTACATGCTGCAACTGCAACAATTTTCATAATTTAACATCTCCTTTCATAGTTCCTATTTGTTATTCCTTACACTAAAATAGTAGCATGGATATTCTTTCTGTGTTCATTGATTAAGGGCTTTTTAATGTGGCACTTTTTTTCTGTTTTTTTTATTTTTTTGTTTTTCCGGGCATTTTAATACGGTAATTTTTAAGCTGTAAATAGTTCATAAAAGAAAAACCACCGGGAATCCGATGATCTTTTTATGAATGTTTTAAGCATTGAATTTTAAATTTTCCCTAGATTAAAATACTGCTTTTATATCTTCCACTGTTTTTGCAGAAAGCAGCTGTTCAACAGCTTCATCATTTCCAAGATTTCTTGCTACTTCTGCCAACAGCTTTAAGTGTGTCTTCGCATTTTCATTGTCATTTCCTACTGCGAACAAAAAAATCAGTTTTACACCCTTTCCATCCAGTGTCTCCCACTCAATTTCATTTTCCATTTTTCCAATGGCAATTCCAACCTGTGTTACGGAATCACTTTTTCCATGAGGAATTGCTACATAATGTCCGATTCCTGTCTGCCCTTGAGATTCGCGAAGATAAATATCTTTCACATAGGATTCTACATCTGCAATATATCCTGCATTTTTCAGCTTTCCTGCCAGATTTGTAATAGCTTCTTTCTTATCTGCAGCTTTCATATTCAAGTCAATTACTCTTTCATCTAATACATCTTTTACATTCATGATAGTTCCTCCTCATCATTGAATTAAATATTTGTAAACTTCAATATTGGTTTCCATACTTTTTAACATGAGAATTTTTTCATCTGTATCAATTAATGAAACATATTCTTTGTAAAATAACTGAATTCTGTTAATTTCATCTTTGGTAATTAGCTTGAATCCAAGTAGAAATACTACTTCCACTGGCTCATCGTCCCACATCACTGGCTCATCCAGAATTGCTATTGCAACCTTGGATTCGTTAACTGCAGCAGGTGAACCATGGGGAAGACTGACACCGTTGCCTATCGTTGTTGTTGTCTTATTTTCCCTCTCCATTACCGTATCAAAAAATTCTTCTGTCACAACGCCCTTTTCTTTCATGGCATCTGACATAACTTTTAAGATTTCTTCCTTTGACTGAACCTTCATGTGTGTGAAAATCAGTTCTGGAGAAAACAGCAGACAACATTCTGGAGAAAAAGGATTCTCACTTACATTAGAGTTAATAGTGTCCAGATAATTTCTTAAAGCAAGAATACCATTTTCACTTAAAATATTAGGAATTACTACAATTCGTTTGTCTTTCACTTTTGTTTCTTTTGATGAGATGATAATATCAATATCATAATAATCATCCAATTTAAAATCATGGGTACTGACAATTTCCAGACTTCTAATTTCCGGAACAACCTTTTTAATTCTTTCTTTCATCAACTGCGCATGTCCCATATTGAAATTCGTCAGTAAGATTGCCTTGTACTGATGTATCTTCCGCTCAATTGCCGCCTGAATATACAAAACGATGTATCCGATTTCATCTTCGGTAATCTGTACATTGTAACACTCTTCAAACAGAATACTAATTGCCCAGCTTGCCCGAAATACGTTTTTATACTCTTTTTTAATAAAATCGATTAAATCATTGCTTTGCGGGGTTCCGTATCGCAGTCGGAAAATGGTCGGTCTCAAATGTACAATAAGGCTTTCTTTTACTTTCTGGTCCGATACTAAATCTACATTCATAATGTTTCCAATGACCGTCAGCAGCCGATCCACAAATTTCACCAGCTGATTGTCATATTTTTTTACTTGTTCCAGTGTAATTTCAATCTCTGAAATTCCTATAAATTTTGAACATAGAATCTGTATGGAAAGAAAAAGAATATCTTCCTGGGAAAAGCGTACATGGAATACTTCTTCCAATTTTTCAAAGATAGCTACAGTAAACGCATACTCATTATATTTTTGAAGAATTTCCAGTTCTTCCATATGATTCTCCATCATCAATGGATTGTCGAACTCTTTTCTCTGATATGCTATACAACAGTAAATAAGAATTTCATAAAATGATTCATCTGTAAATCGATAATCCCATTCGTTTTCTGCCTGTATGATACATTTTCGCACTGTTGATACATCAATGTTCGGAAAAAAATAATCCAGATTCTGATTAATTGTAGCCGAGGTACTTCGTTCCATCATCAGATTCCTCAATGCAATCCGATATTCATTTTCTCTGCTTAACAATCGATATCCGCGACTTCTTTCGTTTACCAGTTTGATGTTATAGTAACTAAGCCATTCTTCACATTCTTTCATTACCTTCAGCATTGTTGGAACACTTAAATATAGTTTCTCTGATAACTTCTGTGTAGTAATTGTCTGCCACGGTCGTAAATTAAATAAAACCTTTAAAGCTTCCGTAACTCGTTCTTTCGGATTATAAGATTCTAACTGAAGTTCTCCCGGCCGATCCAGATAGGCTTCCAATTTTTCTTTTTTTTCTTCTGATATCTCCAGCCAAATACCTACTCTTGGTTTTCTCTGAATAATTCCAAGATTATTTTGAGTTAAAAAATCATCCAGTTCATTAAGTTTATTTCTTACGGATTTTTCAGAGAGTCCGACTTCTTTTGCAATTTTCCCGGTCGCCATGATTTCGCCGTCCATGATACAACCTAAAATCTGTTTCATATAAAACTTCTCTTTCGAACGTTTCATTCTTCCTTCGTCTCCTCTCAATCATTATGTAAGTTCTGTCTGCACCTCCTCCCTTATGATGGTTTAAATTATAGCACGGTTCCTTTTACTTAGATTATCAATTACGGGCGTTTTAATATGGTACATTTTTTTATTTTTCCAGTAAATCCTCCAAAAAACAATAGATAAAATGTGGTAATTTTTAAATAAAAGAAATTCCGTGTATATAACAAAAACCGCTTGAGTGCAAAGCACTCAGCGGTTTCATTTTTTCATTTTAGCATGGTTTAATGCTAACGCGTATATTATTCGATGATAGTAGCAACACGTCCTGATCCAACTGTACGTCCACCTTCACGGATAGCGAAAGATAATCCCTGAGCCATAGCGATTGGGTGAATCAGTTCGATTGTCATTTCTACGTTGTCACCAGGCATGCACATTTCAACACCTTCCGGTAATTCAACAACACCTGTTACGTCGGTTGTTCTGAAGTAGAACTGAGGACGATATTTGTTGAAGAAAGGAGTATGACGTCCACCTTCGTCTTTTGTTAAAACGTATACCTGAGCTGTAAACTTAGTGTGGCATGTGATAGAACCTGGTTTACAAAGAACCTGCCCTCTTTCGATTTCTTCTCTCTGAACACCACGGAGAAGAGCACCGATGTTGTCACCAGCCTGAGCTTCGTCAAGAAGTTTACGGAACATTTCGATACCAGTTACAACAACTTTTCTTGTCTCTTCTTTGATACCAACGATTTCAACTTCTTCAGATACGTGAAGTACACCGCTTTCAACTCTACCTGTTGCAACAGTACCACGTCCTGTGATAGAGAATACATCCTCTACTGGCATAAGGAATGGTTTGTCTGTGTCACGCTGTGGGTCTGGAATCCAGCTGTCAACTGCAGCCATAAGTTCCATGATCTTATCTCCCCACTCGCTGTTAGGATCTTCAAGAGCTTTTAAAGCAGATCCCTGGATAACTGGAGTGTCATCACCTGGGAATTCGTACTCGCTTAATAACTCACGGATTTCCATTTCTACTAATTCTAATAACTCTTCATCGTCTACCATGTCACATTTATTCATGAATACTACGATGTAAGGTACGCCTACCTGACGGGAAAGAAGGATGTGCTCTTTTGTCTGAGCCATAACACCGTCAGTTGCAGCTACTACAAGGATAGCTCCGTCCATCTGAGCAGCACCAGTGATCATGTTCTTTACATAATCGGCATGGCCTGGGCAGTCAACGTGTGCGTAGTGACGGTTATCTGTTTCATATTCTACATGAGCTGTGGAGATAGTGATTCCACGTTCTCTTTCTTCCGGAGCTTTATCGATATTTTCGAAATCAACGGCTGCGTTTCCATCTACTCTGGCACTTAATGTCTTTGTGATAGCAGCTGTTAAAGTAGTTTTACCATGATCGACGTGACCAATGGTACCAATGTTGCAATGAGGTTTGGTTCTCTCAAACTTTTCTTTAGCCATTTTAAATGTCCTCCTTATTAGCCCTTTGGGCAAATAGATAAATTATTATTTACTACCGGGTCGACGAATCACCTTACCAAAGGCCGTCCTACCCTTGATTATATTTCATTTCTTTGAAGAATTCAAGCATATTTTTTATCAAAAAAACCTGCTTATTTTGCTTTGTCTGCGATGATTTTTTCCTGTACGCTCTTCGGTACCGGCTCGTAGCTGTTGAAGAACATAGAGTAGTTTCCACGGCCCTGTGTTCTGGAACGAAGGTCTGTTGAGTATCCGAACATTTCTGCAAGAGGAACGAAAGCTCTGATGATCTTTCCGCCTCCGACATCATCCATACCCTCAATACGTCCGCGGCGTGAGTTGATATCACCGATAACGTCTCCCATGTAATCTTCAGGAGTTGTAACTTCGACTCTCATGATCGGCTCTAAGATGATAGCCCCGGCTTTCTGCATCGCTTCCTTGAAGGCCATGGAACCGGCGATCTTAAACGCCATCTCTGAGGAATCGACATCGTGGTAAGATCCGTCGTATACTGTAGCTTTTACACCGAGTACCGGGAATCCTCCAAGGATACCGCACTGAGCAGCTTCTTCGATACCAGCTCCGACTGCCGGGATATATTCCTTAGGAATGTTACCGCCGACAACAGTGGATTCAAACTTGAACAGTTCTTCACCGTTGGCATCCATTGGCTCAAAGTGTACTTTACAGTGTCCGTACTGACCGCGTCCACCAGACTGTTTTGCATACTTGCTGTCCACATCCACTTCTTTCGTGAAGGACTCTTTGTAAGCAACCTGAGGCGCACCTACATTCGCTTCTACTTTAAACTCACGAAGCAGACGGTCTACGATGATTTCCAGGTGAAGCTCACCCATTCCGGAAATGATTGTCTGTCCTGTCTCTTCATCAGTATGAGCTTTGAAGGTCGGATCTTCTTCTGCAAGTTTTGCAAGTGCTTCTGACATCTTGCCCTGGCCTGCTTTTGTCTTAGGCTCGATCGCTACGTCGATAACCGGCTCTGGGAATTCCATGGATTCCAGGATTACCGGACTCTTCTCGTCACAGATCGTATCACCTGTTGTTGTGATCTTGAAACCTACGGCAGCTGCAATATCACCTGCGTAAACTTTGTCTAACTCTTCACGCTTGTTGGCATGCATCTGAAGGATACGTCCAACACGCTCTTTTTTCTGTTTTGTAGCATTTAATACGTAGGAACCTGAATTCATTGTTCCGGAGTACACACGGAAGAAAGCAAGCTTTCCAACGAATGGGTCTGTCATGATCTTAAATGCAAGTGCTGCGAAAGGTTCATCATCAGATGAATGTCTTTCGATTTCATTTCCGTCTTCATCCACACCCTTGATGGCAGCGATGTCTGTCGGTGCCGGCATGAACTCAAGAACAGCGTCCAGTAATTTCTGAACACCTTTGTTGCGGTAAGCAGTACCGCAGCAGATCGGAACTGCTGTACATTCGCATGTTCCTTTTCTAAGTGCAGCTTTTAATGCTTCCACAGATGGCTCTTCCCCTTCCAGGTATTCCATCATCAGATCGTCGTCTAACTCACAGATCTGCTCTACTAACTGAGTGTGATACATTTCTGCATCATCTTTCATATCATCAGGGATATCTGTGATTGAAATGTCTTCTCCCTTATCATCATTGTAAATGTAGGCTTTCATTTCAAACAGGTCAATGATACCCTGGAAATCATCTTCTTTGCCGATTGGCAGCTGAATTACAACTGCATTGGCACCGAGACGGTCTTTGATCTGTTCCACAGATCCGTAGAAATCAGCACCTAAAATATCCATCTTATTGATGAATGCCATTCTAGGTACATTGTAAGTGTCTGCCTGACGCCATACGTTCTCAGACTGTGGCTCTACTCCACCCTTTGCATCAAATACTCCGATCGCACCGTCAAGTACACGCAGGGAACGTTCTACTTCTACTGTGAAATCAACGTGTCCCGGTGTATCAATGATGTTGATACGGTGTTCTAATGCTCCATCCTTCGGTTTGCAGTTTTCCTGGAGAGTCCAGTGACATGTGGTCGCTGCAGAAGTGATCGTGATACCTCTTTCCTGTTCCTGCTCCATCCAGTCCATGGTAGCAGTTCCCTCATGAGTATCACCGATCTTATAATTTACACCAGTATAATAGAGGATACGCTCTGTCAAAGTGGTTTTCCCAGCATCGATATGAGCCATGATTCCAATATTTCTGGTTCTCTCTAATGGATATTCTCTTCCAGCCAAGATCTTTTCCTCCTATTGTTTTTCGGATAAAGCGGTAGGCCCCGCACACCAGATTAAAATCTGTAATGTGCGAATGCTTTGTTTGCTTCTGCCATTTTGTGCATGTCTTCTTTTTTCTTTACGGATGCTCCGGTGTTGTTGGATGCATCAAAGATTTCATTTGCAAGCCTTTCTTCCATGGTCTTTTCTCCTCTTTTACGAGAGTATAAAGTCAACCAGCGGAGTGCAAGGGCCTGTCTTCTGTCCGGACGTACATCGATCGGTACCTGATAGGTGGCTCCACCGATACGTCTTGCTTTAACTTCCAGCACAGGCATGATATTGTTCATTGCCTCTTCGAATACTTCAAGGGCAGGCTTTCCAGCTTTCTCTTCAATACGGTTGAATGCACCGTATACGATCTTCTGGGCAACTCCTTTTTTACCGTCTAACATGATGTTGTTGATCAGTTTGGTCACAACTTTGTTATTGTAAATAGGATCCGCCAAAACATCTCTTTTCGCAATATGTCCTTTACGTGGCACGTTTCTTCCCTCCTTAATAATTGCCAACGGCAGAAATATTATACCTTTTTCTGACATGCCGCCGGCCTTAATTCATCGGTACTCATTCATCCTTGCGCAGTTACCGGCTTTCCGCCGGTCTTCAAGCGCTCAATGCCTGATCGTGCCAGAATTTATATCTATCTCCTGTACTACAGGGAAAACATTCATTTCCGGCACAACTATACAAGGTAGCGTAATGTTACGCTGCTTTGTACCAATTTAGTTTCGTTTGATTATTTCTTCGGTCTCTTAGCTCCGTATTTGGAACGAGCCTGCATTCTGTTTGCAACACCTGCTGTATCAAGTGTTCCACGAACGATATGGTAACGGGTACCTGGTAAGTCCTTAACACGACCACCACGAATCAGAACAACACTATGTTCCTGTAAGTTATGTCCCTCACCCGGGATATAGCTTGTTACTTCGATACCGTTAGAAAGACGTACTCTGGCAATCTTACGAAGAGCAGAGTTAGGCTTTTTAGGAGTCGCAGTCTTAACAGCTGTACAAACCCCTCTCTTCTGAGGAGAGCTTGCGTTTACTGATCTCTTCTTTAAAGAGTTAAAACTTTTCTGAAGAGCCGGTGCGGTAGACTTCTTTGTAGATGTCTTTCTCCCTTTTCTAACTAATTGGTTAAAAGTTGGCATTAATTTTCACCTCCATGCATGTTTTCTGCTGTAGTTACTTATGATCTGTTGTTGCACATAGATATCTACGCGCATTTTCTAATTATAAGTGGGAGAAAATCGTTTGTCAAGGGGATTTCCATGGGTTGCATTAAAAAAGCTCGTATTTCCATAAAATTCGTAAATACAAGCTTTTAATCTTTATTTTTTATGTATTTTAAAATAATTTATCCGATACCGCCATAAAATGCACCAGCGATCAAAGCAACGATCGCACAAAGGCAGTAGACATACTTTGCCAGCAGATAAAACCACGAACCAATTGGTTTTTTCGCCCCTTCATTTACTGCCTTGAGAACATACTCTTTCCCCGCAACCCAAAAAAACATAACAGCAGCCAATAGAGCCCCCAAAGGACAAAGATAGATAGAAACAATATCCATCCATCCAGAGACTATTGCTTGAATAAACAAAGCTACGACAGCTCCCAGTACCAGAACCGTACCTGTAGCAAAGATCCGTTTAATTCCGAATCTTTCCTGTAAAAAAGCCACCGGAGCCTCATACAGATTGATTATAGAACTGATACCGGCAAAAGTCACGCACAGGAAGAAAATCACTCCGACAATCCGTCCTCCTACCATTCCATTCATAACATTTACTAAATAAATAAACATCAAGCCGGGACCGCCAGCAGTCAATTCCGCATTTCCAACTGCCATGGCAGGAATGATGACGAAAGCTGCCAGCATCGCAGACAAAGAATTAAAAAATGCTACATTACGGGCTGCCCCTGGAATGGATTCACTTTTTCCAAGATATGATCCATAAATGACAGATCCATTTCCCGCAACAGACATGGAAAAGAACGCCTGTCCAAAAGCAAAAATCCACACTTCAGGATTTAAGGAAAAAATATACTTGTACCCGTTGGACGCTCCTGGCAGTGTAGCAATATAAATTCCGAGAGCCATAAACATTATGAACAGAAGAGGCATCATGATTTTATTAGCCTTTTCGATTCCGCCTGAAATTCCCATGGACATGATGGCAAAACTGGCAATAACAGCGATTAGAATCCAGGTATTAGCGCCCCAGCTACTCGCAGTAGAATTGAAAGTTCCAACAATAACATTCATATCCTGCCCCATAGAAAACATAGAACCGGAAATTGCCATGATTGTATATTTAAATACCCAGCCCATGACACATGTGTAGCCGATAGCAAGCGCCAGCGAGCCGATGATTGGAATAGCACCGATAGTTTCACCGAGCTTTTTGCTTCCAGTACGCAGTTCTGTACACTTGCCAAATGCGCCTACAGGGCCAGCGCCAGCGGAACGGCCCAGCGCAAATTCGCCAATAACGCCGGAAGCTCCAATCAACACAATAAAAATAAAAAAGGGGATCAAAAAAGTCAAACCACCGTATTTGGAAACCATAATGGGCAAACGCCAGATGTTACCCATACCAACTGCAGAACCGACACAGGCCAGAATAAAGCCCCATTTTGATTGAAATCCGTCACGGTTTTTTTGAATTGTATTAACATTTTTCATTGGTATCCCTCCTTCGGATAATACCGATCTTCTTTAAATTCACAGTTTGGATGCGGTTGAAGTTTTGTATTAATCAAGGCCTTTCCCGCAATCCTAAAATACGACCGCAAGCCACCTTTCAAAAAGACCGCCTGCGGTCGCATAAAAGTCGACGCAAAATTTATAAGATTACAAATTATAGATCATTATTTATTTTCGTTAGGGTAAGGTTCCAGGAACGCATGGAAGTGACGCATTGGCAAGTTGTGTCCCCAGACAATCCTGATATTAGGAATATTCTCACGATCTTCGTACAATGCCTTCACAGCAGCAATGACATAATCTAAATGCTCCTTGGTCAACCGGCTTCGGTCGATTGCGAACCGAACTACGTTTGCCAGCTCCGCCTGCTGTTCAGGTGTCTTCAGATCATACTCCATAGAATAATCGCCTAACTCAGAAGTACGAATCCCATAACGCCGAATCAGTTCAATGCTGAATCCCTGACCGGCAAAAGTATCATGACCACGTTTTCCATCAAAGAATTCATCCATATTGATGTACACGGCATGCCCGCCGGCCGGCAGTACCACGCCTTTAATTCCGGCATTATAGAAGCCCTCAGCCAAATAGTTACACTGACCTACTCGATCATGCATATAGTTGAAATCACAGCTCTCATACAGACCTACGGAAAGAGCCATAATATCACGCCCTGACATACCGCCATAGGAATCGTTGCCGTAACAGGAAATCTGCTTTACCTTTAATAAAACACCCACGTCCGTCTTGATTGTTCCATCTTCATTGAAGTCTGAAAATTTCTTCCAAAACAATCCTCTATCGCGGAATGCCAGCATGCCACCCATATTAGAATGACCGTCCTTCTTCGCAGACATAGTGAACGCATCACATAAAGAAAACATTTCCGTAGCAATCTCTGCGATTGATTTGTCAGCATAGCCTTCCTCATTCATTTTAATAAAGTAGCAGTTCTCAGCCCAGCGAGCGACGTCAAACACCAAAGGAATATCATACTTATGCGCAACACGGTTGATTTCTTTCAGATTTTCCATAGATACAGCCTGACCACAAATCGGATTGTTGGTAATGCAGGCAAAAACTAATGGTACATTTTCAGGTCCACAGATTTGGATCAGCTGCTCCAACTTCTCGATGTCCATATTTCCCTTAAATGGATTCTTATCATACTTTCCACCTTCCGGAATCTCATACAACAGCTCCTTATTGTATAAATTTCGAGGAATTGAACCCATCTGCTTTATGTTTCCTTCAGTAGTGTCAAAGTGACCATTTGACGGGATAGTGAAAACTTTTCCGGGATAGCGCTGAGCCAAAATCTTTTTTACGATCTCCATCAGAACAGATTCTGCTGCACGGCCCTGCTGAATAATAAAAGTATTAGGACGTTCCATCTGTGCAGCACCACCGTTAAACAGGCCTCCTTCATATTCGCACAGATACAACTCATCCATCATCTTTTCGACGTCCCTGCAATCTGTGCGGACTAAATCAATGGATCTCTTCCAGTTCTTTTCACCCCCGCGCTCAAAAATATCACGGAAGGTATCCAGCAAGACATAATATCCTGTATTACGCCCATAAGCCTCATCCCCCAGAAACAAGGATGCCCACTGCTGATTTGTCATTGCTGTCGTTCCTGAGTCGGACAGCATATCAATCGTCAGCATACCTGCCGGAAATGCAAACTCGTTGTAATGGGTAGCTTTCAGTGCACGTTCCCGCTGTTCTACTGTCACACTCGGGATATCCCGAACTGCAAAACTGTAATGACTTGGAGAAGGAACGTTCAAAGGATACTCATTCATAGTGGATTTCTTCATAATACTCTTACCTCCATTTTTATAAAATAATCTCTCGGAATCTTCAGCCCAGTAAAATCAAGGCTTGTAGATTCCATTTTATTAAAATCCCCCACTTTTTTGTCAAAAAAGACTTGACAAATCGCTCAAAATTTGCGGCGAAGCCGATTAAATATATTTTATTTTTATCGACTGGAGGGCGATTTTTATGTTACCTGTTTATTCCGGCGGTCATACCGCCTATCAGACTTTTTTACTTGAAAACCTTCGTAAATATTATCCTGATCCCACTGTTTTTTCTAAATCAACGTGGGATATCATCGAACGTTTCTGGAATCTTGATCTTTCTTATACCGACGAACTGCTCCGCAGCAAATATTCTGTCTTTGGTCCAAAACCAAGGACTCCTTCCTGTATGCAGCGTTCTTATCTTCTCTCCATTGATTTTAAAGTTCATTCACTTACCGACTGGGCTGCTCAATTGAAAATCAATCCACTCTATGCAATCCTCAGTGGGTTTCGCTTTGGTGACACTCCTGGAGTCGGCACTTTCTATGACTTTCTTAACAGGCTTTGGGATTCCGATTCTGATAATCTTTCTCCCCATATACATCCTTTAAAAAAGAAAAAAGTGCAAAAGCCAAAACAGAAGGGAGAAAAAGCAGAATCTATTGAAAAAATCACAGTGGAACAACTTTTTAAATCCATGGAATCTTCTTCTTTTTCTATTGATGACCAACCATATGCTTCTCTTTTCAAGATTTACAACCATGAATTTTTAACCGTTTCCATCTCCAAAGGATTGATTGATACCTCCAATCTTTCCATTGCCGGTGACGGTATGCCTGTTGTTACATCTGC
>NZ_NQOG01000014.1 GCF_002270485.1 Anaerostipes hominis (ex Lee et al. 2021) | reverse complement strand
CTACGATTTCGCTATCCCTTCTTCTCGCCCACACCTCACGATGCAAACCTTGGGAGTCGCTTACAAGTTCGTCGGTAGCTACGCCTATGTGGACTTGCACCACAGAACACGGACATGCCCGTCATACTTAAAAAACGTCAATCCTTAATTTCGGATTGACGTTTTATTATATTCTGTGATAGTTGTCTTAAATCTTAATGTTTTCCTTTCAAGATCGGGGATATCCTCTTATATACCAAAAATGTGATTACAACGCTGAACATTCCTTTTACGAAGGTAAATGGCATGTTAAACCAAATTAATGCATCCCATAAGTTCCTGACATTGTGGTTGATCGCCTGGTAAGCTCCGATGATCGCTTCCATCGGCATGAAGTTTTCATAGACCGGATAGACGATAAAGTAGTTGGAAAACACACTCACGACTGCCATTATAACGGCTCCTGTCAGGGCACCGATCAATGCTCCCTTCTGTGATTTATTTCTCTTATAGATCAAACCTGCCGGAAGTACAAAGCAGACTCCCAGGATGAAGTTGGAAATCTCGCCTACTCCGCCGGACGTAGTGTGCAGAAGATTTACGATATTTTTAATAAAGCACACTGCGATGCCGGATACCGGCCCCATGGAAAACGCGGCGATCAGAGCGGGAAGTTCGGAAAAGTCCATCTTAATGAATCCCGGCATGATAAACGGTACGCTGAATTCAAAAAACATCAGGATTGTGGCCAGCGCTCCAAGCATGGCGGTCACTGTGATCTTTCTTACATTTACTTTACTCACTGCTGCTGTTTCATTCATCATTTTCTTTCTCCTCCATTTAACAATTCTTTTATTCTGAGGGGGCTGTCTGATCCAATCCCGCAAAATAAAAAATGCCCATGTCACCAAAGACAGGGCTGTGCTGAACGATACAAAAATACCGTCCATGGTTACTTCTTTCATCCAGACTATACTGTTGGTTTGAGATTCACACTCAATCGGCCTTTCGGTTCGCGGACTTGGCTTCTAAATAAAGAAGAATCACCGCCAGTCGAGAATTGACGCTTTTAAACGCCTCACTCTGCCCTGAAGTTGGAGAATTATTATTCTCTACTTCGATATGCAATTTTATACTACGTTTATTATAGACAAATTTTTCCCGTTTGTAAAGTCATCTTCAGAATTTTTTCGGGTACACATCGTTTTGTCTTTCCTTCTTTACAGCACTGTGGACATTTGGTAAACTTATAACAATCGGCTTTATGGGCCGTCTACATACAGATTGAGATATAAAGGAGAGGTAAGATTATGGGTATGCATAGAATCAATAAAATGCCGTCTTCTGAGGAACTTCAGCAGGAATTTCCTTTGAGCGAAGAGGCAAAACAGATAAAAATGGCGAGAGATGAAGAGATCAAAAAGGTCTTTACAGGGGAGTCCGAAAAGTTTATCGTGATCATCGGTCCCTGCTCTGCCGACAATGAGACAGCGGTGATGGACTATCTGGGACGACTGGCCGGCGTTCAGAAAAAAGTTTCCGACAAACTTCTGATGATCCCCAGGATCTATACAAATAAACCGAGAACAAACGGCGCCGGATACAAGGGAATGGTTCACCAGCCGGATCCAGAGAAAGCTCCGGATATGGCAGCAGGTCTCCGTTCCGTGAGAAAACTCCACATCGACGCTCTGGAAGCATTCCACATGCCTGCGGCTGATGAGATGCTTTATCCCGGAAACTGGCCTTATATGGAAGATATTTTATCCTACGTAGCCGTAGGTGCCCGTTCCGTAGAAAATCAGCAGCATCGTCTAACTGTCAGCGGGTTCGACATTCCCGCAGGGATGAAAAACCCAACCGGAGGCGATCTCACCGTAATGATGAATTCTATCGTGGCCGGACAGAGTTCCCACAATTTCATTGCCAACGGCTATGAAGTAAATACAGACGGAAATCCTCTGACCCATGCGATCCTCCGCGGCTCTGTCAACAAGCACGGCAACAATGTGCCGAATTACCACTATGAAGATCTGGCAAGAGTTGCTTATATGTATGAAAAATTCGGCCTTGCGAACCCGGCTGTCATCGTGGATGCCAACCACTCTAACTCCGGAAAGCAGTGGGATCAGCAGCCAAGGATTGTCCAGGAAGTTCTCCACAGCCGAAGCTTCCTCCCCGAGATCAATTCTCTCGTTAAAGGCATCATGATCGAAAGCTACATTGAAGACGGCAGCCAGCCGATCGGAAACGGCGTGTACGGCCAATCCATCACAGACCCCTGCCTTGGATGGGAAAAGACCGAGGAATTACTTTATAAGATGGCTGAACATGTTTAAAATTCCCGGATTGACATAGCTCTCTAAAAAGCAGCCCAGCACCAGCAGTATCAGTTCCAGATGAATGGAAAACTTTTTTAAGAAGGAATGACCTGTATCAAAGGTTATTTCTTCTTTTTTTTCATCTCTTACATTCCGCTGGTACAGAAGATACATAGACCCGCCGTAACAGATATAGTGCGGAAACAGGCTCAGTATCACAATCAGCAGGCCTGCAATTCCTAAATTCATCACCTGGAGAGACAGGATAGAGCCCAGAAAAAAAGAAAGGCTGAAAAGTCCGCCGTATAAAAGCACAACCGGCTTCAAAATAAAACCGATCAGAAATAGAATTCCGTACTGTTTTCCCCTCTTAAATAAAATATAGGGCAGAAGGCTGCTGCCTGATATGTATAATCCTTTCCCGCTGAGCACAAGGGAATCCATCTGTCCCCCATACTCCAGATAATCTTTATACACTGCATTTGTAAAAAGGCTTCCCAGCACAAGACCGGTCAGCACGAACACGCCGATGAAAAATTTCTTCCGCTCCATCTAAATTCCCTCCCAGATATCATTTGCTCCGCAGATATAAAAAAAGAGCCACATAAAATTATATGTGCTCTCTTTTTTCTTTATGACACCGGGTATCTCATCCTTACAGCGTATTTAAATATGTCATGATTCCAGAAATCGTCTTGGCATCCACGATCTCTCCTTTTAGGATCATATCCTTCACTTTCTCCGGCGTAAATTCATATACATCGATAAACTCGTCTTCGTCCAGATTCTGCTCTGTCTTATGAAGTCCGGTCCCGACAAAGATCGGGATTTTTTCGTCGCAGAAGCCAATGGCAGTTACAATCGTGATCAGAGGTTCAATCTTTTCTGCCCTGCATCCTGTCTCTTCCTCGATCTCCCTTTTTACACAGTCGTACCCGCTCTCCCCCTGTTCAATACCTCCAGCCGGTATCTCATAAGTCATTGCATCCAGAGCATTTCTATATTGACGGACCAGCAGGATATTTCCTTCCTCTGTGACCGGAATAATCGCTGCTGCTCCCGGATGCTTTACCAGGTCCCAGGTGACAGTATTGCCATTGGGCAGTGTAATGATATCTTCATAAAAGCCCACTACTTTTCCCTGGTGTACAAGATTCTGTCTGATTTTTTTATATCCATCCATATGATTCCCCACCTTTTAGCTTACAGACTGATGATAATATTCGATTACACGTTTTGCAATCGGGCTGTCTGCGTCCAGACCAGTATATTCAGATACCGCCTGTTCAATTCCGTTATTTTTAATTTCCTGCTGAAGTTTCTGTGCGTTTGCGTCCCTGGGCTCCGCATATTGGAATCCGGCCGCCATAGCTTTGGCGATCGAATCGAAACTGACGCCGTGTTTCAGACACAGCTCGGCGGCTCCTGTCAGACGGTCTCCTTTTGACAATTTACGAATCGGATCGTATCCTACCCTGTAGATAGAATCCGGAAGCACACCCTTGGCCGGTGCAAAATAAACGAGATTGTGCAGCTCTTCCGGTGTAATCGGATATTCCTTCATAACGGCTGCCGTGATCTCCTCTACCACTCCTTCCACAACTTCCGCGATCTCAGGATCAGCCTCAGATTCCGGAATCGTACTGTACCCCTTTAAATATCCCATATAGGCCAGCGTTGCATGGGGACCGTTGACTGCGGTGACTTTAATGTCTTTGAGCATCTCAATCTTGTCCGTAAGTTCCATCCATTCCACATCACTGAAATCGTTATTGACCGGCTGCTGGATCAAAAGCGAATTAACTGCAACGGTATCAATGTGAACATCGTAATTGCTCTTCGCATCTGTACTTCTGCGGATAATAGAGTCGCGGATCACTACATTCTGATCAAACCACTCCTTTGCTTCTTCGGACAAGTCTTTTCTGAATGCCTCCGTAATTCCCGGGATCAGATAGTTTTTATTTGTAATACAGATCATAGTCAGTCTGCGGTCCGGATGAACCCTGTAAAATTCTTCAAAGCACTTCGCCAGATAACCTGCCGCCTCTTCAAAATCTTCCGGGTAAAGGGGAAGTACGATCACATCCGTCTCCAAGAAAGCTTCCATGCATGAGTATTCTTCATCACAAGTATATGCTTTAAAATTTTTGACAGTACGGTTTTGTATTTCATCCACCCGGTGTACCTTCACATAATAGCATCCGTGTTTTTGTAATTCTTCTGAAACTCTCGGGTCCTTATCCAGGAATGTAATATTCCATCCCGCATTGTCAAAAGTTTCGCCTACAAACCCTTTTCCTAACCGTCCTGCTCCTACAATCAATACATTCTTCATTTTTCCTCCTAATCAGTGTTATGTCTGAAAGACAGCTCTATATTTACTGATCAGAATCTGTAATCAAATATGTAATATCACCTGTCTTGCATATGACATAATTTGACACAGATCCGATCTTTTCCTTCGTCACAAGCGCTGCAGTCTGATAAGAGACAGAAAGCATCTTCTGTTTCAGCTGGCATTCTTCTATGGATGAATGGCTGATGCCCACTTCACTGCTCATACAGTAAATTCCCATAAAATACAAATCCGGATGAAGCAGTTCCAGCTGTTTGATGACTTCATATCCATAAGTGGCCATGGAAGACTTATACAGATTCCCGCCCAGTGTGATCACATCGATGTTTGGATAATCCCTTAAAAGAAGGATGATCGGGATACTGTTCGTAATAACCGTACAGCGCATGTGTTTATCCAGGTGCCTGATCACCTGATAATTGGTTGTTCCGTCATCAATCAAAATCACTGATCCGGGTTTAATCAATTCTGCGCCCTTTTTGGCCAGACGAATCTTTTCTTCCAGATTCAGATCAATCCTTGCATCAAAATCTTCCTTCAAAGGTCCGTTTTTTACCGCTCCGCTGTGCACCTTCTTCAGAAGGCCTCTCTGGTCTAATTCTTTAATATCTCTGCGGATCGTATCCTCAGAAACTTCAAGCCTCACACTTAATTCGCTGGCAATAATTTTATTTTCGAGGGACAGTATCTCCAGGATCTTATCCTGCCTCTCTGCTTTTAACATCTTCATCGCTTTACCTTCTCCTACACATACATTCTGTTGATTAAATTAATATTATTATAACGAATCCGCCGAAAAAGGGAAAGCAAAAGCGGCCATTAAATATTCTTCAATATTTCCATTATCTCTTGTTTGTTTTCAGCGCGCCTCATCTTTTCAATATTTTCTTCCTCAGCACAGATCAATGCTATGTTGCTGAGCATATTCAGATGAGTGCCGTCTTTTCCGGCGATGCCTATGACTACATATGCAATATTTCCATCACCAAAATCAACGCCTTCCGGAACCTGTACTACAGACAGGCCCGATGTATATATTTCCGAATCCGACGATTCTATCCCATGAGGGATCGCCAAATGGTTTCCGATATAGACAGAGAATCTCCTCTGCCTCTCCAGCATATGTTCAATATACTTCGGAGTCGTATACGCGTTTTCCATTAAAATTTTTCCGGCATACCGGATTGCCTCTTCTTTATCTTTTACCTTTACATTTAACGCAATATTTTCTTCTGATAAAATAGGTTTTACTTTTTCTTTGCCGTTTCTGTCTTCGATCACTTCCAGAGCCCGGTCGTAATCAGCTTCTTTCAGGAAGTTGTTGATCGCCAGAAATTCCTTGCCTGTATTATCTACACTGAGTTTGGCCCTCTCAATCAGCCCTTCCAGCGTGATAATCATGTCTGCATCAGGATCGATCCGGCTGGCTGATGAATTCTTTACTTTAATATCTTTGTATCCTTCTTTCTGGAGACGGTTCTTTAAAACCGATGCTCCCATGGCACTGGACCCCATTCCCGAATCACAGGCCACAATGATGTAACGAATGGCGCCTCCTAAAGAAGGCTTATGTTTCTTAAAGGCCGCTTCCGGCTTTTCTGCCTTTGTTCCCATATCGACACCGGCCACGGCAAGATCTGCCTCTTCCTCCGGAGAGCCTATGGTCTTCAGAATAAATGAACCGATCAGCAGCGCCACCGCGAATCCCGCTCCGATTGCCAGAACATTTGCCACCGCAGCATCCTTTGGTGTCATAAGGGCTATATTTATCAAACTGCCCGGAGACGGCATGCCGACCAGACCGCCGCCCAACACGACCAGGAGCAGAAGAGAGGTTGCAAGCCCTCCCATCGTGGCAAAAATCATGATCGGATTTGCCAGGACAAAAGGAAAATACACTTCCCCGATACCGGCGATTCCCGCAATAAACATCGCCATGGGAGCTGTCTCTTTTGCTTTTCCCTTTCCAAAAACAGCAATGGAGCATAAGGTGCCCAGCAGCGGACCACAGTTAGAATCGAGCAGGAACATCAGGGATTTACCGGCCTCCTGGGCCTGAGCGAATGCAATCGGTGAGATGATTCCATGATTTACTGCATTGTTCAAAAACAACACCTGGGCAGGACACATGAATACAGCCAAAAGCGGAATCAGTTTCTTCGCGATCAGGAAGTTTATTCCTGCCGTCAAAAATGCGATAATTGCATTTACCACCGGCCCGATGATCAAATAACCGAGGATAGCCAAAGCAAATCCAAGGATTCCAAGGCTGAAATTATTGATGAGCATTTCAAATCCGGGCTTGATTTTTCCCTCCACTGCACGGTCAAACTTCTTTAGAATCCATGAGGAAAACGGACCCATGATCATGGCTCCGCTGAACATAGTGATATCAGAACCCACAATCACTCCCATGGTAGTAAATGCACCGATAACACCTCCCCGCTGTCCATGGATATTATAGCCTGCCGTATAGCCGATCAGAAGCGGCAGCAGATAATTTAATATCGGACCTACCATCTCATTTAATTTTTCGTTGGGAATCCACCCTGTTGGTATGAACAATGCTGCCAGCAGTCCCCAGCCCACAAATGCACCCAGATTCGGCATGACCATCCCGCTCATATGCCCGCCAAATTTACGAATTCTGTCCAGTGCCCCTGCTTTTGTTTCCATATCTTACACCTCCGGTTCTCATTCTTATACTTTTTACTATTTAAATGCTTTTTAACGTGTAGACTTAGCTCCGCTGATATTTACAGTAGTTCCTGATATGTAACTTGCGCGGTCGGACATCAGGTAGCAGATCAAATCGGCAACTTCATCTAATTTCCCCGGCCTTCCCATAGGAATAACTTTTTCATAATCAGATGAAATATTGTTCTTATCCTGTCCTCTTGTATAAGCAAGTGCTTCAAATGCTGCGTCGTTATTCATAGGAGTTCTCTCGTTAATCGACGGCGCCACACCGACAACACGGATATTATAAGGGCCCAGCTCCTTCGCCCATGACATTGTGTAAGAAAGGACTGCTCCTTTGGTGCCTGAATAGCAGCTCTGTCCTTTAGATCCCTGCATCCCTGCCTCAGATGACATATTTACGATCACTCCGGATTTCTGTTTTATCATGTAACGTGCAACAGCCTGTGAGCACAGGAACACTCCTTTTTGATTTACATTGACCATAAAATCGAAGTCTTCTTCTGAAAGTTCATATTCCGGCCGTTTTCCGTAAAAATCAACCAGCAGTCTCGGACGGCTGACTCCTGCATTGTTAAGAAGGCCATCAATTTTTCCATATTTTTTTATAACCTGCTCAACCATCGCATCCACACTTTTCTTGTCGGCAACGTTGCACTCAACAAAAAAGATATTCTCATCCTTTTCAAATCTCTCATTGTTTCTCAAATCCGCTACTACTACTGCCGCACCGTTTTGTCTCAATGTCTCAACTACATGTTCACCGATCCCCTGGCTTCCGCCTGTTACGATCATAACTTTCCCGCTTAAATCCATCCATTTTTCCATATTTGCTTTCCTTTCTTTCTGCATTTTTTTGCGTCTTCATTTGCATTTCATGCGTCTATTTGCCTGTTTTATTTGCTATGTCTTTATAATACCAGCATATTTTTGCATTGTCAATGCTATTTCTTGCAGTTATATGCGTTTTTATATAAAATAACCCGCATTCTTCGTACAAAAATGCGGTTATCTGCATGTTTTTTGCGGTTCAAATATGTGTAAAAGATTTCTCACAGCAGAAAAAGACAGCAGATGAATAAATTCATCTGCTGTCTCACTTTACATTGATTATTTCGCATAGTCCACAACCCGTGACTCACGGATAATATTGACCTTGATCTGTCCCGGGTAATCCAGGTTATCTTCCACCTGTTTTGAAATATCCCTGGCCAGCAAAATCATGTCGTCGTCACTGATCTGTTCCGGAACTACCATTACCCGGATCTCCCGACCTGCCTGAATCGCAAAAGTTTTATCAACACCCTGGAAGGAATCTGCGATCTCTTCCAGCTGTTTCAGCCTTGTCGTATAGCTTTCCAGTGTCTCGCTTCTCGCTCCCGGTCTCGCTGCAGAAATTGCATCTGCAGCCTGAACAAGACAAGCGATTAATGTATCTGGTTCTGCATCCCCATGATGGGACTCCACTGCATTGATTACGATTGGATGTTCCTTGTACTTCTTGCACAAGTTCACTCCAAGTTCTACGTGGGAACCTTCCACTTCGTGGTCGATAGCTTTTCCAATATCATGGAGCAGCCCAGCGCGCTTTGCCATCCTGACATCGACTCCGATCTCAGATGCCAGCAGCCCTGAAAGCTGTGCCACCTCCATAGAGTGCTTCAGTGCGTTCTGTCCATAGCTGGTACGGTATTTCATCTTGCCCAGCAGGCGGACCAGTTCAGGATGGATGCCGTGAACTCCAAGTTCCAGAGTTGCAGCCTCCCCGTCTTCCCGCATCTTCGTCTCCACTTCTTTTGTGGCTTTTTCGACCATCTCTTCGATCCTGGCCGGATGAATCCTTCCGTCCACGATCAGCTTTTCAAGAGCAATCCTTGCAATCTCTCTCCTGACCGGATTAAAACTTGACAATACGACTGCTTCCGGTGTATCGTCGATGATCAATTCTACTCCTGTCATATTCTCAAGGGCACGGATATTTCTGCCCTCCCGGCCGATGATGCGTCCTTTCATCTCGTCGTTTGGAAGCTGTACAAGAGAGATCGTCGTCTCAGCCACATGGTCTACCGCGCACTTCTGAATGGCTGTGACCACATATTCCTTAGCTCTCTTTCTCGCATCTTCCTTTGCTCTGGATTCCATCTCTTTTACGAGCATCGCTGTCTCGTGCTTTACGTCTTCCTTAACTGCTGATAATAGTTGTTCTTTTGCCTGATCAGAGGTCAGCCCAGAAATTCTCTCCAATTCCTGTAAGTGTTTGGACTTGAGCTCCTGCACTTTTGCCTTGTCTGCCTCAAAATTCTTTTCTTTGGCAGTCAGAGACTGTTCTCTGCGCTCCAGCATCTCAGCCTTTTTGTCAACAGTTTCTTCCTTGTTGAGAACGCGCTTTTCGTACTTCTGCAGTTCGCCCCTGCGTTCCTTTGTTTCCTTTTCAAAGTCATGTCTCGCTTTTATAGTTTCTTCCTTGATCTCAAGTGAAGCTTCGCGTTTCTTCGCATCCGCTGCTTTTATGGCTTCATCTATAATATCTCTGGCTTTGCTCTCTGCATTTCCAATGGTTACTTCCATGGCCTTCCTGCTTCTTTGATTGGCAACAAGGACGGAAATTGGCGCTACAATGACCAGAGTTGCGATAATGGCAATAATTATACTTACCACAGGCCTCCTCCTTATTCAATTTTTTGTGCATAAAACACTCTTCTAATTTTAAATGTTTTTGCACAAAAAGTCAAGAAAGCCTAATGCTCAGGTTGAATAATTACAGCCTGGTACGGAGGAATCAAAAGCCCTCCCCCAAAATCCTTCTCTTCTCCAGTCAAGAGATCTGTACCTTTTCCCGCTCTGGCGTCAAAATGCAGCGTGTATTCCTCCGGTCCTGCATTCAGGGCAAAGATAATTCTCTCTTCTCCGGCTTCCCTCTCAAAAGCGATGATATCCTGTTCCGTGCGTATTTCTCTGTAACCGCCGTCTTTCAGTGCCTGACTGTCTTTCCTCACCTCTGAAAGCTTTGCGATGTATTTATAGAGTTCTCCCTGCTTAAGATCCTCAGGTCTTACTCTCGGACGAAGTGAATCGTCACTGCCAGGTTCCTTAAATCCTTCGATTCCCCACTCACTTCCGTAGTAGACGGACGGTACCCCCGGCATGGCAAACATGAGTGCATAGATCAGAGGCAGATGCTTTTCATCCGTAAGCTGGGTGGCAATCCGCATCACATCGTGGTTATCCACAAAACTGTACAGAGGGAGCCCCTGGTAAAGCGTCCATGGTTCCGGCCCAAACTGCCGGTTCAGAGAATAACCGATCTCATGCATGTTGTGGGTATTAAAACTGGAGTACAATCCCTTATAACATTCATAATTCGTGACAGAATCAAGCATATGGTGATTGACCAGCGTGCTGTAATCCCCGTGCAGCATTTCTCCTATAAAGACCATCTCGGGATTTCTGTCTCTGGCAAAATCCACCAGAGTCTTCATAAACGTCCGGTTCAGCATATAGGCTACATCCAGGCGGATACCATCGATCTCGAATTCATCCATCCACATACCCACTGCATCCAGAAGGTGGTCTCTGACTGCCGGATTATCCAGATTTAATTTTACCAGTTCAAAATGGCCTTCCCAGCCCTCGTACCAGAATCCGTCGCCGTAGTTGCTGTTCCCGTCAAAATTGATATAGAACCAGTCTCTGTATTCAGAATCCTGTCTCTTTTCCAAAACGTCCTGAAATGCCCAGAACTCTCTGCCCACATGGTTGAATACACCGTCTAAAACAACTTTTATCCCTTCCTCATGCAGGGTGCCGCATACTTCCTTAAAATCCTCGTTGGTTCCAAGCCTTTGATCGATCACTTTATAATCTTTCGTATCGTATCCATGGCTGCTGGACTCAAAAACCGGTGAAAAATAAATGGCATTGGCTCCGAGTCCTTTGATATGGGGTATCCATTTCTTCACTTCCAGTATTCCATGTTCTGCCTCATCATCCACAAAAGCTCCCAGCGGAAAAATGTGATAAAATATCAGGTCCTTCATTGTTAATTCTTTCATAGTCAATCTCCCTTCCTACCTTTGGGGTGTCACTCTGTGCTCTTTAAAGATTCTACCATGTTGATCTTCCGAAGCTGGAAAAACATCATGAAATTGATCAGCGCCGCAAACCCTATGGTGAGCAGAACACTGTATAGATAACTGGCCGGCAGGATCTGTCTTCCAAACATGATCAGATCTACCTCCGCAGTCAAAATCACATATCGGTGGAGGAGGATGCCCAAGCCCGCTCCCACAGCTGTGCCTATGATGGTGATCAGGATATTTTCCCTGTAGACATAGGCCGCGGTCTCCATGTCAAAAAAGCCCAGGACTTTAAGGGTTGCAAGTTCCGCCTTCCTCTCCGCGATATTAATGTTGTTCAGATTATATAATACTACAAAAGCCAGTAGTCCGGCAGATACAATTAAAACAAACACAACAATATTCAGATTGTTCAGCATGTCGTTCATCTCTTTCTCAAAATCCGAAGTGAAGGAAACAGATGCAGCTCCGTCCTGTTTCAGCAGGCCTTTTCCGAGATTAGTTTCTGTTTTATCAGATCTGTCCTTGTTTTTTAAAAGAATCTGATTGTACTCCGGCTTTTCTCCATATAGCTTCTGGTATAACTTTTTGGACATATAAACATTGTGGCGCATATAATTCTCTGTGATATGCTCTACTTTTGCTCCAACCGACTTTGTTTCTCCTTCCTTGATCGTGACGGTATCTCCTTCTTTTATGCCCAGGAGGGTGCATACTTTTTCCGTAAGGATCACACCGCTGTCAGAAAGCCGATATTTCTCCCCGGACATCCGGTCCTTAAACCGGATATAAGCCGAAAGTTCTTTCGCATCTTCCGGAACAAACAGAGAAGCCGACTTGCGGTCCCCGTCAAACTCCACATCCACAGAGACATTGTGGATTTTGGTGCTGTTCCGTATTGTATGCTGTTTTTGTATCCAAGATGCAATTTCCTGCTCCTTTTTTACAGACAGATTATCTTCCAGGGTAACCGATGCATCATAGGTCATAATATTTTGATACTGATTTTTTGATATGGCAAAAATAGAATCTTTCAATCCAAAACCGACGAGCAGCAGCGCCATACATCCGCCGATCCCGAATATGGTCATAAAAAACCGCTTTTTATACCGGAACAGGTTTCTTAACGTGGATTTCCACGTAAAGTTTAAATGCCTCCACAGAATTCCGATCTGCTCCAGCAAGATCCGTTTGCCCTCCTTCGGCGCCTCCGGGCGCATCAGCTGCGCCGGTTTTTCCCTCAGCTCCTTATAGCAGGCAAATATGGTGGCTCCAAGCGTGATGCACACAGAAGCCGTGGATGCCGTCAGTGCAAACCTGGTCTCAAACGGATGTTGTACCGGACCGATCCCCGTATACATCATAGAATATGCCTCTATAATGATCTTGGGGAGAATTGTCTCTCCCACAAGCACACCCGCGATGCTTCCGCCTGCCGTGGCAAGCAGGGCATACAATCCATACTTCTTTGCCACATCGAAACCTGTGTATCCCAGAGCCTTTAAAATGCCGATCTGGGTCCTCTGTTCCTCCACCATCCTGGTCATAGTCGTCAGACTCACCAGTGCGGCTACCAGGAAGAAAATCACCGGAAATACTTCTCCGATCGCCCCGATTCTTTCGGTATCCCCTCCGTATTCCACGTAAGACTGGATCCTGTTCCGGTCCAGCACATACCATTTGGGCATCTTTATATCATTAATCTCTTTCCGGGCATCGCCGATCTTTTTCTTTGCCTTGGCAAACTTGCGGTCCGCCTTCTTTTTGGAAGATTTATATTCTTTCTCTCCCTTTTCAAGTTTTTTTCTGGCGTTTGAGAGCTCTTCTCTGGCATCCCGAATTTTCTGTTCACCGCTTTTCAGCTCTTTTTCGTTCTGTCTCAGCAGAGCGGCAGAACGATTCAGCTTTTGTTTATTCGCCTTCAGTTCTTTTTTCCCTTTAGCCAGTTCTTTTTTGGAAGCCTTTAGGACAGCCTCCTCTCTGGACAGTTCTTTCTTTGCCTGCTCAAATTTCATCTGCATTTCCGGAGGAATCTGCCCCATGGCACCTGCCTGCTGCATCTGTTCTCTCAGCTGTTCTTTCGCTTCAAAGAACTGTTTTTCTGCCCTGGCAAGCTTTTTTTCATTGGCCTTGATCTCTTTCCCGGCCTTTGCAAGCTGCTTCTTCCCGCTGTTATAGCTCTGCCATCCTTTTTTTATTTCTTTTTTACCCCGCGAAATCTCAGTCTCCTGGGTTGTGATCTCCCTCTCCCCGGTGTTTATATCATTTTTGGCGTCTACCAGTTTCTTTTTCGCTTTGACAAGCTCTTTATCCGCCTTTTTCTTTTCTTTTATATATATGTCTTCTGCTTTCTTTACTTCCTTTTTGGCCTCATCCTTTATTTCTTTTTGTCTGGCCTCACAGCGGCTGTCGGAAATACCCCTGATCTTTTTTTCTGTTTTCTCTACGATATTGTCGTAATCGTCCGTATATGCGGTCTTCTCTGCCGCTCCTTTCACAGTGATATACAAATCCGTGTAGACATCCAATTTGAAATTTTCTTTCGGCACCACGGCAAAACCGCTGATCTGCCCATTTCCTATGGTTGCCGTTCCCCTGTCCCTGGAAAGGTAATATGAGGAACTTCCCACTCCGACTACTCTGAGTTCTGATTTTTTTAATGTCTCCCCGATATCTTCATCAGTTCCCGAAGACACTGTGATCGTATCGCCGACTTTAATATCCGAATGTTCCATCAGATAAGAATCGATCAGGCACTCGCCATTCGTTTCGGGCATCCTGCCCTCTGTGACTTTGATCTGGTTGAGCCGGCCGGTCGCCGCCATGACTTTTAAGACCATCTCTGTGTCATTCAATTTACAGATCGTATCCACAGAGCAGCTTGGCTCCGCCACGGAAACCCCGGAAATTTCTCTGACCGCCTTTACATCTTTATCTGTGATACCCATGGTGCCAAGGACCCTTAGATCCATGAGCCTGCTCTCGTCAAATTGGGCATCTGCGGTTAACTTCATATCAGGCTCTGTAACCCGGACCCCTGAAAAAAATGCGACTCCCAGGGCTACAATAAAAAAAATGGACAGAAACCTGGGCAGTGTTTTTCGGACCATCATAAAATTGTCTTTATGAAGCGCTTTCTTCATGTGACCCACCTACCATTCTATCGTGTCTACCGATTTAGGTTCCTTATTGATCCACATGTCATGTACTTTTCCGCTCTTGATCTCGATTACACGGTCTGCGATCGGGGCGATCGCAAGATTGTGAGTGATGACGATCACGGTCTTATTTCTCTCCCGGCATGTATCCTGCAAGAGTTTCAAAATAGACTTTCCTGTCTTATAGTCCAGCGCCCCGGTTGGCTCATCGCAGAGCAGGAGCTTTGGATTTTTGGCGAGGGCCCTGGCAATGGAAACCCGCTGCTGTTCTCCTCCGGAAAGCTGGGCAGGGAAATTAGACAGGCGCTCAGAGAGTCCCACATCCGAGAGAATCTGCTCCGCATCCAGCGGATTTTTGCTGATCTGAAGGGCCAGCTCCACATTTTCCAGCGCCGTCAGGTTGGGCACCAGATTGTAAAACTGAAATACAAATCCGATGTCATTTCTCCGGTACTGGGTCAGCTGTCTCCTTGAATACTTTGCGATATCATTTCCATCTACAAAAACAGAACCGGAGGTGACTGTGTCCATCCCTCCCAAAATGTTCAGAATCGTCGTCTTTCCGGCGCCGCTGGCTCCTATGATAACGACAAATTCTCCCTCACTGATGGTAAAATTAATCCCATCCACGGCCTTGGTAACGACCTGTCCCGTCTGATATATTTTCCTCACTTCTTCCAACCGAATAAAACCATCCATATGCAGTTCCCTCCGCTATCCGAGATACATAAATTTTAACATATTTTTGCCCAAATTAATACCTAAATGCGCTGCTGCAGCCCGATGAGGGCGGATTTCTCATGTTTTTAGGATTGTGGGAACACAAAGTGCGGAACAATCCGCAGGTATCCAGGGGTTAAAATATATTTTGACCCCAACATCATTTGATATGTTATGACGAAGTCTATAAAACGTATGTCTGGTATATAAAATTTGAAAGGACTGGCAGCTTATGATCACTAAAGATGACCTGAAATTTTATCGTGAACCTCATCGTGTTCTGGAAAAAGGAGAAGATTATATGTATCTCCTTCCTCATCCGGCACTGCGGGATTGGATTTCAAGTTGCACTGTTACCTTCCCCGGCAATGACATGATCTCAAATCATTACACCGTCATCCCCATGGGTACGCAACTCTGGTATGTTCATGTGATGAGACCAGAATGATCGGCCGGTTTATATGCATTTTTTCCAGCCTGGTCCGCATCAATACAGCATCACCAACGCCTGTAATTTATCCGGGTTTTATGATCTGCCTAACTTTATCCACGATTTTAAATCTGTATGCAAAATTTCTCCACAGGAATGCCGTCGTGAGATGTCCCATTTTTACAGCGAGATTGCCAAATTTTGATCTATAATGTAGGTACAAAGCAGAAAGGAGAAAATATGATATACGGCAGTACGTTGATTTAGGTGTCTGACATGGAAAGATCAAAAAATTTTTATGAGAAGGTAATGGACAAACGGTAGAAATGGATCTGGAGGTTCATGTTTCTTTTGAAAATGACCCGTCTCTGCAGTCCAACTACGAGGAATTGATCGGAGTGAAACTGGAGTTTCTCCATGGAATCAAAGAATATCCTTGGGGCCAGTGTGTTATGCAATTTTACGATTATGACAAATATATCGTAGAGGTAGCATTGAGTATGTAGAGCGTTGCAAAACGTTTTGAGTTTCTTATGAAATTAAAGAAGCTCAATGCCTTATAATGATTTCTATTTATTGTAAAAATAATTCTAGTACAACTCTTGTTTTTATTTTGGTCCTATGTCAAGATTTAGTACAAGTTAAAATGAGAAATTTATCCTCATCTTAACTCGCCAAAAGCAATCCGTCTTTCTAGTAAAAAACACTACATGCGGTTTAAAAAATGGATTTTACCTGCCAATGGTATTATTTGTGATAATATTTATGTTATTACAGGCATTCATACATGCTTTTGATGTCAACAAGATACACGCGTTATTGGCTTTGGAACTGATTCATTTTGGGATTTCACAGATGATGAGGAAAATGGTGAATATTATTGGTCTGATGCATTACACGTAACCTGACTATATATAGGTTTAAATTAACAAATGACTTAATTATTTTATCTCTATAAAGAATGATTTATTTCTGTAAAAAATAAGGAGTATCCAATTTGAATACTCCTGCTTTCTTTTATGATATCACCCTTGAGATGTGAACTGCCAGATACCCTATTTCTTCTTCCGTTATGGTTTTTTGAATGGTGCTTTCGATATATCGTTGTATCTGTCTTACACAACTTAATTCTTTTGGCAGTTTTTCTTTGATATGTTCGTAAAACATCACGCCCTGGTCATCCAGCATTTTATCTTCAAATAGTCTTTGAAGGAAAAACTGGATATGAATGACCAGACGTGTATAATTCATAGAATTAACATCTAATTTCTTCTGAAAAGTCATCTGGATAATATTAAAAATGTTTTTCTGCATTTTGATTCCCAGAATTGTATTTCCCATATCTTTCTGTCCCGACTGAGCATTTACAAGATGAAAAGCAATATTCCCTGCTTCCTCCTCCGGAAGTTCAATGGACAGCTCCTTATTTAAAAAGGCTAATACTCTTTCACTGACCTGATATTCCTTTGGATAAAACTGTTTAATTTCCCAAAGCATCCTGTTTTGAAGCACAATATGATTGTTATATCTTTCCAGAGCATAAATCAAATGATCAAACAAGGTAACAAAAAGCTGTTCATTTAATTCTTTTTCCGACCACAGATTTGCAAGACGAACTGCTTCCTGAACTGTTTCTACGTACTCCTTCGGTGCTTCTTCCAAAAGACTCATGTAATTTTTTGTATTTTCTTCTTTTAATACATATACTTTCTCTATGTCCGACTCTACCAATTCCTTGCCCACAGTATTGGTAAAGCGAAGCCCTCTGCCCATGACGATATGCTCTCTTCCCTTTTCATCGGATACCAATATCAAATTGTTATTTAATATCTTTTTCACAATCATGTTCTTCGTTCCTTTTATACGTCTTTTTTCCTATTCTACAGGCTTTTCCCGTTTTCGGCAATCACTTTCTGATACCAGAAAAAACTATCTTTCGGATACCGTTTCATCTCCTTTAAGTCAAATTCCTCTCTGTCCACATAGATAAAACCATATCTTTTCTTATATCCCTGATGAGTACTGACGACATCAATCGCTGCCCACGGACAATATCCAATCATTTCTACTCCGTCTGCAATGGCCAGTTTCATCTGAATTAAATGCTTTTTCAGAAAATCAATTCGATAATCATCATGTATTTTCCCATCTTCCAGAATATCCGGTGCTCCGATTCCATTTTCTGTTACCAGAATAGGAAGATGATAACGCTCATATACCTTTCTTAAGGTGTAACGGAAGCCTACAGGATCGATTACCCATCCATATTTTGTTTTATCCACATAGGGATTTTCTTCCGGTCTGTATACCCCCTGTTCTCCCAGCATAATCTGCTGGTCTCCTGCCCGCGCGGCCACATCAGAACTATCATTTCTGCTTGCTCCAATGGTAGCGGTAGAATAATAATTCATAGCAATAAAATCCGGATCTGCGTCTTTTAGAATTTCCATATCTCCTGGCAAAATCTCAGGAGCGATTCCCCGATCTTTCATATAAGAAAACGCCAGTGGATGATAGGTTCCAAACACAGGGACATCAGCGAAGTTCCAGCACCGAATCGACACCCAGTTATGGGCAGCGATTGCATCTTCCGGTCTGCATGAAGCAGGATACATAGCAGTAAGATTTAAAGCCGGTCCAATTTTTCCATTCCGCACCATTTTATGAAACAGCTTCATAACTCTGGCCTGCGCCAGCATCATATGATGATTTTGCTGGTAAAGCTCCTTTTTGGTAGGAAGAGTGCCTCCTTTTGGCAAGCCGATTGCTCCCGGATGCAAAATCATTGTATTTTGTTCATTAATTGTAAGCCAGTAAGTAACTTCTCTGCCGTAGATTTCAAACAAAACCCTGGCATACTCTACAAAAGCATCTACAGTTTCCCGTTTATTCCATCCACCCTGTTCTTCCAGACAATAGGGCAGATCAAAATGATACATGGTTACAACAGGCTCTATTTTATATTTTCGACATTCGGCAATGATATTTTTATAATAATCCACTCCCGGCTGATTGATTTTCCCTGTACCTTCCGGTAAAATCCGGGTCCAGGCAATGGAGAAACGATATGCCTTAAGCCCCATTTTGGCAAACCACTGAATATCCTCTTTATAGCGGTGATAATAATCACTGGCTATTCGAAACCCCGCTGTATCTTTTGGATGTTCATACATATCAATAATAGAAGGACTTTTTCCATCCTCCAGGACAGCTCCCTCTACCTGATAGGCAGAGGTTGAAGCTCCCCATAAAAAATTTTCAGGAAAATTCGTTTTAGTATTATAAATCATTTTTCTTACACCCTTTATGCTATTACATGAATGAATTCTTCTGTCGGATTAATTTCTCCTTCTCTGATTGGAACAATCTCTTTATAGTTGTCTGTGTTTCCAACCAATACAGGAGTCACTGTCTCATATCCTGCTTTTTTAATCTCTTCTATATTAAATTCCAGCAGTTTTTCTCCCTTTTTGATCCTGTCTCCAGCATCCTTAACTGCAGTAAATGGTTTTCCTTCCAGATTTACAGTATCAATTCCAACATGGATCAAGAGTTCCATTCCATCATCACTTACTAAACAAATAGCATGTTTTGTATCAAAAACAGAAGCAATTTTTCCATCAAAAGGTGCATAAACACATCCTTCCTCCGGTACGATCGCAGCTCCTTTTCCTAAAATGCCATTGGAAAATACCTCATCAGGAACTTCTTCTAATGGAATCACTCTTCCTTTGATTGGCGCGTAGACAATCTCACCTTTTATTTCACTCTTTACAGTAACATCCTGCAATTTTTCTGATTCAGAAGAAATGTTATCCTTCACCGGACTCTCCTCTTCAGGATCATCAAATCCAAGAATCCAGGATGCCGCAAAACCTGCTGCAAAAGAGATAACAATTGTAATCAATGCATGTACCACATTCATTGGATTTTCCCCAATAAATGCCGGAATTGCTGCCAGTCCCGGAGAGACAAAAGAGTATCGAACCAGTCCGGAAAGACCTGCATAGATTCCACCGATTCCACCGCCGATCATAGAAGCAATAAATGGACGTTTTAATTTCAGATTCACTCCATAAAGACAAGGTTCTGTAATACCCATCACACCTGTAAAACCGGAAGAAGATGCCAACTGTTTTAACTGTCTATTTTTTGTTTTTACTGCAACAGCCAGTGCAGCAGCACCCTGTGCAATGTTTGATGCCAGCATACCAGGACCGTTGACTGTCTCAAATCCTACATTTGTAATCTGCACTGTTGCAATTGGTGTCATAGCCCAGGCTGTTCCTGTCAGAACAAGGAATGGTTGGAAAGCACCCATCAGCATTGGAATCAGCCAGCTTGCTTTTCCATTAATAAAATCTGCTCCTGCCTGTACCATATCATTTAACAGATTACCAAATGGCCCAACAATCAATAAACCAATTGGAATTGAGACAAACATAATAATCAACGGTTTTATAAAAAATTTGATTATAGATGGAGAATATTTCTCTGCAAATTTTTCTACATAAGACAGAATCCATACACCTAAAATAATAGGAATCACAGAATAGGAATAATCTACCAGAGTGACCGGAATTCCAAAGAAACTGATTGCTTCCCCTGCTGCCACGAAACCGCTCCAGGTTGGATGAAGCAAGGCACAAGCCATAGTCATAGCGAGAATAGGGCTGCAGTTAAATTTAATTGCAGCTCCATATGCTAAAAGGACCGGCATGAAATAAAATGGAGCATCTGAGATAAAATTAATGATTCCATAAGTAGTGCCAGTTGTATCAACCAGATTCAGCAGTACTAAAATAGAAAGGACTGCTTTCATCATACCTCCTCCGATTAATGCCGGAATGACAGGAGTAAAGGTTGTAGAGATCACACTGATAATTCTGTTAACTATGCTTCCCTTGTCTTCTTTCTTTTCCTCTTTTCCATTAGAAGCTGCCTGATCTCCCATTTCATCTACAATCACGCGAAACGTAGTCTGGACCTCATTTCCGATGACAACCTGAAATTGTCCTCCTTTATCTACGACGTTGATTACTCCAGGTGTATTTTCAATCCTTTTTAAATCTACTTTATTTTTGTCGTAAAATTCAAATCGCAGTCGGGTTGCACAGTGTGTCAGTCTGCTGATATTATCTTTTCCTCCCACTAGCTTAATTAACTCATGGCCTAATGCCTTGTAATCCATAAAAACTCTCCTTTTCTTTTTTCCTCTCTGTATAAACAACCGCGGACTCGTTTATACAAAAAAAGACCAAGCAGCAATAAAGCCTTATCTAAGACTCTATTCCAAACTTGGTCTTGCCTGCATTACCAGTAACAGCCATAGCTATTCTTTTTTCAACAGCGATATAATAACAAATTTTTTATCCATATGCAAGTATGAATTTATACAAAAATCCCTTAGGTATTTTGGTCACTTTTCATATATTCCTGTCTAACTGATTTTCTTCCCATTATGTCAAACACTAAATCCTTATTTTTAGGCTTTTTCCTACATTGTTGCTTCTTAAAAACTATATAAATTTTTGATTATCTTTTCATAAGTTGGCAAATGTCGGTTTAGCCTGTATTTATGGGCTTTACCGACGTTTTTTGTTTTTGGAGTTTCAACGTAGTAGCCAACCTGCGAATCTTTCAATAGCTGATGGTCTACATTGATTATCCTGATTTCAAAATCCAGATTGTCAGTCAGTCCTCAGCAGTTAATTTCCAAACGTACACGAATTGCGGTTTACCGTTTGCGTCCATGTATTTGTATGCGTATCTTCCGTCTTTTCTCTGACATGATATAAAGCTCCTTTCCATACTGGAATGAGCCGTAATACGATATATGTATATTATACCATATTTTCGGCTTTTTTCATCATATTACGACCAGAGAATCAATGATTTTTTACTCTGGCAAGCTCCACAGGACTTTCACCTTTCCCATTCTGATGGGTGAACCGTGTCATACGGGTGTATCATTATCCAGATATACAGGTCATAGCTGCAACCTTTCCAACAGTTGCCTGCGGAACATTACAGGAATCGCTCACTTTATCTCAAAAGGTCATGGCGTGCAATTTCCGCTGGCTCGCTGCATATCGAACGTATCTATCTGCTTTATTCAGTTGTCAAAGAACTCTTGACTGTGATTGCCAGTCTATGAAAAACCACTATCTGAATAATGGACATTCATAGATTGACAAGTGGAGCAAAAAAAGGGGGCTCCGCCCATCAGAATGGTTAAATTACAATAATCTCAAAGTTTGCAATCATATCCATGACCGCCGCCTGTATTCTGCCTTTCAATTCAGAACCCACCACCATGTAGACGTTTTCATATTCGTCATACAACTGGTGTAAGCTCAACTTTGATATGTACCCATCATAGAATTTTAAGATTTTCTGTATGGCAGCTTCATCACCATCGGTAGCCGCCACAATCACAGCAAAGGGTATGTGTCTTTGGTTGTTATCCGCGGTTATTCCTCCATCATTTTTCTTAATTCTTCCAGAATACTTGTCCTGTGACGGTAAACAGTGGTGCGTAACACGTTTATAAGCTCTCCGATTTCTGCGTCAGACATATCCATAAAGTATGACAACAAAATGATATTGCGTTTTTTCTCTGGTAAACATTTGAGTGCTTTGCTTAACTGGTCGTCCGATACTTGGACTTCCATGCCAAGAAGATTGAACGCTGTATAATCGCTGGAATATCTGTCATAAATGCCAGCCTTATTCAATTCCAAATCCGAAATTTCAGAGAATGGGACTTCATGTTGCAAGCGTCTTGAAATATCACGTTTATACTTCAACGCTGCTCCTTTAATGACTTTTTTCGTAAGGCAATCAAACTGGTCCTATGTCAAGATTTAGTACAAGTTAAGATGAGGATAAATTTCTCATTTTAACTGAGAGTGTGAAACTTTTTCTGTAAAATAGAACTTAGAAGGTTCTTCTATGATAAAATAAAAATCATAGGAGGGCCTTTTATTATGGCAAGAGAAAAGAAACCCGTACACAGAGTACAAATGACGGAAGGGAAACGCAGCATAATCCATCAGCGCCTGGAGGAATACGATATCCAAATTGCTGAAGACATTCAAGATGCCCTAAAAGCTCTCCTTGGCGGAACCATCAAGGGCAAGATCGGAAATCTACTTTTGAACCACAAGTGGTGAAAAACGGCAGAAAGACATTTCTGATATTGACCAAAAGATCATTTCCATGTATGCAAAAGGAATGACGACCCGGCAGATATCAGAAACCATGGAGGAGATCTACGGCTTTGAAACCTCGAAAGGATTTATCTCTGATGTCACAGACAAGATCCTGCCCCAGATGGAAGACTGGCAAAACCGGCCGCTGGATGAAGTCTATCCAATCCTTTATATTGATGCCATCCACTATTCTGTCCGTGACAATGGCGTGATCCGTAAACTTGCCGCCTATGTCATTCTTGGGATTAATGCGGAAGGGAAGAAAGAGGTACTTACAATCCATGTTGGAGAGAATGAAAGTTCAAAATACTGGCTGTCTGTTTTGAATGAGCTGAAAAACTGGGGTGTAAAAGACATCCTTATCATCTGTGCGGATGGTCTTACCGGAATAAAGAAGGCCCTTGCAGCCCTTGAGCGTGTGACAGAGAAATGGGCACCCAAATATCCGAATTCGATGAAACGCTGGAAGGACAACTGGGATGCTGTTTCTCCAATCTTCAAGTTTTCAGCAACCGTCAGGAAGGTGATATACACTACCGATGCCATTGAATCACTGAACTCCACTTATCGGAAGCTGAGCCGCCAGAGAAGCGTATTCCCAAGTGATACGGCGCTGCTGAAAGCACTGTATTTAGCGACATTTGAGGCTACAAAGAAATGGACGGTAACGATGCGGAACTGGGCACAGGTGTATGGGGAGTTACGCATCATGTACGAGGGACGACTTCCAGATTAATTCAAAGACGGCCTAAAAACGGGCGGATTTACCGCCTGCTGTTGACATGTTTTTTGTAACTGTTATATATAAAGCAGGGGCGAAAAGCCTGTTGTTCAAGACTTTCGCCCTTCATTATCATCGAAGAATCTTATTTACAGACTTTTTTATAGTCTCTTTTAACTTGTACTAAATCTTGACATAGGACCAACACTTGTTTTTATTTATCTTGTTTCTACAGGCAAACTTTTTTTATGCATTGTAATTTCAATACAACACTTGTTTTTATTTATCATTAAATACTCTAAAAATATGAATATATAAAGAAATTTCAATACAACACTTGTTTTTATTTATCGAGGATTGGTTATATAAAGAAGATGATAAGCCAATATTTCAATACAACACTTGTTTTTATTTATCACTAGGTAAAGAATCCGATATTGACCGATCGTATTAATTTCAATACAACACTTGTTTTTATTTATCTCTGACACCGGAACAAAAACTCGAAGCAATCCGGAATTTCAATACAACACTTGTTTTTATTTATCATGAAAATGCCGGTTCTCATGGCCATGGATTTTCTTATTTCAATACAACACTTGTTTTTATTTATCTCACAAGATCATTCCAAAATGACAACCGACCTGACATTTCAATACAACACTTGTTTTTATTTATCCCGCTTTAAGATGCGTTGTGATACCTTTGGATTACGATTTCAATACAACACTTGTTTTTATTTATCATTTGAGTTTGGAGTGGAATGCGTGAATTGCGCAAATTTCAATACAACACTTGTTTTTATTTATCCAGATATTATTTCTCAATTAGGCGGTGAAGGGCTATTTCAATACAACACTTGTTTTTATTTATCTACAAAACTTCTCGTAGAAGGGAAAGAGGAAGAGGAATTTCAATACAACACTTGTTTTTATTTATCATTTTCAAACGTATGAGTATCGTTCTCAATCCAAAAATTTCAATACAACACTTGTTTTTATTTATCCACATGATGACGCTGGAACTTGCATTTAAAAATGATTTCAATACAACACTTGTTTTTATTTATCGAAAATGTAAAAACTAAAATACAAAATTTATCAAAATTTCAATACAACACTTGTTTTTATTTATCTGGTCAGCGTCCCTCATTCCATTGTGTTTAAGGAATTTCAATACAACACTTGTTTTTATTTATCCAACGTATTTCCGCCATTCCTTATTTCCATTATAGTCATTTTTCCTGATAAATTCAACGTTTCTCTGAATTTTTCCCAACCGTTTCTGTTTTTCCGGTATTTTCTTTCAAACCGGCTACCAACCGCCATTTTAAGCGGTCTCCCGGCATTTCGTATCTTTTTCAGGTTGGGAAAACCAATAAAAGCCGCCCATCCGGCAGCCTTTATTCTCCACTATCTAAATTGATTTGTCTCAGGATGATATTCATAACCGATACCCGAAAGTTTTGCACTGATCTCCCCTGAGTCCACACACAGACTCTTGCACAGTTCCTCGAAACTGTCATAATAGTCCCTGAGCTGTGTGTTGATGTAGCTTAACAGTATCACCGGATCATTCGGCAGCATTTCTTTTCCTCCTTACTTATGTCACAACCAAAAAAAAGCAGTGTTCTTTTCCAAATTCGTAATAAATCTTTTGTTTTTCAATATGATGAATCACATAAATCAGCCCAAAGCCATGTTCCGTCAACCAGCGTTCCATGGCTCTCCATATTTCTTTATCTTCCTGCGCTTCGGCAATCAACGTCTCTGTCCCCTGCTCCCGGTCACAATAATACAGCTTCATAAGCAGGCACCTCCTTTAACTCCTTTTTAAGAAGAATGCATAGGATACCAATATACTGACGGCAAATACGAATAAATCCATGATCAGCATATCTTTCTTTAACACGGCGGTATATGCGTCAAACAATCCTCTGATAGCCACACAGCCCAAACCGGTCCCCACGGCCAGGCGGAGCCAGTAATATCTGATATGCCTGTACATAAACCGAAACATCAGAAGGCCGTAGATCAGATTCGGATAAATTAAAAGCTTATAGTGCTCCTCCACTTTTTCGCTGACCGGAAACAACCACCAGAGAAATTCCGATCTTCCAATCCAGTCATAGATAAAATGCCAGAGGCTGCCCACCACAGCCGTAAACAGAATGCCTCCAAGGATAAACTTTTTGGTTTTAGTCATAACCATCCCTCCTTTGGGATAGTATATGCAAACTTTTGGTTCTCATCCTGCAACGGCCCGTCCAGCAAAAACCACAAGGACAGAAAACAGCACACTCAGTACGACATATAAAATACCTTCACTCACTCTTCCCTCTGAGACAAGGGTCCCTGTCTCAAGAGCAAACGTAGAAAATGTAGTGAATCCTCCGCAGAGTCCAGTCTTTAAAAACAGGATCAGATTGGGATTTTGGGCCGGTATCTTTCCCGTCCACCCGGCGATCATGCCAATCACAAATGCTCCCAGCACATTAATCCCCAAAGTGACCACAGGAATCCTTATCTGCGCCGATACCGGGATCAACCCAAGAAGATAGCGGAAGACTGCGCCGAGAAATCCTCCCAGACCTACAAATACACACTGAATCATGTATTATTCTCCTTTGAATTCTTCTGTTGTCATAATCTCTCCGGTATCCGTATTCATCACATACCCGAATATCTTAATGTCGTCCGGAATCAGCGGATGCGTGCGCAGAAGTTCCACAGTCTCATTGACAGAGTCGGAAACACAGTCAAATCCTGCAAGCCAGGAATCAAAATCAATGCCGCAGTGTCTGATGAAATTAATCTTGTCTTCTTCTATCCCCCGGTCGATCATGTGCTGGATCATGCCATCGCTGTTCATATGCCCAACACCGCAGTCTGTATGGCCGATGACCATGACCTCCTCGATCCCCAATTCATAGACTGCGATTAAAAGACTTCTCACCACACTTCCAAACAAATGATTGGTGACTCCTCCTGCATTTTTAATGATCTTTACATCCCCGTTTTTTAAACCAAGGGCTGCCGGAAGCAGTTCCGTAAGCCTGGTATCCATACAGGTTAAGATCGCAATCTTTTTGTCCGGATATTTGCTTGTCTTGTACTGTTCATACATCTTATTTTTCACAAATACCTTGTTATATTCCAAAATATCTTCAATCATTTTTTCGTCCTCTCTTGTCTTTTATCAAATCCGCCGTGCTTCCCTTACAGGCTCTCAAATAATCTGCAGGATTAAGCTCCACCTGTGTTCCCCGCTTTCCGCCGCTGACGATAAGTGTCTCCAGATTCTTCACGCTCTCATCCACCACAGTGCGGTAGGCCTTTTTCATCCCTATGGCGGTACAGCCGCCTCTTATGTAGCCTGTGACTTTGTTTATATCCTTTACGTGAATCATTTCCACTGATTTTTCGCCCACGGCTTTAGCTGCCTTTTTTAAGTCCAGCTCCTCGGCAATGGGAATGACAAACACAAAATATTGCCTGCTCTTTCCCTCCGTGACCAGCGTCTTAAACACCTTATCATAGGGCTGTCCAAGCATATCCGCAATGGCCACCCCGTCAGTAAATTCTTCACATTCGTAGCGATGGATCTCAAACCTGATTTTTTCTTTCTCCAAAATCCTCATCGCATTGGTCTTCGGCTCTTTTTTTGCCATGTTCCTTCCTCCCAACATTCATAGAATGTATGTTGCTGTCTATTATATCACATTTTTTCAGCAGGACAATAGGGGCCTGAAAGGCGGCATACAGCTCCTGAGCAAAAAAACGTCCCGCAAATATCTGCGGGACGTTTTCAACTCCGGTTATAATGAGTACTATACTAAAGAAAAATTTAAGCTTCTACAAATACATCTTTTCCAAGGCCGCAGATCGGGCAGACCCAATCTTCCGGAAGATCCTCAAAAGCTGTTCCCGGTTCGATTCCCTGACTCGGATCACCTTCTGCCGGATCGTATTCATAGCCGCATGGTTCGCAAAGATATTTTTTCATTGTTGTTACCTCCATCTATTAACTTATTCATATTGTGATGTAAGGGTCAAAAAGTATTTTGACCCCCAGATACCAGCGGATTGTTCCGCACTTTGTGCTCCCACAATCCTAAAAACATTCGAAATCCGCCCTAATCGGGCTGCTTTCTCATGTTTTATGGGTCCCAAAGCCCTGCTTTTTCATACAAGCATGAAACGCATGCCCTTTTGACCCTGGTATCATATTATCTTTCATCTGTGACGTAAGTATACCATGCTGCCCATGATTTTTACTGTTGCATTTGCAACATTTATATGCCATATTTAAAAAAAGGAGGTTTTTTTATGCAGTACAATGAAAATCCGCTGTTCACAGATATCACATCCAGGGACTGCCTGGAAATGCTGAACTGTTTTCACTCAGAGGAAAAACTGTTTTCTTCCGGTGAAATGATCCATCATTTTTCTTCTCAAAAACCTGTCATGGGCATTCTTCTCTCCGGCACTGCTTCCGTCCTGCGCTATGAATTCAACGGAAGCCGGACCATTTTAGAGAAGCTGGAGACAAACAGTGTATTTGGTGAAATTCTGGCTTTTCATTCTGAAGAGTATGAAGATATTCACCTGAAGTGTGATACCGAATGCAGGGTACTCATGATCGATTATGAGTCTCTCATGAAGCCCTGCACTAATGCCTGTGCCTGCCATATCCGGCTGATCCAGAATGTCACCTGGCTGATATCTCAAAAAACTATGAGTCTCAGCCAGAGAGTCGAGGTTTTGAGCAAGCGCACCATCCGTGAAAAGCTATATTGTTATTTCATGCAGGAATCCCTGCGGCAGAAATCCAGTTCTTTTCATATCCCGTTTACCATGTCAGATTTGGCGGATTATCTGTCCATAGACCGGAGCGCAATGATGCGGGAACTGAAAAAAATGAAAGAAGACGGCATCCTTTCTTCTGAAAAGAGAATGGTCCGCCTTCTCCCGGAACATACTGCCGGTGTTTAATCCTCCAGCGCAGTTTCATATGCTTTTTTTGTCTTTTCGTCGAAACAGACGAATTCAATGCAGTCAAAAATATCTTTGTTTCCGCAGAATTCTTTTATGGTCCTCACCGCAATCGGCGCAGCCTTTGAAAGCGGAAACCGGAACAGGCCCGTGCTGATGGACGGAAAGGTCACATGCCTGCATCCATGCTCTGCGGCCAGCTTAAGACAGCTTTTGTAGCAGTCAGCTAAAAGTTCTTCCTCACAGTCATCCCCGTCTCTCCACACCGGTCCGGGCGTGTGAATCACATATTGTGCAGGAAGTCTGTACGCTTTCGTAATCTTCGCATCTCCGGTATCACATCCGCCCAAGGTGCGGCACTCCGCCAAAAGTTCGGGTCCGGCCGCCGCATGGATGGCACCGTCCACACCCCCTCCGCCCAAAAGCGTCGGATTGGCGGCATTGACGATGGCATCTGCCGGAACCTTTGTGATATCACCCAAGGTTATCTTTATTTCCATGTTACATTTCCTTTCTAGCGCGCAGATAAGCCGTAAAGCATCGCTACATAGCAGGCAAAATCGCCAATCCGTTTTCTCTGGTCACCGAGCTGCTTCCTCCATGAAACATCCAGCCCTCTCTGCTCCATCATGCCGCTCAGAAGATTCAATGTGTGTATGACATTATCATGCTTTCTCGTCCTTCCGTCATTGTCCCGCTGACCTTTCCTGATCTGCTTCCAATTTGCCCGGAGGTCCGCATAGACAGTCATTGCACTCAGAGCCAATTCCCAAAATTCTTCAAACTCTTCGTCATCCTCCGGCGAATTCTGAAGGATTGCCTCATAAATCTCCATAGCTTCCTCAAAAGGGAGTGAATTCGGCTGTGTCAGATAATTCTCATATTTTAAATCTTTGTTCATAAAAAGGCTCCTTTCCTCTGCATAACTGCTGATCTGTTCTGCACTTTCCCGGCTGTCTTCCATTGCTTTATATCTCTAGTTTAACTTGCTTTCAGGTCTTTGTAAATCTAAAATCCTTATCTCACCGCATCTTTGATCTGTTCAAGAATCCCTTCCTGTCTTTCGTCAAAAAGGAGGCCTTTATTATATTTATAATAAGGATCACAGCCGTTTTCTTTAATAAATCGGACACTGTAATAATTCACATTCAGCTCCGTGACAAAGACCACCATTTCCTGTCCGTCCCCG
Organism: Anaerostipes hominis (ex Lee et al. 2021); assembly: GCF_002270485.1. Lineage (GTDB taxonomy): Bacteria > Bacillota > Clostridia > Lachnospirales > Lachnospiraceae > Anaerostipes > Anaerostipes hominis. The sequence continues at coordinate 37,945 of NZ_NQOG01000014.1, read as the reverse complement.
AAGGCTGCCTCCATGAAATCAAAGGCATAAAGAAGGGCATCCGATATCTTCTCCACCAGCTGCTCCCTGCTTTCTGTCTCTGCTTTAAACCAGCTTCGAACCGCTTTCGGCTCATCCTGCGGTTTCTCTTTCTTCAAATTTTCAAGGTAAGTTTCCAGTCTCCCGATGACCTTCTTCCATATATGTTCTTCCTCCTTCGCAATCTGCTCGGCTTTCTTTCTCTTCTGAAATTCTGACTCAGCTTTTTTATGTGTTTCCTGCATAGACTCATGCTCCATGTAGTCTTTCAGCCATGAAAAAAGCTCGCTTACATAGGCATCTGTTTTCGCATATTCCATGAAAAACTCATTTAATTTTCCGTTCAGCAGATGGACAATGCTGAGCCGCTCGTCAAACGGAGCAAATTTCAGTTTCTCCAGCATGTCTTCCGTGAAAGAACCCTCGAGGATCTCGTCAATTTTATAGTCCTTTCTGTATTTTCTGTAAAGTTCCAAATAATTTGCAAACTCTTTGGCAATCCCTAAATGCCGGATATACTGATAAATCACATCCCGATCAACAGTTTTTCCAAGTCCTTCGTACGCCTTCATAAAGTCGGACAAATCCTCCCATCCCCTGGCAGTCACAAAGGCTTTTCCGTCTACTGTTGTCTCCATCCTGTAAAAATGATTTTTCCGGATCTCAAGGTAAGCCATGACAGCGGGATGGATTCCTGCTCTATATGCATATTCCTTCCAGACATCATAGTCTGCTTCCACATCGATCAGTTTGATCCTGTCCAATGTCACCACATCAAACTCCCTGACAGACTTATTGTATTCCGGTGGATTCCCGGCCGCCACGATGACCCATCCCTCCGGTACCTTCTGATTTCCAAAGGTCTTGCACTGCAAAAACTGCAGCATGGTGGGCGCCAGCGTCTCAGAGACGCAGTTGATCTCATCAATGAATAAGATGCCCTCCTCAAGACCGGTCTGTTCTATTTTTTCATATACCGAAGCTATGATCTCGCTCATAGTATACTCTGTCACGGAATATGTGACATCTCCATAGGTTTTTTCTTTAATGAACGGAAGCCCAACGGCACTCTGTCTTGTGTGATGGGTGATCGTATAAGCTACCAGCCCAATGCCGCATTCCTTTGCAATCTGTTCCATAATCTGTGTCTTTCCGATCCCGGGAGGCCCCATCAAAAGAATCGGCCTCTGTCTCAACGCCGGTATCCGGTATTCCCCGTACTCATTTTTATTTAAATACGCTTCCACAGAATCTTTAATTTCCTGTTTCGCACGTTTAATGTCCATAATCTTCTCCTTCAAACTCTTCTTCGCAAACAATCAGTTTCATCGCCCACGGCGGTACGTGGGCATCCTCGTATTCTTCTTCCATGAAAATAAAAGCAGTCTCAAACGGCGGCTTTTTCTTCGGATAAATCCCCTGCCCGTCTGTAAAATACAAAACTCCCTTGAGACTGTAAAATTCTCCTTCTTCCATGAGCTTTACTATATACTCAAATGCCGGGCGGAAGTCTGTACCGCCTTCCCCTTTGAGCTCCAAATGTTCCATATATTCTTTCAGCTCTTTTTTATCACGGATCTTTTTATCTTTCTGGATTTTTTCATCACATTGAATGATATGGATGTTGACCTTTTTAAGAAATGTTTCTTCTTCCTTTAAAATGCCATAGGTCTCTTCCAAAAACTTCTTTACCAGTTCACCGGAACAGGACATGGAGGTATCAATGACGATCGCAAATTCTTCTACTTTTTTTACTTCTTTCCACTCCTGTGGCTCCACTAACGGCATGTTTCCGTACATACGAAGCCCGTAGGTGTAGAACACATAGTCAAAAGAATCCTCGTCCACACCGATTTCCTCTTTAAGCACCGCAAATTTTTTCAGAAATTCCCGGTAATCATACCTCTCCCTGTTTTCGATCTGCATCTGCCGGACCATATCTCCCGCGTCCGCAGACATCTCCTGGGAAAATGTCTCCATATCCAGTTCCATCTTTTCACTGATGTCCTGCCACTGGTTCCGGATCTCCTGCTGCATCTTTGGCTGGTCTTTCGTCGGCCAGAAGCTGTGGCTGTCCATGACAAACTCTTCCCCGATGCGCTTTATTTCCTGTTCTGTAGGCTCCCATTCCTTGATCCTTTTGTAGATGCCTTCCGCCGTCAGCACCTTCAGTTCTTTCCTGAGACGTTTATAAATATCTTTTCGGAACACAGTTCCATATAAAGAAACCGACGCGGTCTTCCACTGGTCGATCACGGATTCGACAGCAATATCACAGCTGATGTCCCACAATTCTTTTTCCCTGTTTTTCTGTCCGGTCAGATGATGAAAAAGGCAGTGCAGTACCAAATGGAGATACATCCGGTTCACCATTCTTCTGTCCTGTGCATACAACTTTGCCAGATACCCCTGATGAAAGTATATAACCCTGCCGTCAGAGGCGATTCTCTCTGCGTCTGCATGGCATATATAAAAAAAGCTGCTCAATGCCAGATCCATGAACCTCATGTGCAGATAAAGTTCATCTCTTGAAGCCATGAGGATCTGCTTTCCGGCTTCGGCAAGCCTCTCTGCTTTTTCTGTTTCTTTCTGCATATTTCTCCTAACTATAACTCAAAAATTTTCTTTTTCGGAGGAAACAGGCGCTGCTTTTCATTCATCAGAAAACTCATGATTTCTCCGTCTTTCTGTGAGGATGCCTGCTCTATAGCCGCTTCCATCGCCTTCTCATTCCAGAGACCCTCCTTAGATAAGAACCGCAGTGCTTCCATATCACGTTGTTTGACAAATCCTTTTGCAATATTCTTTGCACGGTCTTTTACATATGTTGTATACTCTTTTTTTGCTTTTTCACTCAGTTCATATGGATATCTGAGCCGTCGGACGGCAATTTCCGATACCAGCTCCGGCCGTTCTTCTATCACTGCAACGGAAAACAGCTGGTCATAGGCCTGATAGTCCACTTCCCTTTTCTGAAAGCACTGACGATACTTATAGCCCGACCCATTAAAATATTTCTCAATGATCCTTGCCGGAGTATTTTCTACCGCCTCTTCATAAAATTCGGGAAAGACCAGCTTTGCTGTCTTTACGGGCCCAGCTTCTGTACAGTAATGCAGGTCGGCATACAGCTCATATCGTATTTCTCCGACGATATCTTTAAGACACGTGCTTTTCCCTTTATTGCAGAAAATCTCCACATGACGGAGCCTGCATCCGTTAAACACTCCGGTTCCGGTGACTTTCAGTGCATCTGAAAAAGTCAGTTTTTTAAGATTGCTGCATCCGTAGAAAGCATATTTACCCAGTTCCTCTATTTCATTAGGTAAATATACCATTTCAATCATGTTCCCGCAGAGCAGTTCACTTTTATCGTCAAAAAATTTGTTATCTGTTACGTCATATATTTCTACATCTTCCTCTTCCTGTTTCTTCCACTGGGAAAATGCATAGTCTCCTAGTATTTTAAAAGGCTGTCCGCCCACAGTGTCCGGAAATGATACAATGCCGTCATTTCCATAACAGCGGATCAGTTTAAGACCTCTCTTTTCTTTCCGGTAATAAAGGGTAAGTCCCATTGCGTCCATCCTTTCCGCAAATTTGTCTGATAATTACAGTCCTATTATACTACATAAGAAAAAAAAGAAAACAGCCTTATTTTGGGGTGATCTGATATGTTATTTACTGAAGTACGGCCTGTCCAGCAATTTCAGTTTTTGACTGAAACAATTTCTCAATTAAAAAGCATTATAAAGATGTACAAAATAAAAATCCGGACATGCCGGATTAAGTAGCTATGGGATATTCATTTCTTACGATATTTTTTCTCTATCACTGTCACATAGACAGCCATAGTCACAATAGCCTCTGCCATGACTTCTAAACTTGAAAACAGAATAAATGGAGAATTTTGCTTTTTTAAAAGGGGCAGCCCCAAAACAATTAGAATTAAACCGAACACACACCATAATTTACCCATCGCGCGGTTATATGATTTTACATTATTTACAGAAAAAACTTCTGCATTCGCCCAAAAGCCAAACGCAACTTCCTTCTTTGCGTTGAAAGCATAAATGCCAAGAATAATAAATGAAAGACCTATAAATAACCATATTAAAAATGATATCATTGTTGCGCACTTCCCTCCTGTAAACTGTAATTACACTTTGTTCAAGGGCAGTAAGACAAATTCTCTTAACCATAATAGCAGTTATAATGTAAAAGTAAAAAACGAGAGGCTTCAATATTCAACTCTTGTTATTGTTTATCGAATATCCGATCAGGGATCATAAATTAAATGCAAATTTCAATACAACTCTTGTTATTGTTTATCATAATGCAAAAAAACGGTTGAGAAAACTTGTGGAAAATTTCAATACAACTCTTGTTATTGTTTATCTAACCACCAGATTACCGGGAATGGCATTGATAACAATTTCAATACAACTCTTGTTATTGTTTATCTCTATATGATTCATTGCATAATCCTCCCATGTTAATTTCAATACAACTCTTGTTATTGTTTATCGTTTGAAAAATACATAGGTTCATATGCAGGATTTGTATTTCAATACAACTCTTGTTATTGTTTATCCTTCCTGCCTTTGCCCGGTATCATTTACAGATGCCTATTTCAATACAACTCTTGTTATTGTTTATCAATAGAGAACGAAGAACTTCCGTGTATAATGGAATGATTTCAATACAACTCTTGTTATTGTTTATCAAGTTATCCCCGGAGCTACAAGCGATATTCGCTCAATTTCAATACAACTCTTGTTATTGTTTATCAGATACTGCGATTGCAATTGCCTGAAAAAATCCAGATTTCAATACAACTCTTGTTATTGTTTATCTGTAAAAGTTTCAAATTTAACATTTAAAGATGTTTAATTTCAATACAACTCTTGTTATTGTTTATCAACACTGGCAAATGAGTTTGCTACTCTCGGTGCGATATTTCAATACAACTCTTGTTATTGTTTATCCAACGTATTTCCGCCATTCTTTATTTTCATTATAGTCATTTTCCCTGATAAAATCAACGTTTCCCTTATTTTTTCCCAACCGGCAGCAGTTTTTCAGTTTTGTCTTAAAAATGATCTCTAACCCGCAGTTTTATGCGGTTTCTACGTACTCATAGAATTTACCGGTTGGGAAATTGAACAATTCTTTTAGAAAAATTTATGAAACTTCCCTATTGTACTAGAAAGATCATTGCCGCTGAAACTGCCAATGTCAGCAGTCCTGCGCAGACTGCCAACAGTAATTTCTGATACGGCCGTTTTCCGGACTCCCGGTATTTCTCTATTTCATCGAGTTTTTTTCCTTCCGTAAAAGCCATGATCTCTTTATACGTCTGAATATCATGTGTCTTCTTCTGTTTCTCAACGCGGCTTGCATAATAAATTGCACAGCCGAAAATCACTAACCAGATCACGATTCCGACCACGTCTCCATAGAAAGAAAGCGGTACTGCCAGCACTGCTGTTGCTACGAGAAGCAAACCGAAGATGAAACTGTCACGATTCCATTTTTTAATATCCTCTGCTTTAATCTGTTCTCTCATCTCTTCCAAATCTCCTTTCACTAAGGTATCAAGAGAAATATGAAAAAGAGTGCTCAGCAGAAGCAGACTTTTTACGTCGGGATAGTTCTTACCGTTTTCCCAATTTGAAATTGTCTGCCGTGTGACGTATACCTTCTCTGCCAATTCATCCTGTGAGAGATTTGAATCAAGCCTGTATTTCTTTATTTGTTTGCTGAACTCCATTTTCTGATTCCTCCTGCTTGTGTTTTATGTTGTATCGACATTATATCGATTGAGATTCAGATTTTCTATCAAAAGTGTTTGACATCCTCGTTTTTTCAGCATGTAAAATAGATTTGACATGTCCTTTCCGGGCCAAAAATGGCCCTGCAGCCTTCATCCATTCATCAGGCAGACAGACAGCATAAATCCATTGACCGATTTTGAGAAGACCCCTTTTAATAATTCGGCTCATCAATTTTTATAATCCGGATTTCTTTATCCCCGGCTATTTTTTGAACCAACGATTCCACTCCCAAGATTTCCGTATTCGTATGACTTCCCACAAACAGGTTCATTCCCACATGCTGTGCGTATTGCTGTGAATAGAGCACGTACTCCCCTGTGACATATGTATCACATCCGGCCTCTGCAGCTATTCTCATTTCTGTTGTCATGTTGCCTCCGCCTGCAGCCACTGCCACTTTTCTTACCGGGTTTGCATTATTCTGGTAACAGCGCACTTGTTCCTTAAGAATATCGGTCAGCATTTCACTGAACACATTGAAATCAACGGGCTCGACCTCACCTGTCACCCCGCCGTAATAGATATCTGCATATGGCATCACTTTTTCAAGGCCTCTCATCCCAAGTGCTTTTGCCAGTGACGCACTGGTTCCAAACTCCGCATCATCTAACGGCGCATGAAAATAAGCATGGGTAATTCCGTTTTTTTCTAAGATTTGATTGCAGCTTTCTTTCAGTCCAAAAATAAATTCCCATGAATCATGATGGGTCACGAGAAACTCTATCTGTTTCTGACAGGCTTTTTCTATGAGTGCCTCTGTCAGATTTACTGCATACCCGATAGTTTTAATTTCTCTCTCGAATTCATTAAAAAACCCCCATTCCTGCGGAAGCATCTGCAGTTTTTTTTCGTCAAACATACCCATGAGATCTGCTTTAAGTTCACTGTACTTCATCATATACTACTTTCCCTCCCATCAAAGTTTTAGATATCATTCTATCACCTCACTGTAAGAATTGCAACAATGGCTCTGGGCTCAAAAAAATCCCTGAACGCCGAGTCTGATCTAAACAGCCTCTGCACACAAGGATTTTTCATGGGAATTATTTATTTGCTTTGTATTCTTCTACTTTTTTTGTATCAGTATTTTTCTTATAGATTTTTCCGTTGTCTTTGTCGACGTAGAAATCACCGTATTTTTTACCGGAGTCTTTGGATGTGTCATAAATTTCAAAGTGGTAACCTTTTGCCCCATCTCTGTACTCTATGACATTTTTGTCTTTATTTCTTACTTCATACTGACCGTCTCCATCAGAACTAAGTTTATTGATCAGATAGTCATGGGCATCATCATAATCATCAAATCCATTGGCTACATCGTCCGCCAGGTCTTTTGCTCCGTCTGCCACATCATCAGCCGCATCTTCCACGTCGTCACCCAAATCATTGTTTGTTGCTGTAGTGGATGAACCGCCTTCTGTGGTTTTTTCTGTTGTTGTAGCATCATTTTTGTTTGAGCATCCTGTAAACATCGCAGCGACACTTAATGTGAGGACTGCAACCATTGTAAGCATCCAACATTTCTTTTTCATTATGAACTCTCCTTTTCCTTTGGAATAATTATTTGATACCACTATTGTTTCCAATGAAAAGGAAAATATACCTTAACAAATTTTGTGACAGGTTTTTATCAATATTGGAGGAACGCATTTCAAAGCGTGACGAAAATATTGGTAAAAAACTCTTAATCAAAAATTTTATTTGGATTTAAAATATTTTTCGGGTCCAGGGAAAGCTTCACCTGCTTCATCATCTGAAGGTTTAAAGGATCTGCTGCTTTTTTTAAATATTTTTTCTTGCTCAGCCCGATCCCGTGTTCTCCTGACGTCAGGCCGCCAAGCTCACTGCTTTTATCGTAGGCCGAAGCCAGTACTTCTTTCCGGTCTTTTTCCCACTGCTCCTGTGTCCTGCCGCCCCGGACAACACAAAGGTGTACATTCCCGTCTCCCGCATGTCCGAAACTTACCATTTGAACTCCGGTTTTCTGTTCTAAATCATTGATATATTCTATGAATTCAGCTGATTTATTGATGGGAACCACAATGTCCACCGGCTCCTGTTCCGATTTTGCCTCCACGGCTTTTACAAGGGCTCCCCGTATTTTCCACACCGTATCAATCGTCTCTCCGTCTCTCAGCACGAGCGCGTCCTTAGCTCCGCTTTCTTTGGCGATTATTCTCAGTTTTTCGACCCGTTTATAAATTTCCTCCAAGTCGTCTCCGTCAAAGGTCAGAAGAATATATGCCGCTGCATCTTGATAAGGAAAAGCAAGACCAACGTATTCTTCTCCCAATGCAACTACTTTCTTCTCCACAAATTCAATAGCTGTCGGGTCCAGATTACCCCGTATCACGTTTAAGACCGCCCGGATACCCGTATGGAGATCATTAAAAGGCAGAAGAACACTCAATGACTCCTGAGGTTTTGCTATAAGCTTCACAATGGCCTTTGTGATTACTCCGAGGGTTCCCTCTGAGCCGATCATCAGATGTTTCAGGGAAAGACCAGAACTGTCTTTTACGACTTTACCGCCAAGCTCTGCCACACTGCCGTCGGCCAACACTACTTCCAATCCACGGATATAATCTCTGGTGACACCGTATTTTACGGCGCGCATTCCTCCTGCATTGGTGCTGATATTTCCACCGATGGTCGCTGTCTTCTCGCCCGGGTCCGGAGGGTAAAACAAGCCTTCCTGCTCCACCAGCTCCTGAAAATCTTTCAGCACTACACCGGGTTCCACCGTTGCCGTAAAAGTATCCTTATCAATCTCCAGCACCCGATTCATGCGGGACAGATCCAAAACGATCCCTCCGTCCGCCGGTACCGTAGAACCTACAAGATTGGTCCCTGCTCCTCTCGGTGTAACCGGAATCTTATGATCATATGCGTATTTCATAATATCGCTGACCTCTCTTACAGACTCAGGAAATACCAGCGCTTTTGCCCGGCCCTTGAGCCTTCCCAGAGTGTCCGATAAATATTTTTCTTCTATATCAGAGTCAAAGATCACCCGCCTGCTGTCGGGGATCAAACTTTCAAGTCCGTTCAAAGTCATCACCTACCGTTTCGTAAATTTTAATGCTACCTTATCTCCGAGCCACTGCCCGAGCTGGACAATGAAGATCAATACGATTACTGTAAAGGTCAGGACACCGGTCTCATACCGGTTGTATCCGTACCGGATCGCCAAGTCTCCGATCCCGCCTCCTCCGACGCTTCCTGCCATGGCAGAGTAACCGATGATGCTTACAAATGTCACCGTAAGTCCACGGATCAGACTCGGAAGAGCTTCCACAAACAGAACCTTGCGGATGATCAGGGAAACACTTGCCCCCGTAGCCACCGCTGCCTCCACGACTCCTTTGTCCACTTCACTGAAAGATCCTTCCACCAATCTCGCATAAAATGCTACAGATGCGATTGAAAGAGGAACCGCCGCCGCTGCCGCACCAATGCTGGTACCTACTAAGATTCTTGTCAGCGGCAGGAGTACTACGAGCAGAATAATAAACGGCATGGAACGGATAATATTTATAATTGTACCTGCCACCGCATTGACTGCCCGGTTCTTGAAAAACAGGGGATTAGCCGTCAAATGCAGCACCAGCCCGATCAGCATTCCGAATACAACGGCTGCTGCCATGGCGATCAGTACCATCTGTATGGTCTCTACTGTTGCATTTCCAAATTCTAATTTTATAATCTCCATCGTTTCCTTCATCTTACCGTCCTCCCTCTAATTTTTCTACGCGGTACACATTTTCTTTCATATAACGAAGAGCTTTTTCCCGTTCTTCTTTTCCGCCTCTCAAGATCACAATCAGCACACCCAATGGTTTCTTATGAATATAGTCGATCTTTCCGTTGATGATATCGATCACCACGTCAAATTGCTTGGAAACCTGGCTGATCACAGAGGCATAAGCCTTTTCTCCGGTATAACAGAGTTTCACGAGTTCCTCTTCCTCCGACAGCTTCACCTCATCAGGAACGCCCACATTGAGCACCCGCTCCACAAGACTTTTGGTAATCTCTTCTCTCGGCTCTGCAAATGCAGAATAAATATCCCGTACTTCCTTGATTTCTCCGTTCTCCATGAATGCAATCCTGTCAAATAATTTTTTTGCAACTTCCATCTCATGTGTGATGAAAACTATGGTGATATGATATTTTTCATTGATCTCTTTTAACAGAGCCACGATTTCTTCTGTATTCTCCAAATCCAGTGCAGATGTCGCCTCATCACAGAGCAGGATCTTCGGATCGTTTGCCAGCGCTCTCGCGATCGCCACTCTCTGTTTCTGCCCGCCGCTTAAGTTGGCCGGATAGGAATCCGCTTTTTCAGGCAGATGTACCATTTCGAGGAGTTCTTTTACTCTTCCCTGTATTTTCTCTTTCGGATAATGGTTTGCATGGAGAGCAAACGCCACATTTTCTGCGATCGTGGAACCGCTGATCAAATTAAAGTGCTGGAAGATCATTCCGATGTCCAGACGGACCTTACACAGCTCTTTTCTTTTCAGGGAAGTGATTTCATTCCCTTCGATCAGTACCTGTCCGGAGGTAGGCGGCTGAAGCAGATTGATCACCCTGACAAGCGTGCTCTTGCCGGCTCCGCTGGGCCCTACAATACCAAAGATTTCTCCTTCCTCAATGGTCAGATTCACATTTTTAACCGCCTGAAAATCCTTTTTATTCTGCTGAAATGTCACTCCAATATTCTTTAATTCAATCACAGTTTCTCACCTTTCTCTTTTAAGTTTATTTTTCTTTGTATTTTTCTGTCCACCAGTCTGGTTTCTGGAAGGACTTAAAGCTGCTCTTTTTGTCTGACACTGCTTTATAAAAATCTTCTGACTCCACAGCCTCTTTGAGGTCTTTTCCCAGCTGTCCTTTCACATCGTCAGCTTTTACGGCAATGACATTTTTATATTCTTCCGCCAAGGTCTCGACTGCCAATGCCTTGGAAAAATCCAGTTTTGCCGCATATGCATAATTTCCGGGAACTACACCCGCCGCAAGACTGTCCAGGCTCCTTGATATCTGAGCGGCATCCAAAGTTATAAGCTTTAGTTTTTTAGGATTTTGGGCGATATCCTTTTCCGAAGCCTTTGTCTGATCGATGTTTTTCTTTAAAGTAATGATCTTTTCTTTGTCAAGAATGCCAAGAGCCCTTGCCAGGTTAGAAGGATCGTTCGGTATCCCGATCTTGTCACCCTTTTTCAGTTCTTTCAAAGATTTGATGCTGTCAGAAAAAATTCCTGCTCCTGCAGTCGGCACCGCAATGACTTTGCTGATTCTCAGATCATTATCTGCCGCAAACTTTTCTAAATATGCCGTGTGCTGCATTAAATTTGCATCGATCTCACCGTTTGCCAGGGCCTGATCCGGCAGTACATAATCACTGAACTCTCTCACCGATACTTTGTAGCCCTTTTTCTCCAAAGAAGGCGCGATCGCTTTTTTAACCATGTCCCCGTATGGTCCGGCACATACACCGATGGTGATATCTTTTGCAGCGCTGGCATTTCTTCTCCCGCAGCCGGTCAAAGCACCCAGTGCCAATACTCCAATCATAACGATTCCTGTCAGCTTTTTCAACGATTTTTTCATAATACGTTCCTCCATTTTTATACAAATCCTATTTTTTCAGTATGGAATTATTAATTTCAAACTTTAGCTCAGTCTGCGGCCGTTCAGACATGGAGCGTTTTCATGTTTTAGGGAACCGGCATAATATCTTCAGAAGCACAAAAAAAGGAGGCCATGCATGGGCCTCCTTATAATCAACCGTTCTATTCTTTTCTCGGCATCTAAGATATCTCCATACAAATATGATGTTCCGGTATTCGATTGTACACAAAAGAACTGCACATGCTCTGCATCTGCATTCCCATACCCATCATATCCATCATGAAATTCTTATATGCCTTGATAAAATTCATAGCGGTATCTCCTTCTTGCTGATTTCCTATCGTACCTATAGGTTATTTGGAATCTTACACGTTTTTTTTCGATTTGTCAATAGGATTTTTATGATTTCATCACTTTTTTCCAAAAGATCCGATCTCGATGAGATTCCCGTCAGGGTCTGCAACGTAGCTTGTCCTCTGTCCCCACGGTTCCGTTACCGGTGCGAGCACCGGCTTCCAGCACTCTCTGATACTCCCGGTCCACATCTTTATAGGAAGGCAGATCAAAGGCAAGCTCCACCGTCCCATTTATTTTTTCCGGATAGCTGACAAATAATCCTGCTGCTGTCATTTTTAACATAGTACTTCCTCCTTCTTTGAATACATTCAGTATATCAGAAGGAACCGGACAGCTTTATGTCATGTTCCTGTATATCTGTTTAAATTCTTCTTCAGTTCCGATACAAGATCATCCGCCAGGCATTTGGGTTCCATGACCATTGCCTGGCTTCCAAAACTCAAAACCCACTGCTTCATGTTATCATAATTTACGAAATCCCATTCAAAAATCAGACGGCCCTGCTTATCTTCTGTATAACATCCGACCCCGTATTCTTCCACAAGCCTGTATTTTGCTTCCTTTTCAAAGACCGCTCTCAGTCTGACTGCATTCTGTCTGAAATAGTCCTGAAAATCCGTCTCCGTTCTACCTGCTTTTCTCACCAAAAAACTGTTTTCTGTCTCTTTGAGCGATCTCTCGGTATTCTTCTCCTTTGCCGTAATAATACAAAAAATTCACCGTATGCCGACTGGAAACCGCATGTTTTATGATCCCGATTTTCTCTTTCAGTGATTCTTCATAGTGAGAAGCCAGATCGATCAGGATCATTCCTTCTGACAGAACCGAATCTTCCGGTTCTAAAGAGAGCTTTTCCATGAGACTTAACGCAGCGGAAGTCCCCGATACGCTGTCAATTCCTTTCAGCCCTTCAAAAACTGCTCTCAGCTCTTCTTTCGTAAAAACAGTTTTGTCAAGCTTATAGCCTTCTGCGATGCGGATTCCGGCGCCGTAACTCTGTCGTTTCTGAGTAAAAGTGTGATGATTCCGATTAAACGGTCTATTTTCATTGGAATACCTCCTGGTAAAAGAAAAATGTTCAGAAAAAAAAAAAAAAAACAAAGTTGCAAGCCCACTTCAGTTCTTAGGCCCCTCAATCTTTGAGGGGGCTTGACAACTTTGCGTGCCTGATGCAATTTGCCGCAGGCAAATAATTTCCTTACGCATCTGTGCACAACCCGCGGAGCGTTTTTATTTCATAGGGAAGGTCGCAGAACTTTCCTATGAAATGAAAAAACTCCGTTTCATCTGAAACGGAGTCCTATGAGCGTGCGGGGATTCGAACCCCGGACAACTTGATTAAAAGTCAAGTGCTCTACCACCTGAGCTACACACCCTGATTATGTTATTTTAATTCTGATGGAACTGGGCTAGCTGGATTCGAACCAGCGGATGCAGGAGTCAGAATCCTGTGCCTTACCACTTGGCGATAGCCCAACAGCTTTATCAATATATCACAGCAAAAATCTTATGTCAACTACTTTTTTACTGATTTTCCAAAAAATATGAGGCAGATCTTCGTCTGTGACTTCCTGATTCGGAACTGAGCGTGCGGGGATTCGAACCCCGGACAACTTGATTAAAAGTCAAGTGCTCTACCACCTGAGCTACACACCCTGATTATGTTATTTTTAATTCTGATGGAACTGGGCTAGCTGGATTCGAACCAGCGGATGCAGGAGTCAGAATCCTGTGCCTTACCACTTGGCGATAGCCCAACAGCTTTATTAATATACCACGGAATTTCGACAAGCGCAATGGTTTTTTATATTTTTTTTAATTTCTTTTGTTCTTGTATGCCGAATAAAAAATGTTGTAAAACTGTCCTATTTAGTTTTACAACATTTTCTTTCAGCATTTTTTTATTTTACCGTTACGCTGACCTTTTTATACTTTCCATTTTCACTGATCACATAAATTGTTGCCTTACCGGCTTTCTTTGCCCTGATCTTTCCCTTATTATTTACTGCTGCCACAGAACCTTTTGATGTAATGTAACGTATTTTGCACCGTGATTTTTCGGCTGTTTCCTGCCAGACGGGACTTTGACCTTCGCTTTAATAACGGCTGTCTTTCCCTTTTGAAGTTTCATTGATCTCTTCTTTACAGAGACAGAGGATGCATTTGCATACTGGGAACTAGCCCTCATCAATACATGTGCCGTATTAGATTTTCCAATGTTCTTTTTCTTTTTGTTCACATTTTGATATGGTCTTACATAAAACTTATAGGAACCGTTGGATTTCAGTTTCCGTTTTCCGACTTTTAGGGTATTACATACTGCAGGATGCCACAATCTTATAGTTATCTGGTATATTGTATTTATTTTCCACAGGCTCGAGATTCCAGCTGATCTCACATAAGGTCTCCCTCATCACCTTTTTGCAGTAAAGCATGACAATGCCCGCATCGATTTGTTCTTCGTAGAGATTGGTCTCCTCATCGTCCCTGACCGTAAGGATCAGCAGTCCGCCGTCAATAATGAATCTCCACGGCTGGCGGTTCAAAGTAGAAGGCGCCATTCTTGCATAATTTAACGGTTCATAAACAGCCCGGCTCACAAGCTCATCCACTGTTGCCTTATTATCCCATGTATCAATAAAAACGATCTCTTCTAAAGGCATCCTTGGGGATGTAACGCTGTCTTTCACCTGGAAATCCGCATTGGCATATCCTTTTCCCAGTGTGACATTCCCTGTAACCTTTTTAAACCGCTTCTTTCCGTATCCTAATGCCATGATCGCCACCACTTCTTTATCCGTGACAATGTTCAGCTTTTCAATGACTGTATGGCTGTCTTTAAAAGTAATCCAGCAGGAATCCACTCCCAGAGAATGAGCTTTAACAGAGATAGATTCACCCACATATCCGCCGTTTTCAATATAATGATCCTTTTTCTCTGACAAAACGATCATATAATGCGGCGCATTGATCAAAATCCCTTTATACCCTGCATACCCATCCAGCTGGCGGTAAACGGTATCATTATCCATGAACCGAATATCGATCTCAATACTGTCATCCAGACGCTCACAGGACTGGGCAAAATCCCGGATCTTCTTAATTGTACCGGCATCGACTTCCTTCTCTTTATAATCCCTGACGGAGTTCTTGCTTTCAATCAAATCTTTATATTCCATAATCATACAACCTCCCTTATCCAGTAAAAACATCTTCCTGCTACTTGTTATATTATACCTTATCGCGCAAAGCGCGTCCACCCGAGAGACATATTCCACATAATTTCCGTTCGGCTCTTAGAATGCCTCGCTCCAGTCATGTAGAAAATGGATATAGTGTCTGCCGCAGAAGACGGCCTTACAAACTGCCCTCCATCGGCTTAAAAAGGACAGGTGGATCATTTCTCCATCTGCCCTTTATATCTATTCTTCTAAATAAGATTCTATGACTTTTACCGCTTTGTCTATGCCTGTCCGGCCGGTGTTGATGACCAGTTCATAATTGCTCGGATGTCCCCACTTGATTTTTGTGTAGTAGTTGTGGTAAGAAGCCCTCTCCTTATCCACCTTTTTCATGAGACGTTTCGCCTCCCTCTCAGAGACGTTCTCCGTCTCCATGATCCTCTGAATCCGCACTGCCTCAGAGCTGTGGATGAAAAAAGAGTGGCAGCCGGGAATTTTCTGAAGGATAACATCCGCACACCTCCCCACAAAGATGCAGGACTTCTCCTGCTCTGCGATCTGGCGGATGGCAATGGACTGGATGATAAAAAGCTTCTCAGGTGTCAGGATACATTCATCCATCGGTGTCGTGGCTGGGTGCCCAATGGGTACCCCGAAAATATATGCATAGTCACCGGTTTCTTCCCTGCGGCTGATATATTCTTCCGATACGTCCGCCATCTTAGCCACTCTGGCGATCAGCTCTTTGTCAAAAAACTTTATACCCAGATCTTCTGAAAGCTTCTCCGCAATTTCATGGCCTCCGCTCCCGTACTCCCTGGAAATACATATGATCGTATTCGGTCTCATATCATCTCTCCTCTCTGTATCATGTTCAGTGTTCTACATAATAGGAAATTAGATCCACTGCGTTTTCCATACCCAGTTTGCCCATGTTAAGAACCAGGTGATAGTTACTCGGATGTCCCCACTTGATTTTCGTGTAATAGTTGTGATAAGAGGCTCTCTCCCGGTCAGTCCTCTTGATCAGTTTCCCTGCTTCCTTTTCTGTGATCTGCCGCAGTTCCATAATTCTCTGAATCCTGTCTTCGAGCGGACTGTGGACAAAAACTGAGATGCACTCTGCCTGATTCTGCAGGATAACATCCGCGCATCGTCCCACAAAAATACAGGAGCCTTCGTCTTTTGCCATCTGCCGGATGGCAATGGACTGAAGGGCAAACAGCTTCTCCGAAGTGACTACAAAATCCCTTGTAATGTCCGTTGCAACATGTCCAGCCGGCATCACCCCCAGAAACCCCCGGAAGTCTCTGGCCTCTCCCTGTTCTTCCACGAAGTCTTCAGGCACATTGCCAAGTTCAGCTACCTTTGTTATGATCTCGCTGTCGAACAGCTTGATCCCCAGCTTCTCTGACAGATGTTCTCCCAATTCATGGCCTCCGCTTCCGAATTCCCTGGAAATACATATGATCCTGTTCTCTTTCATAAACATCACTCCTTTGCTCATAAAAAGTGATTGCTAAGACCAATATCTTATCTACATTATACCATGATAGAGCAAAAAAAACAGAAGGAATTGTTCTTTTATAAAAACAATCCCTTCTATTCTTTTCCTATATAACAGCGATATGATAAGTTTCCAGCCAGTAGTTGACCTGAAGCATAAACGCCACCATCTGCGGTCCTGCCATCAGCTGTCCATACCACGGCTTTCCGTAGTCCGATGGACTCTCTAAAAATTCTTCCGTTTTCTTTTTATCGATCAAATCCCGGATCGGAGCGTTTGGATCTGCGATCACTTCCCGCAGCCGGTCTCCCAGCATTTTTTCATATTCAGGATGATAAGTTTTCGGATACGGACTCTTCCTCCTGTATAATACTTCATTTGGGAGGTCTCCTTCGCCCGCGGCCCTTAACAGGCCTTTGACCACACCACCCGGACATTTCATTTCCCACGGCACGTTCCACATATATTCCACGATTCTGTGGTCGGCAAACGGTACTCTGGCTTCCAGCCCGGAATACATGCTGGTGCGGTCCATCCGGTCCAGAAGTGTGACCATAAACCATTTAAGATTAAGATAAGAGATCTCTCTCCTCCTGCTTTCTGTTGGATCTTCTCCAAGTAGCCTTGGGGTTTCCCCGATTGTCTTTTCATATGCCCGCCGTGCATGGGCTTTCAGATCCACCGCCTGAAGCACATCGTCGCTTAACAGAGCCTCCCTGGGCTCCATATCCATAGACCACGGAAATGCATGGGCCTCAAAACACTCTTTTTTATGAAACCACGGGTATCCTCCGAAAATCTCATCCGCACATTCTCCGGTCAAAGTAACCTTCTTTGTCTCGGCGACTTTCGAACAGAAATAGAGAAGGGAAGACTCCACATCAGCCATGCAGGGAAGGTCTCTTGCGTCTACGGCGCTGTATAGGTTCTCAATCTGCTGCTCGTTATTACATTCCAGGTAAGTGTGATTCGTTCCCGATGCCTCTACCATGCGGTCTACCCAAGGGCGGTCCTGGGACGGCTGAAAAGAATTGGCCTTAAAATACCGGTCATTGTTTACAAAATCAAAAGAAAAGGTATTCAGCTGTTTCCCCTGTCTGTCAAGCTCTTTGGCACAGATGGCTGTCACAAGACTGCTGTCCACCCCTCCGGATAAGAATGTACAGATTGGGATGTCTGAGAGCATCTGCATCTTTACCGCATCATGGACCAGATAAGACAGTTTCTCTACTGTCTGATCATAAGATTCTTCATGAGGCCGGCTCTCAAGCTTCCAGTAGATGTGATCTTTCAGCCCCTCCGTACTGTACTCAAGAAAATGACCCGGCAATACTTCTGAAATGCCTTTGAATACTCCTTTTCCATAGGATTTTGCCGGTCCCAGTCCAAAAATCTCACCGAGTCCGTCCCCGTCTATGACCGGTTCTATCCCCGGGTACTGAAATATACCCTTGATCTCGGATGAAAATACAAGGGTCTGGCCGGAAAAAGCATAAAACAGCGGTTTGACCCCAAGCCGGTCTCTGAACAAAAACAGCTTCTTTTCCGCAGAATCCCAAATGCTGACCGCAAAAATGCCGTTCAGCTTCTCCACAAAGGCCGGTCCGTGAAGGATGTACCCCTCCAGGATCACTTCCGTATCGCTCGCTGTCCTGAAGATCGCCCCTTCCTTTTTCAGCTCCTGTTTCAATTCCTTCATGTTATAAATTTCACCGTTATACACAATGACAAACTTACGTCCGGATTCCTCTCTGACCATGGGCTGATGACCGGTGTATAAGTCAATGATCGAGAGACGGACATGGGCCAGGCCGCATCCGTTTTCCAAAAACGTTCCCTGATCATCCGGGCCCCGGTGCTTCTGTACCCGATTCATACGGTTCAGAATATCCTCCCACTGCCCTTTCTTTTCCAGATACCTGTTATGAGGATTACAAAATCCCGCAATACCACACATATGTGCCACCTCTTCAACTATTTTTCATGCAGGCCCCGCGGTGAAGCATCACCGGGAGCCTTACGTTCTATCCCCGGATAACCGGCTGATATTGTCTGCCTTCCAGCGCTTTTTCCACCGTCGGGATCAAAAGGCTGGTATCGGCGATCATGGAGTTCGGTTTTTTAACCGGATCATCCTGCCCAAATGGTACAAAATAAATATTTTTCATATTCATCAGGGCTCCGATGTTCTTCATATTTATTCCCAGAGCGTCATTGGTTGATACAGAAATCACCAAAGGTTTATCGTTCCTTAAATGGGCTTTTGCCGCCATCAGGACCGGTGAATCTGTGATCCCGCTGCACAGCTTTGCAAGCGTGTTTCCTGTACACGGGAAGATCACCAGGATATCCAGAAGACTCTTTGGACCGATCGGTTCCGCCTGGGCAATCGTTTTCATCGGGGTAATCCCAGTGATCTTCTCTGCCCTCTCTAAGAAATCCTCTGCCTTTCCAAATCGGCTGTCTATGCTCTGTGCGGCCCCGGAAAAAATGGTCTGCACCTGTGCTCCTTCTTCTGCCAGCTTCTTAAGCTGGATAAAAATTTTTTCATATGTGCAGAATGAGCCAGTTACGGCAATTCCTATTTTCTTTCCTTTTACACTCATCATACATCCCATTCCGTAATCATTGTTTCTGTCAGAATGGCAGCTGCTGAACACGCTGCATACTTGCCGGGAATTCCAAGACATTGTTTTGCATTGATCCCCAATTCGTCTGCCGCCCTGAAATCCACGCCTCCCGGTGCAGATGCAATATCCACGATTAACGCCTCTTTTTTTACCTGTTCCAGACGTTCTCTGTCTAAAATCATGGCCGGAATCGTGTTAAAAATAAAATCAGCCTGAGAAAGCTCTTCCTTCAGCTCATCGAGAGAGACTGCTTTCATTCCAAAGGACTCCGCCAGGGCACGCTGCTCCTTATTTCTTGCGGCTGCCGTTACTTTGGCTGACCAAAGCTTCAGCTTTTCTGCCAGGACGCTGCCGCATCGTCCGAAGCCTGTCACCAGACAGCGGCTTCCCTGTATCTGAACAGGAGAGTCAAAAACAGCTTCTGCCACAGCCCCCTCGGCAGTAGGCACGGCATTTTTTAACGCCACTGAGTCCAATTTCATAAAGTCATGGACAGCAACTCCCGTATTCATGCAATAGTGGCAGAAGTCATCCGGAATACAACCCGCAAAGATCTTCTGCCCTTTCCTCAGATGCCGTTTTACATCCTCTATTCCGAAGTCAGCACAGCATTCCATGGAAACCAGGTTTTCACGGTCTTTGGAAAAAGGAATCGGGCCGACCAGGATTTCTGCATTTTCCACAGCTTCTTTCATGGAAGAAGCCTGCACCTCCCCGGATGCGATCCCATAGGTAATCACAGAATAGCCTTTAAAAGCAAGCTGCTTTGCCATATAAAACTGTCTTAAATCACCGCCAAGCACTGCAAAATCATACATTTTACCGCTCCTTTCTGCTGCCATCTAATGATAGTATATGAAATTTGTCACAGAGTTGCTTCATTTTCTCCAAATTTTACAGACAAATGACGCATGTTCCAGGCACTACCGACGGGGCAACAGAAAAACACGTTCCGGTCGTTTCAGCGGATGACCGCAAGATCAGCGTAAAGGTCGGAGAAGCCGAACACCCTATGATGGAGGCTCACTACATCATGTTCATCTGCATTGAAACCAGCCGTGGCCACCAGATAAAATATCTGAATCCGGGTGAAAAACCGGAGGCAGAATTCCTTCTGGCAGACAGTGAGGAATTTATTGCCGCATATGAATACTGCAATCTCCACGGACTGTGGAAAGCATAAAACCGGACATAATAAAAGAGGCATCTCTGATCTTCTCAGAAATGCCTCTTGCTTTATGTCTCTTAATTTAAGACTACCCTCATATTAATTCTTTATCCTTTGTAATTAGTCCTCAAAACGGACTAGATGACG
Source organism: Anaerostipes hominis (ex Lee et al. 2021) (assembly GCF_002270485.1). Lineage (GTDB taxonomy): Bacteria > Bacillota > Clostridia > Lachnospirales > Lachnospiraceae > Anaerostipes > Anaerostipes hominis. Next base: position 17,462 of record NZ_NQOG01000014.1, on the reverse strand, counting down.
ATTAGAAAGGCCAAGGCCATCTCATGCATGTCATTGTTTTATCCCCCTTTATACTGCTTTGCTTTCGACAATTATCTCTGTAACAATACACACTATAAAAGGTCCTATTCCTTGTTTCAATATATCTGCGGGGAACGACTTGATATTCGAATAACCGTCATCTTTTTTTCCATTAAATAGTATCAAGAAGAATAATTTTTACATGAAATCTTCCGTTTTCAAACCGGAAGGAAACATCTCCGTTATACTTTTCGGCGATCTCGATCATATTGCGGCTTCCGATGCCGTGCTTTTCTTTGTCATGTTTTGTAGTTTTCAGCCGGCCGTCTTCTATGATCACCGGCTTCATGGTCCGGTTGCTCTCTTCCAAAACTAAATGATGCCCGTTGAGTTTGACCGTGACATCAACGGTCTTGTCATCCATATCCCTGACGGCTTCCGCCGCATTTTTGAGAAGATTGGAAAATAAAATACAGATCTCTGCATTGGTCATGTTAAGCCTGCTTGGAATCTTTCCTTTCCAGCTGAGCTCGATCTTCTCACTCTGAATGATGTCATTTACCACAATATCAACCACATCATTTCCCGTGGAAATGAGAATATTCAAACGCTTTATATTTCCGGTCAGTTCACGCAGATAATCTCTCGCACTGCCGTACTCTTCTTTTTCAAGAAATCTGCTCAGGCATGCCAGCTGGCTTTTCATATCATGTCTGATCTTTTTGGTCGTCTCCTCCTTTTGAAGGAGCAGTTCATAATACTTTTTCTGTTCATTTAACAGCCGTTCGTTCCACAGCATCTGCTGTTCAAACTGTTCCTGCTCCTGTCTGACTCTGCAGATCCGGTATATAATACTGCTGATTCCAAACAGCATCAGAAGAAATCCAAGCAGGATCTCCAGTCTCTTGCCGATGGATGTCCAGTTCTCAAACCCTTCCGACAGAAAAGGACCGGTACAGGCGATCACTCCTACCAATACCATGGCTCCCAATGCCACATCGCTGTATGTATATTGGATCTTCCTGACTTCAAATCTCTTCCGGAGCGCAATGATAACAATCAAAAGAAGAAAACTGAAGACTTCCTCTACATCGGCGAAATGATTGCTGTTATAGGCTGTCTGGAAATCCATCTGTGCAAAAAAGATAATAAACAGTCCGATCAAAAAATCCATGATCGAAATTCCAAGCCAGGTAAACACTGACAGAAAAAACTTATTAAAATAAATCCATGCCGACAACATAATGAACAGCACAATAACTATATTCACGGCAAGCTGGTACTTAAAGCTTACCAGCACTCCCAAAACCGCCGGAATCTGAAACATCAGCACCTGCCGTTTCCGCACCGGTTCGATCCCTAAAATCCCCCTCATGATCAAGATCATCTTCCAAAGTTCAATGGCGTACACATACACCCAATATAATCCTTTCACTTTTCACCCTCACTGCCCATTTTCCATATGGGTTCATTAAATCACCTTTGCATATTTGGTTATATACTCAAAATAGTGTTTCTTGACTTCCTTCTGTTTCCTCTTGGAAATCTGAAATTCCTTTCCGCAGAACAGCACAAGCCGTTCTTTATAATAATGCTCTACGAATTGGAAATTAATAATGTATCCCTTGTGGATCCGCTGAAACCTCTCATCCAAACACCCCTCAATCTTTTTCAGAGACAATCTCACGATCAGATGCCCTCCCACAAGAAACACCGCTATTTCATCGCCCAGAGCTTCGATCCATCGAATCTCCCGGAAGTATACGAATCTGCTCTCCTCCTTTCCTTCCAGCACAATCCCTTCATTGTCGTTCATATCTTTGAGCGCATCTTCCAGCGCCTCCAAAAGCTCCTGTCCGCTTCCACTTTTATACAGATACCTGAATGCCTGAACCTTAAAAGCTCTCTGGACCCATTCATCATGGCTCGTTATAAAAATGATCTTTCCGGGTCTCTGAAGGTTCTTCCACTCTTCCGCAACAGAAAATCCATCCATATCCGGCAGTTCCACGTCGAGCAGGATGATATCGAACTCATCCTCCGAAGAAAGCAGAGCTTTTCCCCTTTGAAAACAGAAGATTTGTGCCTTTTGATTTCTGCACTCCAGGAACCGGAGGCATTCATCTTCCAAGATATCCAAGTAAGTCTGTTCATCGTCACAGATTGCTATTTTTAACGTTCTCTCCATCCTCAGTCCTTTCTATATTATAAAACGTAAAATATAATCATATTTTACCCCTTTCCCACGCCAAATGCAAAAAAGAACAGGCATGTGCAATAAAAAATGCATCATGCCTGCTTTTTTAATTATGATAAATATTTGTCTGTGCTCCGGCAGATTCTGGGATTACATTCTCTAAGGATGTTGTCTCTGCTGATCAACAACAAAACCCGCCAAGCTTGTGGTCAGTATAGAACAATACCGTATGATCGTCAAGCATATTGGTGGAAATCCAGATATACGTTCTAATTTCCTGATAACCGTTCCATTTTTTACATTATATTACTTATATTACTTGTATTATTTGCTCTGATATCCTTCCGGATGTGTGCTGTGCCACTTCCATGCACTCTCAATGATCTCATGAAGATCCGCATGTTCCGGCTTCCACCCAAGGACTTTCTTTGCCTTCTCGCTGGATGCGATCAGCACTGCAGGGTCCCCGGCCCTCCGGCCTTCTTCCACTGCCTTGATCGGTTTTTGCGTTACCTCTTTTGCAGTCTCGATCACCTCTTTGACCGTAAAGCCGATTCCATTTCCGAGATTGAAGATATCACTTTCATTTCCTTCCATCAGATATTTTACCGCGAGGATATGCGCTTGTGCAAGATCCGTCACATGAATATAGTCCCTGACGCAGGTCCCGTCTTTGGTCGGATAATCGGTTCCGAAAATACTGATCGCTTCTCTTTTTCCGTTCGGCACCTGAAGGATCAGCGGAATCAGATGGGTCTCCGGATTGTGGGCCTCGCCGATCTCTCCGCTTTTATGGGCTCCGCATGCATTAAAATAGCGCAGTGATACAAACCGGAGTCCGTGTGCTTTGCCCACCCATTTGAACATCTTTTCCATGGAGAGCTTTGTCTCGCCATAAGTATTGGTCGGCTCTGTCCGGTCTGTCTCCAGGATCGGAGTCTTCTCCGGTTCTCCATAGGTCGCCGCCGTAGAAGAAAAAACAATCTTATCGATGCCGTGTGCCACCATAGATTCCAGCATGGTCTTTGTGCCGCACAGATTGTTGTCATAATATTTCAGCGGATTCGTCATGCTCTCACCTACGAGTGAGTTTGCCGCAAAGTGGATGACCGCATCGATGCCGGTCTCCTGATCCAGAACGCTGTCCACAAATGCCCTGTCTCTTAAATCTCCCTGATAGAATTTGGCTTTCGGGTGAACCGCCTCTTTGTATCCGGTCTCCAGGTTATCAATGATCACAACGTCTTCTCCCGCATCAGTCAGTTCATAAACCGTATGGGACCCGATGTAGCCTGCTCCGCCTAATACTAAAATCTTCATATTTCATTCCGCCTTTCTTACTGCTGATCCAGTGTAAAAATGAATCTCTCAAACTGTTTCCTGCCCTTTTCGGTGCATTTATAAACTCCTGCATCCTCAAGGACTTTTACAAATATCTGTCCGATCTCTTCTTTCAGGATATCCATGACATTCTCTTTGTTGATCTCCTTATATTTTGGCACAAACTGCTCCGCCCAGTCAACATGCTTTCTAAGACATTCATATTCTTCGATCGGAGTTTTACATACAAGGCACTCCGCAAGAAGCTCCATTTCTTTTTTTAATCTGGATGGCAGCACCGCAAGACCCATGACTTCGATCAGACCGATATTTTCTTTCTTAATATGGTGATATTGTTCATGAGGATGAAACAGCCCCAGAGGATGTTTTACAGTCGTGATATTATTTCTCAATACGAGATCCAGCTCATAGGTCTCCCCGGTCTTTCTCGCAATCGGAGTGATGGTATTGTGCGGTTCCCCGCCGGTCTGTGCATAAATATGGGCATCCCCGTCGCTGTATTCCCTCCATACTTTTAGGACATGATCCGCCATATCAATCAGCCGATTCTCGTCCTTTGACCGGATTCGGAGCACTGACAGCGGCCAGTTTAAGATTCCCGTCTCCACATCCTCAAATCCCTTGATCGTATAATGTTTTTCGATCTTCGCATCTGCCATGGCAAATTGATAATGTCCGCCCTGGAAATGGTCGTGTGACAGGATGGAACCTCCCACGATCGGAAGATCTGCATTGGAGCCGAGGAAGTAGTGAGGAAACTGTCTGACAAAATCAAACAGCTTCACAAACGCCGTCCGGTCAATCTTCATAGGCACATGCTCTCCGTTAAATACGATACAGTGCTCATTGTAATAAACATACGGTGAATACTGGAATCCCCATCTGCTGCCGTTGACTGTAACCGGAATGACTCTGTGATTCTGTCTCGCCGGGTGATTCATGTGCCCTGCATACCCTTCATTTTCCATGCACAGCTGGCATTTGGGATAACGGCTCTGCGCCGCATTCTTTGCCGCGGCAATGGCCTTCGGGTCCTTTTCCGGCTTGGAGAGATTCACGGTAATATCAATGATTCCATATGGGCTGTCTACGGTCCACTTCCAGTCCTTCTTCACACGGTATCTGCGGATATAGTCTGTATCCTGACTGAACTTATAGAAAAATTCGGTGGCTGCTTCCGGACTTTTTTGATACTTCTCCCGGAAATCCCGTATCACCTGGCTTGGCCTCGGCACCAAAACACCCATGAGCTTTGTGTCAAACAGATCTCTCGTCACGACATCATTGCTCTTTATAATATAACGGTCATATGCCTCATCCGTCAGTTTTGTCAGGATTTCTTCCAGATTGATCTCCCCGGCAGGTCTTTTGGGCTCCTCGTAATCATCCAGCTTAAAGATCTCCAGATACTGATTGATCGTGTAAATCTTGTCCTCCGGTTCGATCAGTTTTTTATCGAGCCCATACTGTACTAATTTTGCAATATATTCATCAATCATCTTCCTGCACCTCGAATTTAAAAGCGGTAAACACTGCATAACTGCCGCCTTTTCTGAGGATCACCTGTGGCTTTTCCTCAAGATTGACAGCATTTGGCATGAACTGGGTTTCCAGGCAGACACCGTCCCTGTTTACGTTGACTCTTCCCTCTTTCCCCGGCAAGCCTCCTTCCAGAAAGTTTGAAGTGTAAAGCTGTACGGTCGGAAGGTTCGTGGAAACTGTCACTTTTCTCCCTGTTTCTTCATGAAACAGCGTGATCTGGTCTTTCTGCCCGCTGAAAACAAAAGCGTGGTCATACCCTCCTGCAAAGTTAAGCTGTTCATGATCTTCATCGATCCGTTCCCCGATCCTGTGGAATTTTCTGAAATCGAACGGGGTGCCGTCCACGAAGAGTTTTTCGCCGGTAGTACATCCGTCCTGGTCTACACAGGCAATCTGAGCTGCTTTTATTTTCAGCTTATGGTCATAAATCTTTTCTTTTCCTCCGGACAGGTTAAAGTAGGTGTGGTTGGACAGATTTACAATCGTGTCCTTGTCGGTTGTTCCGTAGTAAACCATGGTAAACGTATTTCCTGTCAGTTCATAGGAAACATGTATCTTCAAGTTTCCAGGATATCCTTCTTCCATATCTTTTGACAGATAGGAAAAGATCACTTTATGGTCCCGGATCTCATAATCCCAGACTTTCTTATCGAACCCTTCTGTGCCTCCGTGAAGATGGTTCGGTCCGTTATTGACCGGCAGATGATACTCCTGTCCGTTAAGGGTAAACTTTCCGTCTTTGATCCGGTTCGCCGCCCTTCCTAGGATTCCTCCGATATATTTGTCATCCTCCTTATAGTCTTCTATATTTTGAAGTCCGAGCACAACATCGTCTATATTTTCTTTGTTGTCTTTCATCCAGACCGAAAGAATGTGGCATCCCAGATTTGTAACTCTCACTGTCAGATCCTGATTCTTCATCTCAATGATGTCAATGCCGTCTTGTCGCTGTTCGATCACTTTCATCTCCGCCATTGTCCTGTCTCCCTATAAAACTTTCATTCCGCCGTATTTGCGGACTTTCAAAATATGGCACGCTTCTTCTCCAAATACACTGTCCATGGTTTTCTGATACAGCGGAACGATCTCATCCGGTACAAAAGCCTGAATGGTTCCTGCAAAGCCTCCCCCGTGGACACGGCTTACACCTCTGTCTTTCAGTATCACATCACTGACTGCAAGTCCGATGGAAACACTCTGGTTGTTCACCTGGTGATTGGAATATACGTTTTGTAAATACTTGAAAGAGGAATCTCCTGAATCCTTCACCAGTTTTTTGAAGACCTCGAATTTTCCCTGTTCCAGGGCCTCCGCCTCTTCTTCCACCCTCTTATTTTCCTCAAACAAATGCATGGCGCGGAGCACGGCCCGGTCCCCAAGGATTTCACGGATGGCCGGTATATTCAGATAAAAGTCGGTCTTGTCTACTTTCCGCAGCACATCTTCTTCAAAATAATGGGCCACCTGCTTCATTTCAGACGGAATCATGGCATAGTCCTCTGTCAGATCCGCATGGGACCCTCTCGTATCCACAATGCAGAGGCTGTGTCCAAAACCTTCAAAGTCAACTTTTACCTGCTTTACTTCCGGCTCCTCCGGATTTTCAAAATCAATATAGATCATTCCTCCCACCGAAGACGCCATCTGATCCATCAGGCCGCATGGTTTCCCAAAATATTCATTTTCTGCATACTGGCCCGCCTGGGCTAAGAACACCGGGTCCAGTTTCATCTGATTGTACAGTCCGGACAGGATCGTACCAATCAAGGTTTCGTAGGCTGCGGAGGAAGACATTCCTGCGCCGATCAGCACATCACTGGTGATATATGCCCGGAAACCTCCTATCTTATGACCTTTCTGTTTCAGCCTGGCGGCAACCCCCCTGATTAGTGCCAGAGAGGTTTCTCTTTCATCCTCTTTGGCAGGCAGGTCGTTTAAACCGATTTCCATGCGCTCATATCCGTCAGATACTATCGTGATCTTCTCATCTTCTGTCCTGGCAGTCACTGCAATGGCATCCAGGTTAATAGACGTTGCAAGAACCTTACCATATTGATGGTCCGTGTGATTGCCCCCCACTTCACTTCGTCCCGGTGCAGAATAGATCTCCACTTCCTCTTCCCCGAATATTTCTTCATACTGATTCAGTGCTTTTATGTATCTTTCTCTCTGATATTCCAGCACACTGTCATCTACATAAATATCTTTCAACAGACTCTCATAAGTTCCTTTTTTAAATTCTTTGATCAACACACTTGAATCTTTCATCTTTTCACCTCCGCAGAATGTCAGGCTTCTGCGTTAAATCTCCTTTCCTGTATCGTTTCTATAACCTTTTTCATAAAACTGTCGCTGAGCTTATATGCATTTTTATAAATGACATATGCAGTCAGCATTGAAAGCGCAGGCGCGGCACACATCAGTATCCGTATGGAATTCATGGTCAGCATACTCTGGTCCGGGCTGTTTGGTATGTATCCCGTCTGCTCATGGCAAATCTGTGATACCCGATATAACCTCCTCCCAGAGCCCCAATGATCTACACTCCGAAACCGGCAATGATCAGGGATTGTCCCAGACTGGCAAAAATACGCGGAAGGACGGAAACCACTTCCCTCTCTCTGCCACTATTCGTTTCCATACATCAAGCCTCCTATTTCATATCTTAGTTTCGTTCCTATGTCTATATAGTAATACTGTTTAGTAAATATTTCAACTATATTTTACTTAATTATTTACTAAATTTATTCACTATATTTTAGTAAATTATAATAAAAAGATTTTATTTTCATTTACAGATATGGTATACTTGGAATAAAAAAGAGTTGGAATTAGATGCTAAAGGAGAATTCATATGGCTACCATTAAAGATATCGCTGAAAAAGCAGGCGTATCATCCGCCACAGTCTCCCGTATTTTAAATCAGGATGACACCCTGAGCGTCACTGATGAGACAAGAGCCAGAGTTTTAAAGATTGCAGACGGTCTGAACTACAGAAAAAAGGGGAAAGGAACAACGAAAAGGACTACCATTGGAGTGTTCCAGTGGTACTCCCTGTTTCAGGAATTAGAAGACCCCTACTACCAGAACATCCGCGTAGGGATCGAGAAATACTGTGCAGACCAGAACATTGAAGTCATCCGGGCATTCCAGAGTGATCCGGACTATTTAAAAACATTAAGCGGTGTGGACGGCCTGATCTGTATTGGAAAGTTTGCGCAAAAGGATATCAAAGCCTTTGAGCAGCTTACGGACAATATTATTTTTATTGATATGCGCACTTCCAGGATTTCCTTCAATAACATTGTACTGGATTTACACCAGTCTGTCATAGATGTGATTGATTACTTTGTGGAACTCGGACACACAAGGATCGGTTATCTGGGCGGAAAGGAATACATCGACGAGGATACCGTCTATTTTGAGCAGCGGAAAGAAACGTTTATCAATTACTGCAGGAAACTTGAACTCTGTTATGAACCTTATGTTATAGAGGAAGAATTCAGCGCAGAATCCGGATATCAGATGATGAACAGACTTATAGAATCTGGAAATCTGCCTACTGCAGTTTTTGCCGCCAGCGATCCAATCGCGATCGGCGCCATGCGCTCCCTCTATGAACATGGGTATAAAATTCCCGACGATATTTCGATCATCGGCTTTGATGATATCAGTGTGGCCGAATTTTCCAATCCTCCGCTGACTACGGTCCATGCTCCTTCAGAGTATATGGGGGAATATGCAGCAAACTTTGTGGCGAAACTCTATAACGAAGTGCCAAGCGAATACAAGACACCGGTGCGCCTGACACTGCCGTGTACACTGATTAAAAGGCAGACCTGCGGAAAACCCCGCGGAGAAAAATAAAGAATTTTATTTTAATCACTAAAAAAGACACTGGCAGATGAATGAGGTGACCCCTAAAAGTTAGACTTTATTGCGAAGTGGAAAATCCACTTCGCATGTATCAGTCGTAATCTTCTGGTGTGGGATTTTCGTATCAAAACGTCTCCGTAATCTGTTCGGAGCCACTTTTCCAATCCGTCCTTTATATGAGCTATACTTACGGCTTTTTCTGGTAAAGGAAGTAATTTCCATGCTTTTTCCTCAAGCTCTTTATTAGGATTATCTCTCTGGAATCTTTTTTGCCAGTACATATAGATTGCTTTCGGAAACCCAACAACAGCGAGAATATCTTTTAATTTGAAGTCTCCTCGGAGGCTGTGGATGATTCTCGCTTTTTTTTCAGAAGAGCTTCCTCCTCTAAACGCAGCCTCCTCACATCTTTTAAATAGGCATTCTCTATTCGCAGTTTTAATAATTCATCTTCGAGCTGTTTGATATGTTCAGCACTTGTATCTACAGGAGTAGTATCTAGCACGGACTGCATTTGCTTTTTTCTGGAACGCATCAGGCCTTCACAGCCAAACGCATCATATGAATGAACCCAATTTAAAACCTGACGCTTATTTGTAATTCCATACTTTTGAGCAAGAAAACAATAGCTACCCTCCCGGCGATGATATGCTTCAACTACTTTCTTTTTTAGCTCAAGGCTATATTTTGCCATAATAAAACCGACCTCCAATCGTTAGATTTTTGGTCTAACTTTTGGGGGTCGGTTCAGAATTTTTTCATCCGTCAATGTCTTTGTTAACTATTTTATATGCATCGTCTGTGAGCTCAAAATCTAATCCGTCACTGACATAAACATTTTTTTGTTTATCCACAAAGATCGCTTTTGCTCCGTACTTTTTCAACAGTGAACGGCTTTTTTCCGGCCCCAGCACAAAACATGCGGTGGACAGCCCGTCACTGGCAATACCTGAACTGCACACAATGGTACATGAGGTGATCTCTGTCTGTGCCGGATATCCGGTCTTCTCATCTAAGATGTGGAAATACCGTTTCCCTGTCTTTTTATCAATAAAATATTTTTCATAATCACCGGAGGTAGAGATGAAGGTCCCGCCTTTTACGCTAAGCCCTCCAATTGTCTCCCCCTGCTTTCCGTCAGGGTTCTGTATCCCGACTTTCCAGTCCTCCCCGCCGGGCTTTTCTCCATAAACAGCGATGCTTCCCCCAAGAGCCACCATGGCTCCGGTAATTATCTTTTCTTTTTTGAGAAACCTCATGGCTTCGTCGGTTCCGATCCCCTTCCCGAAAGCTCCCAGATCCATTTTAATCTCTCTCGCTTTTCGCACGGTTTTCTGCTTTTCATTCAGTTTTACATGCTCATATGCATTGCTGACGATACCGTCTTTGATCAGCGCTTTGATCTTATCAGCATCGGGTACCTTTGGATTCTCGGATTCAAAATCCCACATTCGAGTGAGGCTTCCGATGGCCGGGTCCGCAGCGCCTTTGCTGTCTTTGGCAATCTGAAGAGACTTTTTCATCCAGGTAAACAGCGGCTCCGGGACATCCGCCACTCTTTGATTCCCTTGATTAAGCTTTGCCACGGCAGAACTGTCCTTCCTCCAGGACAGCTGCTCTGTCTCCAGCTTCTTCATCTTCTCCATCATCTCTTGTTCAGCCTCAGAAAGATCCGGGCTTCTCCCATATAGTGTCGTATTGGTCACTGTCCCCATGGCATAGTCTACATGGGAATATTTCTGTATCTCTTCTTTCTTCACACAGCCTGATGCCATGACCGCCGTCAGCACAAATACCATGACCGCACATAATTTTTTTTTCACATCTTTCCTCCTGTAGGAGTTTTTTATCACTATTTCCGTCACACTTTAAAATACGTTCCTCCAATAGTGATAAAAAACTATCATTGGATAGCTCCTTTTGCTAAATGGATACTTATTCAGTAAAAATTACGTACATTTTCTACTGAAATAAGTTTGCCGGAACCTTCTTTACCAGCCCCGCCGTCAGCACTCCGATCGCAATGCCGGCAATGGTTCCGGTGACCAGCAGTATCGGCGTATAATAATAAATTCTTACATTCTCCATCAGGCACACTGCAACACTGAGCTGCCCGAGATTGTGTGCTACTCCTCCGGCAACGCTGAGTCCCACTGCCGAAAATCCCCCGGCTTTTTTCAGAAGCGCCATGAGAAAGATACTCAAAATCCCGCCCGCCAGGCTGTAAACAATCGTCATCGGATTCCCAAAAAGCATTCCTGCCAGAAGAATTCTCAAAACGGAGATAAACAGCGCCCGTTTCCACCCGGTAAAAAAGAGAAGAACCATAATGACTCCGTTGGCAAGCCCGATCTTCACTCCGGGAATCCCTACAGGAATCGGAAGGAGTACCTCTATATAAGAAACAACGATGGCCAGTGTCAGAAACATGCCATCCACAGCAATCCGCCTGGTCATTGGTTTTTCTCCTTAGATTGTAATTCCGTCATATTCTTTCTCCTTGGTTCCGTCTTTAATTTCCACTACGAGTTTATGAGGCAGGCAGACAATGGTTTCCCCGGTTTTATCGATGGCTTTATGCTTTCTGCATATCTGATCAGGGCAGTCTGCCTCTGTGACTGAGGCTTTCCCTCCCTGGATGCGGACTACATTGGACCCGTTCCTGCTCTTTACCGTATAGACCGCATCCTCAGAAAGGCTGTGGCTCCAGACTTCCTTTCCGTCCACAGTCACCACTGCCTTTTCCCCGTCCTGCTTCACAAGAGACAGGAATAAAAATCCCACCGCTGCCATAAAAAGAACTACTCCGATCAACACGATATCTCTTCTTTTCATGAATTCACCTTAATCTGCCCAAGGACCTCACCGATTGGATCTGTAATGCAGAGCTCTGCCTGCCGGTCTCTGGATGTGGCATCCCTGTTGATGAGCACCAAATGCTCTCCGCGGAAATAATCGATCATGCCCGCCGCCGGATACACTACGAGAGAAGTTCCACCGATGATCAGCATATCCGCCTTAGAAATCGCATCGATGGCTCCCCTCATCACGGATGCATCCAGTCCTTCTTCATATAGTACAACATCCGGCTTCACCAGTCCTCCGCATTCGTCGCAGTGCGGCACTCCCTGTGCTCCGGCCACATAGTTTACATCAAAAAACTTATGGCATTTCTGACAGTAATTTCTGTGAACACTTCCGTGCAGCTCAAATACCTTCTGGCTTCCGGCTTTCTGGTGCAGACCGTCGATATTCTGAGTGACAACCGCCGTGAGCTTTCCAGCCCTCTCAAGCTCTGCAAGCTTTAAATGGGCAGGATTCGGTTCGGCATCCGGAAATATCATTTTCTTCTTATAAAAATCATAAAATTCCTCTGTCTTCTGCACAAAAAATGTATGGCTGACAATCACCTCCGGAGGGTATTTATAAGTTTGATGATAGAGTCCGTCCGTACTTCTGAAGTCAGGAATATCACTTTCTGTGGATACTCCTGCCCCGCCGAAGAAAACAATCCTGCTGCTCTCATCTATCATATTCTGAAGTTGTTCAATCTGGTCCATGGCAATTATCTCCTTGTATCTTCAAATAGGGTTAAAAGACAAACAAAACGGTAATAAAAAAGCCGCTTATTTTCTGTTCTATTTTACAGTAAATAAGCGGCTCCGTCCAGTTTAACCAATCTCTTTCAATAAATTTACCATTTCAATCGCTGACAGTGCACAGTCATACCCCTTGTTTCCGGCTTTCGTACCGGCGCGCTCAATGGCCTGCTCGATATTTTCCGTGGTCAGTACACCGAACAGCACAGGAATCTGACTCTCCATAGACACGTGAGCGATACCCTTGGATACCTCATTGCACACATAATCATAGTGGCTGGTAGATCCCCGGATCACGGTTCCCAGACAGATTACAGCGTCATATTTCCCTGATCCCGCCATCTTCTGTGCGGCAACAGGAATCTCAAATGCCCCAGGCACCCAGGCAACAGCAATATCGTCTTCCTTCACGTCATGGCGGCGCAGGCCGTCCAATGCCCCAGAAAGCAGCTTGGATACGATAAACTCATTGAATCTGGCGGCGACAATGCCGACTTTCATCCCTTTTGCGACTAATTTTCCTTCTAAAACATTCATCTTTTATCTCCTCTTTCTTATTTATTTGCAGCTTAATAAGTTAAATAATGTCCCATCTTTTTCTGTTTTGTCTTCATATAAAAAGAATCATAATCTGTGAGCTTGATCTGGATGGGCACTCTCTCTACGATTTCCAGCCCGAAATCACCCAGACCTTCGATTTTCGTCGGATTATTTGTCAAAAGTCTCAACTTAGACGCACCCAGGTCTCTCAGAATCTGTGCTCCTATGTAATATTCCCGTTGGTCTTCTTCAAATCCGAGAGCCAGATTTGCCTCTACCGTATCCATTCCCTGGTCCTGCAGAGCATAGGCCTTCAGTTTGTTGATCAAACCAATGCCCCGGCCTTCCTGTCTCAGATAGAGCAGAATTCCCCGGCCTTCCGCTTCGATCTGTCTCATGGCCGTGGTAAGCTGATCTCCGCAGTCGCACCTTAACGAGCCAAAGGTATCTCCCGTCAGGCACTCGGAATGTACCCGGCACAATATCGGCTCCCCGTCATCTACATTTCCTTTTACTAAGGCGACATGATGTTCGCCGTTTAGTTTATTCACATAACCGTAAGCCCGAAACTCTCCATACTTGGTGGGCATCGGCGTCTCCGCCTCCCTGCTCACGAACACTTCATGTTTTTTCCGGTAATCCTGCAGTGCCTTTATGGTGATTATCTTAAGGCCGAACTTCTCTGCCAGTCCCATGAGTTCTGTGGTACGCATCATAGTGCCGTCTTCCCTCATGATCTCACAGCACAGACCGCTTTCTTTTAAACCTGCAAGCTTCATAAGGTCCACTGTTGCCTCTGTGTGACCGTTCCGCTCCATAACACCGCCCGGCTTTGCGATCAGCGGAAACATGTGTCCGGGGCGCCTTAAATCCTCCGGTCTGATGCTGTTCTCCATACATTTCAGCGCTGTGACAGAACGTTCCACTGCTGAAATTCCCGTGGTGGTTTCCACATGATCAATACTCTCTGTAAATGCAGTCTCATGGTTATCTGTATTCTTGGTTACCATTGGAGACAGTCCAAGTTTCTCTCCCATAGCTGCACTCATGGGCATACAGATCAAACCTTTTCCATGGACTGCCATAAAATTAATATTGTTAGTATTCGCAAACTCAGAGGCACAGATAAAATCGCCCTCATTTTCCCTGTCTTCATCATCTGTTGCAATGATGATCTTCCCCTGTTTTAAGTCTTCCAATGCTTCTTTAATCGTGCTGAACTTCATGTTCTTTCCTCCTAAAATCCTGCTTTCATTAACATTTCCTCTGTAATGGCACTGGTTTTTTCATCATGCCCCAAATTCATCAGTTTCTCCACATATTTTCCGATCATATCATTTTCCAGATTCACCAGATCTCCAGTTTTTTTTGCTCCCAGTACCGTTTCCTTTAAGGTGTGGGGAATGACCGAAACCTGAAACCATTGGTCCCCGGTCTTTGCAATGGTCAGACTGATGCCGTCCAGGGCGATGGAACCTTTGCTGACACAGTACCGCATGATCTCTGACGGTGCCGCCACCGTAAACCAAACTGCATTGGCATCCTGTTCCACTGATGTGACCGTTCCGGTTCCATCCACATGGCCGGCAACCATATGTCCGCCAAAACGTCCTCCTGCTTTCATGGCCCGCTCTAAATTGACCGGATCTCCAGGCTTCAAGCTTTTCAGACTGCTCTTTTCAAAGGTCTCGTTCATCACATCCGCCAGAAACCCCTGTCCGTCAAATGTGACCGCGGTAAGGCATACACCGTTGACTGCAATACTGTCTCCTGTATGGATATCTTTCAGGACTTTGGATGCCCCGATCCTGACGGCTGAGGACTGCCCTCCTTTTTTTACTGACAGAACGGTGCCTATTTCTTCAATGATTCCTGTAAACACATTCTCACCTCGCTTCATATTCTAACAGCAGATCTTCGCCGAGCCTGGTAATCTCCGGGCCCTTTAAAAGTATCGCATCGCTGATTTTATCTATCCCTTTTCCTTCCACTGGTGACCTTGCCTGTCTTCCCCCGAAAAGCTTCGGTGCCACAAAAGCATACACTTTGTTTACCGATTTGGTCTGAATAACTGAATCGTTAATATCAGCTCCCCCCTCCACAAGGATACTATCGATCTTTTCTTTCCTCAGTGTCCTCAGAAGTTCCAGCAGATCCGTCTTTCCATCCTTCTCCGGACATATCAGCACCCGGCATCCCAAAGCCTCAAGCCTCTGCGCCTTTTCGTTTCTTTCACATGCCGCAATGATGGTCGGAATTACTTTGGCACTCTGAACAATTTTCGAACTTAAAGGGAGCCTGAGTCTGCTGTCGCAGATCACACGTGTCGGGTTGTTCCCGCCTATGATCCGGGCATTGAGCATCGGATCATCACTTAAGACCGTATCGATTCCCACGAGAATCGCTGCATACCGGTGTCTGAGAAACTGTACATGTTCCCTTGCCTCCCTTCCGGTAATCCATTTGGACTCTCCTGTCTTCACTGCAATTTTCCCATCCAGTGTCATTGCATATTTCAATGCTACATAAGGCGTATCGTGGGCAATGTAGTGGAAAAAGATTTCATTGATCTCTCTGCATTCCGCATCAAGTACTCCTGTTTCTGCCTCAATGCCATGCTCTCTTAAAATATCAATACCCTTACCGGAAACTTTTGGATTCGGATCAATATTTCCAACATAGACTTTCCTGATTCCACTTTTTATGACGGCCTCTGTACAAGGCGGTGTCTTTCCAAAATGGCAGCATGGCTCCAGGGTCACATAAAGTTCCGCACCTTTTGGGTCTTCCGTACAGTTCTTTAACGCATTCCTTTCTGCGTGCAGACCTCCGTATGTCTCATGGAATCCCTCTCCGATTATCCGCCCATCCTTTACGATGACAGCCCCCACCAACGGGTTTGGATTGGTATATCCTGTTCCTTTCCCAGCCAGTTCAATGGCCCTTCTCATATAAAGTTCCTGCAACTGGACAAACCTCCTTTCTCATGTGTGCAGCATCGCGGAACGCTTTGTATTTCATAGGAAAAACTCTCGCGTATAAGCGTGATAAGGTATTTCGCAAGAAATAAAAAAGCCCCAAAATCCTACAATACAGGACTTCAGGGCTTTCTTAAGCTAAAGTTCACTCATAGATAAACTGTCTAAACAAACAGCTAATATGAAAACAAAAAACTGAGATTTATAACAGCACGCCAAATACACCAAATGCATCTGACCTACGCTGTGCGTAAATCCCAGAGTTCTTTTATCACTATCTTCTTTCATCCAGACTATACTGTCGGCTTCGGAGTTTCACCGAATCATGCCTTGCGGCTCGTGGGCTGTACCACCGGTAGGGAATTTCACCCTGCCCTGAAGATCCTATTCAGTTTTTATACATTCCATTATAACCTATCATAAATCCTTGTCAAGACTTAAAAGAATGATATTCAGGCTATTTCATAATTTTTTCTTTCTTCTGTCAATTTGTATATTACTGTAAAACACTGAATTTTTCAAGTGGATTCGGTAAATAAAATCTTTGAAGAATATTCTAAATGGATGCCATTATGATCATTGTGAACACTGATTTTATTACGGAAAAAAATTAGAAACGATTGGATTGGTGAAAGGTAGTACGATCCAGTCCAAAAACTTTGAAAAAGATATCGGACAGGGATTTAAGTCTCTTGTTGGTGGGGAGTTGAAATCTTATACAAAAATAATGAACGAAGCCAGAGATCTGGCAACGGAGCGTATGGTTGAAGAAGCCGAAGAACTTGGGGCTGACGCTGTAATCAATGTAAGATATTCCCCTTCTGCTGTTATGCAGGGAGCTGCTGAAATTATTGTTTATGGAACTGCTGTAAAATTCCTGTAAGATTCAAATAAACTACAAAAAGAGACTATGAAAAAAAGTCTGTAAATAAGATTCTTCTATGATAATGAAGGGCGAAAGTCTTGAAAAACAGGCTTTTCGCCCTTACTTTATATATAACAGTTACAAAAAAACATGTCAACAGCAGGCGGTAAATCCGCCCGTTTTAGGCCGTCTTTGAATTACTCTGGAAGTCGTCCCTCGTACATGATGCTTAACTCCCCATATACTTGTGCCCAGTTGCGCATCGTTACCGTCCATTTCTTTGTAGCCTCAAATGTCGCTAAATACAGCGCTTTCAACAGCGCCGTATCACTTGGGAATACGCTTCTCTGGCGGTTCAGCTTCCGATAGGTGGAATTCAGTGATTCTATGACATTGGTTGTGTATATCACCTTCCTGACGGTTGCTGAAAACTTGAAGATGGGAGAAACAGCATCCCAGTTGTCCTTCCAGCGTTTCATCGAATTCGGATATTTGGGTGTCCATTTCTCTGTCACACGTTCAA
>NZ_NQOG01000013.1 GCF_002270485.1 Anaerostipes hominis (ex Lee et al. 2021) | reverse complement strand
CCAGGGACGATCTTTGGTTTCAAGATATTTATAGAAGCCTTGCCGGCTGATACCAAGCATTCGGCAATAAAATGAAATTTTCCCGGTAATCCTGCCGTCCTCTGTTTTCAAAGCCAAAAAGATCATTCTCTGGTTTTTACTGACTTCCGACGGCTGGCGGCGAAAAAAGCGCTGGCCTCCTCCAAAAATTCGTTTTCTTCCTTTAGGCGACGGATTTCTTTATCCTGCTCCTTAACCCTCTTACGCAGCATGGTAATCTCTTCTGACAGGCTCATTGCGCTGGCAGGGGTATGGGAACCTTCCCCAATATCCAACTTGCCAGCTCTTACGGCTTTCAGCCATGTATGGATGGTTCCTTCAGGGATTCCCAGTTCTTTAGCCGCTTTGGCGCCTCCGATTTCTTTGGCAAGTTTTACTGCCTGTACTTTGTATTCATGGTCATATTTACGTGCCACTTTGAATACCTCCTTATTCTCTTGGTTTTATTATGAAATCCTTGAGAATAAACTGTCAACTTTTTTTATACCACACCACCCTAAATATCAGTTGCCAGAGCCACAAGGATTTATGACGGCAAAATCATATAAAACAAAGATGGTAGAGCCGCTTGTAAAGAGACTGAAATCGCTCTTGAAAACGGTGCTTGCCCGCTGCTTTGAGGGGTGGGATAACTACCATAGGCTGAATACCACTAACAGAAATTTGTATCAAAGCAATGAGCGATTAAAAAGTCACAATAAGCAGTTGAATGCTGACAATAATCGTTTGCGGGAGGAAATTAAAGACTACAAACTGCTGCGAAAAGTATTCGGTAGCAGACAAATTGACAGCCTGTTAGAGCAGGCGAGGCAGTCTAAACAGCGTGGCACACGCTTTAGAAATAAAGAAAACGAAAGGTAGGAACAAACAATGGTAAAGACAATTTTTGAAGAAATGGGTGGCACTTATGTACGGCAAGGGGATTATCTTATCCCCTGCCTCACCTTACCCGCCGAAAAAGAACAGTCGTTAGGCTTATTCGGACAGCGGCATTTGCGGTACTTAAAGGAATATCACAGGCTTACCTACACCAATCTGCTTACAAGCGGCAAACTGAACACTTACCTTGCCGACATTGACAGGCAGGCACAGGAACGCTTTGAAACGCTTACAGAGCTGATGAAACAGGCGCAGGGAGTCACAGAGCAGCTAAAAGCGGAAAACCAGATTGATTGGGTAGGGAGAATGAACAATATTCGGCATCGGGCGATGGAGATTGTTAATCATGAGGTTATTTACGCATAATGTAAAAACGGCGGAGGGGAGAAATCCTTGCCTCCGTTTTTTATTTACCAAATTGAAAAATCGCTAATCTCGTCCTCGGAAAAACCAATCCACTTCAAACTCATCTTCTTAATAAGTTTGTCGAGAAGAAGAATATAATACTTTGCCTTTGAATCAGACTTAAAATCATAATAATAAGCATATCCGTGCGCAACAGAACGCCGCAATTCTTTGATATTTTCACTTATCACATCCACAGACTCGTTAGTATTGGACAGCAATTCAGGAAAAAGATTAAATGAATACTTCAATTCTTCCTTTAGTGGACAATTCTTATCTTTCGCTTTTTTGTGTTCCAATTTATCAAACAGGTATTCAAACGCCATTGTTTGTTCAATATAACGCTGTGGGGAAAACATAGAGTCGAGTGTACCTAAATGACCTAACGGTACGCTCTTTGTTATCTTATTGCCGAAATCAAACGCTATGTTGTTTAGTATTTTAGGTATGTACTTCATAACGTCAAACTCATAAAAGAAACCGTCGTTCCCTGAAACTGCCTTCTCGGACACAAGCGGGCAGTAAAACCAGCCGGCCTTGAGTCCTTGGCTATATAAGGTAATACGTTTGAAAGGCACTTCTGAGTGGGATGTCATAAACATTGCAAGACGATTCAAAACCACGGAGATATCCGAGCACTCCTGAATGGTTTTGTTATGAAGCGGGATCTTTATTTCGCCTTTTTTATCGTAATCTTCTAGGATCCCTAATTTATTTTCATATCCAATAAGGAAAGATAACGCATACTGTCTATCTTGCATTGAAAAGGGAATCTTATATATTTCTTTAGGTTCCACAGAGAAATTGACGCCTTTCCTGACCATATCTATGAGATTGTACTGATACCTAAACACATCATCAAGGAACGGTGATTGCACACCGATGGTATCGTATTCATCATCCCTGTCAAACATATTGATGATATAGCACCGCAGATAACAAGTGCTACCCATGGAATTTTCAACTAAAAAAGTAGCAGTTCTTGCAATACTGCCGCTGTCAAAACATTGGCCACGAAGGATATAATTATCTTTAAAATTATATTCTTTGCAATAATCTGCAAGGATTGGCTCATCCGAAAATAATTCCATGCGGTAATTGTCAATTACAAACGGAATCTTACATTCATTGAAGAATACAAATCCTTTCACCATACTTTCACCTCATATTCTATCCCCATACGGCAAAGACCTTATATAATTTTCCATAAAATCATAGTCAGGTTTATCATCTTTTGCAGGCAACTTTATTATGGTTGAGCGCATGCTTTCAAGCACCCATTTTCGCCCATACGAATAACGGTACTTTTCCTGACGAAGCACAGCGCATATAAACAAGGCGATATATTTATTGAAGGCAATGCCGTTTTCCTCTTTGAAATACAGTACATTTACATCATCAGTTGCCCAGAATGTTTTTGGCTGATAAAAAGCCTCTCCAACAGATCCATTGTAGCTCAGAGAAATAGTATTACCGTCGTGAATAGCAGCTTGTCCAATATAATTAGAGACACCGTTGTTTGAATCAATCGCCCCGATATATGGAGTCGCTCCATCGGTTTGTTCGTCAGAAGTGAGTCGTTTTCCCTTTTTTACTTCAAATAAATCTCCTACACAAAATTCCTTCCACGATACAACATCAAGTGTATGTGATTCGTACCTTCCCTGGTTGGCCGTGGTTAACGGCTTGTGATTCAACGACTTTATATACTGCTCCATAAAACCCCAATCTGGATAGTTATCTATAGTAGCTGGCAATTTGATTATGGTATTGGATATTAAATCCATTTTAAATGCCCTGCCATAACTGTACTTATATTTTTCTTGTTTTAATATTGAAATGATGAATAGTGCCGTATATATATTGATCCAATCAGCACGACAAATAACCATGTGGTCTCCACAAATAAATTTATCACTTTGATAGGAACAGGTTGCTGTTGTATCACCAATAGCAATAGCATTCCCATCTTCAACTCCTGTAAGTCCAACATTTAAAACATAACAATCACATCCATTATTCATTTCTGTACGAGAAATGAAACGAATTGTATTTTTTGAAGGAATACTGTAAAAATCACAATCGCCTTTCACATGTGCTTTAGCCTTGTACATTTGGCAAAACAAATCCCCTAGTCGAAATTCTTTCCAGTGTTCTACATTAAGCTTCATAAATATGCCCTTCCTTTACAAGGTAAGCAAGATAATCATTGATTGTCTGCTGAAAATCCTGTTCTGTAAGCTTCGTGTAATCCGTTTTCATATAAGCTTCACAAAGCCACTCATCATCGCCGTTAACTTTATGGGTTGCCGAAAGACCGTCTACAGAACGCCTGTTACGATACAGTTCAATCCATTCACGCTCAATTTCTACCCATTTACTCTTGCCTGTACCAGTATCAATTTGCTCGACACGTCCCAAATTTTTCTTCTTTTTAAACCCATCATCTTTGCAATACCCAAAGAAAGTATCAGGATTGGAAACATCATTATGTTTCGTGCCGATTTTGAACACCATACAACAGGCAGAAGCACTTGCGCCGGGATAAAAAATCTCATTTGGCAAAGTAAATACAGCATCAAGTGTGTTTTCCTCCAATATTTCACGCTTCAAACGGGCAATTTCTCCGCTAGTTCCGATAGCACAGGCAACAGGAAGTAATACCGCCAGTTTAGCCTGATGATTGATGGAATTAAGCGTGTCGGCAATATATTTAACAAAGTATAATCCTTTAGAAGGGTCTTCTTTTTTATTATTACCCCAAGTGGCAACATATTTTTTGGGCAGATGAATTCGCTGACCGTTATATGGTGGATTCATTAGGATTACATTTGGATTTGCTTCTTTTATCCAATCTGCTAAATCAAAGCAACTGCCCTGTCGAATATTTGAATTTCCATCGGAATGAATAAGCATATTAGTTGTAGCAAGTCCATAGATGTTTTCATCAAATTCAATACCAAATATTTGATGCTTTTTTACTTTTTCCTGTTCTGCAGCAGTAGCACAATCATCCAATGCTTGTGTCATTGCTCGAACCAAAAATGATCCGCTGCCACAACAAGGATCAAGTACTACAGAATGCTTGTTCACACCAGTAATTTTTGCCATAAAATCAGTAATATGATCCGGTGTAAAAGCTTGGTTTTTATCCGATTTTCCGACATATTTATTGAAGGTAACAAAGAACAGGTTAAGCAAATCCTGTCCAGAGGTGCTCTTATCATTGATAAAAGGTAGAATGTTATTTTCAATAAAATTCAAAATTTCTCTAAAAGCGGCAATATTCAATTGACGAATGTATTGGTCACCCAAGACATTACGGTTTAATAAAGCAAGTTTCTCCGCCTTATTAATATCCGAATTCAGCAATTCTTCAAGAACTTCTTTTATTCTTGTCCTTATTTGAGCAGCTGTTAAAGAAGGAGTTGAATAGTCTAAACCATTTTTCAGAGCAAGAAGGCATGTACCAACAAACTGACTTCTCAATTTTTCAGGAATACTGTGGCGATGCAGCAATTCATTAAGTTTATATGTATTCTGCATCACTTTTTCTTTATCATTGATTTTTGAAGTGTAAAAATCAACATATTCGTCCATAGATCGAAGAACTGTTTCTTTTGGCATAAGATCACTGTCAGAAACAACGCCTCGCCACACTTTTACATTGTCGTTTACAGTATTCGCTAAAATAGCAACTGTCTTATTACCTGTCAACGCTTTTTCATATTCTACATAAGCAGATAATTGCTCCTCATCTGCCTTTGTAAAGTTCTGTTTGGTTTCAATGAGCACGGTAATATTATCCTTAACAAAACGAATATCCAATTTTTCAAATGCACGACCTGCACTATTTCGAATAGGAACAAATGTCAAAGATGATGCGGAAAAAGCTTTCGGATAGCTATATTCGTCATTCTCAATATTGCTGGTAAGATAAGCTCTGCCAACAGTTGAAATCATATCTGTTCTAATCATTTTCTATTTCTCCTAATCATATCCACTCGCCATCAGCGGCAGACCATTTTTCAGTAAACTTTTTGCTTTTGACCGCCGCTGTAAACGGTTCTGTCAAAAACGCCTCAATTATTTTTAGCACTGTATTGAAATCGTCAGTTTGTGTATCAATCTTCCGACAGAATGCTTTCCATTTTTTCTGCATGGCAGCATCAGCGGCAAAGCTCATAACCTGCTCAAATTGTTCGAGCGTGAAGCTGTGTTCACGGTTTGAAAAGGTCTTTCTGAGTGATTCAGTAAGCACTCCGCCATCAAAATCAAACTTGTTGGAGATATAATAAATATCGTAGTAATCCTTCATTCGGCTGGAAAACTCCATCAGGCTCAAAATGGCATCGAGTTTTTCCGCAACGGTGGTTTCAACCGAGTAGGTATTTACCGTTGGTGATTCAAACTCTGGAAGCTGCGTTGGTATCTGGCGCTTTTCCTGTTTCGGAACAATGACATCTCCTACGCCAAAGTCAATGCTGAATGGCGTTCTTGTGTTTTTGATACGGGCAACGATAGAGGCACCAATTCCCGAATACTTTTTAGCGATGGCAATAGGCGCAACATCCTTGATCTCAAAGGTTACAAAATCATTGCCGGTAGGAACTGTTATGATTTCTTCCAGAAGGGACTTTAATTGTTCCGGCGTGTTTGGTACTTGCCGAAGCAAAAAGTCCACATCCACCGTTACCCGGCTATCAAAGTCAGTCAGAGAATAAAGGAACAAGCCACCTTTTAACACAAGGTTTTCTGCATACCTTGATTTCTCCAAACGGCGGAGAAATTCTTCCTGACAAAAAAGCTGCAAGCAGAGCTGATAGCTTCTGCCGCTTTCAGCAGCTTTATTTTTCAGTCGTGCAAGCACGGAAGCAGCAATATCAGCCATTGAGCAGCACCTCCATCACATCCATCAATTTTTTATAAACCCGCATTTTCTTTGCATAACTTGAAAGATTGCTCAGGTTTTTCTTTTTATCGGCAGCATAGGCATTGAGCGCCTTATTAAACATTTCGTTGTCCAGCTTTGTGCGGTATTTGAAACAGTCGCAAATGGTGCGTTCCCTATCATAAACAGCAAGCTGCACTCCATTAAAATCCCCGCTTGTTTTTCCGATTTCAAACAAGGTAGGCTGTACAAAATACACCTTTGTCGCCAGAGAATCGATATGCAGCTTTGTCCGTGAAAAGGTACGGGGAACGGCAATTGACCATTGCCGGGGCGAAAAATCACTGTAGCCATAATAAAACAGCGCCGATTCCACGCATACAATGCTTTCAGGAAGGAGAGTGGCAAGCACTTGTTCTTCCTTTATATCTTCCTGCTCGGCAAGCTGATAATAGCCGTGCCTGACACGCTCGAGATAACCCTCTTTGCACAGATTGGCTACATCATAGTTGGTAAGTCCTTCGGCAACAAAATCAGCGGTTTTTGCAATACCGTCATTGTTATTTATTATGTTTTTTATGGTTTCCTTTTTGTCCATTTGTTCACCAACTTTCAAGCCACAGCTTATTGATACTGTGTTCGGAAAATATTATACCATAGAAGCGTCCCAATATCAACAATTTTTAAAACACAAATATAAGATATTGTGAAACTAAAATTTGAAATTTTATTGCAATATAACTTGAAATCTGCTACAATATTTTCGGACGAGATGGTATTGCTCCATGCTAAGAGAGGCAAGTGTTATCAACGCCGATAACAAAATGATAACATTAGCCCATATAGGCAGGATAATATGGATATATCAAATAGTCAAAAGGGCTACATACACGACAAATAATAATCACTAAACAAAAATATTTAGGATTTGTCGAAAGAAAATGAAAAACGTGTGAAAGAAAGAGAACGACCAAAATCCGTAAACAAACAGAAAAAACACGATTGGTTGGATCGGTAATAAAAAATATTCATGCATAAAATAATCCCAGGCAACAGAAGAAAATTTGTTGTCTGGGATTATTTGTCATGTGTCAGACCGTTGAAAATAGTGTTGAAATCTGTATGGAAAATTTCCGCAAGAGCAATCAGTTCGCTGATACGGATATTGTAAGTTCAGGCCTCAATCTGGGAATAAACACTTCTAGATGTAGGAAGATTACGCAGCTGCAATTGTGCTACGACCTGCTCCTGAGTAAGATTGGCAGCATTTCTCAGTTTTCGAAGATTATCTCCGATGGAAATATCATTAATTTGCTTTAATTTTTGAGCCATAAAGATTTCACCTCTTTCCATTCATACGAATTCCTTGCCATTGATTTTAGTATAAAATTCTCATACAATTGCAATGTATAGTGAACCATAGTCAAGTAAGTAGACACATATATTAGAAAAATCTTTCTGGAAAGAGGGACTATGCCTGATTCCAGAAGAGTTCTTCTTTTTCGTTAGGTGTTAACATTCCAAGAGAGCTATGTGGCCTTCTTGAGTTGTAGTATCCTTCAATATATTTAAACACAGAGAGTTGTAATTCCTGTAAAGAGTGATAAGTTCTCCGGTTGGTTTCTTCTTTTTTGAGATATTTGAAGAAACATTCGCAGCAAGCATTGTCGAAAGGGTATCCTTTCTTTGAGAATGATTGCACGACATTAAGAGAATCCAATAGCTGCTTAAATGAGAAAGCAGTATATTGAGATCCTTGATCAGAATGAAACATAAGTCCGGAAGGACAGTTTCTTTTAGAATAAGCTTTTTTGAACGCATTCATAACAAGTTTAACATCAGGTTTTCCAGAGATGTTCCAGGAAATGACTTTGCGCGGAAGTAAATCCATTACAATACAGAGGTAATACCATTTACCAGAAACCTTGATATAAGTAAAATCACTTGCCCAAACAATGTTTGGTGCCTTTTGATTGAAGTCCTGATGAAGGTGATCGGGACAGTCACCATTGTCTTTGTGGCGGTAATTACGATAAGGCTTATCGGTGGACATGCGTGGTAATTGAAGAGTTCTCATCAGGCGGTACACTCGTCCGACACTGATGTGAATGCCATAATCGCGCTGAAGAACATATGTGATTTTGTAAGCACCAAGACGCTTATTGTAATCAGCATAAATCTGAAGAATAAGTTTGGCTATTTTCTGATTTTCCTTGGTGCGATTAGCAGGCTCTGAATTGTAATGCTTATAATAAGTGCTTCTGTTGACACCTAAGACTTTGCAGAGAATCTTGATATCATGCTGGAAGCGAAGCTTATGAACGGCGTCTAATCGTTGTTCGAATGTGGCGTGAAGATGGCAATCGCTTTTTTTAGTATCATAAGTTCTTCAAGTTGAGCGTTACGTTTTTGAAGTTCTTTGACTTGTTTTGCGGTAAGAATTTCGCCATCATCCGTTTCAACGGTTGAATATTGTTTGATCCAACGGCCAAGAGCTGTAATAGAGACTCCGTATTCTTTACAAAGAGCAGCTTGGGATTTTCCGCCGGATTGATACAGGTTAACGAGAGTACGTTTGAAATCTTCGTCATACCTATTTCCAGTTTTACCAGTGGACATGAGTAAATACCTCCTTTTTGGTGTCTACTTTATTGTAATGTATTGTTACTTTCCGTGTCCACTTATTTAATATAGATCCACTGTTTATATAGATTATAATTTAGACTTAAAAACACAAGAAAATTGTTGAAATTATTCACGAATTTTGAGAGAAAAAAATAGAAAGACAAAAAAATATATAAAAAGTAAAAAAAAACTTGAAAAAATAATACAATAATGCTAAAATCTAAAATAACACAAAGTACTTTGTAAAACAAAATAGTTTTGAGACAATTGTATGGCGAATGATGAATGCAATTAAAGGATTTAGAGAAACTGAATCCTTTAATTGCATTTTTTTGTCAGAAATATCTCGAGCGGATAAGAGAAAGGAGCTTAAAATGGCAATATTTAATACGATTATAAATATGGGTTCAACTGTTATAATGCCAATTATATTTTTTATCGTAGGCATTATTTTCCGAGTAAAACCAGGAAAAGCGTTTAAAGCAGGTATGACGGTAGGAATCGGATTTACCGGTATTAATATGGTAGTCAATCTTCTGCTAAACAGTCTGGGACCGGCAACTCAGGACATGGTGGAAAGATTTGGGCTGAATCTTACGGTAATTGATGCAGGATGGGCGACAGGTTCTGCCATAGGCTGGGCATCTCCGCTGATTCCGTTTATTGTGGTAGGGGCAATCGCATTAAATATAATTCTTTTAGCGATAAATAAAACAAAAATCATCAATATTGATATATTCAATTATTGGCTGATCTCTTTGGTAGGAACATTGGTTTATCATGTCACAGGCAGTATTCCGTTGGGAGTTGCAGGCGCCCTGCTTCTGTATTTGATTGCATTTATTATTGGAGACCTTACAGCAAAACCTATTCAGGAAATGTACAAGATCAAAGGTGTGGCGTTTGTACACGCAACATGCGGCGTATATGTTCCCCTCGGTATCGCAGTTGACTGGGTTATCGGACATATACCGGGTCTGAAGAAAATCGACATGAATCCTGAAAAGATTACGAAGACTCTGGGAATTTTCGGAGAGCCTGTAACTCTGGCAACAATCCTTGGTGTAGGTCTTGGACTGTTGGCAGGATGGCCGCTGGATGAAGTGCTTCCGCTGGCGGTTAATGTGGCGGCAGTTATGATTCTTCTCCCGAAGATGGTAGATGTAACAGTCGAGGGAGTAATGGTTATCAGGGATGCAGCAGAAGAGTACATGAAGAAATTGTTCCCGAACAGAGAGTTCTATTTTGGTATGGATACCGCACTTCTGATCGGAGAGCCTTGTATAATCGCAACATCATTACTGCTGATCCCGGCATCATTGATCCTTGCCATGATACTTCCTGGAAACAAGATGCTTCCGTTTACGGATCTGGCGTCCATTGTATTCCTAATTTCTATGGTGGCTCCGTTTTGCAAGAGGAATATGTTCCGTATTTTCGTTACAGGTCTGTTGATTATAACAATCCAGCTTTATGCAGGAACAAGTCTGGCACCAAACTTCACAGCAGCTGCCGAAGAGGCAAACGTAGAAGTGAATTCAGAAGGCGACCAGGAAATCGGTAGTTTAGTGGCACCTTATAATACACCTGTAGGCTGGGCAATTGTTGAGTTGGGAAAGATTATTGGAGGGAAATAGCTGTAGCTGATATATTTAGGAGTGCTTTTCGTTAAGAAAGGAAGATGATTAATATGAAAATTGTAGGTATTGGAGATTTATTAATTCCAGAGAACTTTATCAAAAGTGGATTTTTGGGGTTGGAAAAAATGGGGCATCGGATAGAGACTGTTCAGTGGAAACTGGAAAATTATGAAGAACTTCAGAATATCAATCTGCTGGTTGAGACTCATGGGAGTGAGGCGTACGAACCGTCTAATGATGTTTTGCAGGCTGTACAGGATGCCGATGTAATTATAACACAATTCTGTCCGATAACAAAAAGAGTGATTGATTCCTGTAAGAACCTGAAAATGATTGGAGTTCTTAGGGGAGGATATGAAAATATTAATGTTAAATATGCAACAGAGAAAGAAATCATCGTATGTAATACACCGGGAAGGAATGCGGATGCGGTAGCTGATTTTGCAGTTGGGATGATCCTAAGCGAATGTAGGAACATTGCAAAGAGCCATCGAAACCTGAAAGAGGGAAAATGGGTAAGGGATTACAGTAACGCTGCGACTGTGCCGGACCTTCCGGGAAATAAAGCGGGTATTATCGGATTGGGAGCGATTGGGCGCAAAGTAGCTCAGAGGCTGCGTGGATTTGATATGGAAATTATGGCATACGATCCATATGTTAAGGAAGTACCGGACTATGTAGAGTTGGTTTCGCTGGAGAAATTGATGAGAGAGTGCCTTATTGTAACTTTGCACACAAGGCTGAGTGCTAGCACGGAGCATATGATAAATGCAGAAGTGCTTCGAATGATGCGCCCGGATGCATATCTGATTAACACGGCACGTTCTGGACTGGTAGATGAAAAGGCGTTATATGAAGTGTTAAAGGCAGGAAAGATTGCAGGAGCCGCGTTAGATGTGTTTGATGTGGAGCCTCCGTTAGCAGACTATCCTTTGATTACACTTCCCAATGTGACAGTAACACCTCATCTTGCAGGAGGTACAGTAGATGCGTTTACGCGATCGCCGAAACTGCTTGCAAAGGAAATGGAAACTCTGATTACGGAAAAAGACTCAAGATTTGTGGTTAATAAGGAAATTTTTTCAAAAGTAATAGAACAAATATAATTTGCTGACAATAGGAGAACGACAGATGGAACTGGGATTAAAAGGAAAAAATGTACTGATTACCGGAAGCACCAACGGTCTTGGAAAAGCAATTGCACAGCTTATGGCACAGGAAGGTGCAAATGTGGTTATTAATGGGAGAAACAAGGAAAAAGCAAATAAACTGGCGGAAGATATCAGAAACACATATAAGACTGAAATAGCTGTTGTCCCTGCAGATTTGTCAGAGGAAAATGCGGCAGAGGATTTATTTAGGAAAAGTGTAAAAGCTCTGGGGAAAATAGATGTATTAGTCAATAACGCAGGTATATGGCCGACGGCCTATGTGCGTGATATGGAAAAGAAAGAGTTTGAGCGTACCATATACATGGATTTGGAAGTGCCTTATATCCTGAGCAGGATGATGGTTAATCATCTGATCTCACGGGAAGAAAAGGGCAAAATTATCAATGTAGTCTCACAGGCGGCATTCCATGGTTCAACTACGGGACATGCACATTATGCGGCAGCAAAGAGCGGATTGGTGACGTTTATGATTTCTCTCGCAAGAGAAGTTGCCAAATACGGAATAACAGTGAATGCAGTTGCTCCGGGAATTATGAAAACAGAAATGATCCGGGAGTCATTGGAGAAGAATTCAGATTATTATAACAGCCGGATTCCGCTGGGGCGTGCTGCATTGCCTGAAGAAGTCGCATATTCAGTTGTATTTCTGGCCTCCAATAAAGCGGATTATCTGACAGGAATAACAATTGACGCAACAGGCGGAATGCTGATGCGATAGCAGTTGTTGAGATGGATTGAAAGGAGAAAGTTACAATGGCATTAGTTTCAATAAAAGATATGTTAAATAAAGCAAGGAAAGAGAAATATTGTGTGGGGGCGTTTGATGCCAGTACATTGGAGATGGCGCAGAAAATTATAGAGGCAGCAGAAGAAAAAAAGTCTCCTGTGATTATTATGGGATTAACACCAGATCTGCAGGGAGATATGCTTGATTATTGGATTACTTGTTTAAGAAGAATGGCCGAAAGAGCAAGCGTTCCTGTATGCCTTCATTTGGACCATGCAACAGACATGGCTTTTCTGAAAAAATGTGTGGACTTTGGATTTACATCAGTTATGTATGATGCGTCTGTATATCCATTGGAGGAAAATATCCGTCTGACGAAAGAGGCTGTTGAATATGCCCATGCACATGGGGTAACGGTGGAAGCAGAGTTGGGACATGTGGGAGACGGTATTGTATCCGGAGAATTAAAGGCGGATGAGGATTATGATAATCCGGATGACTACCTGACAAATCCTGATGAGATGAAACAATTTATTGACGAGACCGGTGTAGACTGTCTTGCTGTAGCTGTGGGAACATCACATGGGGTTTATGTACATACGCCGAAACTCCACTTTGACCGTTTGGATGAATTAAACAGGATTTCAAGTATACCGATGGTAATGCATGGAGGGTCAGGAACTCCGGATGACCAGATAAAAGAAGCAATCCAGAGGGGAATCTGCAAGCTGAACATTTATTCGGAAATGTTGAGTGCATATTACGGAGAATTAAAGAAGAAACTGGAAGAGTCAGGAACACTTGCAATTTGGGTGAGCAAGGCGAACGAGAAATCTCTTGCAGCTCTCAAACAAGTCGTACTGGAAAAGATTGACTTAGTAGGATCAGCCAATAAGGCGTGAAGGCAATAGCAGATGGAGGTATAAGTATGGCAGAATATTTAATAGGGATTGATGCCGGATGTACGTCTAGTAAGGCAGTAATTTTCGATACAGA
This sequence comes from Anaerostipes hominis (ex Lee et al. 2021), assembly GCF_002270485.1. Classification (GTDB taxonomy): domain Bacteria; phylum Bacillota; class Clostridia; order Lachnospirales; family Lachnospiraceae; genus Anaerostipes; species Anaerostipes hominis. Next base: position 54,995 of record NZ_NQOG01000013.1, on the reverse strand, counting down.
TGGCAGGATTATAGCATCAGCAGCGACTCCGAGTATGAGGTTTAAGAAACGCAGGGCTGATTTTGAAGAGTTTGACGTTAATGAACTATGGAATCTTGTTTCTGGAACAATTAAAGAGTCAATACAGAAAGCAAAGATTGATCCGTCATTAATCAGAGGAATCGGGGTGACTTCGTTCGGAAATGGTGTAGTATTTTTGGACAAAGACGGAAATTCTATTGCTCCGGGATGTTTTTCACAGGATTACAGAGCAAATGAAATTCTTGAAAAGTACAAAAAAGAAGGAACTTATGATAAAATTAATAATATTATTAAAGGTACACTCTGGGCTGGTCAGCCGGCACCGATTCTTCGCTGGTATAAAGAAAATGACAGAGAGACCTACGATAAGATCGGTGGATTTTTTACATTCAAAGATTACCTTATGTATCGTTTGACGGGCGTGTTTGCGACGGATCTGGATTGTATTGGGGGATCAGCCCTTCTTGATATGGAGACAATGGAATATTCCAGGGAACTTATGGAACTCTTTGGGATTCCTGAATTGTACGACGTCCTTCCTAAGTTAGCAGAGCCGACAGAGATTATCGGTTGCGTGACAGAGGAAGCCGCAAAGCTGACAGGGCTTAAAGTGGGGACGCCTGTTGTAGCGGGAATGATGGATATTCTGGCTTGTCTTGTAGGCGCTGGAGCTACAGGAGGGGGTGTATACACAGCCGTAGCGGGCAGTTGGTGTATTAATGAGACACACTCGGAGCGGATTATTCCCGGTGCTTCGGCGAATATGCCGTATCTGCACAAAGGAGAATATCTTAATTGCTCTTATACAGGAGCTTCGGGATCGAATTATGAATGGTTTATCCATACACTGGGGGATAAAGCGAAGGTTGAAGCAGAGAAAAGGGACGTATCTATATTTGATGTACTAAATGAACTGATATCAGAAGTCCGCCCTGAAGACGCAAAAGTTATCTTCAGTCCGTTCGTTGCACAGCCAAGCATCCATCCGAACGCAAAGGCAAACTTTATTGGGATCGATCAGAATACAAGTTATGCCGAGATCTGCTATTCAGTAGCAGAGGGTGTTGCGTATATCCATAAATATCATGTGGATTTTCTGAAGAATGCAGGACTTCCGCTGGACACAATACGTCTGACGGGAGGGATAGCAAGGAGTAAAGTGTGGAAACAGATTTTTGCAGATGTTTTACAGGTGCCGATTGTCGGAGTAGACTGTGAGGAAACCGGGGCGTTGGGCTCGGCAATCGTTGCGGGAATTGGTGCAGGCGTGTATAGTAATTATGAAGAGGCATTTAACAGAGCGGTGAAGACAAAGGCTCCGGTTATGCCTCGGCTGGAAAAGTATCCTTGTTATGAAAAACGTTATGCAGAGTGGACTAACATAAATGAAATGATGAAAGAGTACTGGAATTATAAATAATATAGGCAGGAGAGAATACGAATTGGCTAAACAGGAAAAGTTATTTGGAGATTGCAAATTCCATATTATTCCTTCTATCCGGGAATTAAAATATCTTAAAAAAGCACTGGAAGGACGAGAAGAATGGATATTATTAAGCTGCTGTCATATAGGTAATTTGAGAGAAAATGTTGATATATGCCATAGGGCAGGAAAGAAAGTTATTATCAATCACGAGCTTGTAGGCGGACTCGGGGCAGATAGAATGGCATTTCAATTGTTAAAAAATATGTATCACATTGATGGAGTCATGGGAACAGGAAATACAAAGATAGGTCTGATATCAAGAGAAAAGATGAAGTCAATCCGCCGTATTGTGCTCAGCGATTCGTTATCGGTAGAACAGGTGTTACGGAGTATGGGAGATATGGATTATGACGGGATAGAATTAAGGCCGGCGTATTATGCAGTACAATATTATAATAAATTTCGTGCAATATGTAATTGTTCATTTGTAGTTGGTGGGTTTGTAAATTCAGAAGAAATCCTGGAAAAAGTGTATCAGGCAGGGTTTTCAGGAACTATGACAAGTTGTGTGGAATTATGGAACCACCCACTTGGAGGAAAAGAAATCCTATGACGTCACAGGGCGGGGGATTTTGTTCCACCCTGTGATGTTCTAAAACGGTAGAACTGAAATAAATAAAGAAACAGTATCAGAAGAGAGACGCCACGGACTGGTGGTCAACGATCTTGACATCTGTTTCTATAGTTGAGGGCGGGCATCGCTCCATCATCTAATTTGATAATTTTGCGACAATCTCAAGAGAGATGTTTTCGATTGTTATGAGGTGTTTATGGTTTGCAACGCGTCTGCAACAAATTACTATGAAACCCTTGATTTTCTCGCTGTTTTCGGTTATGTAAACGAGAACTCGTAAACCAGCGGATAAAATTTATTTAGAGTAAAAAAGTCCGGAAATGTTAAACAATTTTAATGAGGTGAATAAAAATAGCGTGGCTACATTTTGGCTACAAAAATATTATGAACGAAACGAATCATGCATATAAAATAACATAAAATGCACAAAAAGCGAATCCATAATACATATTATTTATGATTGGACAAATATAAAAGTGGAGTTCGAATAATGAAAAAATCTGGAAACCCTTATAAACAGGGCATTCCCGGGCATTAGAGGTTCTATTTGATAACAAAATGATAACACTGGAGATTTTGGTATTATTTATTATCAATCCGATGGTTATCAGGTAATATGTGTGAAACCAACAAAAAAGGTCTTCCTGAATTGAGAGAAATCAATTTGGTAAGGCCTTTTTTCTTCGGCTTTTATTTTGTATTTTTCGGGTAATTGTACCGTCACTGATCATATTCTTCCTTGGTAATTTTCCTGGATTTAAGTTTTTCTGCCTGTTTCTGCCATGCATGGAACATATCAAACATAGAAAGGTAGGTGGTTCCTTTGGATTTATCTAACCGGAGGCAGAGTTCTCTGTCAATTTCTCCGATATGAAGCCCATAAAGGTCTTCTAATGCAAATAAGGTGTGCATCAGTCCTACATAACTAGTGCATTTAGATAGTTTTCCTTTGGACTGCGAGAGCTTTTTTCGTACTGTGCAATGCGGGCATCAGCCTGCACTTCACTGAATCCCAACTGCTGACCTAAATATTTCAGCAGCATTATCAACATCCGGCGATTTTGCCATGGCAGCAACAATTCCAGCGGATATTGCACAGTACTATGGTTATATGCTACGAGTGACACAAAAATTGTTGTATTTGTATGGATTCCCGGAAATTGACGTTACAGAAAAAGGGAAAAAGTTTGACACGGAGACACTGAATATCTTGACTCTTTGTCTGGGAGTAATGTATGGAGTTGCAGGTGCCAATAATGCATTGAAAGCACCTTTACAGGATACGTTTTTGTGTAATCCGGATCATGAGATAACAGCAGAGGAGAATGCTTTTGATATTGAAGCTGCTGAAATCAAAGAGTACAGTGAGGAAGGCGAAGAATAACTATAATTAAGTGCTGTAAAATTTTAAGTTGAATTTTACAGCACTTTTGCGTATAATAAGTATAGAAATAATAATGATAAATCACGGAGGACGGTCTATATGGCAAATATTTTACCAGTATCTGATTTGAGAAATTATAATGAAGTTTTAAAAAATTGCCGGACGGGAGAACCAGTATTTTTGACAAAGAATGGAAGGGGACGTTTTGTAGTGCTTGATATAGAAGATTATGAGAGGGATCGTGCAGAAAAAAAACTATTAATGAAGCTACAGGAGGCAGAGGAGGCAGTTAAAGACGGAGAAGGATGGCTCAGTTTGGATGAATTAAAAGCACTTATGGGGGATTAGACTATGCTGAAATTACGAATTAACCCATTAGTTGCAGCGGATTTAAAAGAGATTTGTGATTATATTGCCGAGGATAATGCAGAATATGCTGCAAAGACGATCAAAGAAATCTATAGTAAATTTGAGAATATTCAACTGTTTCCCGAGATGGGGGCAGATCTTTCCAAAAGAGTCAGTTTCCGAACAAATTATAAGTATGCAGTATGGGAAAATTATGTAATCTTTTATAAAGTTGGAGAAAAGTATGTTGAGATTTACCGGGTGGTAAATCGGTATCGAGATATTACAAAATTATTTGAATAGTTATTATGGATTCAAAATTCACTGAAGGAAAAGGGATGAGTAATTTTGTAGAAGACTTAGATGAAAGATATTGGAGAGAACGTAAGAAAAACAGAATTAAGAAAGAAAATAAGACTTTTGTATGTAATATTCCTTTTCGAGTGAAATTATATGGAAGTATAAACGAGAACTACATAATTAGGAAGGGGAAACTTACGAGATTTTTGTACTTAAAGAATGGTTGTAGAGTATATTTTACAGATGCTGACTTTTTGACCATGTTACTTCAAATTCAAAATAAGGATACAATGACATCACTTATTGAAAATTTGGAAAGAGCATATAAAAATTGTGCTGAAAAATATTATATATGGATTGGTTAGAAAAAGTATGAAATAGAGGGTATACCTCAGACAGAAGATGAGCAGATTCTTATGAACCCACAGGATGTAGAGATCTTGTTTAATGAATTACTTGCTTTGATAAACCTAGTTTTATTAAAGGATCAAGCGTCTACTCCATTATGGCCAAGTAGACCAGATTTTTTTTAACATACAACATCAAAATACATCCACAAACGGCAGGCTTTTGAGGATGGACACTTTTTGATAGAATGCGTGAATGGCAGTTCTCCTGAAGAATGCACATATGATTCTGGAAATGATCGCTCTGTTGCATATTTCATAATAGAGACATGTAATGCCTGCCCATATAGGGACAAATGTCAACCTCGATTTCTAAAAACAAGAGTCCGAAAAGAAGTTTCATGGAAATCGGTCGGAAGAGCAAAGCAGCTACAGTATATGAAAACACATTCACAAGTGACAAAACCCCACTGCCATGCTATATTTCTCTTATAAGGAAAGCCAACCACAAATCCAATGGCATGGGAGAGATTAATGGGAAAACCAGGAAACAAAAAAAACATTATAAAACTTCTTCAGGAAAACAGAAATAAGCAGACTGCAGAAGAAATCGCCGATTGTCTGGGGATTCAAAGGAATACAGCCAGTGCTATCTTAAATGAGCTTGCCAGAGATGAAATCGTCCGGAAGGAGAAAACACGTCCGGTGATGTTTTCTTATATAGAAAAAGATTCGGTATTTTCCGACGATCCGTTTGCGTCCTTTATTGGTGCGGACAAAAGTCTGAAGGAGACGGTGGAAAAGTGCAAGCTGTCTGCGATATATCTCAAACGGGATATGCCTATTTTACTGTTTGGCCCAAGTGGCGCGGGAAAAAGTCTGCTGGCCGAGTACATTTATAAATATGCAAAGTATATCCACACAATACCAGAGGATGCCCCGTTTGTCGTTTTAAACTGTGCAGACTATGCAAACAATAAGGAACTGCTGTCTTCTGTCTTGTTTGGATATAAAAAAGGTGCTTTCACTGGGGCCCACACAGATACGAGGGGGCTGATCGAGGAAGCGGATAATGGGTATTTATTTTTAGATGAGGTACACCGTCTTTCTCCGGAAGGACAGGAGAAATTATTTCATTATATGGATAAAGGGGTTGTGTCACGGGTCGGTGATAATGGACATAACATTGAACTCAATGTCAGGCTGATTTTCGCTACGACAGAGGGGAAGGAATCCATGTTGGATACTTTTTTAAGAAGGATTCCGGTGGAGGTGACACTTCCTCCGTTTCACGAGCGGACTCTGGAGGAAAGATATCAGCTGATCATTTATCTGATTCATCAGGAGACATTTGTCATGGAATGCAGCTTTTTGGTGAGTAGCAATGTGATCAACCGATTGCTGACCTTTCAGGGAAAAGGGAACATCGGGAGCCTGCGCAATATTATTAAGCTGTCATGTACAAAGGCTTATAATGAGGCGGAAGATAAAAAGGGGACAGTACCGTTAAAGCTGAGACATTTATCAGATACACAGAAGTTTATGACAGGCATCGGTTCAGTTCCTTATGTAAATCAAGACGTTGAGATTTCATCGGAAAAAGAGTCGGTTCAGTATATTTTGACAACGGAGCAGATCCATGTGTATTTCCCGGCAGAGACCATTGTCACGGCAGTATATGAATATCTGGAAAAGAAGATATCAAAGGTTCGGTTCCGCAAAATTATTTATGATGAGATCAATCATATGATAGACGATGTCATTTATCGGGAAATGGACCCATTTATACAAAATCTCTATAACCAGGCGGTCAACAATATTTTAGTGTATCTTCAGGACAATTACGGCTTAAAATACAATGGGGTTATGGAGATGGTGTTTGTAAAAATCTTATATGACCTGAATAATCAGAGTGACAAACCCGATGACAGTCAATACGAGATCATCGTCAGGAAACTGCAGCCGGTCATGTACCGCTACTATAAAATGGGATTGATTTTTACGGAGATGATTCACCAGACCATGGATTATGAGACAAGTCCCTGGTTTGTGAGATTATTTGTTATGCTGTATTTTTACAGTATGGCAAAGGAGGATGGGGATTATACCAATGCCATTATTGTATCCCACGGACCTGCGACAGCGTCCAGCATTGCAAGCACGGTGAACAGGGTGTTTGAGACCTATATCTTTGAGGCGTTTGATATGGCATACGATACACCGAAAAGTGAAATTGTGTCGAGGATAAAAAAATATTTGAAAAATACCAATACGTCAAAAGGCCTGCTGATCTTTGTAGATATGGGGTCGCTGCTGAGCATATCCAAGGATTTAAAAGACGATATTGAAGGGGATCTTGGCATTGTCAACAATATTACTACGGAAATGGCATTAGAAGCGGGAGAGAGAATCCTGCGTCATGAAGATCTTCAGAGTATTATGGACAATATTCTGTCTCACCATGTGACGAAAAAGTCGTATGTGCCCAGCAGACAGAAACCGAAAGCCATCGTTTTATGCTGTATCACGGGGCTTGGGACTGCGGTGAAAATGAAGACTCTTCTCAAAGAGTGCCTGGAAGGAATCGAACTGGAGGTAGTGGAGGTGCCGTTTCCGGATTTGCAGAGGAACGGGAGCCAGTGTGATGTTTTCCGGAAGTATAATGTACAGTTTGTTGTTACTACGAGTAAATTGGAGGCGGAGGATTATACCGCGATTCATTTGAATGAACTGATAGACAAACGGGGAGAAGAGGTCATTTATGCAACAGTAGGCAAATATTTTGATAAGGAAAAGGTTCAGAAGTTTATTGAAAATATTGTCCGCAGTTTTACCATAAGAAACTTGATCGGCCAGCTGACGATTCTCAATCCGGACAAGATTTTAGACGATGTGGAAAAAGCAGTGACGAGGCTGGAAATTTTGGAGGGAGAGAATTATCCTATTGATTTGAAAAAAATGCTTTATATTCATATTTGTGTGATGGTGGAACGACTGATCCTGGAAAAAGGACAATTATCAGAGAGTAATCCGACACAAAGTTTAAAGTGTCGGGAAAGCTTTATAAAAAACTTAAAGGAAAGTTTTTCTGTCATAGAAGCCCAGTATAATGTGTCGATTAACCATATGGAAATTCATATGATTTATAGTTTGATAAAAAATATTTAAAAAATAAAGTGCTAAAAGAGCTTGTATTTATGCGGTTTTAAAAAATACAGGCTTTTTTTATTGCAAAAAATAAAAGTTGGCACAGATTTTGCTGTATATATTTGCAGAGGCGAAATGATGCGTGATATGGAAATTGTATGCCGAGTGTCAGGAAACCTTAAAATAGACCTGGAAAGGAGGAGAAAATGGTCGGATTAATTATTGCAACTCATGGAAATACTTGTGCAGAACTGGTGAAAAGTGCCGAGATGTTTTCGGGGCCATTGAAAAATTGTGAGACATGGACTTTAAACCCGGGAGACAGCATTGAACTTGGAGAAAAGAAACTGGAGCAATACGTGGAAAGTCTGGATGAAGGTGCCGGCGTCATGATCATGACAGACTTATTCGGAGGAACACCGTCAAACGTTGCGTTAAAAATTTCTATGAGAAAAAATGTAGGGATTTTGACAGGTGTCAATCTTCCGATGCTGATTCAGTTTGTATCATGCAGAGAGAACAATTCTCTGGACAATTTGATCTTGGAGTGTACAGAGGCAGGCAAGGATGGAATCCTGTGTCCTAACAAATCAATTGAAGAGTGGAGGTGTACAGATGGCAGATATTAAAATGGTGAGGATTGACTACCGTCTGATTCACGGACAGGTCGTCGCAAAATGGTTAAAGGTAAGCCCGGTAAGAAGGATCGTGCTTGTGGATGACGTGCTGGGCAGCGATGAATTTATGAGTGATATTTACAAAATGGCAGTGCCCAAGGGTACCGCTGTGGACATTGTAACTGTGAATAAAGCAAAAAGCGTTCTGGATAAAACCAACGATACGGTGTTTCTTATTTTTAAAGATATTGACAGCTGCTGCCGGACGATCCGGAAAGGGGTTCAAATTTCTTCTCTCAATGTAGGGGCAGTTCCCAACGAAGACGGGAAGAATTTAATTACAAGCGGCGTGGCGATTTCGGCAGGGGAACTGGAAAAATTAGAAGAACTGAATGCAGAGGGAGTTGAAATTACGGTTCAGCCCATCCCTGAAATTTCTGCCATCAATTTTGATGCAGTTAAAAAGAAAATGTAGGAGGTTAAAATATGAGTACTGTGGTAATTGCGGTCACGATGGGGATCATGTACTGGTGGTGCAGAGGAATGATCTTTTCGTACTTTGGTTTTTTGTTTATTTCGAGTCCGGTAACCGTCGGACTTGTGGCAGGATTATTGATGGGTCACCCAATGCAGGGATTGATCATCGGCGGAGGGATTGCCCTTGTGTTTGCGGGAATTATCGCGCCGGGCGGAAATCTGCCAACAGATGAGTGCCTGGCGGCGACCTGCGTGATTCCTATTGCAATTGGGTCAGGCATGAGTGCAACGACCGCCATCGCACTGGCTGTGCCGGTCGGGCTGCTTGGCTCTTTTGTGACCAACTTAAGAAAAGTGGTAAATACATACTTTGTAAAGAAAGCAAATGATTATGCGAAGGAAGGAAACGCGGGAGGCATTTGGAGATGTGCGACACTTTTTCCGGTGCTCCTGGCAATTCCGCTTCTGTTTCTCCCGGTGTTTATTATCAACATGGTGGGGCAGGATGTAGTTGTAAATCTGATGAATGCTCTTCCGACATTTGTGACTCACGGTTTAGAAGTCGCGGGAGGTATCCTGCCGGCCCTGGGATTTGCTCTCATCATGAATATGATTGGAAAAGAAAAACTGATCCCGTATGTGTTTCTTGGGTACATTGTGATCTCGGTTGGAGGGATTAACTCATTGACGGCCGGAATCATTGGAATCTGCATTGCATTTATTTATGTGTTCCAGAAGAGAGAGATTATGGAGGAGGTAAGCAGCGATGAGTAAGGAAGTAACGACGGCGGATACAGCCCCTGCACTGACAAAAAAAGATTTAAATAAAGCCATGTTCCGCTGGTATATGTCGGCGGAGATGCCACTGAATTTTGAAAATATGCAGGGGATTGCATTTTGCGGAAGTATCGCACCGATTTTAAAAAAGCTGTATACGAAAAAAGAAGACCTGGCGGAGGCATTAAAACGCCATCTGCTGTTATATAACTGTAACGTGACTGCTGGCGGACTGATCCTCGGAACGACCATTGCAATGGAAGAACAGAGGGCCAAAAAACCGGAAGTGATGCCGGCGGAAGCTATCACAGGTTTGAAGACCGGGCTTATGGGACCGGTGGCGGCTCTGGGAGACAGTTTTGACTGGGGTATCATTGGCACGTTGTTTAAAATAGCAGCAGCCACATTGGCGGCAGCGGGGAATCCGTTTGCGATTGCAGTGTTACTCGCTTTTGTGATGTACTGTATCGTCGAGTTAGTATTTTTTACAAATCTGACTTATAAAAAGGGCAGAAGTTCCATCAAAACTATTATGGGTTCCGGCCTCATGCAGGACGTGATTTCCGGCGCAAATGTGCTTGCGATGTTTATGATGGGAGCGATGACCGCGTCCATGGTCACACTCACAACTCCGTTAAAGATTAGCAGTGTTGTCATTCAGGAAAAACTGGACGGGATTTTTCCGGGAGTCTTTCCGCTGGCGGCCTTGTTCCTGATTTACTATTTAGTCAGACATAAAAAAATCGGAACCGGAAAGATTGTCATTGGCATCATCGCAGTTTCTATATTGTGTGCCTTAATAGGTATTTTTTAAATAAAGCTATATAAATAAGCTGAAAAAAATCAAAGGAGATTATAAAGATGAAAGTTATGAATGTAGCCGTTGTGGGAGCCGGAATATATGGAATTAATCATGTGAATGCCTATACATGGAATCCGAATACAAATCTTGTGGCGGTGTGTGATCTGAATAAAGAAATCACGGATAAAATAGCCAAACAGTATGAGGTCAAGACCTACAATGATGTCAATGAAATGCTGGATAAAGAAGAAATCGATGCGGTGTCTATTGCGACCCCCGATGCCTTTCATATGGAGCCGGCGTTGGCGGCTATCCGCCATGGGAAACCAATCCTAGTGGAAAAACCTTTGGCTACGACTTCAGAGGACGCGAAAAAAATTATTGCAGAAGCCGAAAAGTATAAGGTGCGTGTTGCGGTGGATTATCATAAGAGATGGGACCCGGCGGCGATCAATGTTAGAAATGAACTGCAGAAAGCGGAAACAGGAGCTCCTGTCCGCGGGTATATGAATATGGACGACATCATCGACGTCCCGACGGAATGGTTTGGCTGGGCGGACAAATCGAGTCCGGTCCATTTCCTCGGCACTCACTGCTATGATCAGATCCGCTGGTACATGGGATGCGAAGTAGAAGAAGTATCCGCCGTGGGGACAAAAAAGGTCTTAAAATCAAAAGGGATTGATACGTATGATTCGATCCAAGCCACATTAAAGATGGAAAACGGATGTTACTGGACAGTGGAAAATTCCTGGATTCTTCCGAAAGGATTTGCAAAAAACAATGACGGAAGGACACAGATCCTCTGTGAAAATGCTATGTTCCGAATTGATTCACAGAACCGCGGTGTGGAAATGTTTGACCATGAGAAACAGCGCACGCCCAACTCTTATTTTATCTTAAATAACTGCGGCAGGCCGAGCGGATTTGGGATTGAGCCGATTAACGACTTCATCTATTGTCTGCAAAAAGATATTCCTTTCATTGCAGACGGTAATGACGGGCTGCAGGCGGAATTGGTAGCGGAGGCTGTACACGAAAGCCTGAAGACAGGACAGAAAGTTCAGGTTAAAAGAGATTAAAACACAGAAGTTTATCTTATGACAATTTATCAAGGAAAAGATTATAAAGAAATTTGTCAAAAAGCGGCAGAGATCATTGCTTCCGAAATAAGAATGAATCCCAGGGCAGTTCTCGGACTGTCAACGGGGTCTACACCGATCGGAGTTTATGACCGGCTGGTGGAATGGCATCAGAAGGGACAGCTTGATTTTTCAGGGCTCACCACCATTAATCTGGATGAATATAAAGGACTCGGGGCAGAAGAGGATTCTGATAAAGCATGCCGTGAGTATGAGGAGATCATCGCAGAAAAGGGAAGGATTGATCTTCAGCTTCTTGGGCTGGGTGCTAATGGACATATCGGTTTCAATGAGCCGGGGGATGCCTTTATTTCTGATACCCACTGCGTGAAATTACGCCGAGAGTCCCGGCATCAATCCTTAAACTTCATCCTCATACTGCCATATTTGCGGATGAGGAGGCTCTCTCTGTGATCAAAGAAAATCATAAGCTACCAATAGTATAATACAGAAATTTCATAGGGTGAGGTCAAAAGTTCTCAAAGAGTGTCTGTCTTTGGGAACTTTTATTTGATTGGAAATATCTTATGACATATAATAAATTTGAGAGTCATTTTGCATTTTTTGTATAAAAGGGAAGGGCGGTTGCGGTAAGATGTTGGATCAATCAGAAATACGTGCGTTGGCAGATCAAAATTCTTATAAAAGAGGAAGAAACCTGTATCGTTCAGACGCTGTTCTGGAATATTCCGTGGAGGAAGACGGCCAAATTGATTATATATACGCCGCCGTACAGGGCAGCGGCAGAAATATGTATGAAGTCGATTTGGAATATAATATGGAAGAAGGGTGGCTGGAAAATGCGTACTGCACATGTCCGGCGTTCAGAGAATATGAGGGATTATGCAAGCACTGTGTAGCTGTCTTGTTTGAATATGCAGATTACTTAGAAACACAGGAAGCTGTCTGGCAGTATGAACAGAGGAAAGAAGAAAGCCTTGCAAAGCTTCAGATAATGAAAGACATGAAGAATAAACTTATGGCCGGTGATGGATGGAAACCAAAGACGACTCCGGCTATGAAGGCATTTCTTTCACAGCAGCAGCTCAAAAGCACCCTGCCCATCGTCCAGGAAGATATTTATGGAAAAGTGCATCTGGAACCATTTTTAACATGCACGGACAACGAAATCTATTTGGAGTTTAAGATCGGAACGTCTTATATGTATGTATTAAAAGATGTCTTTGCCTTTGCAGATGCTTTACAGAATAAACAGAAATTCGCTTATGGGCAGAAACTGGAATTTATTCATGATATGGAAGTGTTTGACGGTGAATCAAGAAAACTGGCTGAATTTATACAGTCGTGGACTGCTCAGAACCGGATTAAGTATATGCAGATTTCTTATTATGGGTATTCATATACAGATTCCACAATGAAATTAAGAAAAGCCCCTTTGACAACAGGGGATCTGGAATTGTTTTTAGAAGCAGTGGGAGACCGGGAGTTTTCGGCGGAAATCAGCAGGATGCCGGAGAAACTCTGGCATGTGACAAAGGATTCACTGTGCAGGACCATGAAGATTACAGGTCAGGAACAGGGAATTGACGTAGAGGTCAACTATTTGTTCGGATTCCAGGGCATCAAACACAATATTTATTTTTGCAAAGGAAAGATCTACAAAGTAAGCAGAGCGTTTTTGGAGCCTATCAATGATTTTTTGTCCTGTATGGCAAATCTGCCGCAGCGGAAGGTTTTTATAGAAACGGCAGATGTGCCTGTGTTTTGCAGAGAAGCCCTGCCCGTGCTGGAAAAGTATTTTGACTGCACAAGAGAGAGCTTTGACGAGAAGGACTATGGGGTAGTGCCGGCCACATTTGAAGTATATCTGGATGCACCTCAAAAAGATTTTATTACATGTAAGCTGGATGCGGTGTACGGAGAACAGAAATACCATGTTTTTGAAAAGAACCAGAAAACAGGGGGCCGGGATCTGAAAAAAGAAGCAGAAGCCGCCAGGATCGTTTCCCGTTACTGTAATGCCTATGATGAAGATGAAAAAACCATGGTCCTGGCCAATGATGAGGAGATGCTTTATGAATTGCTGGTCTACGGGATTCCTGCCATGCAGCAGTTTGCAGAAGTATATATTTCCGACGCCCTGAAGAAAATCAACATTGCCCCGGCGCCGAAAGTGGCTGTGGGAGTATCTCTTTCCGGCGATCTGCTGGAGTTAAAGATGACCGCGGGAGATATGCCGAGAAAAGAGCTTTTGGAGATCTTATCAAAATACAATCGGAAAAAGAAATTTTATCGTTTAAAGAGCGGTGGTTTCGTGAATATGGAAGGGGAGGGGATTAATGCCCTGCTGGAAATGAAAGAAGGGCTTCACCTGACGAAAAAGCAGCTGGAACAGGAGCAGGTGATCCTTCCGAAATACCACGCCCTTTATCTGGACGAGGAGCTGAAAGAATGGCAGTCGGTTTCCGCCCACAAGGATAAAGAGTTTAAGGCCCTGATACGGAATATGAAAACGGTGGAGGACAATGATTTTGAAATCCCTGCCAAAATGGAACTTATCCTGAGAGAATATCAAAAAAGAGGATTTTTGTGGATCAAGACTTTAAAATACAATGGTTTCGGCGGAATCCTGGCAGACGACATGGGGCTTGGGAAAACACTTCAAGTGATTGTATTTCTGTTATCTGAATACCTGGAGGAAGAAGGAAACAGTCCAAGTCTGATCGTGGCCCCTGCATCGCTGGTATTTAACTGGCAGAGCGAGATCCGAAAGTTTGCTCCGGACCTTCCGGTCCAGATGGTTGTGGGAAAGGCCGGAGACAGAAAGTCTATCATCAAACATGCAGGCAGCCGGGATATCCTCGTCACTTCCTATGATCTCTTGAAGCGGGATATTGACCTCTATGAAAATATGACTTTCAGCAACCAGATCATTGACGAGGCACAGTATATTAAGAATCATAATACCCAGGCAGCCAAAGCAGTCAAGATGGTGAATGCAGGGTTTAAGCTGGCTCTTACAGGAACTCCAGTGGAAAACCGCTTGAGTGAACTTTGGAGTATTTTTGATTATCTCATGCCGGGATTTTTATATTCTTATCAGAGGTTTCGTGAAGAGTTGGAGCTTCCAATCGTACAGGATAACAGTGAGAATGAGATAAAGCGTCTTCAAAAGATGATCAGGCCCTTTGTGCTGCGGCGCTTAAAAAAGGATGTGTTAAAAGATCTGCCCAACAAACTGGAAAAAAATTATTATGCCAGGATGGAAGGGGAGCAGCAGAAGCTTTATGATGCCTATGTAAAACGGATGCGGTTGATGCTCGATAAGCAGTCGGAAGAAGAATTTAAAAGCTCTAAGCTCCAGATACTCTCGGAGCTTACCCGGTTAAGACAGCTTTGCTGCAGCCCCGAGCTGGTTTTTGAAGGTTATACAGGAGGGTCTGCAAAATCCGATCTGTGTATTGATCTTATAAAGAATGCAGTCAGCGGAGGGCATAAGATTCTCCTTTTTTCTCAGTTTACATCCATGCTTTCTATATTGGAAGAGCGGTTGAAAGCTGAAAAAATCTCGTTTTATACGCTTACCGGATCGGTAAACAAAGAAAAACGGGCCCAGATGGTGGAAGACTTTAATCATGACGATACTTCGGTTTTCTGCATTTCCCTAAAGGCAGGGGGTACCGGGTTAAATTTGACTTCCGCGGATATCGTGATTCATTATGACCCGTGGTGGAACCTGGCCGTACAGAATCAGGCCACAGACAGGGCACACCGGATCGGACAGGAACATGTGGTTATGGTCTATCGCCTGATCATTGAGGGAACCATTGAAGACAACATTGTGAAGCTCCAGGAAAAGAAAAAAGAATTGGCAGAGCAGATTTTGGGCGGAGAAGGAATGGGAAGCGCAAGCTTTACCAGAGAAGAACTGAAGGAATTATTGAAGTAAATAGATAAAGGCTGAGGATTTATGCACACTAAAACAATCAGGTATTACAACGAAAATGCCAAAGAATTTGTCTCCAATACAGTTGGAGCCAACATGGAATATAATCAGAAGCGTTTTTGTGAGAGGCTTCCGAAAGGTGCATTGATGCTTGACTTTGGCTGCGGCTCCGGGCGTGATACTAAGTATTTTATGAGTCAGGGTTATCAAGTGGAGGCGCTGGACGGATCAGAGGAACTGTGCAGGATGGCTTCGGATTTTACAGGAATTGAGGTGAAGCACAGGTACTTTCATGAACTGGATGAGGAAGATAGGTATGATGGAATTTGGGCCTGTTCCTCTATTCTTCACTTGTCGGTAAATGAGCTTAAGGAAGTTTTTCCTAAAATGGCAAAGGCATTAAGACATCAAGGGATTGTATATGCTTCATTTAAATATGGACATTTCGAGGGAGAGCGGAATGGAAGATATTTTACGGACTTGAATGAGGAGCGATTGCACAGATTGGTAGATGATACAGGAGTTTTTATTGTTGAGGAAACATGGATTACGTCTGATGTAAGACCGGGGAGAGATGAAGAAATATGGCTGAATATGATTTTGAAGAGGAGAGAAGGTTATGTTTTGGGGGGTGAATGAGCAGTTAGAGAAGAGATTGAAATTGAAATGTAAAGATATCTATATATGCAGCCGAAAAGGCTGCTTTTTTTGTTTATTAGAAAAGCATTTGCCGTCCTGTTTCTGTTCTGATAGGTATGAACCTCTGGCTTTTAGAATATAAAAGTCTGCACAAAAAATATTAGAAAGTAAACATTTTTTGGACTGTGCAAATTTTGCATTTCTGTAGAAAGAAATTGAACATTTCTTGGACTTTACGAGTGTATTTTCATTAGTTAATCTTAAAGCATGGAAGATGCAAGGAGGTATAAAATGTCAATCTCGTATAACTTAGATGTAAGATGCTATGAAATACTGGAGTATTTATTGTACAGAGATGAATATATCACAGTACAGCAAATTGCAGAAGAAAAAGAAATTTCTAAACGAAGTGCTTATTATGATATACGAAAAATAAGTGAGTGGATGGAAACCCAAGGGATAGCTCCACTAGAAATTGAAAGAAAAAAAGGAATCTTGATTGATGAGCAGAAAAAAGGATTAATCCGTACAAGATTAAGAGAGATCTCACCCAAACTTCCTTACATATTTTCACCGGTGGAAAGAAAAAAAATTATTATTTGTTCTATATTGCAGAGAAACCGAAATCTTCATATCGATGATTTTATGGAACTTTGTCAGGTAAGCAGAAATACAATCATTAATGACATAAAGGAAGCGACTAAAGAAATCTCTAAATATCAGCTTCTCCTGACCTATGAAAATGGAGAAGGTTATCACATTACAGGAGATTTAGTACGAAAACGGAGCATTTATTTCTTATATTTTAACTCCATTGCAGACTTTTATAAAAAAAGAATTCTTCCATTAGATGCTCCAGACAAAGTACAACAGATTCTGGATAAGTTAAAAGACATTGAAGATGCACTGGATACCCAGTATGTTGCAGGAACGTTATATTCCATAGCAGTTTTTTTTTCAACCATTGAAAACCGAACCGATATCGTTGAATTTACAGAAAATGAAAAACTGGAAATTATGCATAGCATAGAGTATGAAATTGTATCAAAACAATTTACTGATTTTGAGGAAAGTGAACAGTTATATCTTGCATTACATCTGCTTGGATCCAGAACGCAGAATATTTCTGTCAATTTCAGAAATGAAGAAAGCGGACAGGAGTATCAGCGGCTTTCAAAGATTTTAGTTAAGGCGTTTTCAAGACTTGCGGGTATTGAATTTACAAGAGAAGAGGAATTGGTCGAAGCAATAGCGGCCCACTTAAAGACTTCGTTGTACCGTTACCGGTATGGAATACAACTGGGAAATCCTCTGCTGCATGATATTAAAAATGAGTATGGTGATCTGTTTGAGGTCTCAAGCAGAGCCTGCAAAGATTTGGAAAGTGAAATTGGTGTTCCTATTCCTGAGGGAGAGATTGCGTACATAACATTGCATTTTGGAGCATTTATTAACTCAGGGCAGCAAAAAAAACGGAAATTAAGGGTCTTGGTTGTCTGCCCAAACGGATTAAGTACAGCCAATATGTTATGCGGAGAAATCCACACTTTAGTTCCAAATGCCCATGCAGTTGATATTATCTCAATGAAAAATTATCACAAAGAGCATAATTATAATGTTGTAATTTCCACGATTGCAATTCCCGAAGAAAAGAATCTTATCCTGGTTCATCCGATTTTGACAGACAATGATAGGATTTTAATCTTAAAAAAATGTATGCGGATAGAGAACAGAAACAGTGCTGATATTTCCTTTATTGCAGGACTTGCAGCAAAGTATATGACACAGGACAATCTGCGCAAATTTAAAACAGAATTAACAGATTATTTTTCCAATACGGCAATTAAGACATATGTAAAAAAGGGAAATCAACACAAAGGAATCTGCCAGATGTTGGAGGAGCCTTTTATCCGCATCGTTGAGGAAAAAATGGGTTGGGTAGAAGCTGTCAGAATGTCAGGAGAAAAATTAATCAATGATGGTTATATTCTTCCCTCTTACTTAGAAAGTATTGTGGATAAAACAAGGCAGTATGGACCATATATGTTTATTACAGACTCTGTTTTTCTTGCACATTCAGATATTGAAGATGGTTCAAAACATTTGGGGATATCATTTACTATATTTAAGCAGCCAGTATTATTCCATACGTTGGATGGACAGGAACGAAAAGCAAAGATTATTTTGACTTTATGTGCAGAAGATCAGGTAACGCATATCCGAATGTTAAACGACATTATGACGATTTTTGAAGTACCCGAAAATGCAGAAAAGATTTGGAAGCTGAAAAGTGCCAAGGGTATAAGAAATACCATCTGTAAAATTGTACAGGAGGAGACATGAAAGAAATATATAACATGCTAAAAAAGGAAAATATCCAGATTATATCGAAAGTAAAAGATTGGAGGGAAGCAATCCATGTAGCAGTGCAGCCATTAGTAAACGGTGGGTATTGTGAAGCAAGATATATTGATGAGATCATTAAGAACACTGAAAAATTAGGACCTTATTATGTACTGTGCGAGAATCTAGCATTGGTTCATGGAAGTACAGATCAGGGAGTACTAAAACGGCAGATTGCAATTACATTGTTAGAAGAACCAATCAAATTTAAAGAGGATGGATACAATGTAAGAGTTATGGTGACTCTTGCAGCGACAGATTCAGACTCTCATATGGAAATCCTTCAGGCAATGTCGCAATTATTTTCTGAGCAGGACAGTGTGCAGAATATATTGAATGCCAGAACAGAAAATGAAATATATGATTTGTTCATTCACGCAACTGAAGACAAATAGGATATCAGACATCTCATAAATATAGGAGGATTTAAAATGGATTTTATTATTAATATTTTATCAACACCAGCAATTTTGGTGGGTTTCATTTCTTTATTTGGATTGCTTTTGCAAAAGAAGCCGGCCGAGGATGTAGTAAAAGGTACAGTAAAAACAATCGTTGGATTTCTAGTATTGACAGCTGGATCAAGTTTTCTGCAAACAGGGTCTTTGAATGATTTTGGAACAATTTTTAATTATGCATTCAACATGCAGGGAGTTGTACCAAATAATGAAGCGATCGTATCATTAGGCTTAAAAGAGTTTGCACAGGATACCGCTTATATTATGTGTTTAGGCATGATCGCCAATATTGTTCTGGCCAGATTTTCGAGACTGAACTACATATTTTTAACAGGTCATCATACACTGTACATGGCTTGTATGATCGCGGTTATCTTAAATGTAGGAAACTTAAGCGGGCCTTTATTATGGATTGGCGGAGGTCTGATGCTTGGACTTATCATGGTAATCTCTCCGGCACTTTGCCAGCCAACGATGGAAAAAATCACTGGTACGAGTGAGCTGGGATTTGGACATTTTGGAGGATCAGGGTATTGGTTTTCGGCACAGATAGGAAAGTTATTTAAAGGAAAAAGCAAATCAACAGAGGAGGTTAATTTTCCTCAGAGAATCTCATTTTTGAGAGATACAACCGTTGCGATTGGATTGACTATGGTAATCTTCTTTATCATTGTTACATTTGTTGCAGTTGTAGTGAGGGATGGAATGAGCGATCCAACCATCGCGGCTTTCTTCCAGGGTGAAACAAATACACACTGGTTGGTATGGGCAATCACAAAAGGATTCAGCTTTTCTGGCGGGGTATATATTATCTTAAGTGGTGTCCGTTTGATCATTGGTGAAATCGTACCTGCATTCCGCGGTATTGCAGAAAAACTTGTACCAAATGCAAAGCCAGCTATTGACTGTCCGGTTATTTTCCCATATGCGCCAAATGCAGTGCTGATCGGCTTTCTGACATCATTTGTAGGCGGAATTTTAGGATTATTTATACTTGGAGCGATCAACAAAGCGTTGATTCCGGTGGCATTGATTTTACCTGGTGTTATTCCTCACTTCTTTTGCGGTGCATCTGCTGGTGTCTTTGCCAATGCAGAAGGCGGATTAAAAGGCTGCTTGGCGGGATCATTTCTGCACGGGCTGCTGATCACATTCCTTCCGGCGATTTGTATGCCAGTTATGGGATCTTTAAATTTTGCAAACTGTACATTTTCAGATGCTGACTTCTCAATCTTGGGAATTATATTAGGAAATATAACAAAATTTATCAAAGACGGCGGTTTGTTTGGAGTATGCATCGTATTATTCCTGCTTCCAATCATTTTTAATATCGTTGCACCAAAAAAACAGGTACAATAATCTAATTTATTTTAGGAGGTAATCGTTATGGTACATTCAATCATGTGTTGTTGTGGTTCAGGATTAGGTTCCAGCATGCTGGTTCGTATGAATGTGGAAAAAGCACTTAAAAAACTTGGAGCTTCAGGGATTTCGGTATCTCATTCATCTTTATCGGATGCTGCAGAAGGAGCGGCAGATTTATTTGTTGTCGGAAAAGACCTTGCTAATTTTGTAAAGGAGCTGCCAAGAGTTATTATTCTTGACAATATCATGGACAAAGCGGAATTAGAAACAAAATTGAAAGCAGAGATTGAGAAAGAGTAGGCAGAACTTATGGAGAAAAGTGAATTGCAGCAGTTAAAGGTACTTTCTGCCCGGATCCGCTTGGATGTGTTGGAGATGCTGGAAAAGCGCGGGTATGGACATATAGGGGGCTCATTATCTATTGTGGAATTGATGAGTGTATTATACGGAAAACAGCTGAAATATGATCCCCAAAATCCTAACTGGGAGGATAGGGATATGGTTGTTTTATCCAAAGGCCATGCAGGACCAGTATGGTATTCTGCACTAGCAGAAAAAAATTTTTTCGACAAAGGATGGCTGAGCACTTTAAATGATGGAGGGACCAGACTGCCATCGCATCCTGACCGTTTAAAAACACCAGGTGTTGATATGACGACAGGTTCTTTGGGACAAGGAACTTCTGCGGCAGCAGGGATTGCAACAGGATTCCGAATGAAAGGATCTGACCAATATGTTTATTTGATTGTAGGAGATGGTGAATTAAACGAAGGGCAATGTTGGGAGGCATTTCAATATATTGCACATTACCGCCTCAATCATTGTATTGTTATTATCGATGAAAACAAGAAACAGTTGGATGGAACAACAATGGAAATCATGAATCCTTTTAGCATTGCCGATAAGATGAAGGCCTTTGGATTTCATACAGAAACAGTAAAAGGAGATGATGAAGAAGCAATTAATGAGGCTATCTGCAGGGCAAAAGAAGTAGGTAATCAGGCAGTGTGTATTGTTTTAGATACTGTGAAAGGAGCAGGGGTTCCTTATTTTGAACAGCTTGCAGGGAATCATTCAGTCAAGTTTAATAATGAAGAAATTCTGGAGGCAAACCATGAAGCCATGAAAACACTGCAAAAAGTCATTGAAGGGGGTGAAAAGGAATGTTTAAATTAGCTGAAAACAGACAAGAAAAAGGTCGAGAATTACGCTATTGCGTAGTTGAAACTTTACAAGAGCTCATGGACTCAGATGACAAAGTGGTTGCCATGGAAGCTGACTTGGGCGGAGCCAGCGGATTTACAAAGATCCAGCAGAGCAATCCAGACCGATTTGTACAATGTGGAATTGCAGAAGCTAATATGATCGGCGTTGCAGCAGGTTTATCTGTTACAGGATTTAAACCTTTTGTACATACTTTTGGCCCGTTCGCAACAAGAAGAGTATTTGATCAATTGTATCTGTCTGGAGCATATGCAGAAAATACCATCAATATTTATGGATCTGATCCGGGGTTTGCAGTCGGGGCAAACGGAGGAACCCATACAACATGGGAAGATGTGGCATTGATGAGAGAAATACCAGGAGCCGTTGTTTGTGATGCAGCTGATGACGTGCAGATGGAATGGATCTTAAAAGAATTTGCGGCTATGGACGGAATTCATTATGTCAGAGGAAACCGAAAAGATGTCAGAAACGTGTATCAAAAAGGTTCTGGTTTTACCATTGGAAAAGGAAATGTTTTGAAAGAAGGAGAAGAAATATTATTGGTTGCATCTGGTCAGTTAGTATCAGAAGCTATGGATTGTGCTGAACAATTAGAAAGGGAAGGCCATTCAATTGAAGTAATTGATATGTTTACGATCAAACCTTTAGATACAAAATTGATAAAAAAAGAGGCGGAGAACAAGAAATTAATTATTACATTTGAAAATCACTCAATTTATGGAGGTTTAGGAAGTGCGGTTGCTGAAGTAATAGCAGAAGAAAATATTCCAGTACCGTTTAAGCGAGTAGGTGTAAATGAAAGATTCGGACAGGTCGGAACGCCGGAATTTTTACAAGAGGAATTTGGGCTGACGGCAGAACACTTGAAAAAGGAGATAGAGAACTATTTATAGAAGCATTCAAAAATGTAGATAATTGATTTAATAGGAGTATTTTTAATAAACCTCCAAACTGATATAAGATGAACTTATCAGTTTGGAGGTTTTTATAATATCAAAGGCGATCTTACATATATCCTACTCTTTCCCATCCCAACAATAAGTACAAAGTTTCTTAGGATCTAATCCGACAGACTCAATCATATCATCCAGCCTGTGATACCGGAGTGATGTAAAATTCAGCTGCTTACAGATCTCATCTATCATACCCTGATATTCCGGGGAGTCCGGATTTGAAAACTTCTCCAGATGTACATTCTTGTAATCTCCGCTGATCTGTTCAATGATCCGGCGTGTGATCAGATCCATTTCAGAAGTAGACCGTGAGAAATTCAAATATTTGCATCCGTATATGATCGGCGGACAGGCCGGGCGGACATGAACCTCTTTTGCACCGCTCTGATAAAGGAATTCTGTGGTTTCCCGGAGCTGGGTTCCCCTTACGATGGAGTCATCAATCAATAAAAGGCTTTTATCCTGGATCAGTTCGTGGACCGGGATCAGTTTCATCTTGGCGATCAGATTCCTTTTGCTCTGTATGGTCGGCATAAAGGAACGAGGCCAGGTCGGTGTATATTTAATAAATGGTCTGGAAAATGGGATTCCGGATTCGTTGGCATATCCTATAGCATGTGCGGTTCCTGAATCAGGGACTCCTGCCACTGTATCCGGTGAGGCATCATCACGCTGAGCCAGCTTCTTTCCGCACTCATAGCGCATTTCCTCCACGCTGATTCCTTCATAAGAGGACGAAGGATAACCATAATAAACCCAAAGGAAAGTACAGATCTTCATATCTTCGCCTGGCTTTGCCAGAGTCTGAATGCCTTCGGGCGTAAGAATCACGATCTCTCCGGGACCAAGCTCACGTTCGGCCACATATCCGAGATTCAAATAGGCAAAACTCTCAAAGGAAATACAGTAGCCATCGTCTTTTTTGCCTACAGCAATCGGAGTGCGGCCCATTTTGTCTCTGGCGGCATAGATGCCTTTCGGTGTCAGAAGCACGATCGTCATGGAACCGTCGATGACATCCTGTGCATGCTGAATTCCTTCCACGAGATGTTCTTTCTGATTGATGATAGCAGCAACCAGCTCCGTTGCGTTAATATCTCCGCCGCTCATTTCAAGAAAATGTGTGTGGCCTGAATCAAACATCTGCTTTATAATTTCATCCGTGTTATTGATCTTTCCTACTGTCATGATCGCGTAAGTACCGTGGTGGGAGCGAACGATCAGCGGCTGCGGTTCGTAATCGGAAATACAGCCGATGCCCATATATCCGTGCATTTTGTTGACGTCTTTGTCAAATTTTGTCCGGAACGGAGCATTTTCTATGTTATGAATGGCCCGGTCAAAACCGTCGTCTTTACTGTAAACCGCCATACCGGCACGTCTTGTCCCAAGATGGGAATGATAGTCTGTCCCAAAATATAAATCAAAAACACAATCCTGTTTTGAAGTGACACCAAAAAATCCGCCCATAAATTCCTCCGTTTTGTAAATAAAATTATATTGCTGTATTTATTATAACCAAACGGAAGGAACGGGACAAGGAAAGATTGGTATTCTTTCGAAATGGGAATTGATTTAATTCAATATATTCATTATAATACAAACATACCGTTAAACCGAGACATACGAAAACTTTATATACAGGGGTGCTGGCAGACTGCCGGCTGAGAGTAAGACGAGAAGAAGTCTTTAACCCTTATACCTGATCTGGGTAATGCCAGCGTAGGAATAAAACAGTACAGTTGTACATGAGACTATTTCCCCGTTGGATTTTATCCGGCGGGGTTTTTATTTCATAGTAAAGTTCTACGACCTTCCCTAATGAAATAAAAATGCTCCGCAGGTTGTGCACAGATGCGCAAGGAAATTATTTGCCTTTGGCAAATTGCATCCGGCACGCAAAGTTGTCAAGGAAACAGATTTATGAGGAGGAAAGAAATATGAATGCAAGCGTAGCGATCCAAACACTGCCGGAGGCAGCCAATGACGAAGAATTGATCCGTATTGTGGATCAGGTAATTGATTATATTAAGAGTACGGGACTGAATTATTATGTGGGACCGTTTGAAACTGCGATTGAGGGTGACTACGATGAACTGATGGACATTGTGAAAGAGTGTCAGCATATCGCTGTCCGTGCGGGTGCACCGTCGGTTGCGGCTTACATTAAAGTGTCCTATAAGCCAGAAGGGGATGTGCTTACCATTGATAAAAAAGTTACAAAACACCACCAATAAACTGTGGCCGGCAGCGGCGATCCTTGTGCTTCTGGCATTATGGCAGACTGCCAGCGGGACAGGGATGGTTTCAAAATTTCTGCTTCCGTCGCCGGTGGATGTGGTCAAGGCATTTGTGAATGATTTTTCACTGCTGATGACGAATGCGAGAGTGACCATAATTGAATCGTTTATCGGTCTGCTGATGGGCGTTGTCATTGGTTTTTTTATGGCAGTGCTCATGGATCATTTCGATAAAATGTATAAGGCATTTTATCCGCTGATCGTGTTGACGCAGACGGTGCCCACAGTGGCCATTGCGCCGCTCCTTGTATTGTGGTTTGGATATGAAATGCTTCCAAAGGTAATCTTGATTATTATCGTGACATTTTTTCCGATTACTGTGAGCCTGCTGGACGGCTTTCGTTCGGCGGACAAAGATACAATCAGTCTGATGCGATCCATGGGTGCGTCAAAGCTGCAGATATTCCGGTATGTGAAATTTCCGGGATCTCTGGGCCAGTTTTTTGCCAGCCTGCGGATTTCAGCTTCCTATGCAGTTGTGGGAGCCGTCATTTCAGAATGGCTGGGAGGATTTGAAGGTCTGGGCGTCTATATGATCCGGGTTAAGAAAGGTTTTGCATTTGACAAAATGTTCGCGGTGATCTTTATGATTTCTGCGATCAGTCTGCTGCTGATGTGGGCAGTCAATTTTCTGCAGAAGAAATGTATGCCATGGGAGAGCCGGGAATAGCCGAAAAAGTGAAAAGAGGATGATGATTATGAAAAAGAGAATGTTAGCTGTATTCCTTTCTGCATTATTAGCTGTATCAATGACTGGATGCGGATCAAAGAAAGAGGAAGCCGGAGACGGAAAGCTTAAAAAGATTACATTTGTTCTGGACTGGACACCGAATACTAACCACACAGGTATTTATGTGGCAAAGGAAAAAGGATATTTTAAAGAGGCCGGCCTGGACGTGGAAATCGTACAGCCGCCGGAGGACGGAGCAGAAGTACTTGTGGGCTCCGGGAAAGCACAGTTCGGTATTTCATTTCAGGATACAATGATGCCTGCTGTCGTTGGAGATGATGCCCTTCCGATCAAGGCTGTGGCAGCAGTTTTACAGCATAATACATCGGGGATCGTTTCCCGGAAGGGGGAAGGGATCAAGCGTCCGAAGGGGCTGGAAGGCAAAAAATATGCCACATGGAATCAGGATATTGAAAAAGCAATCTTAAAACAGGTGGTTGAGAAGGACAAAGGGAATTTCAGCAAGGTAGAAATGATCTCGAGCACTGTCACCGATGAGGTCTCTGCATTAAAGAGCAAAAAAGTGGATGCCATCTGGATCTACTATGGATGGGCGGGGATTGCCACAGAGGTGGCCGGACTTGATACAGATTACTTTGCATTTAAAGATATTGATCCGGTCTTTGACTATTATACGCCGGTGATCATTGGGAACAGTGAATGGATGAAAAAGAATCCGGAAACGGCAAAAGCATTTTTGTCAGCCGCAAAAAAGGGCTATGAGTATGCCATCGAACATCCGAAAGATGCAGGAGATATTCTCTGTGAAGCCTCACCGGAACTGGATTCCAAAATGGTACAGGCCAGCCAGAAATATATGAAAGACCAGTATAAAGCCGAAGTGAAGCAATGGGGCTATATCAATCCAAAAAGGTGGAATGCATTTTATAACTGGATCAGTGAAAAAGGTCTTTCAAAAACGAAGATTCCGGAAAACACCGGATTTACCAATGACTATTTGGAGTAAAGAAAATGTCGGATTTGACTGTAACGGATGTTACGCTTGCATATGAGAATACAAATATAATAGAAGACATCAATATAGAGCTGCATGACAATGAGCTGGTCTGTCTGCTGGGAGCCAGCGGCGGAGGGAAGACGACTCTGTTTAATGTAATTTCCGGACTGAAAAAACCTGATCAGGGAAAAGTTATGCTGAACGGCAGGGATATTACCGGGCGGCCGGGGCATATCAGTTATATGCTTCAGAAAGATTTACTGCTTCCTTACCGGACGATTGAGGATAATGTAGCACTGCCGCTTTTGATTAAAGGTGAGAACAAAAAAACTGCCCGGCAAAAAGCCGGGGCACTCTTTCAGGAGTTTGGCCTTGAGGGCACTCAGGAAAAGTATCCAAAACAGCTTTCAGGAGGTATGCGTCAGAGGGCCGCACTGCTGAGGACCTATATGTTTTCTGAAGATGTGGCTTTGCTGGACGAACCTTTCAGTGCATTGGATACACTGACCAAAAGTGATATGCACCGGTGGTATCTGGATGTGATGGATAAGATCCATCTGTCTACGCTGTTTATCACCCATGATATTGATGAAGCAATTTTGCTTTCGGACAGGATTTATCTGCTGACCGGAAGGCCTGGGAGGATTACGGAAGAAATTGTGATCCGGGAGCCGAAGCCCCGGAGGAAGGATTTTAATCTGACGGAAGAATTTTTGGAGTATAAGAAAGATATATTAAAAAAACTTTAGACAGATATGATTATATTGATACAGGCCCTTGGAAAATATTATATATTGTTTTCCAAGGGTCATTTTTATAATCTAAATTAGAGAGATAACATATGTAAACGGATGCACTGGGGCTGCATCCGTATTTCATTTCTCAGGAGAAAGCTTGTTATCGTATGAAGGTTCCATTTTCAGTACAATATTTGCACAAAACAAGAAAAAAAGAGTGATATTAATTGCTATTTTCTGAAAATAATAATGAGAATATAATGAAATCACAGAGAAAAGTGAAACAGTCAGGAGGAGCAAACATGTACGAAAAGGAAATGATCATTAATAACAAAACAGGACTTCATGCCAGGCCGGCAACAGACTTATCTACATTATGTCAAGCTTATGAAAGTGATATAAAAATCAGGGCAGAAGACACGGAAATCGACGCCAAAAGTATTATCAGTATTTTGTCAGGGGGAATATGTAAAGGCACAAAAATCAAACTTGTAGTAAATGGAACAGATGAAAAAGAAGCAGGAGAAAAAATCAGTGAATTTATTGAAAATTTAAAGGAGTAGATTGCTTTGGAATTAAAAAGCAGACCGGCATATATTTTAAAAATTATACTGGAACAAAAAAAGGGTTATACTGTTGACCGCATTATTGAGAAACTAAATATTACAAAGAGAACATTTTACTATGACATTGAACTGATCAATGACTGGCTGCAAAGCAGAGGATTAGGGAAGCTGGAAATAAAGTCAAAAGTTATCTGTGTGAAATCAAAGAAAATTGAAATGTTGGAAGCTGAGATGAGAAAGAACGGAAGTTATTATTATTCCGTACAAGAGAGAAGAATACTGGAGCTTTTGATGATACTGCTGTCTGCTGAAGTTGTAACCATAGAGAAAATGCAGAACCTTTTTGATGTCAGCAAAAATACGATCCTAAAGGACATTAAAGAGTGGAAAAAAATTTTGGGGAACCAGGACATTTCCATAGCAAGTTCAATCAAGTTCGGATATGTACTCCAGGGAGAAGAATTTGCGATCAGAAAAATTGTTGGAAAGGAAATAAAGAAACTAAAAAATTTTCAGCCTAAAGATATTTTAAAAAAGTGGATGCAGAAATCTTTGGTTACGATAACCGGGGAGGACTATGATTATCTGGAGATCGCCAGATGTCTGATAAAGCAGTATGAACAAGACGAAAATATCAAACTGGTTTTGGAAAATGAAGAGCTGGAGTGCAGCATGATCCTGATTTCCTGGATCAGAAGCATGGATGGTTACACGATGAATCTTCATACAGAAGAAAAGGTGACTTTAGTTGAGACAAAGCCGTATCAATCGCTGAAACAGAGTTTTGAAAAATTAAAAGTTTATAACTTAGAAATTCCTGAATCGGAAATATATTATATTGCAACGCTCTTGTTAGGGATAAAGGTTGCACAGTTTGTGTCTCAGGATCAGGAAGATTTGTATATTTCTAATTTTACAAAGGCGCTTGTTGTAAATTTTGAACGGATTGCGTGTATTTCTTTTGATAATAAAGACCGCTTAATGACAAGATTAAAAGGGCATATCAGACCATTGTATTATAGATTGAAATATGGAGTTCAATCGACAAATCCGCTGGTACAGGACGTTATGAGAATGTATCCCGAAATATATGATTTCACTGGGAAAGCAGTGAGAGAGATGAAAGATGACCTTGCCAAAATGTTAACATCAGATGAGATCGCATACTTAACAATCTATTTTATAAGCGATGAGAAGTATCAGACAATCCAAAAGAAAAGCAGCGTCTCTAAGGTCTTAGTACTCTGCGCAGATGGAATGGCAACCTCAACTTTGGTAAAAGAACAGCTGAAAACACTGTTTGGCAGTACCGCCGATATTAAATTGGGCATTATTTCTGAAGCTAAAAAATATAATCTGGACGATTTTGCACTGATCATTTCCACGGGATATTCAGAGCTGCTGACACACCGGAAAAATATTGTGTTCACCAATGTTATTTTGGAGGATACTGATAAGAAAAAAATTATCCAGGTCATGAATCAGTGCGGGGTCATCGGTGAGTATAACAAAACAATTCAAAGAATTATATCGGCGGCCATTCGGAGTACAAATGGTATTGTTGATGAAAATGAACTATATTTTGACGTGCTGCGGATATTATTTGAATCTGATAACAGAAAGATAGACAAAAAATTAAATTCCATTGCAGATTATATTCAAAATGAAAGGTATAGCGTACTGTCTGCACACAGCACCAAAGAAGAGCTGCTCATGCTGGGATGCCAGAAAGCGGTTGGAGAAAAAGCGTGGAAGCGGCTGTATAACAGGTTATGCAATATGATGAACCATAACAAAATAAAATTTTATGAAATTTCTCAGGATGTTGTAATACTCCATTGTCCCATGCGCGGAGATTTAAATGTAGAAATAAATTATGAAATTGTTGTTTCAGAAGAAAGGATAAAAATATCTGAAGAGATAAAAGGGAAGATATTTATTTTCTTTGTCACCGTAGATCAGAATACACATTTCCCTGTGCTGGAAGGTATTTATCGTTACTGTGAGAGTGAAAAGGGGAAAAGTTTTATCAATGCTATGAAAGGAGTTAAAAAGTGAAAAAACTGAGAGGAGTTGGAGGTGCTGAAGGAAAAGCTGCGGGCACCATTCTGGTTTTAAACGAGTTGAAATATGAAGTTAAAGCTGAAAAGACTGACGATGCTGAATATGAAATCAGCCGCTTTGAAACTGTAAGAAAAGAATATAAGGAGGAGCTGAAACAACTGTATAGAGAGGCGGAGGTTTCAGCAGGGGAAGAGCCTGCAAACATTTTCCTGGCTTATATTGAAATGGTAAATGATGATGCTTTTTTTCAGAAAATTATCAAGAGGGTACAAAATGAAAAACGGAACCTGGTTTATATTTTGGAAGAGGAGAAAACAGCAGCAGCGGCACTATTTAAAAGTATGGATGATCCATATATGCGGGAGAGGGGGACTGACATCGAAAATGTCTGTAATGCTTTGATCAGGAAGATGGAAGGATTAAATTCTCCGATGGATCAGGTTGAAAAATTAAAAGAAGATGTTGTGATTGTCGCTGCAGATCTGACACCCGAAGATATGATCCGGATGGACACAACATATGTAAAGGGCTTTGTAACTGAAAGAGGAGGGAACACATCTCATACGGTGATCCTTGCAAAAGCATTAGGGATACCGGCTGTTGTGGGTGTGAAAAATATATTGGATGAAGCCGGTTCTAAAACTAATATTTATATGGATGGCGGTGAAGGCACGATAATTATAGATCCGGATCAGTAGTTATCGGACATCCTTTGAGAGGAGGTTTCTATGGAAAAAAGGTGCATATACTGTGGACAGCCGATCACCAAAAAGCCGGCAGCTGTTTGGCTGAAAAGGGAAAAAGAAGAAGTCCAGTGCTGCAGTATGGACTGTTGTAACAAAACGTCCAGATTTATTAAGTGGGATAATGCATCAAGGCTTAAAGCATATGTAATCATTGGAATATGTGCTGCTGTCAATTTAATAAACATCGGTTTGTCGATGAAAGGCTGGTGGACACATATACCGCTGGTCATCATAGGGATTTGTTTATGTAAGTGGCCGCTGGTATTTATGCATTTTCATAACTATGAAAGATTTGGAATATGGAAAACGCTCAAGTATGTTCGTTTTGCAGCAGGGGCGCTTATTGTGTTTGGAGCAGTTATTACGGTATGGGATATGTCCTTCTTATAAAACAGGTATAAAAAATGTAAAATCAGTGAAATAAAAAGTGAAAAAAACTGCTCTTTTTGTTAAAAAACATCAGTGTTATAGTATATTTAGAAATTAAGTTATCGGTAACTAAATATTCTATTAAAATCTAAAAATAGAAAGAGGTGACAATTTTTGAGGCTGCTAGATGAAGAACTTGTAATTTTGGATGCAGATGTTAAAACGGCAGAAGACTGTATTCGGCTCGGAGGAACGATTTTTTATGAAAAAGGGTATGTAAAAGATGGATATACACAGGCAGTGATAGACCGGGAGAAAGTATATCCCACCGGTTTGCCCGGAAAAGGAGTGGCGATTGCGATTCCTCATACAAATAATACATATGTAAATAAACCGGCAGTAGGTGTCATCGTACCCAGAGAACCTGTAAGATTTTGTGCAATGGGAACAAAAGATGTGTGGCTGGATTGTGAAGTGATTATTCCTCTGGTAATCAAAGATTCGGATATGCAGATCAGTATGCTGAAGCAGATGATGAAGATCATTCAAAACGGAGAGCTGTTGAAGAAGATCAGGGATTCTAAAGACAGATCAGAAATCCTGGATTGTTTAAAAATCTTAGAAGATTAGAAAGGAAGAGAAATTATGAGAGCAATAAAAGTATTATCAGTGTGCGGTTCAGGAACAGTGAGTTCAGCAATGCTTTCTTCAAAATTAGCAGATATATTTGAGGAAAAAGGATATGAGATGGAAGCTACGGAAGTGAGTCCCGGAGGAGTTCCGGGTGCCATGCAGGGAGGCGGTTATGACCTGATCGTTTACACAAGCCCTGTGGAAGGAAACTACGGAGTTCCCATTTTGAATGCCACAGGTTTCCTTGTGGGCATTAATGAAGAAGAATTTATTGAAGAATTAATGCAGGAGGTAGAGAGTCTGGAACTGTAGTTTTGAAAGGCGGGAAAACATTCATACGAGGAGGTTGAAATATGTGGGATACACTGAAACTGTTTTTTGATACATTCGGAAACTATATAACAGTGCCGATTATCATATTTATTATTTGTTTAATATTCAAAGCACCGGTAAAAAAGGCTTTTATGTCTGCTGTGCTGATCGGTGTCGGTTTGAAAGGTATGGCGTTTATAACCAGTGCGTTTGGCAGCGTATTATCAGCGTTAGTAACAAAACTGATCGAGCAGACGGGAATCAATCTGCCGGCGCTGGATGTAGGGTGGCAGGCCGTTGCTTCGGTAGCTTATTCCACTGACATTGGGATGATGTTTATCGGAGTCGGGCTGATCTTCCAGATTGTAATTTTCCTGGTAAAGATTACAGATATCTTTCAGCCGTCGGATCTGTGGAATAATTACTCAATCATCGTGTGGGGATCGCTGTTATACCAGATCAAAGGAAACCTTGTGATGGCATTTGTTCTTATGCTTTTTGTCAATTTGGTTGTCTTGCTGCTTGCAGAGATTGTCCAAAAGCGATGGTCTACATACTATCATTATCCAGGCTGTGCAATGATAGCGCCGCATCATATGGGGGATGTACCTCTGTACTTAGCCTTAGACTTTGCACTTGGGAAACTGGGAGCAGATAAGATTAATTTAAGACCGGATGCAATTAAGAAGAAAATCGGATTTCTGGGCGAACCAATGTATGTAGGCCTGATCGTAGGACTGATTCTTGGAATCGTCGGAAATATATCGACTTTAAATGAGATGACTTCATGGGGACAGGTTGCAGATGTTGCGGTGACCTGTTCAGCAGTAATGGCAATCTTTCCAAAGATTGCGGGATTGTTTGCCTCAGGATTTACTGTCATTACGGATTACTCAAGAAAGGCATTAAAGAAATCAAAGTATGGAAAGGACCGGGAGTTTATCGTCGCAGTAAATGATGCACTGGGATATGGAGAAGCGGCTACATTGACAACAGGCTTGTTAGTTATCCCGGTGGCCCTTCTGTTAGCCTTCATTTTGCCTGGAAATATCGTTCTTCCGGTAATGGTATTGCCCTCTCTTCCATATATGGTAGAAGTTCCGGTATCTCTGTCAAACGGCAACATCTTTAAATCCTGGATTGCAGCCTGTATTGTGTTCTGCGCAAAGCTGTTAATGGCATCCTCCTGGGCAGCCGTATTTACAGACATCGCAGTAAATGCCGGATATGAAGTGACTGCAGGAACTGTATTAATTATCGGATTTATTCTGTCAAACTGTACGGCAGGGCTTATTACATACGCATTCCTGACCATGAATCCGATCATTATTGGAGCGGTCATAGCTGTCTATCTTTTGTGTTTCGTATTATTTAAGAAAAATAAACAAAGAGTATGGGATTATTTAGAATCTAATGCTATGGGAGGAGCACAGGCAGCCGCCGGAGCATCGGGCGGAGAAACTGCATAAGACCCAGTGCGGATGATACTTTGAAACGAAAGGGGAAATTATGAAGATTGCAGTAGTAGGGGATATCATCGTGAGCAGCGGATTGCTGGCAGAAGCCGCAAAAAGCCTGAACATTGATGATGAACCGGAAATTAAAGAAATTGTTTGGAAAGCAGATGACCGAAAGGATTTTCAGAAAAAGGCTTTAAACATAGAAACAAAGGGGCCGGAGGCAGAAGAGATTCCAGAAGAACTTTATACCGAAATAGAAGATGCAGATATTCTGCTGGTACATTTCTGTCCCGTTCCGAAAAAATTAATTGAGAGGGCTCAAAATCTAAAGCTGATTGGAACATGCCGCGGGGGACTGGAGCATGTAGATGTGGAAGCCGCAACTGAAAAAAATATTCCGGTGGTGCATGTGATAAGAAATGCGGAAGCAACTTCAGATTTTGCGGTCGGCTTAATGTTTGCTGAGACAAGAAACATTGCAAGAGCCCACGCAGCAATGAAACAGGGCATCTGGAGAAAAGAGTATGTTAATTCAGCATATACCACTGCAATGAGAGAAATGACAGTAGGGATCATAGGGCTGGGACATATCGGACGTTTAGTGGCGGAAAAAGCCGCCGGGATCGGCATGAAAATCATCGCTTATGATCCATTTGTGACTCAGGATGCCATGAATGCCAAAGGCATTGCTGTAACAATGAAAGAGAAAGAAGAAGTGTTCAGAGAAGCGGATATTATATCACTTCATTTAAGGGTAACACCGGAGACTGAAAACAGTATTAATGAAGAAGTTATCAGTCTTATGAAACCGACGGCGTATCTGATCAACACATCCAGAGCGAAGGTCTTAGATAAAGGGGCATTTATTGAGGCATTAGAAAATAAACGGATCGGCGGAGCGGCATTAGATGTGTATTGGAATGAACCGCTGGATAAGGACGATCCGCTTCTGAAACTGGATAATATTACTTTAACGCCGCATAACGCCGGAAATGTTGTCGATGCCCTCCCAAAATCTCCAAAACTACTGGTAGACACGATTAATCGTTTTTGGGAGACAAAAACCAGTGATATGATAGTCAATTTAAACGAGATCACATTTTAAAAAGGGGAACAATATGTTATTAAAAAAAGAAAGAGAATTGGTAGTCGAGTACGGCAAAAAAATGAGTGCAGCCGGTCTCAGCAAGGGGACAAGCGGAAATATCAGTATATATAATGCAGAAGAAAAGATGATGGCAATCAGTCCATCCGGCGTAGGTTATTTTGAAACTGCCCCGGAGGATGTCGTTGTGATGGATTTAGAAGGAAATGTCGTTGAAGGTGATAAAAAGCCTTCCAGTGAATGGGGGCTGCACACAGTTTTTTATGTAAATAAACCGGATGCAAGGGCAGTCGTACATACACATTCTGCTTATTGTACAACATTTGCATGTCTGAATATGCCGATTAAGGCCTTGCATTATGTCATCGGAGGTGCGGGAACGTCGATGGTACCGTGTGCACCATACTGTACATTCGGAACTCCGGAGCTTGCGGAGGTAGCGATCAAAGCCTGCGGAAAGGGGAAAGCTGTTTTACTTGCAAATCATGGGCTTTTGACTTGCGGACCCGGAATTGAAAAAGCATTTGGTCTGGCAGTGAATATGGAATTTTGTGCGGAAATGCAGTATCGGGCAATGTCAGTCGGTGAACCGGTTGTTTTAAGTGACGAAGAAATGAACGTGGTTATGGAGAAATTCAAATCATATGGACAGCCAAAAAAAGGCAAAGAAGATCAGACATCCAATTGTTACTGATGTTTCAATCCCGGTTTCCGCTTTTGGAGCCGGGATTTCCAATTTAATTTAAGGAGGAGCAGAGTCCCGGAATGAAAATGAGAAGAGCAGTTTTGTATGAACAGGAGGATCTTCGGATTGAAGAATGTGAGGTTCCTGAAATCGGAGAAGGAGATGTTTTAGTAAAAAACAAGATCTCTGCCACGTGTGGGACGGATGTAAAAATATATAAGAGGGGATATCCTTTATTGAAACCACCGCATCCATTCGGACATGAATACTCGGGAGTGATTGCCGCAGTGGGGAAAAAGGTTAAGAATTTTAAAGAGGGAGACCGGGTAGCTGTGCACAATACAGCCCCATGTAATCATTGTTATTTCTGTAAAAAGGGATTTCCTTCTATGTGCGAAGACATGTTATTTAACAGAGGGACCTATGCAGAATATGTAAAAGTACCGGAGAGAATTGTAGAACAGAATATGTTTTTGCTTGATGATTCGATTTCTCATAAGAGTGCTTCCCTGATGGAGCCATTTTCCTGTGCTGTATATGGAATAGAAGAATGCCCCATTCACTTAGGTGATGTAGTAGCGGTAAACGGTGCGGGTCCGATCGGTTTGATGTTTGCGAGGCTTGCAGTGTTAAAAGGCGCTCATGTTATTGTTACGGATAAGGCACAAAATCGATTGGAGCTTGCAAAGAAGCTGGGGGTTCATGAGATATTAAATATTACAGATATTGAGGACAGCGCATATGCAGTAAAAGCGATGACAGAAGGAGGCAGGGGAGCGGATATTGTAATTGAGGCTACCGGCCTGATCAATGTATGGGAAAGCAGTGTTAAGATGGCAAGGAAAGCCGGGTTTGTTCTTTTATTCGGCGGAACAAAGGAAAAAAGCATCCTTTCGATTGATGCAACTCTTCTGCACTATTCACAAGTAACGGTCAAAGGTGTATTTCACACAACCCCGAGACATGTTCGAACTGCGTTGGAGTTGTTAAAAATGGGAGTGATCCAAAGTGATGATTTTATTCAAAAGGAGTATCCGCTTGAGAAACTGGAAGAGGCGATACTTGAACATGCGGCCCAAAAAGTAATTAAAAATTGTATTGTTTACTAGGCAGAAAAGGATGGTGATAACATGTATTCTATAAAATTAGGGTGCGAAAAAATTTACTGGGGGAAGAACGCTGTACAACAGCTTAAGACACTGGAAGGACCAAGAAAAAGAGCATTTATTGTCATGAGCGGAAATGTTCTTATAGATGTCGGCTCCTATAAAAAAGTTACGGATGTTTTAGAAGAAGCCGGTTTTGAATACGAGGCCTACACAGAAGTTGAACCGGAGCCAAGTTTTCATACAATTTTAAAGGGTGCAGAAAAGATGAAGACTTTTGAACCGGACTGGATTATAGGATTTGGCGGCGGATCAGCAATGGATGCAGCAAAAGCTATGTGGGTGTTTTATGAGAATCCTGCCTATCGAACACTGGAGGAGACAATGCCTCCGAATATCATAGAGAATTTAAGAGTGAAAGCAAAAGTCTGCTGTATTGCCACATCTGCCGGAACAGGAAGTGAGGCAACCAGAGCAGCTTTAATTAAGGATATTGAACAAAAGAAAAAATATTCTGTCAGAGACATGAATGGAAGACTGGTTCCGGATGCAGCTGTTTTAGATCCTGAATTTACGGCAACGATGCCTAAGAGTTTAACGGCAGCTTCCGGAATGGATGCCCTGACACATGCAATAGAATCTTATGTAACGCCAACTGCAAATCCATTTTCAAAGGCAATGTCCCTGGCCGCTTTTCTTTATGGATATAAGAGTCTGGAAAAAGTGTACGAAAATCCGGAAGATGAAAATGCAGGGGCAGAGATGTTGGCCGCATCCTGCATGGGAGGAATCGCATTCTCTAATTCTGGATTAGGAATTGTTCATGGGATTGCTCATTCTTTCGGGGCGGAATATGGAGTGCCCCATGGGCTTGCCAATGCGATTGTACTTCCATACGGATTGGAATATAACAGTCGGAATGATGAAGTTAAAAAAATGTACGACGAACTTGCAGGATTTATAGGAAAAAAATCATTGGCGGATGCGATTGCCGAGCTGAGCGAGAAAATAGATATTCCAAAAACAATGAAAGAAAAAGTACAGGAAGACACTTTTATTAAGAATTTGGATAAATTAACAGAAAAAGCAATGAGTGACGTGGCAACGCCATTTAATCCGATTCAGCCAACGGCAGAAGAGATGAAGGAATTAATTCTTAAGGTATACTATGGGAAAGATACTGTGAACAGCTTGTAAAGGCTTAGTTTCATATTTTGTCAAAGCTAACCTTTGAGATCAATTGATTTCAGAGGTTAGCTTTTTGAAAGAAAATCTTTAAAAATTCGTCAAACCGCATGGAAACGGGGATTTTGTGCGGACAGCATTAAGACTCATATTTTATATTGTCTGGCTGGGGACTCCTGTTTACTTGGGCAGTAACGTCTGCTGTACTCTTAAGTTCCTTATGAAGGTGCAGAGCCATAAATACTGTAATAACCCCAGAGATAACATCAGCAATCGGCTGAGCATAAAGAATTCCGCTGATACCCCAAAGTGCCGGGA
The DNA here is from genome assembly GCF_002270485.1 of Anaerostipes hominis (ex Lee et al. 2021). Classification (GTDB taxonomy): domain Bacteria; phylum Bacillota; class Clostridia; order Lachnospirales; family Lachnospiraceae; genus Anaerostipes; species Anaerostipes hominis. The sequence goes on along the minus strand of NZ_NQOG01000013.1, from coordinate 17,347 downwards.
AAATAAAGATGACAGGGACAAAGCAGATTCCCTGCCTGCATGCACCCAGGATAAAACCTTCCTTTGCTTTTCCCAGAGCAAGGAAAAGGGATGAATATACCGTATAGAAACCAAAGAGCAGAAAAGATAAACCGTTTGCCCGCAGTGCCTTTTGGCCGGCACGGATCATTTCCATATCTCCTTCTGTGAATCCTGAAATGATAGATGAGGAAAACGAAGCCGCAGCTGCCCCAAAGATTACGCAGAATATTGTGGACCATATAATAGAAGTTTTGACCGCTTCATGTAAGCGGTCATATTTTTTTGCCCCATAGCTGAATCCTGCAATTGGCTGAAAGCCTTTGATAAATCCGAAGACCATGAGACTTGCCATAGAAATAACCCTTGTTACCACACCCATAGCGGCGATGACGGAATCCCCGTATACTTTCGTCTGTTTGTTGATCAGTGCGATGGAAAGACTGGTCAGCAGCTGAAAGATCAGGGTAGGAATCCCTATTTTCATGATTTCCGATATCATTTTTTTAGAAAAACAGCAGTCTTTTATTTTGAAATCAAATACACTTTTCTTTCTGAATACATAACATAAATACACAGCGGTAGAAACTATTTGTGAGATGGCCGTAGCGATTGCAGCACCGGCCACGCCCAGATCCAGGACATAAATGAAGATGGGGTCTAAAATAATATTCAGAGCAGCACCTGTCAGCAGGGCACACATCGTTGTCTTAGCGGACCCTTCATTGGTGACAATATTATTCATTGTCACATTAAAAACGTTGAAGATAGATGAGACAATATAGATGCCTGTATAAGTGACTGCATAGGGCATTATGCTTTTGGTTGCTCCAAGCAACTTTAAAATCGGATTCAGAAAAATCACCGTACAAATAATTAAGACTGCACCTGCAGCCACACTGCTGTAGAGAGCTGTACTGGCGACTTTGTTGGCAGTATCTTTTTCTTCGCGTCCCAGCAGTCTGGAAACATAGGATGCGGCTCCGTTTCCGAATAACAGGCCCAGTCCTACCACCGCCTGTCCGAGGGGAAAGGCAACGGAGATTGCGCCCATCTGGCTGGTTCCCAGCACTCCCACAAAGTAAGCATCTACCAGGTTGTATAAGGCATTGATCATCATGCCGATCATAGTCGGCAGCCCCATGGCTAAAAGTGCTTTCGGTATCGGAGCACCTCCTAACAGTTCCATCTTTTTGTTTTGTTCATTCATAATGAACTCTCCTTTCTGTTGACATGAAATATAAAATATACTACTATAAATTATAGCAAGTAAATAGTGAATCACATACTACTATAAATTATAGTAGTTGTCAAGCAAAAGGGGGAAATCATGGCAACCATTGATCTTATCGTGCTGGGAATCTTGAAGAAGGAATCTTTAAGTGCCTACGATATTCAAAAGATCGTAGAGTACCGCAATATATCCAAATGGGTGAAGATCAGTACACCTTCTATTTACAAAAAAGTCATCCAGCTGGAGAAAAAAGGATTTATGAAAGGCGATATTGTAAAAGAAGGAAATATGGCGGAAAAGACGGTTTATTCTTTGACGGAGCAGGGCGAGAAGCAATTTGAAAAGCTCATGCTGGAGATCGCTTCAAAACCTGTCCGAATATTTCTCGACTTTAATGCCGTCATTGTAAATCTGGACAGTCTGCCGAAGGAAAAACAGAAATCCTGTTTGACAGAGATTGAGAATAACATGAAGACTTTAAAAGGATATATCGAAGAAAATGTAAGCCTGAAAGAACATCTGCCGGAGATTCCGAAAACAGGAATGGCTGTTTTAGAGCAGCAGCTTATCTTGGCACAGGCGCTGGAAACATGGATTGAGGAACTGAAAGAAACTCTTTAACTGAAAGAAAAATTTAGGAGGGTAAGTTATGTTTGAATCAAGATGCGGTGTCTGCTGCAATTCATGTGAACGAAAGGAGCAGGTTCACTGTAAAGGATGCACAGAAATGAAACAGCCGTTTTGGGGCGGTGAGTGCGGGGTGAAGTCCTGCTGTGAGAAAAAAGGATTCGACCACTGCGGAGTCTGTCCGGATTTCCCGTGTGAGATGCTTTCTGCTATGGGCGTGGAAGAGGGATTTGATCCGGAACCTAAGATTACGCAGTGCAGGATTTGGGCGGGAGAGAGTACTGTTAAGTAAACAACAGAATATGAGAATGACCTTAAGCCAGAAGATTTTTCATCTTCTGGCTTAAAAACTGTTTACAAAATGTAAAAATAGTTGTATAATACATTCGAAAGTACAAACGTCCGTACATTATAACGTTAGGATAAAATGATGGGAGGTGAACAAATAGAATTTTAAAACAAAAGGCAGAAGTCAATATTTGAGGAGGTTAAGATGTATACAAATTTGAAGAAGGTTCTGAAAAAAGCGGATGAACTGAACATGGCAGTGGGGGCGTTTAATACCCACAGTCTGGAAATGCTTCCAGCCATTATCCTGGCGGCGAAAGAACAGGGGACTCCGGTGATCATTCAGACGAGTGTCGGAACGGCCAAATATGTGGGGCACAAGAATCTGGTATCTGTGTGCAGGGCCATGTCGGAGGAAGCAGGAATTGACGTGGTGCTTCATTTGGACCATGCAAAAGAGTATGATGATATAAAAGAGGCGATTGATGCCGGTTACAGTTCTGTCATGTTTGACGGATCATCCCTGCCGCTGAAAGAAAATATTTTAAAGACACAGCAGATCATTGAATATGCAGGGAAATTTGATGTCTCTGTGGAGGCGGAACTGGGGATCGTCGGGGGAACAGAGGACGGAGTAGCAGTGTCAGAGGCGGAGGTGCGCTATACAGACCCAAAAGAAGCAGTGGACTTTGTGAAGAAGACAGGGATTGATGCACTGGCAGTGGCAATCGGCACGAATCACGGACAGTATAAGTCCAAGACAAACATTAACTTTGAAAGGCTGAAAGAAATTAAAGAGGCGGTAGATCTTCCTCTGGTTATTCACGGCGGGACCGGAGTAAAGGATGAGGACGTGAGACGGGTAATCGATCTTGGAATCAGGAAATTTAATGTGGGAACAGAACTTCTGGTCACCTGGACGAAAAAGTCCAAAGAGCTTTTTGGACAGACCTCGGAAAGCAGTTCTCTGAGAAATAATGTAGTGCCGTGTATCGAAGCAGTCAACCAGGTAGTACAGAGGAAAATAGAACTCTTTAAAAATCTCAATTAAGGCGGGTGATGCATATGAGAGCAGGATATTATACAGGGGATCGGACCTATGAAGTGAGAGAAGTACCTGACCGGGAACCGGAAGATGATGAAGTGAAAATCGAAGTGGCATGGTGCGGCCTGTGCGGCACAGACATACATAAATTTGAAGGGAAAAACGGGGCCAGTCCGGTGATACCGCCGATTATTCTCGGACATGAGTGTTCCGGGATTGTGACAGCCGTCGGACCGAAGGTTAAGTATTTTAAACCCGGAGACAGGGTGGCGGCAGATCCCAGTTACGGATGCGGGAAATGTATTTACTGCCAGCAGGGGCTTCCGAATTTCTGTTTTGAAAGGCACGGTGTGGCAAAAGGATTTTCTGACTATGTGTACCCTCCGGAGCAGAACGTCTATAAAGTGTCGGAGAAGCTGGATCTTAAAAATGCGGCATTCGCAGAGCCTTTGTCCTGTGTGATCCACGGACTGGATCTGATTCAGATCCGAAGCGGCTCGGCAGTGGTAATTTACGGTCTGGGCTCTATCGGAAGCCTGATGCTTCAGATGGTGAAACTCTCGGGGGCCTCTGTCATCATCGTGGTTGAGAGGGAGAAAGAGAAACAGCAGCTGGCTCTTGAGCTGGGAGCCGATTATGCAGTGGATGACAAAGAAATAGAAAAGCTGGCTGAGACATTTAATATTGACTATGTTATCGAATGTATCGGATTAAAATCAACCATGGAGCAGTCTCTGAAGATTGCGGGAAAAAATGCCAAGGTACTGCTGTTTGGACTCGGAGATCCGGATGAGCCGGTTTCCATGAACCAATTTGAGGCGTATACGAAGGAACTCAGCATCTATACTTCTTATTTAAATCCAAACACAACGAAACGGGCGGTGGCGCTTTTAGAAAGCGGAAAGCTTGATACCGATACAATCATCAGTGCCAGCCTTGATCTGGAAGAGATGGGTGAGGAGCTGAAAACACAGAGGTATGCAAAGAAAGGGAAAGTGATGGTCCGCTTAAGCGGAAAACATTAATCGGAAAGAGGAGGATTTAAGATGGTAATTTCAGCAATTTTAGTAGCTTTGCTGGCAACAATGGGGCAGTGGTGGTTTTTTGGTCCGGTGACAAAATGTCTGGTGTACCCACTGACGACAGGGCTGCTGACCGGTATTTTTATGGGAGATCCGATGACAGGTATGCTCGCGGGTGCTAACATACAGCTGATCTATCTGGGATGGATTTCCGCAGGGGGAACCATGCCTAGCAATACGATCGTTGCAGGGATCTTTGGTACAGCCATGACGATTCTATCAGGCGCGAGCCCGACGATGGCAGTGACATTTGCCATCCCGTTCAGTATGTTTGGCCTTTTACTGAATCAGGTTTATATGACTGTGAACTCTTTCTGGATTCACAGGGCTGATGTTATGCTGGAAAACGGGAATATCAGAGGAGTGCGGCTTATGAATTTTGTCCCGTCCTTTCTGGTGGCCTTTGCGCTGTATGGGATTCCTGCCTTTGCGCTCGTGATGTCCGGGAAAACATGGGGTACTGCTTTGATTAATACCATTCCCAAGAGCCTTGTAACTGCGCTGCAGGTAGTCGGAGGGATCATGCCTGCACTTGGAATCGCCATGCTTTTAAACTATCTTGGAAAGAAAAAGCTGGTTCCGTATTTCTTTGCCGGATTTTTCCTGACGATCTACTTAAAACTGGATATTATGGCCGTTGCGATTTTTGCGGCAATCATTGCAATTATCATGTTTATGGCCGATAATAAAAAGGAAGAAAAAACGAAGAAAGTGAAGCGCCTCACGCTGAAGAAAAATGAAGAGCGCACTGATTATGCAGAGGAAACAGAAGCGAGGGATTATCAGAAAAAACTGTCAAAAAGAGATCTTGTAAAGACATGGCTGGCCACCACCAGCACAGAGGCATGCTATAACTATGAACGGCTGCAGGCCCTGGGAATCGCCAATCTGATGATCGGGCCGGTCAAACGCCTGTACGAATCCAATGAAGAGCGGGTCAGAGAGCTGAAAAAGTATATGGTATTTTATAACTCAGAAGTCTTTACTATCGGGCCGATCATTAACGGGATCACGGTTTCTATGGAGGAGGCCAGAGCCAACGGGGAAAGTGTTTCGGCAGAAGACATCAATTCCGTCCGCACCGGACTCATGGGACCCGTAGCCGGTATCGGAGACACCGTTATGCAGGGAATCCTGTTTCCTATTTTAGCGGGTATCGGCTGTACGATGGCGCTGGACCGGAATTATGTCGGACCGGTATTTTTTACAGTATTGTTTGAGATCCTGATTTTTACATGCGGATATTTCATGTTTATGAATGGCTACAAATACGGAAAATCTACTCTGTTGAAAATCCTTAAAAACGGGGTGATTGATAAGGTGACCAATGCCTTCAGCATTGTGGGACTCATGGTTGTGGGGTGCATGGCTTCCACAAGAATTACAGTGAATACTCCGTTTAAGATTGCCGTGGGCAGCGGTGTGGTAAAGTTTCAGGAGATTTTAAACTCCCTTCTTCCAGGACTCATTCCTTTAGCTATCACCCTGATTGTATGGAAACTTGTTTCAAAGAAGATCAACGTCACTTGGATCGTTATCGGCATCTTCATTGTAGGAATTGCGGCATCTTATCTGGGGCTGCTTGGATTTGTGGGATAGAGGGATGCCGTTATGATACATATTATGTTAGTAAGCCACGGCCGTTTCTGTGAAGGGCTTTTAGAAAGCCTTCAAATGGTGGCAGGGGAACAGGAGGGGATATCAGCTGTCCCTCTCCTGCCCGGAGAGTCTCCGGAAGCATACAGAAACAGACTGGAAAGTGAGATAAAAGAGTACGAATCAGAGGAAGGTACTTTGGTTCTTACGGATGTGACAGGGGGAACCCCTTTTAACAGTACAGGATACCTGGCGAAAGACCATAAGATCGGTGTGGTTTCAGGTATGAATATGCCGATGCTGATCACTCTGGTTTTTGCCAGAACCGAAAAGAGCACGCTGGATGAACTGATACAGGAGGCAGTCTCTCCGGGGGCATTGGCGGTAAAGGGAATGAATTTAAGCAAAGGAGGCAGGAAGAATGGAAAACTTAGTCTTAACAAGAATTGACGACCGGCTGATCCACGGGCAGGTGATGACAGCCTGGATCAAGCAGAAAAATGCAGTACAGGTTGTCGTTGCCGATGATGAAGTGGCAGAAGACGATTTTATGATCAATGTGCTGGAAATGGCAGTGCCCGATGAGATTGCCATCGGTATATTTAACCGGGACGATGCGGTGGAATTTATGAAACAGGGGCTGGAAGCGCCTACAATCCTTCTTGTAAAAGGGCCGGAAATCCTGAATTACATGGTGGATCAAGGAATTGAAATCGATGAGATCGACGTGGGAGGAATGGGTGCAAAAGAAGGGAGAAGTGTTTTGTATAAAAATATTTCTACTAACCCGGAAGAAAATAAAAACTTCCTTGATTTGATCCAAAAGGGAGTTAATGTTTTTGTCCAGGTTATGCCTCAGGATAAACAAGTCAATGTTGCGGAGTATATTAAAAAGTAAAGGAGGCTTTTAACATGAATGCGGAGAGATTAGATGATAAGGTAACTGTCATCACCGGAGGCGGAAGCGGCATGGGAGCCGCTATGGCAAAAGAGTTTGCAAAGAGGGGAGCCAAAGTTGTAATCTTTGACCTGAATGAAGAAAAATCCATGCAGGTTGTGGAGGAAATAAAGGCCGGAGGCGGTGAGGCCTGCTTTTTCAAGACGGATGTGACGAAGAAAGAGCAAATTGATGAAAATACATGTAAAGCAGCCGAAAGATATGGTAGAATCAATTCATGGATCAACTCTGCCGGATTTTCCAAGATGGCGCCGTTTCTGGAAAGCAGTGAGGAACTTTGGGATACGACGATCAATGTGAATCTGAAAGCCACGTTCTTGTGCTGTCAGGCGGCAGTGAGACAGATGCTTGACGGAGGCGGAACAATCATCAATATGTCTTCACTTTCAGGGAAAAAGCCAAGTTCCTGGCAGACCATTTACTGCGCAAGCAAATACGGTGTCCAGGGACTGTCCCAGTCCATAGCAAAAGAATTTGCAGACAAGGGCATACGGGTAAATACCATCTGTCCGGGAATTGTCCCGACAGAGATGTGGCAGAAGTTAAAATATGAATATGCAAAGAAAAGAAATTTAGATCCGGAAGAAGTGCTCCCGTATTTTGAGAAGAATATTCCGATGCATAAGCTGGTAGATCTGAAAAATGTAACGGATGCGGCGATCTTCCTGACTACGGACAGCTCAAGCTATCTGACCGGACAGTCCATCAATCTCGTGGGCGGGGAGCTGATGGAATAATTTTAGGAACACAGTTACAGAGAGGTGTAAGCGATGAAACATGAATTGGATTTCAGCGGAAGGGAACAGCTTTATTACCAGATATATGATTATATGTATCAGGACATTGTCACCGGGAAGTATCAGATCGGGGATCTGATCCCTGCTGAGAGTGAAATGATGGCTTATTATAAGGTCAGCAGGGCTACGGTCAGAAAAGCGATGGATATGCTGGCAGATGAAGGACTGATCGAAAAAAAACGCGGCCATGGGACTTATGTAAAGAACATGAAAGCAAAAAGTGATAACCAGAAGATCGTCAATTTTTTGCGGGAACACAGTGACGGCAAGAGGGTGGCGAGCAAAAAGGTTCTGGATAAGACGGTCATTCGTGCGGATCAGGAAGTCTTAGAAAATCTTCAGCTTGAAGAGGGCGCAAAAGTGATCAGGATTGAGAGGGTCCGGTATGCAGATGAAAAGCCCATGTATATTGAGACCAATTATCTGGATTACGATTGGGTTCCGGAAGCGCTGGAGAAAGACTTTTCCAAGGAATCGCTGAGAGTTTATTATGTGAACCACTGTCACATCAAGCTGGCGAAAGCGGAAGAAAAGATTTATTCTATTTTGGCAGATGAGCGGAGGTCCAAGCTGCTTCAGGTGGAAGTGGGAGCGCCTCTGATCTATGTGAAGCGTGTTTCCTATGACGAAAACAAAATTCCAAGAGAGTATGTAGAAGCTTATTACCGGGCAGATACTTATTATCTGACAGTTGAATTAGCATTATAACAGGAGACTGCCGTTTTGCCGCGGCAGTCTGTTTATTTGGGAGAGATGTATGAAAAAAGCAATGATACTCCTTGCCGGTTATCCGGCAACGGGGAAGACGTTCTTCTGCAAACAGATTTTAAATCGGCACAATGAATTTGTTGTAGTTTCTCAGGATGAAATGAAAGAGAAGCTGTGGGACCGTTTTGGATTTGAAAATATAGAAGAAAAGATTCGTCTGGAAGATCAAAGCTGGGAGTTGTACTATGCAAAGCTGGAGGAACTCATGAGCGGGGAGTACTCGGTAATTTCGGATTATCCGTTCAGCGAAAAACAGAAGGGAAGACTTGAAAGCCTTTCCTTAACTTATGGATATCAGGTGCTCACGATCCGCCTTACCGGAAACATTGATGTGTTGTATGAGCGGTCAAGAAACAGAGATCTGGAACCGTCCAGACACCTGGCACATTTGGTGACACGATATCAAGAAGGGGATGTGCTGGAAGACCGGACGAAGGCGGATGCTCTGGTGACTTATGAAATATTTAAAGACCGGTGTTTAAATAAAGGTTATGATAAGTTTCAGCTGGGGAGTCTGATTGAACTGGACGTGACGGATTATGAAAAGGTTGATTATGAGGCGGTGTTAGATCGGGTGGATGAGATATTGGATCGATAGAGACAGAATTGTGAAAAAATTTGTTTTTAATGTTTAACGGAAGCAAAAATGTGATGAATTAAATATTTTGAGGATCGTACCAGTATTTTCTATAAATTTTTAAAATATATGGAAAAAGGCAATTATTATAGTATGATATTTAATAAAGGTCGGCCTATGATAGCGTATAAAGTATGGGGGATCGACCGATTTAAAAAAATCCGAGTTTATGCGGGATGGAGAGATATGTGAGCTTTTTGGTGAGAATTGTTGTTTTAATAGAATGACTATTTTATGCGAAGGAAATGGGTATTAGAGCTAACTATAAGTGTTTGAAATACACCAATTGAACGCGTACAAATATAGTCTTAGTGTACTTAGGATTAACAATAAGTGATCAAGATAACATCTGGAAACTGTGCAGAATCAGACAGAAGCGGTATTGGAATTATCATAGATGATACAAGCTACTCAGATATAAGGGATGTAAATAAGATAATTCCATATTAGGCAAAGAGAAAATGATGAAGTATAAAAGGAAAGTTTATATGTCTATATTATAAGGAGTATTATGATAACAAAAGAATTAGACTGTTTTAACATTGCACAGATCTGTGATTCCGGTCAGTGTTTCCGTATGAGGCAGAAGCATGACAATACATATTCGGTGATTGCAGGAAATGAATATTTGGAAGTGACCCAGAATGGAAACCAATGCACATTTCACTGTGATGAAAGGAAGTACGAGACATTTTGGAGGGAATATTTTGATCTGAATACAGATTACAAAAAATACATAGAATCAATTGATGAACAAGACCAATATCTGAAAAAAGCCTCGGAGTTTGGTTTCGGCATCCGTATTTTGAATCAGGATTTATGGGAAATGATCGTCTCATTTTTAATATCACAGCAAAACAATATTGTCCGCATCCGCCGGTGTATTGACAACATTTGTGAGTGTTATGGAGAGAAAAGATTTGACGGATCAGGGAAGCTTTACTATACATTTCCTCAAGCGGAGGCATTGGCGGAACTTCATGAGGATGCTTTGAAGGACAGCAACCTGGGGTACCGGAGCAAGTATGTGGTGCGGACTGCAAAAAGCCTGACAGAGGGAGAAGTCTCTTTGGAGGCAATAAAACAAATGCCTTATAAAGAGGCAAAGACTGAATTGATGAAACTGTATGGCATCGGGGAGAAAGTGGCGGACTGTATCTGCCTGTTTGCACTTCATCATTTTGAAGCATTTCCTGTAGACACTCACATCAGACAGGCTCTGGAAGGCCATTATCCTGACGGGTTTCCGGCAGAAAGATACAATGGATGTGAAGGAGTCATGCAGCAGTACATTTTTTATTATGAACTGATGGGAAAGAAGATGAATAAATGAAGGAGTTGAAAGTTAAGGGATCTGAGATCACAATTTTTGATGATAAAATAAGGAAAGATGACCCGGTCATCTGGATACATACTTTTCCGGGAGAAGCAGAGAATATCCGGGCACAGATGAAGGAACAGTGTATTCTTATCGGCATCACAGGTGCCGACTGGAACCAGGATTTTTCGCCGTGGCGTGCAGATAGGGTATTCGCATCCGGAGGGGATTTTGCAGGGGATGCAAGGGAGATATCTGGACATTTGGGAAAGGAAAAAAGCACAAGCCACCGCGCCGCCCGCACAGTAAAACAGAATAACCGACAGCAAAGAGGGATTTTCCAACCACGGGAAATCCCTTTTTCGCGCCCGGAAACCCGACGGTATCATCACGACGCAGAGGAACGGGCAGATCATTGTTGCGGAGTTGTTTTCAACCACAGCGGCACAGAAACATTCCGCGACAAGCTATTGAAAATGATACTTGCCGACAGGACGGAGTAAAACGGAAAACCGCTTATTTGTAAAAATCCATTCCATACTCCAGAAATGAAAGGAGCATTTCAGATATGCCAAAGACCAAACTTGAAAAAATCGCAGGTATCGAGGAGGAAATCAGACAGCTTGAAAACAAGCGGAAACAGCTTGTGCAGGAGCAAAAGGCGCAGGCGCGCAAAGACTGGAGGAAACATCTTTGCCGCCGCCGCTTATCGGGCGGGGGAATGACCGCCGCCAGCAGGAGGAACAGGAAGCGGAGGAAAAGCGGCTTGCATACAACCGAGAACGGCAAAAGGAATGGAGGGAGAAACACAGAGCCAGCGAGCCGGAGAAGCAAAAAAAACATTGTGGAAATGTGCATAACAGGCTATTGTGTCATGGATAACTCTGTTCACAGAACATGGAAAAGCTAAAGTGCAGCTTTCCCATATTTTGCAAACAGAGTTACCCACAACTCCATAAGACAGCCAGTTATACACATTACACACAATGCCGACGACTACGGAATCCCTCTCATTCTTATATGGTCAAAAAGATAGATAAATATAAAACTATTTTGAATTTGAAACTTTATTTTTAGAAGTTGAAAGTAGCTGTTTTTCAAGAATCGCCTGTTCTTCTCCCCACTTTTTTAACTCCTGTAACGCTGGAACCAACTTTAATCCGGCTTGTGTTAAACAATACTCTACATGAGGTGGGATTTCCGAATATTGAATACGAGTAACTAAACCATGTGTTTCCAATTCTTGTAATGAACGAGTTAGCATAATATTGGTGATACCATGAACTTGCCTTTTTAGTTCATTGTATCGTATATTTCCATAAGATAATTTCCATAAAATTGGTAACTTCCAACGACCACTGAGAAGATTGAGCGCACTTACAATTTCACAAGAGCCATTATATAAATTTCTATCAGCCATTTATTCCTCACTATTCTAGGGCACAAAAGTGTGCGTACTTGTATTTTTGTTTCTTAAAGCTATACTAATTATAACAAAAGTTTTTTGAATGTAAATAAAAAGGGAGTTTTGTATGAAAGTAACAGCAATTAACGGAAGTCCAAGAAAGGATTGGAATACGGTCGCTCTGTTAAAGAAATCTCTTGAAGGAGTCGCTTCTATTGGTGCAGAAACAGACTTGATTCATCTTTATGATTTAGATTTTAAAGGTTGTTGTAGCTGTTTTGCGTGCAAGAAAAAAGAAAGCAATCTTAATGGACATTGTGCAATGAAAGATGATTTGACAGAGGTGTTAAAAAAAGTTATATCAAGTGATATTTTGATATTCGGTTCCCCCATCTATTTAGGCAACATTACCGGAGAAATGAAATCTTTTATGGAACGGCTTATATTTGCAAATCTTTCTTATGATTCAGCAAACCGCACAAATTTTATGGGTACGATACAAACTGGTTTTATTTATACTATGGGCTTGCCACATGAAATGATAAAATCGTTTGGCTATCATTATATTTTTGAAAACAACAAAAATTACTTGAAACTTTTAAATGGACATTCTGAATATATCATTTCTGCAGACTGTTACCAGTTTGACGATTATTCAAAATATGCTGCATCAAATTTCAATGCAGAACATAAGGGAAAAATCAGAAAAAAGCAGTTTCCGATAGATTGCCAAAACGCTTTTAAAATGGGTGAAAAATTAGCCTCATATGCAAGTAATCAAGGCGTAACAGCTTAAAGCGCTGCTATCCTTATGAATTACAGATGTAACCATAAACTATGCACCGCCCCACGTGGGAGAAAGGAGGAATTTTCTATGACTTGCACGGCAATATCTTGAGAAGTCCTAAAAAGCCAGCAAAATCAATGATTTCATGGAGAGAAAAGGCGTTTACTACACCACTACTACACCATTTTTGAAAGAGCCTTGAATGACAAAATAGCAAAAGATGAATGAATTTGATAATTTTGTAGAAATCTAAAATATACTGGATTATACTGTGAATTGGGTAGACATCGTCTACCCAATTTGACTAAGAAAATGTATACTTATTGACTTTTGCGCTTTGTAATTATATAATAACAAGCATAAAAGTCAATGGGAAGTAGAGGATTATTGTGGGAGCAACTGAAGAGATTATTAAGATGGCAAAAGGGAATAATGGAATAGTTACTACTGCAATGGTGGTTGCAGCAGGGTTTTCACGTGGGAATATTAAATACCTTGTTGATAAGGGAATAATAGAGAAATCCTCCCGAGGTATTTACATTTTGCCGGAAGTTTGGGATGATGAAATTTTTAATTTACAGAATCGATTTAAAAGAGGAGTTTATTCCCACGAAACAGCATTGTTTCTATGGGATTTAACAGATCGAACACCGAACAAATATCATATGACTTTTCCGATGAATTACAATTTGACAAACCCAAAGAAAGAAAATATTAGGTGTGTGCAGTGTAAGAAAGAGATATATGATTTGGGAATAGAAGAAGTGACTACACCGGGTGGAAATGCTGTAAGAGCGTATAGTGTAGAACGAACGCTCTGTGATATTTTAAAGCCTCATAGCCATGTGGACATTCAGGTGGTAACAGAAGCTTTTAAGCGTTATGCAGCTAATTCGGATAAAAATATTCCTGTTTTATCTGAATTAGCAAAACTTTTAAAGGTTGAAATAAAACTCAGATCATATCTGGAGGTACTGTTGTGAAAAATGCAATGCAGTTAAAGGCAATTATTAAAAATCTTGCAAAAGAAAAACATATATCTGCACAACTCATAATGCAAAATTTTATCTTGAAGGGTGGATTTTTGATTGCAGCGATGGTTGGTCTTGACACTAGAGCAACCATGGATATGGACGCAACAATAAAAGGATTGCCTGTAAATGAACAGACTATTCGGGAAATATTTGGAGAAGTATGTAAAATAGAATTGAATGATGATGTGTTGTTTAGTTTTCGGAGTAAATACTCGGTTACAGATTGATGATCAAATTAAGGACAAGACAGAACTTACATATGCATCAACGGTAGTGGGAGAAGCGCTTCCTAGTTCTCATAATGGATTGGGATATAAGAATCTTATTAAAATTAAATTTATGTTGGCGGATTTTGCGGATAAGATTAAACAGGGAAATCTTGCATGTATTCCCTTATTGTTTATTGAGGAACCGGAGTCTCATATGCACCCGCAGATGCAACAAACATTTGCTGGTTATTTAGAAAAGTACTTGATGATACGTTTCGTGACTTTTTGAGTGAGCTTGTTGGTGATGATAATATTTTTACTTATGAGGAATATATCAGCCGTGATTGGAGGGCCGGATAAATTGATTATTAAAAGAAAGTATAATTAAATAGCAATTTAAAGAATCATTACCAAAAATAACTCCCCATGTGTTCCACATACATTCTATACTAACATGGTAAATACAGGTATGGATATAAAGACCTTACAGTATGTAATGGGAGATTCTGTTGTGGGAGCGACGCTGAATGTTTACACCCACGCAAGCTATGACCGAGCTGCGGAACAGATGGCAAAAGTTATCGGTTTTAAGGTAACTGCTACACAGGAAAAACAAAGAAAATCAGGTTGACAATACACCAGTTTACTACACCATTTGCCCATGAATTTGCGTAGACTTATGTAGATATGCATAGAGAAAGGTAAAAACAGAAAATCAAGAAAACGCCGGAAAGCCAGTAATTACAGGTATTTGAAGGCTTATGAAGGGATATAAAAGATATGATAAAAGTACTTTTTATTTGCCACGGCAGTATCTTGAAAAGTCTTGGAGAAGCCAGTAAAATCAATAGTTCTGTTACAGATAAAGGCGCTTACTACACCACTACTACACCATTTTTGAAAGTGTCTTGATATGACAGTAAAAGCAAGTTAAAATATAATTATTATGGAAAATTGAGGTGACATAATGGAAAATCATTTGACGCCATACCAATCAGTTATTACAGAAATTAAAAGCATTATTTCTTCCGGACAAGAAGCAGCTTATAGTGCCTCTAGTAAGGCAATGCTGCTTACTTATTGGAATATTGGCAAACGAATTGTAGAGCAGGAAATGGGCGGCAGTGAACGTGCAGAGTATGGCAGAGGTTTAATTTCTGCATTGGCAGACGATTTGACAAAGGAGTTTGGCAAAAATTATTCCAAAAGGAATTTGCATTATTACATCAAATTTTATCAGTGCTTTCCCGATGAACAGATTGTGAACGCATGCGTTCACAATCTTAACTGGACGCACATTCGGAGTCTTCTTCGCGTTGCAGATGAAAATGCGCGCTATTGGTACATGAAAGAGACTATTGATGAGAACTGGAGTTCAAGAACCTTAGATCGTAATATCAGTACGCAATATTATTATAGACTGCTTCAGGCACCCAAAAAAGATGCTGTAATTGAAGAAATGAAACAGAAAACCGCAGAGTTTCAGAAAAATCAGTTTGAACTAATCAAAAGTCCGGTGATTGCGGAATTTCTTGGTTTCAAAAATGAAGATACCTACTTAGAGGGAGATTTAGAATCTGCCATTCTTTCGCATATTAGAGATTTTTTAATGGAATTGGGCAGAGGATTTGCATTCGTGGCTCGTCAGCAGCATATTGTAACGGAAACTTCGGACTACTATTTAGATCTCGTTTTTTACAATATCGAACTGAAGTGTTATGTTCTAATCGATTTGAAGATGGGCAGGATTACCCATCAGGATGTGGGACAGATTGATATGTATGTGCGCATGTATGATGAATTAAAGCGAGGAAAAGGAGACAATCCTACGATTGGAATCTTGTTGTGTTCAGAAACTGATGAGGATATTGCCAGATATTCGGTTCTTCATGATAATGATAGACTTTTTATGTCAAAATATTTGACTTATTTGCCTACAAAGGAGCAGTTGAAAGCAGAGATTGAGAGACAGAAAGAAATTTTTTCTATGCAGCATCCAGATATATATGTAGACGAACAGAAATCGGATATGTAGATACAAATAGAGGGGAGAGAAATGATTCGTGAGTATATATACGAAAGAAGAGTTTGCTAAATTATCAGTCATGTATGATGGTGATAAGGATAGAGATGCCACGAGCAAGATTAGGGGATTCTTATTTCAGGATTATATTACGATTATGTGTCTCCTTCAGAAGCAAGTAAAGTATGTCTGTTCAGAATATCTAGAGGATGTGGATGTATTTTTCGAGGATGGCACATTCGAGTTTATTCAGGTGAAATATTATCCGAAGACAAATCCGAATATGAAGGAAATTTCGACAGATCTTTATTATCAGTATCTACGCCTCCAGATGCTTCAGTCTACTTTGACAGCAGTTCCGAGACTTTATATTCATAGAAAGTCAAAGGTTAAGAAACCAACGTTTGATGAGATGAAAACATATATTGGACTTGCATAGTTACAAACTATGGATAAGCATTTCCAAATAGAATTTTATATGAATAGAATGTTGTGATATACTAATTGGCATGGAGGGAAAATTCATGCCAATTTATATTATTACCAGATTTTTGCTGTATTGTATAATCAATGCGTTTACACCAGGACCCGGAAATATTCTTGCACTGAATACAGTAACAAATTATGGTTGGAAAAAAGGAAAACCGCTTTTTTTAGGGATATTTGCAGGCTATTATATTGTTCAGGCTATTTGTGCAATATTTGTCTTTGGCGTAAGTAGTTTTCTTCCTGATATTTTGAAAATTCTGAAATATGTTGGTGCCGCCTATATTTTGTGGCTGGCCTTTCATATTGCTGCCAGTAAGCCAAATATAAGTGGCGACAGCAAATCAGCGTCTTTCACAAAAGGATTTATGCTTCAATTTGTAAATATCAAAATATATATGTTTGGCATTACTTCGTTGACAGGCTATATTACAGATTACAGCACATCTCTTAGCATTTTGCTATTATTTGAAATGATAATTGCAACGATTGGGACAATCGCAACAATCACATGGATTGGATTAGGAATACTAATACAAAAATATTATCTTAAATACTATCGAGTTATAAATATTATTCTTGCATTAACATTATTGGAATGTGTATATAGTATGCTAAAATAAATTGTTTTCTGACAAAATAGCAAAGCCAGTCGAGCCAGTCAACGGTCAAGATGAACGGCGCGTATGCGCCGCCGTTGACAGCCCCGCCCGTCTTTGCAGGAGGGTAATCAAGGCGCTGATCAGTTTTGCTATTGTCATAATCTAATCTATTTCCACCGCTCAGAAAAAGCCTTGTTTCTCCACAGGGCTATTCCGGTCATGGGTATGTATTATACCATGTAATTCAACGAACACAGCAAAGCATTTTTTTCGCCCGGTAGGTTTGCGACCTGCCGGGCGATTTTTATTATGGGTCGTGACCCTGTTGAGCACGCAAAGCGTGCGAAATAGAAACCACCCGCTATGCGGGTGCGCGGTGATAGTTATACAAAAAAATCACCTTTCCGTTATAATGAGGTTGTTCAAGCCAATA
>NZ_NQOG01000012.1 GCF_002270485.1 Anaerostipes hominis (ex Lee et al. 2021) | reverse complement strand
TGCCCCCTGTTGACCGTGAAATCACGGTAGAACAGGCCATCATCATAGCAAGGAATCAAGGTTATAAGATCAAGTCAGCAACTGCATAACCTTAACTTTTCAATATTCACTTTTTAAAGTAGCCACCAGAAGATGGCTTATTTGTTATGCGATTAAATAAATGGATACCCTCTACTTCTCATTTTCAATCTTTGACCTCAACTCTAATTTATTTTTCTTTATACGACGAAAAAACTGCCTGTGCCATTGACACTTGGACAGCCTCGCTGTTACTTACAGTATTCATGCCACAAACAGTTTTTTCATGTTAAATGTTCAGTTCTCTGAAATGTTCTTTATAATATCCATGGGCATAATGAGCCTCTCCCATATCGTCGATCTCCATCAGGAGAAACGTCGGCTTTCTGCCGGCCTGTCTTGGATAGGAAATACTCCCGGGGTTCAGAATTGTCATATCGTCCCCGATCTCTATGAACGGCACATGGGTGTGCCCGTACATCACGACGTCTACATCGTGCATCTCTCCATATTCCCGCAGATAATCCACCCCGGAATTCACATAATACGGATGTCCGTGGGTTACCCAGATGCGGTAGCCCTCTACCTCTATGGTCTCCTCGCTGGGGAGGTCAAGATAATAGTCATTATTTCCCGCTACCATGACGACAGGGCATCCGGCAATATCACGGATATACTGGTCACCGCGCTCTACATCGCCGCAGTGAATCAGCATGTCGATCTCGCCGACCTGCTCCAATACCCCTTTTACATCGTCATTACGACCATGAGAGTCACTGATTACTAAAATTCTCACAAGATAACCTCCCTAAAGAATGTCTTTGATTTTCCTCAATGCTTCTCCGCGATGACTTAACCTGTTTTTTTCTTCACTGCAAAGTTCCGCACTGTATCTGCCCAACTCCGGCAGAAAAAAGATCGGATCATAGCCAAATCCATTCTCTCCCTTTATCTCATATCCAATGATACCTTCCATAGTACCACGACTTGTCCGTATTTGTCCATCCGGAAATGCGGCTGCGATCACACAGACAAATCTGGCGGTTCTTTCTTTTTCCGGCACGCCTGCCATCCGGTCCAGAATCTTCTGATTCTTAACGGGATACGGGGTGTCCTCTCCCATATATCTGGCCGAGTACACTCCCGGCTCTTTGTTCAGCGCATCAATCTCCAGCCCGGAGTCATCCGCCATCGTAAGTTCTCCGGTAAGTTCCATGATGGCCTTGGCCTTGATGACTGCATTTTCCTCAAATGTTGTGCCGTCTTCTATAATCTCTGCGTCCACCCCTGCCTCTTTCATGGACACGACCTCATACTCTGTGTCCGCAAGGATTTCCCTGATCTCTTTCATCTTGCCCTGATTTCCTGTTGCAAATATAATTCTTTTCTTCATAATCTTATCTCCTGGGCGGTTTTGGTCCGAGATACTGACAGAACTCGGCACGAATCATTCCGTTGTAGACCTTTCTAACCTTTGCAGCTTTACCAATGTACTTCTGTGCATCTTCGTAAGAGGTGATCACATATTTAGACCATGTATCCATCTTCTGAAAAATGTCTCCAATCTGCCCGTAAAGTTCCGGCAGAGCCTCTTTTTCTTCAAGCCGCTCACCATAGGGCGGATTGGTTATGATAAATCCATAGGGTTTCGGGTGGCTGAAATCTTTTACTTCTCTTTGCTGGAAATGGATCAGATGATCCACTTCAGCGGCAGCCGCATTTTCCCTGGCAAGCTTCAGTACCCTGGAGTCCTTGTCGTAGCCCTGCAGGTCCATGGAAATATCCAGGTCCATCAGGTCTCCGGCTTCATCGGCCGCATCATACCATGTCTTTTTCGGAAGAAAATTAGTCCACGCCTCTGCCTCAAAGGAGCGGTTCATCCCCGGAGCGATGCCGGCTCCCATCATGGCAGCCTCGATCAGAAAGGTTCCGCTTCCGCAGAACGGGTCCACCAAGATGCGGTCCTTCTTCCAGGGTGTCAGCATGATCAGCGCCGCTGCAAGAGTCTCTCTGATCGGAGCTTCACTTGTCAGAGTGCGGTAGCCCCGCTTATGCAGCGGAGTCCCGCTGGTGTCAAGACTGACTGTTACCTCGTCTTTTAATATGAAGACACGCACTGGATACTCGTTCCCTGTTTCCGGAAACCAGGACACGCGGTACCGCTTTTTCAGACGTTCTACCATAGCTTTTTTGACGATCGACTGAATATCCGGAGCACTGTAAAGTTTGCTCTTTGCAGTGGAAGCCTTTTTCACCCAGAACTTTCCGTCCTCAGGAATAAAATCTTCCCAGGCAAGCTCTGCCGTCCTGTCAAACAGCTGCTCGAAGGTCGATGCGCGAAAGGCACCAACCTTGAGCAAAATCCGTTCTGCGGTCCTCAAAAACATATTTGCCCTTGCAATTCCGCCAAGGTCAGAAAAGAAGGTCACCCTTCCGTCCTCAACCTTTGCAATCTCGTATCCTAAATCCTGTATTTCTCTCTTTAATACTGCCTCCAGGCCAAAGTGGCATGGGGCGATCAATTCTATATTATTCATGTTTCTCCTTTGCATTATAATATTCATTCTACAATTTTAGGCCCAGAGATGTCAACTCTCCGCGGTAATAATAAATCCCGCCGACAATATTGTAGACCTCATATCCCTGCTCAGCCAGATGCCTTGCAGCCAGCATGCTCTGTCCGCCGAAGTCACAGTAAACAATGATCTTTTTATCTCTGAAAGCATCCTGATCTTTTATGACACCATAGGGCATGCTGAGAGCCCCTTGGAGATGTCCCTGTTTAAATCTATACGGTTCTCTCACATCAAACATCACATGATCATCCTGTTTCGAACGGTCAATACCTTCCTGCAAAGTTATATTTGTAAATTCCATTTTCAAACACTTTCCTTTTATAATTTAGAATATGCAGGAACATGAAAAGACGTCCAAAGAAAGTTTCTTTGGACGTCTCTCCCGCTTTCTTCTTCTAATAACTAACGGTTAGAAGAGTTCTGGCTGCTGTTCTGAGATTTGTTCTGGTTTTTGTTCTGAGATTTGTTCTGAGATCTGTTCTGGCTGTTACTCTCGTTTGAACTGTTGCTGTTGTTACTGTTGTTGCTTTCGTTAGAATAATTTTTTGACATGATAAATTCTCCTTTCTGTTGGTTACACAAATATTGTCTGCAAAAGAGAAAAAAATATTCTTGCAAGATTTACAAAACGCAATTATAAAAAATTTTTGTATTATCCATATTTTCATCTGAAAAAAATTTATTGCTTTTTTTTTAGTGATACCTTATAATGCAGATAGTAGAAGGTATTCATTATATATATTTCTACTATATAACCCCTTATTAATTTATTTATACTCCCCTCAAAAAGACCAGATTTCCCTATCTGGCCTTTTTTTCTGTCTAAAAACAATATTTTTTAATGTAATCCGATTGCCTTTTGGATTCTGTCCTTTACCTGTTCTGCAATCTCCGTAGCCTTCATATTTTTGTAATCACCATAATACAGGGGCTTCAAAAAATGCACCTGGACTGTGACAGGCTTTATCGTATTGGAATCAAAAGGAATAAATGCATCCACGAGGGCTACCGGGACGATCGGACATTTCGCCTTTATGGCAGCCTTGAAGCTTCCTACTTTCAATGTCTGTATCTCATTCTGTTTTTCGAGCATGTTCCTTCCGCAAATATGTAATATTCCTTTACTATTCTAATATACTTCATCGCAGAAACCGCTACAATGAAAAAGACGTATGAATATTCCACAAAACAGGCTGTCTACTGTTTATTCACTGCCGCAATTCCTCCGCATACAAGGAAAATGGATGCGATATTTACCGCGGTAAAGACGTTTTCTCTTAAAAGCAGGCCGGAAAGCAGGGTTCCGAACACCGGGATCAGCAGATTATAGATGGAAATGGAGCTGACCTGATAATGAAATAAAAGCCAGGTCCAGACGCTGAATGCAACGGCAGAGAGGACTGCCATATAAAGCAGCAGAAGCAGGCCGCTGCTTTGGAACGTCAACGTTCCATTTCCTGCATATCCAAAGATCAGAAGCAGGCTTCCTCCGAGCAGAAGCTGATATCCGGCGATCAGCATCACATTCATCGTCTGTGCCAGCTTCTTGCTGTAAATGGATGCGAGACTCTGTGACAGTGCCGCCAGCACAATGAACCCTTCTCCGTTCCAGGCAAATCCGCCGAGACTCCCTCCCTGGAGATTGATCAGGACGATGCCGGAAAGCCCCACGGCACATCCTATGATTTTCTTTGCCGTCAGCCGGTCGCTCTTAAAAAAGAAAGGTGCCAAAACCACCGGAAAGAATGCCGTAAATGAGTTGATGATCGACCCCTTGGCTCCCGTGGTATGCGCAAGGCCCACATAAAAGAAATAATACTGGATTGTCGTCTGAAGGATTCCGAGGGTCAGAAGCTGTTTGAATGCCCCTTTTTTTGGCAATGGCCGCTGTCTTGTCTGGACTCCTAAGACTGCAAGCACCATGAGCCCTGCCGCCGCAAAACGGATGCCTGCAAACAGCAGCTTGCTCCCGATATCATCTCCCTGTATCTTAAAGATCTCATAGCCCAATTTTACGCTGGGAAAAGCGCTTCCCCATAAAAAAGTGGCAAGCACCGCGAGGGCTACCATCAATGATTTGTTCTTTTTTTCCATAAATTCCTCCGCTCCTGATTGTTCTTCTATTCTATCATGTTTTACAGACAGATTAAGAATGATTTTCATCTGTATTTATTTTTATACAAACCGATTTTTTATTGACAAATGAATCCCCAGGAGTATAATGGGAACCAATCAAGAACAAAGGCGTTCCGATCAAGAGATTGGAATGCCTTTTTTTCTTAAATTAAAAAGAGGAGGAATTATATTATGATGAAGAAAGTTGTAGTTGTCATCAAACCTGAGAAGCTCACGGATGTAAAACATATCCTGGAAGCTCACAAAGTATCCGGACTCATGATCTCCAATATCATGGGCTATGGAAACCAGAAAGGATTTACCCAGAAATACAGAGGGAATGAATTGAATTCCAATCTGCTCCCTAAGATCAAAGTAGAATCTGTGATGCCGGAAGAAGTTGTAGAAAAGGTGACGAAAGATATCGTAAACACCGTCCGCACCGGTAAATTCGGAGACGGCAAGATCTTTGTCTCACCTGTGGAAGAAGCTATCAGAATCCGTACCGGTGAGACCGGAAAAGACGCTTTATAATCTAAGCGGTAAAAATATGAAAACAATAGAATACTTACATCATTATCAAAGGGGATAATGCAGCCAGGCCATAAATGGCAGGCACGCATTGTCCCCTTTTTGTCTTAAAGGAGGATATAAATATGGACGTACAGCAGTTATTAAATATTGTATGGACTTGTATCTCAGCTTTCCTTGTCTTCTTCATGCAGGCAGGCTTCGCAATGGTTGAGACAGGTTTTACAAGAGCGAAAAATTCTAGCAACATCATCATGAAAAACTTGATGGACTTTGTCCTCGGCACCCTTTGTTTCTTTGTCATTGGATTTGCCCTGATGTTCGGAGGCGACAATCCTATCGTCGGCACCACAGGCTTTTTCAATCCAACATCCATTGACTTGCAGCAGTTTAAAGATCTCACGCCGGGTGTCTTCATGATCTTTCAGACTGTATTTTGTGCCACAGCCGCAACCATCGTTTCCGGGGCCATGGCAGAGCGTACAAAGTTTTCTTCCTATCTGGCTTACAGTGCACTGATCAGTCTGATCATCTACCCGATCACCGGACACTGGATCTGGGGCGGCGGATGGCTTGCCGATCTTGGTTTCCATGATTTTGCAGGCTCCACTGCAGTCCATTCTGTCGGCGGATGGCTTGCACTGGTCGGTGCTGCAACCCTCGGTCCCCGTATCGGGAAATATAAAGCAGACGGAACTCCGAGAGCGATACCTGCCCACAACATTGCTTTAGGTGCACTTGGAGTCTTTATCTTATGGTTCTGCTGGTTCGGATTTAACTGCGGTTCCACGACTGCTGCCACCGATACTCTTGGCTCCATCGCCATGACAACAAACCTGGCTGCCGCCGCATCCACCTTAGTGGCATTGATCATCACCTGGGTACGCTATGGAAAGCCTGATGTTTCCATGACTCTGAATGGTTCCCTCGCTGGACTCGTAGGTATCACGGCCGGTTGTGACGTGGTATCCAATTACGGAGCGATTGCCATCGGTGCTATCTGCGGAGTCGTTGTAGTTGCTGTAATCGAACTGCTTGATAAAAAAGCAAAAATAGATGACCCGGTCGGAGCCTGCGGTGTGCATCTGGCCTGCGGCGTGGTTGGAACCCTTCTGACAGCCTTCTTCGCAACCGGAGATTCATTAAAGCTTTTAGATATCACAAGAGGTGCATTTATCAAAGCACAGTTTATCGGTGTCGCTGCCGTTGCCGCTTACTGTATTGTCGGCGGGCTCATCATCTTCCAGGGACTTAAGCATACCATCGGACTTCGCGCTTCCGAGGAAGAAGAAATTGCAGGTATGGACATATCAGAGCATGGTATTTCCGGTTATGCAGATTTCCCACTGAAAAGCGACCATTAATATAAATAATATAACCGGGGTCCTCTCCCCCGTTTATATAAAAGACTAATTTTGCTGAAAAACCCCTGAGGATGTTCTCAGGGGTTTTCTCGTATCTTATCGTTCCAAACGGATGCTCTGACAGGCACATCCTCTGGGACATCTTCTCAAGGATCGGCTTCAGGCGAACCTTATTACCTTTACTTTTTTAAAGCGTATTTTTTCTTCCGGCTTTGTGCTGGACGTATCTGCTTCGGCTTCTTCATAAGGGATTTCCAGACGCATTATTATTCAGATTCTACTCTTTCGCCTTCTTCTCCACAAGTCCCATCATCATCAGCTGATAGCTCACCAGATATCCGATCATGATCCATATGATCCCTGTGAAGAAAGAAATCCCCGCCGTAAGGCCGATGGTACCGATCAGTTCACAGGGTACCCTGGCATAGATAGACATCTGAAAAATCTTCCCGAATGCCATGGGCTGATTTCTGGTTTTCATATTCAGAGACACCAGCCAGGAGATCAGCAGACAGTAAAACAGATACTGAAGGACGATTCCTGCATATACAAAAAGCAGTGAGACAAATATCAGGAAATATACCAATGGAAGCAGATTCGCCATATCCTGATTCGTAAATGTGACATTTTTCATGGTACTGAAATTCTTTGTTATGGTCTGTCCCATGACAGAAGTCTTAATCACCATATTATTCTTTGAAAAATGAACTTCATCGGAATATTTATCATCGAAGTCATCTGCCCCAATGGACTTTTTATTTGAATCTGCCGAGATATGGAGTGCGCCCAGATTAAAGTCAATAGCGCGTTCCAGCTTTAATTGCCCGTCTCTCAGTTCAAAGGCAGGCAGCCGGTTCATGACAAAGTTTCTCGGGCCTCCCACACTCACAGCAAATCCTGCCAGATCCATCACCGGTCCAAGCAGAGTAATGACCAGGCCTATCAGCAATGTAAATATAGCTACCTTCCATTTTTTCACGTTCAGCAGCTTCTTATACTGCCTCGGTTTGGTGCAGGCAATGTAGAACTGCTCCCAAATGCTTATTTTTTCTGTACTTTGCATTCTTATTTTTCCTCGTATATGATGCTTTCCAATAATTTCTCTTTGGCCTCTGTTCCAAGCAGAAGTTCCACCAATTTCCCCGCAAACGGGATGGCAGTTCCCATACCCCGGCTGGTGATCACCTTGCCGTCAGCGACAACGGATTCAGTCACATATTCCGCATTTCCAAGCCCATCCTCCTGTCCGGGATAACAGGTCGCTTTCTTTCCGTCTAAAAATCCATACTTGCCGAGCACTGTCGGCGCGGCGCAGATCGCTGCCAGATATTTTCCATTATCATACGCCTTTTTCAGAAGCTTCGCAAGCCCTTCATGCTCTCTCAGCGCAATGGTGCCCGGCATTCCGCCCGGCAGCACATACATGGCTCCTTCCGGCTCCAGCACTTCGTGAAACATACAGTCTGCCTCCACTTCGATATGATGGGAGCCTGTGATCATCTTAGAAGGCCCTACAGAAACCATAATGACTTCGATCCCTGCCCGACGGAGCATATCTACGACCGTGAGTCCTTCTATCTCTTCAAAACCATCTGCTAAAAACACAAATACCTTATTCATAAATTCATCGTCCTTTCTTAATCTGTTCAAAACGAAAACATTCTTTTACTACTACTTTATGTAAAACAAGCAGGCATATCAGGTTTGGTACTGCCATCAGCCCATTCATTGTGTCCGAGAAATTCCATACAAGCTGAAGCGGCACGGTGGCCCCCACAAAGACTACAAAAGAGTATACAACCCGGTATAATTTAATATAAGAAGTCTTTTTCACCAGGTATTCCAGCGCTTTCTCTCCGTAATACTCCCATCCTATGATCGTGGAAAAGGCAAACATGATGATCCCCAGACCGACGCATATCTCCCCGGCCGGGCCAAGAGCCTTTTCAAACGCTTTCATCGTCAGCGCCGCCCCGGTGATCAGTCTGCCGTGGGAATCCACACTTCCGAGCACCCCCGAGGATGCTACAATCAGACCCGTCACACTGCATACGACCAGCGTGTCAAAGAAAGTCCCTGTCATGTTGATATATCCCTGTCTGGAGGGATGATCCGTCTTAGCCGCTGCCGCAACGATCGGAGCAGAACCCAGACCTGCCTCGTTGGAAAATATTCCTCTGGCGATTCCCCACCTCATGGAAGAAAATAATCCTGCTACAATCGTACCTCCGACTCCCCCTGCCATAGCCCTCGGAGAGAGTCCCATTTCAAAAATCATCCTGATTCCCTGTCCTAGATTGGCCCTGTTCATATAGATGACAGCAATGCCCATCACAAAATAAAATACTGCCATCTTGGGTACGAAAAATCCGCACACCCTGCCGATGCTCTTGATCCCTCCGATCAGGATGGACAATGCCAGCAGAGCGATCACAGCTCCGGTCAGCCAGTGGGGAGTGCCCCAAAGGCCTGCCATTGACTCGGCAATGGAATTGGCCTGTGTCATATTCCCGATGCCGAAGGATGCAAATACTGTAAATAAGGAAAAGAAAAATGCCAGCACGAGACCGATCCATTTAATCTTAAAACCATTCTTCATGGCATACATAGGTCCGCCGCACATTTCTCCGTTTTTATTGACTTCCCGGTACTTCACCGCCAGAACACTCTCTGCATATTTCGTAGAAAGCCCGAACAGGGCACTGATCCACATCCACAGAAATGCCCCGGGGCCGCCCATGACCATGGCGGTGCTGACGCCGACGATATTTCCGGTTCCTATGGTAGCTGCCAGAGCTGTCATCAATGACTGGAATCCGGAGATATCCCCGTCCTGTCCCCCGCTCTTATCCCTGACAAACACCATCCTTAAGGCATAGGGGAGATTCCTCCACGGAAGAAATTTAAGGCGTATGGTCAGAAAGATACCTGTCCCCATCAAGAGCACAAGCATGACAGGTCCCCATACAAAATCATTGATCGCTTTCATAAACTACCTCCCTGCATATTTCCGGCCGAGCGTAGAAAGATTCTATTTAACTACTTTAATGAAAAAATATGAAAAAGTCAACGCCATGCAACTTTTTTCATTGACTTTTCATAAATGAATCGTTACAATAATAGATGTGTTTCACGGGTCTGTAGTTAAATGGATATAACAGCCCCCTCCTAAGGGGCCGTTGTGGGTTCGATTCCCGCCAGGCCTATGTTTAAAAGTTCCGTTTTAACGGAACTTTTTTTGTTTCTCAGGAATATGTTGATAAATTAGTTTATGCTTTCAGGAGGTTATATTATGATAGACGCCATTTTAAAGCGGCGCAGTATCCGGAAATTTAAAAAAACTGATGTATCTCCCATGATTATAGAGGAGATCCTTCAGGCCGGAATTCTGGCCCCGTCCTCAAAAAACAGGCAGCCATGGCGGTTTACCGTCGTCTCAGGCACTGCAAAAGCCGGGATGCTCTCGGCTATGGAACAGGGTATCATAAGAGAAGAAGTGAATCCCCTTCTGCCGTACAGCAGCGCTCATCTGAACGGCGCGCGCTGTACGCTTGAAATCATGAGGCAGGCTCCGGTTACTATATTCATCACCAATGCTTTAGGCCTTGACCTGTCGCGCTCTCTGACAGAAGAAGACCGTATCTCTGAGCTCTGCAACGCCCAGTCGATCGGGGCTGCGATCCAGAATATGACTCTTACCGCCTGTCAACTGGGATTGGGAAGCCTCTGGATCTGTGATATTTTCTTTGCCCTTGAAGAACTGACAACATGGCTTCACGCGCAAGGACAGCTCTTTGCCGCGCTGGCAGTCGGATATGCAGATGAATCCCCTGATCCCCGGCCGAGAAATGACATCAGCTGTATTACCAAATGGATAACGGAATAGTTTGTCTCTTTCCATAAATAAGCCCCTTTACTCTCCCAGAAGAAAAAGTAAAGGGGCTTGATCACTTTGTATACCCATCATGAATGAATAAGCCAACGATAAGCCTGTTTTCTTTGTTATTCAGGAAAACCGCAAGAATGATGAAAACCCTTCTGTCCTGTGCAGTTATAATCAATTCCAGTGAAAGGAGAATCAAAAAATGCATTACACAAAAATAGAAAAGATCGTATCGGTCATTGACTATATTGAATCTCATCTGTCCGAAAAACTGGACCTGGAAATCATCTCCGGAGCAATGCACTATTCAAAATACCACCTGCACCGGATGTTCACTGCTGCTGTGGGCCTGACTCTGCACGATTATATTCAGCGCCGGCGTCTGACTGAAGCCGCTAAACTGCTTGTTTTTTCAGAACAGCCGATTCTTGATATCGCTCTGAAGTCAGGGTATGAAAGCCAGCAGGCCTTTTCAAATATTTTTACGGCAATGTATAAGACATCTCCAGGAAAATACAGAGAAAATGAAAAATTCTATCCCCTTCAGCTTAAATTTGATTTTGGAGGTAACTATCCTATGTTAAACAGCAAAGAAGCTTCGAACTGGAATGTGACATTCGCGGCAGAAGATGACATCCCTTGCTGGATGGAACTGGTACGCCTTGTCATTGACGGGTTTCCCCACCTGCATGAGGATGAATATGAAGCAATTCTGCGCCAAAAGATCAGAACAAAGCAGGCATTGATCTTAAAAGACGGAAACTGCGCTGTGGGTATCATGCTCTTTTCGTACCAAACCGGTGCCATTGATTTCATGGGTGTACATCCTCTGTATAGAAAAAAGGGCATACCAAAAGCCTTTCTTGAGAAAGTCATGACAGAATTGCTGAACGGAAAAGAAATCAGTATTACCACATTCAGAGAAGGAGACAGGGCAGACACAGGGCACCGCAGAGAAATCCAGGACCTGGGATTTGCAGAGGCAGAACTTCTCATTGAGTTCGGCTATCCCACACAAAGGTTTATTCTGAGCAGGGAGGAGCAGGATCATGGAAAATAAAGAATTACAGTTCCCGGATGAATGGGAGCACCTTACATTGATCCGGACCAGGCTTGACGAGGCACTCCGCGAGGCGGAGGAAGCTGTAAGCCGGCTGGACCGGCAGTACACAGATGCCAGACATTATATGTCCGAGGCCCGGGGAGAAATCGATCCCCATGAAATGTTTCAAAATGAGCTGCTATTAAAACAGACAGACCACACAGGCGCATTTGCAGCAGAAATGTATGAAAGGCTCTGCAAATTGAAGGATTCTCCTTATTTTGCCCGAATCGATTTTTGCAAAAAAGGCAGCCTAAGGCCGGAAACATATTATATCGGGCGTTTTTCTTTCCGGCATGGATATGAACTTTTGATCCTTGACTGGCGGGCACCCATATCCGGTATGTTCTACGATTACGAGATCGGGCCGGCCGGATTTGATGCGCCGTCGGGCAGGATCGAGGGGTACCTTGCAAAGAAACGGCAGTTTGGCATCAAAAACGGAGTCCTTGAATATGCCCTTGAGACTTCTGCAAATATACAGGACGATGTCCTTCAAAAAGAGCTGAGCCATACTTCCAGTGAAAAGATGAAAACGATCATTTCTACGATTCAAAAGGAACAAAACCGGATCATACGGGATGAAGAAACTGAAACATTGATCATCCAGGGGGCCGCCGGTTCAGGAAAAACTTCCATTGCACTGCACCGCATCGCATTTCTCCTCTACCGTTTGAAAGATCGGCTGAGTTCCAAAAATGTGACAATCCTTTCCCCAAATAAAGTGTTTGGAGATTATATTTCAAATGTCATCCCCGAACTCGGTGAGGAACCCATCTATGAATTGAGTTTTTTTGAACTTGCCGGAATCCAGCTGGAACATTCCGTTGATTTTGAATCAGAAAAAGATCCCCTGGAATTAAGCGATGCGTCTTATATACAAAGAGTCCGTTTTAAATCATCACTGGATTTTGTTCGTCTCATGGATAATTATATAGAAGAAATGCCCCATCAGATCTTTGTTCCTGACGATGTATCCTTTGGCCATTTTAAGGCGGAAAAAGAATGGATCACGAAACGGTTTGACGCATACAGAAAACACCCTGTTAAGCAGCGTCTGCAAATGACGGCAGACGATATCTGTAACCGTTTTCATTCCGAAAATACCATGCAGGAAGATCTGCCAAGGGCCAGTCAAATATTGAAAAAGCTGACTTCCATGCTTTCTGTGAAAAGTACTCTTGCACTATACAAAGATTTTTACAGAAAAGCGGGAGTACCGGAAATGCTGGTGCTGCCAGCAAAAAGCACTCTGGAATGGCCTGATGTATATCCTTTTCTGTACCTGAGCGCTGCCTTTGAAGGATTAAACGTAAGCAGGATCACAAAACATCTGGTGATCGATGAAATGCAGGATTACACTCCGATACAGTATGCTGTCATCAATCTTTTATTTCCATGTTCAAAAACTATTATCGGTGATTTCGGGCAGTCCGTACATCCATATCACCTTCACAGCCTGGAAGATATCAGGACTGTTTATAAGGCTGGAAAGTTTACGGAACTGAAGAAAAGCTACCGCTCTACTTATGAAATCATGACGTTTGCCAAATGTATTCTTGGTACTGACTCCTTAGAGCCGGTGGAGCGCCGCGGTGAACCGCCTGCCTTCTATGCCTGTGCCGATGAAGCGGACCATCTTGACAGACTTAAAACTGCTGTCAGACATTTTATAGAGGGACGCAGTTCTTCTCTTGGGATCATCACAAAAACAAATGCCGGGGCCTCTGCAGTTTTTAATCTGCTTACAAAAGAATTTGAAGTCCATCTTCTCACTCCCGAGAGTACCAGTTTTCAGAACGGCATCACGGTCACTTCCGTCAGGATGTCCAAAGGCCTGGAATTTGATGAAGTCATCCTCCCCGATGCAGACAGCAAAACTTACAAAACCGAACACGACAGAAATCTGCTTTATATTGCGTGCACAAGAGCCATGCACCGGCTGACCCTCCTGTACACCCAAGAAATCTCCTGCTTTGCGGAGCGTGCCATGGAGAAAGATATATGATATAATATGTCTATATTAAAATGAGCACGTGAAAAGGAGGAGGATTTCGTGGATACGTCTTACCGCACAAGCCTGGAACTGAACCAAAAGCAGCAGCTGTCCCAGTCACAGATCCAGTCTTTGAATATACTGGCACTGGATAATGGGGAGCTGTCTGAGTTCCTGCAAAATGAATATATAGAAAATCCAATCCTGGATTATTCACCGCCCTCCTCTTCCTATACCGTTTCTGAAAGCCAGAGTTTTGACATCCCGGCCGAAAACACGGAGGAAGTCAAAACCTTTTTGCTGGATCAGCTGAACCAGAACGATTTTACACCGATGGAATGGCAGACCATGAAGTTCATGATCGACTGCCTGGACTCCGGCGGTTTCTTTAAGATTTCTGTTCATGAACTTTCCGTTCTCTTAACCATCCCGGAACATGAGATCAGGATGTGCTATGACGTGCTCTCCGATCTGGAACCTGTAGGAATCTTTTCTGAAAATCTGTCCCAGTGTCTGCTCAAACAGCTGGAGGTGAAAGGCAAAAAAACCGATATCCTGGAGACGATCATTCTGGATCATCTGGATGACATTGCCCTGGGCCATATCAGCACCATTTCCAGGAAATTAAAGATCAGTACGGCAGAAGTCCGAAAAAACATTGCCGTCATCCGTAACCTGAATTCCAAGCCGCTCCAGGGATTTTCAACGGCGAGGACCGAATATATCACGCCGGATATCATCGTCACATACCAGGAAGGCCAGTGGGATATCCGGCTGAACGACGACTGGGTAGGAAATTATTCTCTGAACGACTATTATGTAAAAATGCTCAGAGACGCAAAAGACCCGGAACTGAAAGAATATTTTCAAAAAAAATATAAGCGGTGCCGTTTTATCATCGCAAGCATTGACCATCGCAGACAGACCATGTTAAAGATCACAGAAGCCATTCTTGCAAGACAGCCTGATTTCTTTTTAAACCATGGCTGTCTGAAGCCTATGACCATGAACAACGTCGCCGGGGATATCAACACGCACGTCTCCACGGTGAGCCGCGGCATCAAAGGCAAATATCTTCAGTTTCCGTGCGGCATCGTCTCCATGAGATCTCTGTTTTCCGGCGCTGCTCCTGCCTCCGGCACATCCATCAGCACAGGAGATATCAAGACGATCTTAAAAAAACTAGTCGCCTCAGAAGACCCGAGGAAGCCGTACAGTGACCAAAAGCTCTGCACCCTTTTAAAAGAGAAGGGAATCTCTATCTCCAGAAGGACTGTCGCAAAGTATCGGGAACAGATGGGGATCAAAGGCACCTACGACAGAAAAGAGACCTAGAGGGCAGGCTGAAAATGCCCCGGGCTGCACCGGCGTCTCAGCCTCTGTGCCGTCTTGACAGAGTGAAACTGATGCTCTCCCAGACTCTCCACAGTCATAACACCCATAAGGGAATTGGTCAGAAACATTTCATCGTACATTTTTATGTCCTCCGGCCGGATGACAGTCTCTTCTGCCTGAAAGGACCGGCATACATATTCTCTCATGATACCAGGAAGCATCCCGCAGGAAACCGGCGGGGTATAAAGCTTCCCGTCCTTTACAAAAAACACATTGGATACGGTCCCCTCTGTGATCTCTCCTTTTCCGTTCAGAAAGACAGCTTCGTCAAATCCCTGTTGTGCTGCCTTCCTCTTTTCCATTAGATTTTCTGCATAGTTTAGTGTCTTATAGTATGTGAGCGGTGATGTTTCGTTTCTTCGGATCTGGCTGTACTCTGTGCGAACCATTGTATCTGAATCTTTTCCCGCATATGGGTTTGGATGCACTGAAACCACAAAATTTTTCTCTGACACCGCAGCCTTCAGGGCATCATGCCCGGAAAGCTTTTCTTTGTTCCGGTCCAGATAATCCCACACCATTCTTTCTACCGGTTCTCTTTGAAAAGGTATTCCGAAATATTTTGCAGCTCCCTCAAGCCTTTCCATATGCCGATCAAAAAACACCGGGACTCCGTCTTCCAGAGCCATTGTCTCAAAAGCCCCGATTCCAAAATAATATCCTTCATCCGGCTGCAATCTCATGATTCCTGTCTCCTCTCTCCTGCCGCGATGGCTTCCAGCACCGCTTTTGCTTTCTGCATCATTTCCTCGTATTCAAACTCCGGGTCTGATTCCCATGTGATGCCGCCGCCCACGCCCAGATGGTATCTTCCGTCCTTATAAACTGCTGTGCGGATCACAATATTGAAGTCACAGTCCCCGTTCAGCGAGAAATATCCGATGGAACCGGTATAGAGTCCCCTTCTGCTCCGCTCCAGCCGGTCAATGATCTCCATCGCCCGGATCTTCGGAGCCCCGGTTACCGATCCCCCCGGAAACATGGCTTTTATCAGCCTGTCCACAGACATATGGTCTTCCAGTTTCCCTGTCACGGTGCTGACTAAATGAAACACGGTGGCATACTCCTCCGGCACACAATGTTCCGGCACCCGGACACTGCCGGGCGTACACACACGGTTTAAGTCATTCCGTTCCAGATCCACG
This sequence comes from Anaerostipes hominis (ex Lee et al. 2021), assembly GCF_002270485.1. GTDB lineage: Bacteria > Bacillota > Clostridia > Lachnospirales > Lachnospiraceae > Anaerostipes > Anaerostipes hominis. Next base: position 67,331 of record NZ_NQOG01000012.1, on the reverse strand, counting down.
ATCATCAGCAGTTCGCTTCTGTCTTTTTCCGACTCTGAAAGCTGCCTTCTCAGCATTGCATCTTCCTCTTCGGTTTCACCCCTTCTTCTGGTTCCCTTGATTGGCCTCGTCACAGCGGTGCCGTCTTGTATTTTCAGAAAACGCTCCGGCGATGCACAGATCACCTGGAATTCCCCATAATTCATATAGGCGCCAAACGGAGACGGATTGCAGGTGCGCAGGTATCGGAATACATCATAACACCTTCCTTTTCCCGGGATTGAAAGCTGCTGTGTCATGTTGGCAATATAAATATCCCCTTCTTCAATATAGGTAATCATCTGTTCCACGGCTCTCTCATACTCTTCCTTCCTGAAATCCGGAAAAAACTGCGTTCTCCCCTCCTGTTTTTGCAAAACCTCCGGGGCCGCATTTTTCAGCAGTGTCTCTTCCATCTCCTGAAAAGCTTCAGCGGCGCCGGTGAGTTCCTCTCTTGAGGCCAGATAAAGCCTTCTCTCTTTCTGGTCCGCTATGATGAGACGGTCATAAAAAGCGAACACAGCATCCGGAATTTTTAAAGTCTTTGCATGTCTGGACGGGATCTTCTCAAATTTCCTTCCGAAGTCGTAAGACAAATACCCAAATGCCCCGGAAACCACAGGCAGTCCTGTGATATTTTCTTCTTTATATAATTTCAGATAATGATCCAGAACTTTCTCGACAGGATCGCCGGAAATGTCTTCGTTTATTTTGCACACTCCATTTTCCTCCTCCAGAATAAGATAAGGTTCCAGGGCGATGACAGAATATCTGCCCTGTTCATTCTTCATGGAAGAGTCAAGAAACACGGCATACTTTTCGTTCCTGTACGGATAAAAAGCCTCTTCCGGCTCTTTATAAAAATTAAGCTTTTTTACTTTTGTCTTCATGCTTTCCACCTCTCACACAGCCTCATATAATTTGCAAGCAGTTCCAGTCCATATTCCGTAAGTACCGCTTCCGGGTGAAACTGAACACCCCAGACCGGCTCTGACCTGTGGCTGACCGCCATCACCTCCCGGTCCGGGGAGACAGCGTCTATCCTGAGTGCCTCTGGAAGGCTTGCTTTGTCCGCGGTCAGAGAGTGATATCTGGTCACAAGAAAATCCTGAGGAAGCCCTGTGAACAGTTCCTCCTGTCTGTGCCTTACAGGCGTCAGTTTCCCATGCATAGGTCTTGACCCTTTGATGATGCAGCAGCCGAAAGCATGACAGATGATCTGATGCCCTAAACATACTCCGAGGATCGGAACCCTGCCTGTAAACCTCCTCACCAGCTCCACGGATTTTACACAGTCCCCGGGACTTCCGGGACCGGGAGAAAGGATCAGCCCCTGAAGTTTCTTCTGCCCGTGCAGCCGCTCCAGAGATTCAAAATCTGCGCAGTCACTCCTTACCGGTTTTATTTCTGCTCCCAGAATCTGAAATTCCCTCACCAGATTATATACATAGGAATCATAATGATCAACCATTACATACATTTTAAAACCTCCTTAAATAAAAAACGACTGCCAAAAGCAGACACAGCCCTCAGGCATATGTCCGCTTCCGGCAGTCTTCCGTTCTGTTTTCTCCTGCAAACAGGATTTCATCCGGGCACACCAGTTTATTTTATTTTTCTCTTCAAATCCTACCACAATTATTTTAAAACTGCAATCATCCCAGATTCACAGTGCCCGGATACGGATTGGAGATTTCCTTTTTCTACAATCTTTTTACTCTTTCGGCGATCTCCCGGATACAGTCTTCCGCCTGGAAAAGTGAGCCGATCCGGTCAAAAAATCCGTGATCCAGGCCCTCATACAGGATCACCTCCGTATTTATCCCCGCCTCAGTGAGCCGCTTTACAAATTCGTCATTGCATATTTTAAAGTAGTCAAATTCTGCCTCAACCATCAAAGTCTTAGGCATTTTCGATAAATCTTCTGCGTAGAGCGGAGACACCTCCCCGTCCATTGTGGAGTATCCATTCTGCACATACAGGTCTTCCATGTAATCTGTCAATTCTTTAAAACGGAACAGACGGTTCATAATATAATCCTTCTGCCCCTCATACATGTCATATAAAGAATAGTCCCAGTGATACGGTGTCCTCTCTGCCGGAGTCAGATCAAGGGCTCCATAAATATAAACCGCCAGCTTGATTCTCTCTTTTTGATCCATAAGACAGCAGTTGGCAGCCAGAGTGCCGCCTGCACTCTCTCCCATGACTGCAATCTTATCCTCATCGATCTTCAGTTTTTCCGCATGTTCTGTAATCCAGTCTAAAGTCCCCATCACATCATCTACCGCTCCCGGAAATGGAGTCTCCGGGGCCAGACGGTATTCCGGTGAGATCACCACTGCATCTGCCTGTTCTGCCAGATACCGGCACTGGTTACCTTTTGTCTTTACATCCCCGCCAAAAAATGCACCCCCATGGATGAACAGCACCGCATTCTTTTTCTTTCCGGTGTCCTTTCCCCTGTATATATGGATATTGATCATATGATCTTTTATTTTAATAATCTTAGAGAGCTCCTGGATTTCACTTGTGGTAATATCCTCTCCTTCCCGTTTCATCTCTGTCCGCAGAAGGGCCAGATCCAGATCCTCCGACGGAACCTGGTTTTTCTGATAGAACATGCCGACCCTCGGCTCCCCTTTTGCCATCTCCCTGTCCAGGACTTTCTTCTCAAATGCATGAGGTGTTTTCTCTTCTAACTTTTCTTTAATACAAATCTCCATTTTTCTGCCTTTCTATATCAAAAGAAAAAATCCCAAAGAACATGCTTCTTTGGGATTTTATGATTATAATTCTACTTTTGCCAGATACTCTGCCACTTCGTCATCTGTGATGAGCACATTGATCAGCCGGCCTTTCAGGACGCTTAAGATCGCATCCTTTTTCTCCATGCCGTAAGCGACGCCGACACGGATCGGTATTTTCTTCAGGTCATCCAGGCTTAAACTGATCAGCCTTCCTTCAAAATCATCTTCGATGAGTTCTCCGTTCTCATTGACAACATGTGAGAGAATCTCTCCTGTTCCGCCCTTTTCCTGCATTCGATCAAACTCTTCCACCGGAATGATCTCTGCATTGATGATAGCCGAATTCTGGCTGATGGTTCCAATTCCCATCACTGCCACATCTGCGGATCTGGCCAGATCCATGACTTCTTTTACACTGTCTTCATTCAGAAAATGTTCTTTTACTTCCGAGGAGGTCACATACTGCGGCGCCAGCAGCTGATAACCGTTGCCGTTGATGATCCTTGCCACTTCATCGATCAGGTAATTAGAATAGGCCAGGCGGTATGCTTTTTCTGCCGTGGGCGGAATATTGGTCGTCGCCATCAGCGGCACTACGTTGACGTCATCCACTTTGAGGAACCTCAGTCTCACGTCCTTGGCCAGACACTCCACCGTCTTCTGCAGGGTCACCCCTCTTGTGAGGGCCAGAGTCATATGGTTCTTCAGCGTTCTCAGTATATAGTCTGACGCATAAAAGGCAATTTCTTCGCTGAGTTCTTCACCATCTTTTACACAGGCGATCACTGCCTCTTTTAAATGAAACTTTTCTTCCAGGATTGTCTCTGTACTTGTCATGGCCCCGTCCGGATAATTGATTTTAATCTGCACGTATCCTTCTTTTCTGGCCTGAGCCAGGGTCCTCGAGATGGTCGTCCTCGAGACATTCAGCTTTTTCCCTATCTCCAGCTGTGACATTCCCTGTTTATAGTGCATTTCTACTACTTTGATGATGAATCTTTCTTCTCTCAATTTGCCCACGCCTTTCTGTTTTCAATCTATATTTCTAGTATACATAACTCCGGGAGGACACGTCAATCGAAAGAATCAGCTCAATTAAATAATAACTCCCAAGCATCCCAATACTAAAGAGACTATTGTAACTCCCAAAGTGGCCGCAAAATAATTTCTTTTTACTTTTGAAAGATATCCCCATACACAGAGCACAACGATCAGCGGAAGCAGTCCCGGTACGATAGAGTCAAAAATGGACTGGAGTGTCGTAGTGTATGCGCTTGTGGCAAATTTAATCGGTGTGGATACTGTCACATAGGTAGAGGCAAGCCCTCCCATCATAAACAGTCCTAAAATACTTGCTCCTGCAATGATCTTGTTGACTAAGCCTGACTTCAGCATATTTTCTGCAAAAGAGTATCCGAAAGTATAGCATTTCTGTGTCAAAAAATATCCGATTCCAAAGCAGATCACGGTCAGCAGTACAATTGGCCCGATGCCGCCCAATGGATTTCCTTTCTTGGCAAGCGGAAGGAATAAACCGATCAGAAGGTACATCAGGGTTGACCATGAAATCGTATCACCGATACCTGCCAGCGGTCCCATTAAACCGGTTTTCAGATTCATAATAACTTCTCCCGGAATCGCTTCGTAATTGCGTGACTTCTTTTCTTCCAGCGCTAAGGTAAGTCCGAGGATCGGTCCTCCACCCCAGTGTGCTTCTGTGTTAAAGAATGTCATATTTCTTTTTAATGCCTCAATATAGCGCGGTTTGTTTTCCTCTCCGGGATAGAACTTTTTCAGTGCCGGCACTAAAGAGGTACAAAAGCTTGGTGCCTGCATTCTCTCGAAGCTGTGGCAGGTCTCTGCGCTGAACCACCAGATCACCCAGGATTTCAGAATATCTTTTTTGCTCAGCAGCTTCTCTGCCGGTTCTTCTTCCTCATCTTCGTCGTCATCATCCTCGTCTGTCTCCCCCTGGAACTCGTTGGATTTAAATGTGATGTAAAGGAATGTCAGGAATCCTCCCACCATCAGCAGGGGAATGGTTCCGATCTTCGTATACTGGATCAGGAAAAAGCCTGCAAAGAAAAACGGAATATATTTTGGTTTTGAAATCAGGTTCGCAATGATGGCAAAACCAACGGCCGGAAGACAGGCTCCCATTGCAGATAAGCCATTTGTCACTGCTGCAGGTATGTTATCCAGCACACCCTGAAGAGCACCGCTTCCGAAATATAACGCGATAGCAACCGGGACACCAAAGCAGATAATTCTTGCGATGGCACAGTATATAACCGACCATCTGGTCATCCCTGCCGCATTGCCCTTTTCTACGAATGTATCGCCTTTCTGGGCAAAAAATCCGGCCATTAAATAGATCAGATTTGTAATCTGTGCTCCCAGAAGTCCAACCGGCACTGCCAAGGCAACTGCTGCTGTAGTGTTCAGCCCGGAAGCCATAGCAACCGGAATTGCTATATAAGCGGCCAGACAAGGATCTGACGGCTGATTTCCGCCCGCTGAGATGACTCCCAGGTAAATCAGCTGCAGTGATGCTCCTATAATCATCGCCTGCGGCATGTCTCCGAGCACGGCTCCGACAACCACCGCGTTAAAAATGACGGTATTGAACATGAAAGCGCCGGCTGTATAAGGAACACAGCATTTTGCTATCCCGCAGAATAAACCAAGCAGAACAGCCTGTAAAATTGTAATCGTCATAGTTTCTCTCCTCCTATGTAAATAAATTAGTGCAGATCAGGAAATGTTTTCTTCATGATCTCCAACGACTCTTTTTTGTCTGTAGGCTGCATCTGGAAATATAACTTCACTCCGGTCTTTTCAATATCCATTAAAGTCTGTGCCTCACTCTCTGACAAACCTACCTGTTTATAAATCTGCTTTCTGTCATTGATGATCGCCATCTGTCCGATGGTTATCTCTTCAAAGGACACCCCTTTTTCCTGGAGTTCGGCGATCTGATTTACATCCCTGAAAAGTACGAACACATTTTTCGTCCCGAACTGATTTTTCTCCCATGCTTCCACTGCTTTGTCCACAGAGAAAATACTGACTTTGATATCCGGCGGCGCTGCGAACTTTAATACGCTTTTCTGCATCTTGTCTTTCGCCACATTGTTGTCTATGACCACGATGTGCTGCGCTTTAAAGACATTGACCCACTGCGTTACCACCTGCCCGTGAATTAACCGATCGTCCACTCTTACTGCTAATTTCTTTGCCATACGCTCTCTCCTTTTTTATATTTATGGTTGTTTACTCATCATCGTCATCATTAAGAAATCCTTCCACATCGATTCTGAAGATTCCTTTTTTTCCATTTTCCACAGTGTCCATGCTGAATTCTTTTCCTTTGAGTTCTTCCCTGGACATTACTGCATTGATCAGCATAGGTAAATTCATCCCTGCCGCAACTTCCAGTGCCTTTCCTGTCTCCTGAATGTATCTCATGACCTGGTTGCACGGTGTTCCGCCGAACAAGTCAACCATAATCAGGCTTCCCTCCGGAAATGCTTCAATCATTTCCGCAAAATCTTCTCTGTACTTGTCAATATCATCTCCCGCTTCCAGAGAAAAGGCTGCGATGTTTTCACTGTCTCCGAAAATCATCTGTGCAGTTTCTACCAGTGAGACTGCAAACGGTCCGTGGCTCAGCAAAATGATCCCCGGCAGATCTTTGTTGAGCTTTTCCTGTCTGTAAACCTTCAAAATAATATCCTCCTGTTTTTGTTTTATACACCTTTGTGTTCATACTTTCATATAAGTGTGATTATGTTCTCTGTAGGTTTATTATATCCACCTAAACCCTCTTTGTCAAGACAAAATGCACATATTTTTATTAAAGTGGTTAAAATCACAAAAAGGACTCTGGTACAATTCCAGAGCCCTTCATGCTAACGGCTGACATCTCTTTTTTTCTAAAAATCCAACACGGTCTTCCTCTCACCGCAGCATCTCTCAAAGTCACGGATGAAGTCTTTCACCGTCTGTTCCTCAGGAATCTCTTTCCCTCCGTCAGTATCAAATGTCACCTTATGATTTCAGGTCAGGATCACTTTCAGGCAGGAAGAACCGATGCCCGGGCTGCCGGTTCAGATGTTCATACGCTGTCTCATCTCCCTGCTTTGCCTTCTCCACATATGAACAAAGATTTTTACAGAAGTTTTCGTCCCTCATCTCTCCTTATCCTTTCGCCTTGGTTCATTCTCACAATAAATAGTTTATTTAGAAATACAAGAGGTACTCATTGTAATGTCAACTTTTTTGAACATTGCGACCCCGGCCTTTCTATGGTAAACTCTAAGTAAAATAATCTTCCGTACATAATTGCGGGGAATGGAATACAACAAGGAGGATCTCATGAAAGCCTTATTTATCATCAATCCCTCTTCGGGGAAACAAAATGTTGAAGCTACACTGCAGGAAATCATGTCGACTTTGATCTTAAAACAAATCACTCCACACATTGATGTTTTTTATACAAAGAAAAAAGATGATGCAAAGCACCGGGCGGCAGCCTTAAAGCCCGGAGAATACGACTATGTTGTCTCTGTGGGTGGTGACGGTACCTTAAACGAAGTGTCCAACGGACTAGTGGTCAGCCAGAGTAATATCCCCCTGGCTATCATCTCCGCAGGAACTGTCAATGACTTTGCCACTTATATGAACCTGCCTCAGACAGCCAAAGAGTTCTGTGGTATGATAAAGAATTTCCAGACAAAAAAAGTGGATATCGGTAAGGTCAACGATGAATATTTTATCAATGTCCTGGCCGGCGGCCTGCTCACCGATATTGCTTATAAAGTTCCGAAAGACAAAAAAGCAGTCCTCGGGAAGATGGCATATTACCTGGAAGGCATCAAAGAACTGCCGAAGCAGTTTTCCAAAAATATGGTATTAAAGTACACCAGCAGCGAATTTTCAGAAACCACGGAGACCATGGTCTTTTTAGTAGCCAACTCAAAAAGTGTGGGAGGTTTCCCGACCGCCGCACCGCTGGCTTCTGTATCAGACGGCTATCTGGACGTCTTGATCCTCAAAAAGATCGAATTTTTAACGACTCCTGATCTGATAGTAAAATGGCTCCAGGGCAGCCACCAAAATCACCCGTCCATCGAGTATTTTCAGACGAAAGAGATCTTTATCGAACAGGCATCCACAGACAGTGAGATCGCCATTGACTATGACGGTGAGATCCTGAGCGAGGGACTCCCGGTAAAGATTTCTATCGTTCCGGAGGCATTAAATATTCTTGTGCAGAGACAAGATCCCCAGTAATCCCATATATAAAAACATATTGCTTGATGAGCCGGCCCCCAAAAGTCAGATCAAAAATCTAACGGTTGGGGGCAGTTTTTTTATTATATATTATTTGACTTAGTCAAATATATGGAGGTAATCATTAATGACCGAATCTTTTGCCTTTTATGTGTCAGTTCTCCGTAAACAATTTACGCAGTATTGTACGGAAAAACTTGCAGAGATCAATGTAACTTACGGACAGCTGTTCATTCTTATTTTTGTCGGCAAGAAAGAAACATGTTCGCCCAAAGAAATATCCCTTGCCTTGAAGCTGGATGCGGGCCATCTGACCAGAACACTTTCAAAACTCTGAACAATATGAAAAGATGAAAAAGAACGGAATTGAATTCCCTTTTGCTGAACACGAAAATACGGTCTGCAATGATAAAATCAGGAATCTGACTTCATACGAAACTCCCGGTGAATTAAAAAAAGACACATTTACCTACGAAAATTTAACCGGTATTGATTTCAGGGATCTGAAACCCTCAGAAAGCATGTTTTCCCCTGTGCTGAAATTCACTTTATTTGAACGCTTTTCAGAAGAATATTTAGAAGTTTCTGAAATTATGAAAGTAAACGGAAAGAGAACTTTTCGATATGACAGCCCTATCGTTTACAAAAGTGTTGAACGGATTTAAAATAATGCCGGAAAAATCTTTATAAAGGGCTTTTCCGGCATTGAAAATTTTTTAATAACTGATCTTGGTTGATCCCAGATCTTCATCTCCATAAGAGGCATAAATTTTATTGTTCTCGGTATATACTTTCAGCTCAGCAGAATCCTGGTCCTTGGTCAGCAGCACAGAAAAGTCACTTAAGCTGCCGCCCAGCGGAAGCTGGTACGGAGAAAGTTTACATGCCATCTGAGTGACCGGATTTTCCCGGCTCTCTGAAAGGTCGCAGTTTAATCCCGCAAAAGGCGCCACGGATTTATAATTCTTAAAACCATAATCAAACAGTTTGATCGTATCCCTGTACAATTCATATCCGTTTCCCCGCAGGATCACGGAGATCAGTTCCGTATCCCCGCGCTTTGCAAAAGTTACGAGAGTACCGCCGGCTCTTGTCGTATAACCGGTCTTTCCGCCCTCCACGCCTTTGTATAAGAACATCGTCTGTTTTACCATCTTGTGGTGATTCCATAACTCTCTGCCCTTTTTCTCCTTGTTGGTTCCGGACATAAAATAATGAGAAGAACATGCGATCTTGCGGAACATCGGATTTTGAAGAGCCGCTTTCGTGATCAACGCCATATCCCTCGCCGTCACATAATGCTTATCATTGTGAAGGCCGTTGGGATTCATAAAATGAGACCCTTTGCAGCCGATTTCTTTCGCTTTTTTATTCATCAGGCCCGCAAATTTTTCGATGCTGCCGCTTGTATGCTCCGCGACACCATTGCAGGCTTCATTTGCGGATTCCAGCATGATCCCGTACAGGACGTCGATGAGCGGAATCTCCTCGCCGGTCTTAATGCCGATGTGAGTGCTTCCAGGCTCAATGCTGTTTACAGCATGTCTGGAGAATTTGACTGTGGAGTACAGATCATCATTGTTCTCTATCGCCACCAAAGTCGTCAGGATCTTGGTGATGCTGGCCGGATAGCTTTTCTTGTCAATGTTTTTTGCATAGAGGATCTTCCCGGTCTTGGCATCCATCAATATTCCGCAGACTCCGTTGATCGACGGCTTCTCTGCATTTGTGTCTTCCTTTGTGGCAAGTCCTCTCTCTGCCGCCTTTGCCGGCACGGTCCCTGCTGTCACCAGTACAGTTGCTGTAAGCATTACCAGTAATCGTTTTACATATTTCTTCATATGTTTTTCCTCATAATTCTTATTTGAAATTAATTGTCATAATGTATAGCTGGCGGTCTGTATAATAAGTCACTTCCATCTTTTTTGCCCCGAATCCGGGCACTCTTCTCAGCAGATCAAAAATCTTTCTGTCGGTGATCAGCTGCCGGCAGGCCTTCTCATATTCTTTCCGGCTGCCCATCTGAAAACTGATCTGCCCCTGATTTTTCTGTTCACAGAGCTGGTTATAGATCTTCCCCAATTCAAACTGCCTGTAGTAATGATTCTGCCTCACATAATAATTGTTCTTCTTTGAACTGCATTTGGGCACCTTGAGTCCCTGATCCAGAGTGTGTCCCCTCAGAAGTTCCTCCTCAGTCATCCCGAAAAACCCCTTGGACATCTTCTGATTATTGCTTCCCCAGGTGGGGTCCACATAACAGTCGGTTCCTTCGATCTGTACCAGATTCCACGCATGATTCTGTCCGTTGGCCCTTCCGTACACCATCCGGCACGGGATGCCCATCTTCTGGTAAATATACTGAAGACTCTTGGCATATCCTGTACAGACAGTCTCTTCATTGACCATGCCGCTGATCAGGTTTTGATTATATCTGCTGCCCTCCCGGTAGGAGATCCTCCTGGTCAGATGCTCATAAACAGTATAGACCTTCTCATATTCCGTCTCTTTTTTGTCTGCATAGGAAAGATACACGGCAAGATTTTTCTTCAATTTCTTATCGTACTGTCTGGTCTGCTTTTCCGTAAAAATATAATGGGGCAGGAACACGACGTTTTTCTTCGTTCCCGATGTCTTCCATTTGATATTTCCGGTAAAATCGAACCAGAACAGTTCAGGGCAGTCGGATTCCATCTGCTTTAAAATATCCTCCATCCGCTTTGTAGTAACCTGCTCAATCTCGATCTCCTTTTTTCTGTTGAAAATCCCATAGTACATGAGGCTGTAAACCCTTTTGCCCTCTTTTGAAAGGCTCTGGTAACCGTACTTGGTCTCAAACAGGTCTTTGTGGGTCTTTTTTACCTCTGTGACAATCTTCTTTTGTTCCTTCTGGTGGATGCGGCTCTGGATCGATGACACCATATTCGGCAGCATAAAGACCAGTACCAGCAGAAGGATTGATGCAAATGCTTTCAGAACTTTTTTCATAGGCAGCTCCTACCCGATCAGCCCCAGGCGTTTCAGTCCCAGTGCCAGGCCGTCCCGGTCTGCAGGCTCCGTTTTGTATTCGGCCTGTTCCAGCAGTTCAGGGACTGCATTTCCCATGGCAACCCCGTATTGTACATAATTTAACATCTCAATGTCATTGGCGCTGTCTCCAAATGCATAGCTGTCTTTCCGGCCGATCCCAAAATGATCCAGCACCATCCTGATGCCGGTGGCTTTATTGACCCCTGAAGGGATAAACTCTACGGAATTCACTTCTTTATGTATGATACCGCTCATAGTTCCCCCGGTCATCTCCTCCACATATTCCTTCTGCGCAAAGTCCATGTGATGGTATGTCCATTTGTTCACTGCCTCTGCCTGGGACAGCGGATATATATAAGGGGTCGTGGTCTCTCTCAGCCTTTCCACCACTTTCAGATAAAAACCGTCCTGATTTTCCGGGTCATAATAGCTCCCTTTCACGCCTTCTAAAACGATCCCGATCCCATGTTTTTGTCCGTAATCAATGACCTTTCGCAGGTTCTCACCGGAAACCTGATCATTGCACAGCTCTCTGCCTTCACAGATCACATGGGCTCCTGCCGCCGCGATCATGCCGTGAAAACCCAGTTCCATATAGGATTCCGGTACCATGCCGTAAGCTCTTCCGGTACAGAGCATCACTTTACACCCTTTGTCTATCAGCTCAGCCACGGCCCTCTGAGCAGACTCCGGAATACCGATCCCGTCACAGTACAAAGTGCCGTCAATGTCTAAAAATACAATTTTATTCATGCTTCGCTCCTATATATTCTCAATCTGCCAGTCCACCGGCTCAATGCCGTGTTCTTTCAGAAACTCGTTGGTCCTGCTGAAATGACGGCATCCGAAAAACCCTCTGGACGCAGAAAAAGGACTCGGGTGAGGGGCTTCAAGCACCAGCTGTTTCGGGTTGGTAAGCATCCATTTTTTATTCTGGGCATTTCTTCCCCATAGAAGATAGACGATCGGGCGGTCCTGCTCGTTTAATATGCGGATCGCAGCGTCCGTAAACTCTTCCCATCCGATATCTTTGTGGGAATTCGCCTTGTGCGCCTGGACGGTCAGAACAGTATTTAAAAGCAGGACACCCTGCTCAGCCCATTTGGTCAGATATCCGTTGTTCGGTATGTAGCAGCCCAAATCATCGTGCAGTTCCTGGTAAATGTTGACCAGGGACGGCGGTGTCTGTACTCCCGGCTTCACAGAAAAAGACAGCCCGTGGGCCTGTCCTACATTGTGGTATGGGTCCTGGCCTAAGATCACCACCTTTACCTTGCTCAAAGGCGTCAGGTGGAACGCGTTAAAAATATCATCCGCCGGCGGAAAGATGTTCTTTTGTGCGTACTCAGCCGTCACTGTCTGATACAGCTTTTTATAATACGGCTTTTTGTATTCTTCTTTCAGATGCTCAGCCCAGTCATTTGTAATCGGTGGCATACTCTGTTCTCCAATCTGTTGCTTAAATTTCTATATAATATACGTGTGTATTATAAACTATAAGGCCCTGTTTTGCAAACTTGAGAAATGCGCAGATTCCTTTTTCTTTGGCACATCTTGTGATAAAATAATCTTGACAAAGGAGGATTGTCGCATATGAAAACTTCAAAAATTGAAAATCCCCACTCTCTGTCCGTCTCTATCGTATTCGACGGACTCATGGTGGGGATAGTTGCCGGCTGTATTGCCGTCATCTACCGTATTTTATTAAATCACGCGGAATCTCTGTTGTTCCGCATTATAGACTTTACAAAAGGAAATGCCTTCTATATCGCAGGCTGGTTTGCCGTCCTGGTAGTCCTCGGCCTGATCGTAGGCAGACTGGTCAGCTGGGATGAAATGTGCTCCGGAAGCGGTATCCCCCAGGTACAGGGGGAGATGACAGGATACATAAGCCAGAACTGGATCAGCGTACTGATCACAAAGATCACAGGCGGCACACTCTCGATCCTTGGCGGTCTGTCTCTTGGACGTGAAGGCCCCTCTGTCCAACTGGGCGCCATGGCCGCCAAAGGGCTTGCAAAGATCACACGAAAGAGCAAGACAAAGGAAAGGATCATGGAAGTGTGCGGTTCCGGCGCGGGTCTGGCCGCTGCTTTTAACGCACCTCTGGCAGGCATTATGTTTGCTCTGGAAGAAATTCAGAAGAACTTTAACAGTTCCATGCTGGTCTGTGTCACTGCCGGTGCCCTGACCTCGGATTTTATTTCTAAAAATGTATTCGGATTATCTCCGGTGTTTGAATTCAGGCTGAAGTCGGCCCTTCCGCTTAAATATTACGGCCTGCTGATCCTGCTGGGGATCATCCTTGGTGCTGCCGGGGCCATATATAACCGTGTCATGCTGAAAGGACAGGATGTTTACAAAAAACTCTCCTTCCTGAAACCGGAGTACAGGACCGTAATCCCGTTCCTCGTATCGGGTGTGCTGTGCTACTGCCTTCCTTCTGTACTCGCAGGAGGCCATGCCATGATCGAACGCCTGGAGACCGGACATCTTTTGATCGGAACTATGGTGCTTCTGCTCCTTGTCAAGTTTCTGTTTTCGGCTGTCAGCTTTGGCTCCGGAGCACCGGGAGGCATCTTCTTCCCTCTCCTGATACTTGGCGCATACATCGGTTCTATTTATGGAACCTCTGTCACAGGACTTACAGGCATCAGTCAGGATTACATCATTAACTTTATTATCCTTGCTATGGCCGGATTTTTCACTGCCATCGTCAGAGCCCCGATCACCGGCGTCATTCTGATTGCGGAAATGACAGGTACTTTTGAACATTTTCTTTCCCTGGCCGTTGTATCACTGACTGCCTATGTGATTGCCCATCTTCTGAAAAGTGAGCCAATCTACGAAAGTCTTCTGGGCCGCATCCTTGCAAAGAAGGGATTAAAAACAACGGATGCCGCAGAGGGAAAAGTGCTCTCAAGCTTTGTTGCCGGAACAACCTGTCTTGCTGTGGGAAAAAAAATCAAAGATGTGGCCTGGCCGGAACACTGCCTGATCGTCACCATCAGCCGGGGCAAAGAAGAGATTATCGCCAAAGGAAGCACTGTGGTACACTCCGGCGATACGTTAGTTGTCCTGGTTGATGAAGACTACCTGGGAATGGTAACTGAAAGCTTCCAGCTTATCTGCGGGGAGATTACGGCGGGATAACCCCCGCAGCTAGATACGCTTACCCCGTTTGGTCGACAGGGTAGGCATTTTTTATATTTATAATAGAGGGGGATTAAGCCGCCAGGTTGTGTATCCACCTTTTGGAAATGGATGCCTGCCAGAAAGGATAAACTTATGAAATACAAACAAGTTTTTCAGATGCTTGACAGCATCCCTTACCTTTCTGTCGGTCCTGATGTCGGTTCTGACTTTACCTGGATGTCGATCGCTCTTTTGAACGTAGCTTTTATCGGGAAACCTTTCAAGAGCATTGTGAACGCTACGCGGCAGCACACCTTTCTGCCTCTGAAAAGGCGGCATAGTCATTTGGAAATCTGCGTTTATGGATTGAAAAGGAGAATCAATGACTCATACGAGATATAATCTGAAATACCTTCCGCAAGTCAAAACCGTGATAACAACTTTATTACTGCAATTCCTCACTCTTTTAAAAACACCTGAAATGTCTGTTATTTTTTCTCTCCCCAATCATCAGCACAGGCAATATATAGATCGCCGACATAAAGATCCCTCGCATGATAAAGATCATATCGTGCATATGGCTTTCCATGTTTTCCAGATAATAATTCGGGAACATTCCCGCCAGCACGCTGGTCTCGTCGAGCATCAGCACAGAGGATATGACCGCTTCCAGCAGGAGGAACAAAAGGCTCATCCCCAGTCCCAATCCCCCGCTTTTAAAGGAAAAACACAGGAGCCCAAAGACCGCTGCATAGACACTCATCAACAGGAATTCAAAGAGCAGTTCGGAGATGAACATCCACACATCCGGTTTTCCCAGCCCAAAGTTAAGCGTCAGCCCTATGACATAGAGGGCCGTCTGAAACAGCAGAAGTCTTGCCATCGTATTTTCTACTTTTATGTATCTCCAGAAGAATGAGGACAGCTCCCTCCGCCTCATCACATCTGCCGTATAGACGGCCACGCACAGTTCCAGTACACCCGAGGACATGGAGGTGAGATGGACCGCGTTGATCCCTTTTGGCAGAAAACCGTAGAGGGCTTCCAGACTCAGCTGGTATCCCTTCGGAGACGGCCCGGTGCTCAGGTAAGAGAGCACTGCCATGTCCATGACTGCATAGCAGGAAAGAGCCGTGACACAGGCCACGATGATCTTTCCGCTGTGATATTTAAAATCCCTCCCCTCTGAATAGACTTTAAAACAGGCCACAAGAATACCGGCCAATGCCGCACACGGAGCTGCGATGGAAAAATTAATCTCCTGAAGGAAAAGAGATACGAACTCATCTTCCATCATCATTTTGACTGCAGTGTAGACAAGGTATCCGGAGCAGATATCATTTAAGACTGGAAACTCTTCCATCCACTCTGCGATGGTTCCGCTGAACCACAAAAGCAGCGGCACACAAAATGCCAGACCGCCGAAGATCAGCAGAAATTCTCTCATATGCAGACCGCCGCCGTCCGCAGACACGACCCCGAGTATAGCCAGTACGTTGTCAAAACTCATGCTCACATCTACTGCCACAATGGAAATGATGGCAAACCAAAAGTTATCCTTCTGTTCTGTCTGTTCACGCTTTTCACTTCCCGTTCCGCTTTCCTTCATCATCGTGAAAGTGACATACAAAAGCATCACACCTCCCAGTATCCTGATGTGAAGCCATGGAATCCTGAACAAAAATCCGATGATCCCCACAAAGATCATCTTAAGAAGGATAGACAGCCAGACGCCCAGATCTCTGGCCGCTTTGGCACGGCGCTTTGAAAGCCCCCTGGTTGCCATGGCGATGACGCCAATATTGTCCAGAGACACGACAAGGTTGATAAAAATAATCTGAAGAAGCGTACCCAAAAGGCCTTCCCCCTGTACAAACTTTATTATTTACCATATATATGCAGAAAGCCGCACATTCATTTCTGAATGTACGGCTTTTTTAACAGTTAATCCCTTACCTTGATGTGTGTTTCCCTGAGCTGAAGCTCCGATACTTCTCCCGGCGCACCGCACATCAAATCCTGTGCAGTTCCGCTCATAGGGAAGGCGATCACTTCGCGGATGTTTTCTTCATTTCTGAGGAGCATGATCATTCGGTCGACTCCCGGGGCCATTCCAGCATGAGGAGGCGCACCGAACTGGAATGCATTATATAACGCTCCGAATTTTTCTTTTAATGCCTCTTCATCATATCCTGCGATCTCAAATGCCTTAACCATGACATCCAGATCATGGTTTCTCACCGCACCGGAAGAAAGTTCCACTCCATTGCAGACGATATCGTACTGGTATGCGAGAATATCCAGAGGATCTTTTTCATTCAGCGCTTCAAGTCCTCCCTGAGGCATAGAGAATGGATTATGTGTAAAGGTCACCTGCCCTGTCTCCTCGTCTGTCTCATACATCGGAAAATCGTTGATGTAACAAAAACGGTACGCATTTTTCTCACAGAGATCCAGGCGGGCGGCAAGTTCGTCCCTGATCTGTCCCGCAAACTGACAGGCAAGTTTTTCACTTGCTGCGATAAAGAAGATTACGTCCCCTGCCTCAAGATGTGCCTTCTTTGCAAGCTCGCTCTTCATATCTTCCGGAATAAATTTGTCGATCGGTCCCTTGTAGGACATATCTTCTTTTACTTCCAGGTATCCGAGTCCTGCCATGCCGATGGACTGTGCAAATTTAAGGAGCTTTTCATGGAATCCTTTTGAGAGATTTGCGTGGACTTTCACGGCCCTCACTGTCTTGTCGTGGAACGGCTTGAAAGTACATCTCTGGAAAAAGTCTGTCACGTCCACGATCCTGAGAGGATTCCTTAAATCCGGTTTGTCCGTTCCAAATTCCAGCATCGCCTGCTTATAACTGATAACCGGGAATGGCGTGTCTGTCACAACGGACCCTTCCGGTGCAAATTTCTTAAAGGTCTCTGCCAGCACTTCCTCACCGATTTTAAAGACATCTTCCTGTGTGGCAAAACTCATCTCAAAGTCCAGCTGGTAAAATTCTCCCGGAGAACGGTCGGCGCGGGCATCTTCATCTCTGAAACAAGGCGCAACCTGATAGTATTTGTCGATGCCGGATACCATCAGCAGCTGTTTGTACTGCTGCGGAGCCTGAGGGAGTGCATAAAACTTCCCTTTATATTTTCTGGACGGAACAATATAGTCCCTTGCCCCTTCCGGTGAAGATGCGCAGAGGATCGGTGTCTGGATCTCCATAAATCCAAGATCATTCATCTTTCTTCTCAGGAAACTGATGACTTCGGAGCGGAATTTGATATTGTCCTTTACTTTGCGGTTTCTCAAATCTAAATACCGGTATTTTAAACGGACATCCTCACGGATCTCTTTGGACCCTGAAACTTCAAACGGAAGGTCGGTATATACCTTTCCGAGCACTGTAATCTTATGGGCTTCCAGTTCGATCGTTCCCGTGGGAATCTTCGGATTATAAGTCTCCTCGTCCCTGTGCTCAATGATCCCTTCGATGGAAAGGCATTCTTCTTTTCTCACTTCATTTAAAAGACTTCCGTCTCTTAACACGACCTGCATAACGCCATACATATCTCTTAAATCAATAAATGACACTCCGCCGTGGTCACGGATATTTTCCACCCACCCGGCGATCTTTAACTGGGACCCGATATCGCTCTCAGAAATCTTATCCATAGTCTTGCTGCGGTACATATCTGACATTTTTTTCTCCTTTTTCTTTCATCATGTTAGACTTTTTTGTAATAAAAAAAGTCGTCTATCCTAAAAAATCATTCAGGACGGACAACTGTACAAGTTCCGCGGTACCACCTGATTTGCTGCTTTTACAGCCTCTCTGGTATGCTGAATAACGCACAGCCTGCGACGCACCTACTGATCCTATGGACGTTCAGATTGCAGCTCCTGAGTGTTCTTCACATGGATTCACTCTGCAGGGTTCCCACTGTCTCCTGCTCACTGTAAGCGATAATCTATGCTACTTTTCTCAATCTACGCTTTTTGGATCATTATAGTTCAGTTTTGTCTGTCTTGTCAATTTATTTTTCTCTTTTTCTTTATTTCCTCTCTTGAGATTGACTGATTTACACAAAAAATACTATATAGTAAATTGGCCTGACAGGAATATACATATGAATACTAATAATTTTACTTCGGAAACGAGCATTTATATCATAGATGATCATTACAGGATCGTGCATTTCAACAGGGAGCTTCAGCAGGTCTTTCCAAAAGGGCAATAAAAACCTGTTTTATAATCTCACGAATCTCTCTGCCTATAATGAATTATTTGAACTGAATCTCACAAAAGATTCCTTCAAAGTTTTATTCCATCTTTCTGACAAATATATTATTCCCCCAGAAGAGGGATCTTTATCCACTTTGATGACCCAAGTTGTTGCCCGTCAGTTAGTCCATCCCGATGATGCCGCGGATTATCCTGACTTCTGGAATCTGGATACGATTATGGAACGGCCCAGCAATGCCTCTCCGTCTCCATTTCTTTTAGGCCAGTTCCGGAAAGCATTTTCCTGCTTCGGACAAGAGAAGGGAGAATAGAATTCAGAATTTAAGGCTTCTGTCAAAATACGTCTTCCTCAGGAAGAAATAATCTCTATATCTCTGGATATCAGTCCATCTGATATTCTGCTGACATCTTTCCCCGTTCATACATCTCAATCTTATAATCCAGACGTTCCAGAGTCTCCTGCATATCCTGCATTTTCCGGACCAGACGTTTTCTCTGTTCCATGAGAATTGTTTTCCGTGCGTCAATGGTCTCATCTCCCCGGCGAAACAGCTCCACATATTCAATCAGTGCCTCGATCTGCACCCCGGCTTTCCGCATGCACTTCATCAATTCCACCCACTGGCAGGATGCCTGGTCATAATCCCGAATGCCGTTCGGCTTCCTCGGGACAGCCGGTATCAGTCCGATCCTCTCATAATATCTCAGCGTATCTGCAGTTATGTCATACTTTTTACTTACTTCTGCGATGGTCAAAATACTTTCCTCCATTCATTCCAAAGTCCTGGAAAATGACAGCGGGAGCTCCAGCCCATTGTCTTCCAGAAGTGTTTGATCCCTTAATATTTCCTCCGTGGGTCCGTCTGCCGCAAGTCTTCCGTCTGCGATCAGGATTGTCCTCTCACACGTATCATAGATGAAATCCAGGTCATGGGACGCAATGATCTTAGTCCCGGAAAGTCCGTTCAGGACATGGATCAGGCTGCGCCTGTTTTTGGGGTCCAGAGCCGCCGACGGCTCATCCATAAGGATCACCTCCGGCTCCATGGACAGGATCGATGCGATGGATGCCCTTTTTTTCTCTCCTCCGGACAGCCGGTAGATGTGCCTGTCTTTCATCTGCTCCATATGAACACTCTCCAGTGCTCTCAGCGTCCTCTCTCTTGTTTCCTCCTCAGAGAGTCCGTAATTGCGTGGAGCAAATGCCACGTCTTCATACACAGTAGACATAAACAGCTGGCTGTCTGAATCCTGAAACACATATCCCGTCTTCTTCCGAATATCTGCCAGCGACGCTTTCTCTGCCCGGATTCCTCCGATTCTGAGCTCTCCTTCATAGTCTGTCAGAAGCCCTACCATGAGTTTGAGCAGTGTAGACTTCCCCGCTCCGTTGGCCCCGATCAGTCCGATGCTCTCTCCATCTTCAGCAGTAAAATTTAAACCGGAAAGCACATTTTTTCTGCTTGATGAGGCTCTTTTTTCATAGGAAAAGGTGAGGCCGTTTACTTCAATTTTGTTCATACTTCCTCCGTATTCTATTCTAACAGACTTCCGGCAAGTTTAAAAACAGAAACATACCGCAGCAAAACAACGATACCCAGCCAGCCTGCCAGGTACACTGCACTTCTTCTGTCCATTTTCTGCTTCTTTGACAGACGGAAACTTCCGTCAAATCCCCGGAGCAGCATGCTCTCATAGACCGTCTGGG
Organism: Anaerostipes hominis (ex Lee et al. 2021); assembly: GCF_002270485.1. Lineage (GTDB taxonomy): Bacteria > Bacillota > Clostridia > Lachnospirales > Lachnospiraceae > Anaerostipes > Anaerostipes hominis. The sequence goes on along the minus strand of NZ_NQOG01000012.1, from coordinate 47,161 downwards.
CCCGGTCGATACTTCTTAGCATCAGCTGTCCCAGTAAGGTTCCCCATGCCCGGTAATGGATTCCCTTCTGATCCGGCGCTCTCATGGAGTACGCCTGGGAGATCCGTTCGGCTTCTTTCAGCAGCACGATCACATACCGATAAATCAGAAGCACCATGGTCACCATAATCTTCGGCACATGCAGGAGACGCAGAGCATAACAAATGCTCTCCATAGACGTTGTCAGGATCAGCAGGTAAGATGCCAGCACCGCAAATGCTCCTTTGAGCATCAGTGTGGCCATGGAGATCATGCCGCCGGTTACCGGTAAAGGCCCGGCCCGGAAGAGTACGGCCCGGTCAAAAAACGGATTGGCAATCCCCACTGCACAGACGAGCAGAAGAACCGGCTTTAATTTTCTTATACTTCTGACCGCAGAGATGCCTCCTGCCCGCATAGTTACTGCGGGATACAGGATCATGCCGAAGATTCCGCCCGGTTCATAGACAGGAAATGACATGGTAAAAGTGATATACCAGACGGTGACGAGAAGCTTGCTCAGAGGATGAATCCTGTTGATCCGCCCCTCTCTTGAAGCCATGGCATCCAGATGGTGTATTTCATGAACTGCCTCATTGATTCTGCTCATGACGTCCTTTCTTTCTAAACAGGCCGAACAGATAACAAACGGCTATACATAATACGATGACTGCCAGTCCGCCGAAGATGCCGGACAGAGAAGTTCCAAGCATCGTCTCCCGGTCCGGGATAGAATAATCCGGCAGAAGGGAGGTCAGACTCTGGATCCTCCCCGCCGCAGCGTGAACCGGACCGGACGCCGCAAGCTCCGCGGACCCTGTTATTTTTTGTATGGACCATTCCAGCCCGTCCGGGTTTGCAGATGCCGCCAGAGATAATGCTCCTCCGATCAGTATAAATGCTCCTGTGAGCGCAAGCAGCACTTTTCGGAAAGAGAGCTTCGGCTTCTTTGCGCCTGCCGCAGATTTCCCGGAGTCCCCGGTCCAGATAAGCTCCGGCCTGGCCTCGTACAAGAAACAGAGCACTGCAGCGGTGATAAGCCCTTCCACCAGTCCGATGACCAGATGGATCGGCTGCATGGCAGCCGCAAATACTGCAAACGGCAGCTCGGTAATGCCCGAAGCAAGAGTCTCTGCTGTCACGGAAAGTGCTCCCAGCTGTAAGGTAAGGATACATCCGATGACGGATGCATATGTAATCTTCTTTTTATCCGGTCCGTTTTTCATGATCCGCCTCCAGAGAAGCCCGGCTCCTATAAAACAGCCATAAAACGCCATGTTCCAAATGTTGCATCCAAGTGCGAGAAGTCCCCCGTCCGCAAAAAGAAGGCACTGGATCAGCAGTACCCCGATCATGGTCAGGAAACCTGCAAATGGTCCCAGTACTGCCGACACGAGCATGCCTCCGCACAGGTGGCCGGAAGAACCGGTGCCCGGAATCGTAAAATTGATCATCTGCCCTGCGAACACAAAGGCTCCCATAACCCCCATCAGCGGAACTTTTTTCGGGTCGTCCTCCTCCTGTACTTTTTTTACCGCCCATCCTGCTGCCGCCGCAGAACAGGCATACATGGTGCCTGCCACCGCAGGGGCCACAAGCGCATCTGCCATATGCATATCTTATTTCTCCTTTCTCTGTTTCAAATGAGTGTCCATGCTGCCGGACCGGAATCCCTCCAGATCCGCTGTAACATATGTAAAACCTATTTCCTTGAGCCGCTTTACCGCAGCTTCTCTGTTTTTGATCAGCCGGGGAAGCTCCTTCTCATCTACTTCGATTCTCGCCATGTCTCCGTATATACGGACACGGACGTTATAAAAGCCCATTGCCCTCAGATACTTCTCCCCTTCCTCCGCCATTTTCATTTTCTCCCCGGACAGTCTGGCCCCATATGGAAATCTCGTGGCAAGACAAGGACTTGCCGGGCGCTCTGCCACGGAGATCCCATATTCCGATGCCATCCTGCGGATATCATCCTTGGTCATCCCGGCCTGCACAAGAGGACTCAGAATTGCAAGCTCTTTTACTGCCCGGATTCCGGGACGGTAGGCGTGCAGGTCATCCGCATTGGTTCCTTCCAGTACAGTCTGTATCCCTAACGATTCCGCCGATTTAAGCAGTTCTGTATACAGATATTTCTTGCACAGATAGCATCTGTTCTCCGGATTATCTATGATCCCCGCATGGGAAAGTTCATCTACATGAACGACCTGATGAACGGCTCCCGCTTCCCTGGCAACTCTCTCTGCAATTTTTATATCCCCGGACGGGTGAAGTTTTGTCACCATTGTAAATGCCGCCACCTTTTTCCCGGTTTTCTCCGCTGCCAGGCATAGAAGCTTTAAGAGCAGGCTGCTGTCCACTCCCCCGGAAAAAGCAAGCGCCACATCTTCCTTTACAAAACCTCTGACTGCTTCTTTTAAATTTGCACAGTGTTCCTCATATCTGTCCATGGCATTCCTCTGCGATCTTTTGGTAAGTTTCCTGGAAAGACAGCCCATTCTTTCTGCACAGTTCCCTGACACTCTCATACTCCGGATAGACTCTCATGCCGTTTTCCATAAAGCATACCTTTACCCGGGCTTCTCCCAGAGAAGTTCTGACTGTTTTCACCTGCCGTTTCAGCACACTTCGCTCCATCTTCTGTCTGCGGATACCGATGGTCGTCGTTTCCCGGAAAATGATCTCCTCAAGCTTCTCTATGTCTTCCTCCTTGCAGATGACATTGAGCTGATAGGCCGGTCTGTTCTTTTTCATAAAGACAGGGGTATAATGGACGTCTCTTGCCCCTGCCTTCATCAGCTGCTCCATCACGTATCCCAGAGCTTCCCCGGTACAGTCGTCAATATTGCTCTCCAGCTTGTATATAAAGTCGCCGGCGCTGCTGTTTTCTGTCTCCCGGATCAGCATGGCCCGCAGCAGGCTCGGCCGTTCATACTCTCTCTTTCCGGCCCCGATCCCGGTTTTCTCAATCACAAACCGTTCCGGCAGCCGGGAAGAAGTCCGGATGGCAGCTGCGATGGCGGCGCCGGTCGGAGTGACCAGTTCTCCCTGCACATCTGTCATGTGTACAGGAAGTGAATATCTGGATGTGATGGCAGTGACCGCCGGCACCGGGATCGGGATCACACCGTGCTGGCACCGGACAGATCCGCTCCCCTCATAAAGCACCGGAATAATGACCTTGTCAATCTGCAGGTTATCGAGGCAGACAGCCGCTGCCGTAATATCCACAATAGAGTCCACGGCTCCCACCTCATGGAAATGGACCTTTTCTATACTGGTGCCGTGTGCCCTGGCCTCCGCCTCTGCGAGGATCTCAAAAATTCTCACCGCCTTCTCTCTGGCGCCGTCCGTGATCTTTGCCCTGCAAAGTATCTCAAGGATCTCTGTAAGACCCCTGTGTTCGTGATCATGAGAATGATGTCCGTGATCTCCATGAAAATGGTCATGACCGTGGATGTGTCCGTGAAGATATTCCATATCGTGGTCATGGTTCTCATGTTTGTGATCCAGAATCACATGAAAGTCACATGCGTCCAGTCCTGCCTTTGATACTCTTCTCACCTCTGTCTGAAATCCCTTTACGGGAAGGCTTTCAAGAGCCTCCAAAAGGACCTTCTCATCGGCCCCGAGATCCAGCAGGGCCGCTGTCATCATGTCGCCGCTGATCCCGGAATAACATTCTAAATAAAGTGTCTGATTCATGATCATTCCCCCAGTCTGTTGATCTGTGATGCCATGTATCCGGCACCGTATCCATTGTCAATATTTACAACCGCAATGCCGTTGGCACATGAGTTAATCATCGTGAGCAAAGCCGCAATGCCGTGCAGATTGGCCCCGTAGCCCACAGAAGTGGGCACTGCGATCACCGGCTTGTCAACAAGTCCTCCGATGACGCTTGCCAGAGCACCCTCCATCCCCGCCGCCGCAACCACACAGTTGGCACTCTGGATCACATCCAGGCGGGACAAAAGCCGGTGGAGTCCGCTGACTCCCACGTCGTAGATGCGCTCCACGTGATTGCCGAAAAATTCCGCTGTCCGGGCCGCTTCCTCGGCCACAGGAATATCCGCCGTGCCTCCCGTACAGACCGCGATCCTCCCAATCCTTTCTTTGTCCGGCTTTTCAATTTTCATAATACGGGAGATCGGATCATATGTAAGTTCCGGAAGTTTTTTCCGGACAAGTTCAAACTGTCTTACGGAGGCTCTCGTGCCGAGTACTTCTCCATTCTGTTCCCAAAGCCTTTGAAAAATGCCGGCCAGATGGTCATCGGACTTGCCGCTGCAGAAAACCACCTCGGCGGCGCCGTTCCTCAATTTTCTGTGGGTATCCAGTTTGGCATATCCCATATCCTCAAAGGGCTCCCGACGGAAAAATGCTTCTGCCTCCCCTACGGACATTTCTCCCCGGCTGACTTTTTCTAATACTTCATGTGCTTCCATCTCTGTGCACTCCTTACTTTTTTATTTGAAGGCCGCTGCATCTTCCTGCCGGCCATTATGTGCTCCCGGACTTACTATATCACCTGGAGCTCACTCTAAGTCAATATTTTTTACAATCCCGCTTAATTGGTCCAACCAATCTTGTCATATTTTTTCACCAGTGTGAAGACTGGTGAAAAAATCAACTTTCCTATTCTTCTTTTGCCCATCCGTAAGAATAACGGACCGCCCGTTTCCATCCGGATACCTTTTTCTCTCTTTCTTCCTCACTGATCTGAGTTTCAAAGACACAGTCAATATCCATGTTCTCGGACAGCTCCTCTTTGCTGTCCCAGTAGCCAACTGCAAGGCCTGCAAGGTATGCCGCTCCCATGGCAGTCGTCTCCACACAGGCCGGACGGTGTACCGGAGCACCGCTGATGTCTGCCTGCATCTGCATTAAAAGATTGTTCTGGCTGGCGCCTCCGTCCACCTTGAGAGAACTTAAATGAATGCCTCCGTCGGCCTCCATGGCCTTCAGCACATCGTTGACCTGAAATGCAATGGACTCGAGTGTCGCCCGGATAATGTGGCACTTGCTGACTCCGCGGGTGATGCCGAGGATCGTTCCTCTGGCGTACTGGTCCCAGTGGGGAGCACCCAGTCCCGTAAACGCCGGCACCACATAACAGCCGTTGCTGTCCTTTACCTTTTGGGCCATATACTCGGAATCCTGGGAGGAGTCAATGAGCTTTAACTCATCCCTCAGCCACTGGATGGCAGCTCCCGCCACAAAAATAGATCCTTCCAGCGCATAGTCCACCTTACCGTCCAGTCCCCATGCGATGGTTGTCAGGAGTCCGTGCTGGGAATTCACCGGCATCCGGCCCGTATTCATGAGAAGGAATCCTCCCGTGCCGTATGTATTCTTGGCTTCGCCCGCCTTGAAACAGGTCTGTCCGAACAGAGCCGCCTGCTGGTCTCCCGCCGCGCCCGCAATAGGAATCGCACCGCCGAAATAAGACGGGTCTGCCTCACCGTATATCTCACTTGACTGGACAGGTTTTGGAAGCATCGCTTCCGGGATATCAAGTATCTCAAGTATCTCCTTATCCCATGTGAGATCTTTGATATTAAAAAGCATGGTTCTGGATGCATTGGAATAATCCGTCACATGGACCTTTCCTTTTGTGAGCTTCCAGATCAGCCAGGTCTCCACGGTTCCAAAGAGAATCTCTCCCTTCTTGGCCCTCTCCCTGGCTCCTTCCACATGGTCCAGAATCCACTTGACCTTCGTCCCGGAAAAATAGGCATCAATAATCAAACCGGTCTTATCCTGTATCTTTTCTTCCAGTCCCTGCTCTTTCAGGGAATCACAGAGCTGTGAGGTCCTGCGGCACTGCCACACAATGGCGTTATAAATCGGCTCCCCCGTCTCCTTGTCCCAAAGGATCGTAGTCTCCCTCTGGTTGGTGATGCCGATGCCCGCGATCTGTTCCGCCGTGACACCGATCTTCTGCATGGCCTCCACCGCCACTCCGAGCTGCGTAGACCAGATCTCTCCCGCATCATGCTCCACCCATCCCGGATTCGGAAATATCTGAGTGAATTCCTTCTGAGCCACACTGCAGATCTTGCCTTCTCTGTTGAACAGGATACATCGGTTGCTCGTTGTGCCCGCATCCAGTGCCATAATGTATCTCTCCATATTGCCCTCCTAGATCTCCGTTAGTTCTCTGTGCTCCCACACGTTATGTCAGATTTATTATAGCATATTGCACAAATATATCCAACAGAACAGCGATTATTTATAAATTTTTCAGCCACACAGAAGGGAGCAGACAGGCCCGCCTTATTTTATGCCCGGTCAAACACTGCCAGGGATGTGACCCCTCCGATAATCAGAGTGAATCCCAGGATATCCATGCCAACAAAAATCTCTCCCAGCAGCAGTGCGGACATGACTGCCGCCACCAGCGGCTCCACACACGCAAACATGCTGGCTCTCACGGGACCCAGCATGCGAACGCCTTCCAGATAACATCCAAACGGAATAACCGTTCCGAAGATGATAACGGCCAGTGTCATGAGGACCGTTTTCATGTCCCATATACCGGGGACATGAAAAAAGCCCGTCACAGGTATCATAAGCAGTCCCCCTATGAACATTCCCCATCCCACTGTCTCCAGGGAGCCAAATTCATTCAGTAGTTTTTCCGGCTGAATATTATAGACAGCCAGAGCAACTGCGGCAGCAAGTCCCCAGAACAAAGCCCTGCCTGTGACGGCCAGACTGCCGGGATCTCCGTGAGTCGCCAACAGAAAAACCCCGGTGATGACGCAGACCAGAACGATCACTTCCAGGCGCTTCGGCTTTCTATTTTCTACTGCCAGACAGAACAGCATGATAAGCGCCGGGGCAATGTATTGGAGCACAGTAGCTGTCCCCGGATTAGAATACTGGATTGCAAGAAAATAAGACATCTGGCAGGCTGTCATCCCGAACAGACAGAACACAAGCTGACTCACTGCCGTTCGTTTCTTGTTCCAGACACGGAATATATCCCCCTTCTTTTGGACTACCGCCAACAAGAGCATGAGCAGTCCTGCCGACAAAAGCCTCAGCGTCACAAGCCAGACGGCCGTGAGCTGCCTTTCGTCAAACAGATATTTCCCGATAATCCCGGAAATCCCCCAGAAGATTCCTCCCAACATTGTAAAGATCACGCCTTTTGTATTTTGATTCATAGGTTTCCAAAATCCTTTCTCGTGTATTTCAGTTTATTATAATATAAAACAGTGTTTTGAGGAATTTGTTTTTACAGTATAATGATGAAAGAAGGATATTGTCTCTGCACGCAAAGGAGCCTGCCTATGTCCACAAATATCTTTGATTATCTCGCCTGGAGGGGAGATGTAAGCTTTCAGGAATGTGGGATGAATGAGGTTGACAGCCTGATTCTGTCCTGTCTTTCCTACATCCGGTTTCCGGGCATTGTCCCCGATATCTCGGAATCCGGCTCGGTGACAATAAAGGAGGCATCCGAAGCATTTTTCTCTCAGGACAAAGAAAACCGCAGTACCAGAACGAAAGAAGACGAAAGACTGCTGGATATTTCTCCGGAAATCGCCGCATGCTTCACCGTACTTTTTTCAGGCTTCTGAATGCGGTGAAAGAAGCATTGCTGAATGATCTCTAAAAGGATATCCCCTTGCGAATTTTTTTAAACTTCCATCACTATTTATACACAATTCGCAGATACTATGAAGACAAACCCGAAAACACTGTTTTTATATAGAGGTATCCTATGGAAACAAAAGATCATTTTGCACTTTCAAAACTGCTGGCCCGCCGAATGTTCCTGAACAATTCCAAAACCTTTGCATTTATCCTGGGAAATGTTCTGCCCGATCTCAATCCTTTCTCCTATCTGGGCGGCTCCAATGCCGCAGAACTGAAAGGACACAGTTATGACTCCCGCAGACATCTGATGGGACAGGCTTATTCGTCAGGCTTTCGGGATACTTTTGCCGGCTGGTTCCGGGCCGGTGAGATGATGCATTATCTCGCTGATTCTTTTACCCGTCCCCATAACAAAGAATTTCGCTATTCTCTGAAAGAGCACATAAAATATGAACGCCGGCTCCACCTGGTCTTCTCAAACTGTCTGAGAACGAATCAGATCAGCCGGCATATAAAATCGTGCTCAGGCATCTGCAGATTTGAACCATGGCTGGAAAACCTGCACCGGCAGTATATTCTCTCCTCCTCAACACCGGAAAGTGACTGCCGGTATATTCTTCACTCAGCCCTTATCGTATGCAAAGGACTGGCACAGAGAAATGGTTTTTTGTCCGGGAGATATCATGCTGTAAAACCGCTTTTATAAATTTCCCAGTCGATGTCTTTAAATACATTGAAAACTATACGCTTTAAGCCGCTTCCTTTGTCCAGATAAGCAAGTACCGTATTCAGCGCGATTTCTGCGGCCTTCCGGTTGGGAAAATGATATTCTCCCGTGGATATGCAGCAGAATACAATACTGTCCAGTTTCTTTTCCTCCGTCAGTTTAAGGCATGACAGATAGCAGCTTTCAATGGCTTTACTTTTCCTCTACGGAAAGCCATATTTCACAATGGAAATTATTATCGTAAATTTCAGCACTCGGATAAACCTCAATGCACATCCCGCCCGCAGGCTGATATTTACTGGTTGGAAAGAATTCTGTATAAATTTTCCGATACAACTCTTGAAACGCTTCTGGCATTCTCCCAGTACAAGGGAAAACTGCCCAAGTATTTGCAGGTACTTTCTCAATCGTCAATCCTGCTACCACATCGCCGCCTGTATAAGCCGCTCCGATTGCATAATCAAAGTCCCCCTCAATCGGATTGTCAAAGCATATCCCAACGATTGCTCCTCCGAAGATGTTTTCTGGATTGATATATTTGCACAAAGTATCAATCGTTCCATCTGCTCCGCAAGCCGCCCATGTTGCATGGATATTCTTCTGGCTGATTTCCTGTCCTCCTCCATATCTGGCTCGTTTGGCAATGACCTCAAACCCTTCTCGTTTCTCAATTCTGTAATCCATTGTTGTTCCTCCTTCTAATATGATTTTTACGGAAACTCTGGAAAAAGATCTGAGTGTAAGTTTTTCATTTTTCGCTTGGACTGGCGTAATTCCATGAAATTTTGTAAATGCCCTACTGAAGCTTTCTGGACTGTTATATCCATATTTTAGGGCTATATCTATGACTTTTTCATTTTCCGAAGATAAATCCGCTCCTGCAAGTGACAACCTCCTGTTGCGGATATACTCACCGATAGAATAGCCGCAGATAATATGAAAAACCCTCTGGAAATGAAAGCTCGAAGAATACGCCTGTTTTGCAACTTCAGCATAATCTATATCTTCGGTAATGTGGTTTTCAATATAGTCTATTGCCTTTTGCAATCCCTTCACCCATTCCATGTTTTTCCTCCTTCCGTAATCATAGTATAGTAAACAAACAATGTCTTTTCCTGATATTCTATGCTTTGCTTTGTTAAGTTTCAATTATCCTCATTTGACACCAATATCATGCAGTCTGTTATCTATCACGAATTTCTTTTTTCTTGGGTCACCCTCTGCACGGTAAATGATTAAACTCCCTAAATCAAAAATGGAACTCCAAACGGTTTCAAAGTCTGGCTCATTATCATATTGGCACATAAAGCCATAATCACCTTTTAAGAGATGTTTGGTGGTTTCAATATAATCATCTTTTATCTTCCCTGAAGAAAAACTGTCTATGACAACCTCGTACCGTTTGTGGGAATCATAGTCATTCCCATGTACGTCATCATGCATTTTCATATCATCAGACGCAAAACTGTTGACCGTACAAACAATTCTTCCACTATCAAAAGCTTCTGCTTTTCGGATTTTTTTGACAGACGGCGTGCACTCAACCACTACCATTCTGCCGCTTTTATCTGCAAGTAAAATATTACAATTAGAAGCTATGGGTAAATTACAAAGCAATGAAATTGCCTGCTTCGTATCTTTCGCTTTTTCAAGCAAATACCTCACAATGAAGCAAGAATTAAATCCCGCCTGTATCTTTTGAGGAGCAGTCATCACAAATGTCATCGCAACTGCAAGACCATATTCATTCACTCCCATTTCATAATGGTCGCCTTTTAAGGTAATACACTAATTCCAATATTCCGCCCGGCTCTTGATTGGATAATCTGTATATTTTCCATAATTGATTTCCCTGCACCGTGGATTTCCAAAAATCAGGAACTGCCCTTAGATTTTCTTCCGTATCCTCAACCATTGGAATACGGATACCCACGATACGCAAAGGCTGTTTTTCTGCAATGTGATACGCCATCGAACTTCCTCCTGATATTTTGATTGAAAACTGAATTGACGGATATGCCTGCAAAATGCTGCCCATAGATTTTGCTGCTGTCGGCGTAATACCGTGAATATTTTGGAATGCCCGATTAAAAAGAAGTCGAAGAAGAATATCCATATTTCAGAGCAATATCTATTACCTTACAGTCCTTCCGCTGCAATTCAAATGCCGCCTGTGTCATTTTTCAGCAACATATGTATTCAGACAGTGACATACCCGAAACATACGAAAAAATACGTTGAAAATAATAGGGAGAACAACACGCAATGCGGGCTGCTTCATCATACGATATTTCCTTATCCAGATTATCTTCTATGTAATCAATGGCTGCTCCAAGTTTTTTCAACCATTCCATCTTGTTACCTCCTTAAAAATAAGGATATCCTCAGGTCCCTCCGAAAGTAGAGTATTCTCTCACAGAGACCGGCCTGAGCTTAAAACCGATCCTGGACTCCATGGCGCAGTGGGGAACCGAATACAGAGACAAAACACGCCGTGGTGAAACCTCATTCCTTTGACACCACATCTATGATCACATATTCACAGTGTCCTCCCGTGCGGATCGGATATCCCCATCCCGCCATGCCCGATGTCACCACTGTCTGAAGATTTCCGGTCTTCCGGAAGCCATAGTTGATCTCATTGATTCCAAGAAGCTGCATCAACTGCCCGGTAGGCCAGATCTGTCCCGCATGGGTATGGCCCGACACCTGCAGATCGATCCCCTGCCTGTTATTTTCCTTCAGATCTCCGGGCTGGTGATCCATTAGGATTCTGAAACTGTTTTCCGGTGCATCTTTCATGATCTCTTTCAGACTCTTCCTGTCCTGGTCACCGGCATCCTTTCTTCCGATGATGCAGATATGATTCCCTGTCTTAAACACCTCATCCTCCAGCACATGGACTCCGGCTTTTTCTAAAGTATTCCTGAGATGTCCGGAAGTGTACTCCGGCTTTTCCCTGTATTGATTGGAATCATGATTCCCATATACATAAAAAATTCCGTAAGTACTCTGCATCCGTCCCAAAGCTTTGGCCGCCCGTTCCATCTCTACTCTCCCTGTATCCTCATCGAAGATATCTCCGGCCAAAAGAACCAGATCCGGCTCCTGATTCTGTATTTTACTGCACCAGTTCTCCAGGTCTTCGGCACTCATCGTAACGCCCAGGTGGATGTCCGACATCAGGACTATCCTGAGTGTTTCCTCTTGATGAATCTTAGAAGTCCCGATCCTGTAACCGGTCTTCTCAATCTTCTGCATATTCATATATCCGTAAGAAAAAACAACCGAAATGATGAGAAAAGACAGTACTCCGCTTCTGTAAATCAGATCCCATTTTTTGAAAACAAACGGTGCTCTTTTGATGAGAAAATTGACCAGCTCAATGACCAGGGAGACTCCTGCAAGATGCAGGACGGCTACTCCTCCCCATCCATAGGCCGGCCAGGCAGAAAAAACACAGGCCAATGCCAAAGCCGCACTCAGTCCTTTCGCCAGGCGTACGTCCCTTTTTAAGAAAAGGCTCAGAATCCTGCGGAAGAAAACATATAAATATATTCCTGTCGGTATGAGGATCAGGATCGGCAGTATGAAAAATAACAGATACAATGTGGGGCCTCCTTCTGTTTATTACATAAATATTCAAACATCATTATTGATGTTTTTCCATGATAGCATTTAGACCCCACTCAAAGTCAACAGTTTCACATAAAATAAAAACATATATTGATATTTTTAGGTACAGCTCTCCCAGGAGAACAAAGTGGGCAAGCCCTGAAATTAAACAGGGCTCTTCTTCGTCATTCTCTCTTACTCTTCCGGTGCTAAAGTGTCGAGTAAATATTCTTCCGCCTCTCTGCACCAAACATTATTGTTTGCCTTGCATATCTCTGCCAGATGTGCAAACATCTCGTTCTCTTTTCCCAATTCCTCAAAATCTTCAATGGCAGTCAGTTCCATCTTGATATGTGGGTAGATCAGTTTTTTGCCTCCCGGAAGCTTCGGCAGATTCAGGATCGTATCCGGTGCCGCGTCAATGCCTCCGATATGTGTAACCATGTAAGACGGATTGATCTTTCCTGCCGCAGACAGTTCCAGAGACTCGATCATATCCACAGGCGCTCCTCCTGAAGTTCCGCAGATGTGGGTTCCTTCGTAGTGGACATTGTAGAAATTATATTTTGCCTTGAAGTTGTTGTCCGTAGGCCCTGCAAAGAAATTCAGGCAGCCGTCGTTTCCTAAAAGATCGTCTCCCATCTCGATGAGGGATTCCACCGGTGCGAATACGAATACTTCATCATATCCCTTCCCACCGTTTAATTCTTTCAGTTCTTCTGTCGCATTTTCTTTTCCTGCGGTGTTCACATAAATGAGTTCCACACCTTTAGAAGCCGCATCCTCCGGAGTAATCAGGGATTTTGCTCTCTCAAGCCTTTCTTCATTGATGTCCGTCACAACGATGCGCTTTGAATGATACGGCCCGTTCAGTGCATAATCAATGGCTCCGATCCCCATCGGACCCGCACATCCCAGAAGAGCCACACTTCCCCCGTCCTTTAATCCCATTCTGTGTTCATACACATACGGTGTTGTGTGGTAGGTAGCGTGAAATGCTCCGATGATACATGACATCGGCTCTGCCAGAGATGCATTTGCAAAATAATCACCGTCATACGGAAGTACACATCCAATGTCGATGGAAACCTTCGGAATAATACAGTAGGTTGCGTTTCCTCCATAGTATTCGTAGCTGTATCCGGCAGAATATCCGCTCGGAAGTCCCATAGCCGGCTGGAGTACGAATTTTTCTCCCGGCTTGAAGCGGTCTTTCAGCTTTTCTCCCACTTCTACGATGTATCCGCCGAACTCATGGCCGGTAATCGTCGGGTGCTCCGGACTCAGATCATCCGGCACCCTCTTGTGCTCCCCGCCCCGCAGTGCCGCCTTATAAGTTGACAGGCAAATGCTGTTTGACACAACCTTTACCAAGAGTTCCTCTTCTCCGATTTCCGGAAGGGCCACTTCCTTTACATAAACCTGATTTTTCCCTGCAAGAACTGCCGCTGTTGATTTCATCCTTTATCCTCCTCGTATAATCTCCGTCTGGTTCTACCTTTAACATCAAATCCCCATCCAGAGAAGTCTCCAAAACCCTTCTCACATTCACGCTGTCGCTGTTTATGTACCAGTCTTCTGCCTCTTCTCTCGTAAGGCCGCCCTTCATCTTCCTTCCGATCAGCCGTTCCTTTAACGTCTCTTCTTCAGAGCGGATTAATATCGTATAATCTGCGGTATCCTTTAATGTCTTCCACGGCTCCTCATCAAGGAGCAGCCAGTTGCCTTCGATCAGCACAATGTCCTTCGTAATTTTTTCCAAATCTTCCACCACATCGTGGATGTTTCTGTCATATATGGGCCAGAGAATATCTTCTTCTTTGATCCTTCCAAGCTTCTCCTCAAGCTTCCCGGTATTATAAGTTTCAGGACATCCCTTTACTTTCTTCATAGGAACTTCTTTTCCCATCACGACCGCATTGTGGGTATTAATGTAATCTGAGTGGTAGTGAAAACCATCCAGTCCTATCGCCTGTATCTCTGTCAGATCTTCCTGCTGCACAGCCAGATATTCCAGAAACTTGGACAGTGTTGTCTTTCCCACTGCCGGCGGCGCCGCCAGAAATACGATCAGTCTCCGGCCCAGTTTTTTCTGCATACCGGTGAATTTTCTCAGCATGGGCAGGAAAATGGTTTCTATGGTTTCCTCGCTGTAAAGCGTATTGATCTGAAATCCATTGACATCAAACACATACTCTTTCCAATTTTTCATGATCTACCTCATTAAATTTTGTTTACGTTGTTTTATGTCCGTTTATTTTTGTTTTATGGGTAAATTATATGATTTTTTCCTTGTTATGTCAATACTCTGACATAAATTACGTTTGTTTTTGTTGTTTTGTTTTTGTTTTTGTGGATTTAAATTTGAAATGAATTTGAATTTCTGTTATGATGAGTGTAACAGTAAAAAAGGAGGAACGGACATGGGAAAACTTCTCGCAAAAGAACGGCAGAAGGAAATCGTCGAATATATCAACAGTACAGGAAGTGCTAAGATCGGCGATCTTGCAGATAAATTTGAAGTGACAAAAGAAACCATCAGAAGAGACCTGACTCATCTTCAGGAGATCGGGGCTATAGAGCGCAGCCACGGGGGCGCCACCCTGGTCTCAAGCTTCCGCCCGATCCCCATCGAAACACGGGTCAGCGAAAACAGCTCCGTAAAGTATGCCCTCTGTGAGAAGGGATTGGAATTGATCCCGGAACAGGGTGTCATTTATCTTGACGCCGGAAGCACAATGCAGTGCATGGCACAGCTTTTAAGCCAGAAATCCGGTTATACCATTGTGACCAATGCCATCAACACCACTTACCATTTAAATAACGGCAACAACGTGACCATCTTAACCGGCGGCCAGCTGAACCCGAACAATATGTCCACAGAAGGGTTCCAGACCACCAACTTTATCAACACTATCAAGGTAGATATCTCATTTCTGGGGACCAGCGGATTTGAGCAGCACAACGGGCCGGCAGTCTCAGAATTCACAGATGCACAGATCAAGCAGGCCATCATCCCCCAGTCTAAGATCATTGTTGTCATCTCTGACAGCTCCAAGGCCCATATCTGCTCTCTGGTGCAGTACGCCAACTGGAAGGATATCGACTATTTTATCACGGATAAAGATCTGCCGTCTGCTGTTTATAAAACACTGAGTGAACTCACGGAAGTTATCTTGGTGTGACATTTTCCACATGATTTCCGTTCGGCTCTTAGAATGCCTCACTCCAATCATGTAGAACACGGACGCAGTATCTGCTAGATAAGCATGTCAAAACAAAAGGTGTCATGCAAAGGCAATTTTGCATGAGACCTTTTTTTATTCATAAAATCGTTTTACAAGATGATGAGGTAATTGAAATTTTAGTCAATTATTGGTATAATAATACAGTTACAAGAGAAAAGGGAGGAATTATGTATGAAATACTGTAAATTTTGCGGAAAAAGGTTAGAAGACGGGGAGGTTTGTACTTGTCAGATCAAAGAAGATGAAACAAGTTTCTTTCAAGATATTGATAAAAATAAAATTTCAAGCGGAATAAAAAAAGTACTAGTGAAACCTGCCTCCGGAGCAAAACAAATTACTGCATCGTTTTCGCTGAAAGAGAGTGCAGTAACTTGGCTGGGTGAGGGCATTATTACAGGCATTTGTTTGATGATACTTGTATCATCCACTTTAGGATCATCATATTTTGGACGTCAGATGGTCTCTTATCCAAAAATATTTTTCTATGCACTTTTGTTTGTCATTGGAATGAACGCACTGACGACACTTGTGCTTTGGGCATTGGAAAAAATGATAAGCAAGAGTGACGCAGCCTATGTTGATTTTATGACCGTACCGGCAACAACAGCAGCAATTAATATTCTATTTTTAGTACTAGGTATCATCTGCCTGTTATTAAATCCAGGATTCGGTATCCTTGTTTTCATCAGCGGGAAGCTTGCTTCTACTTTTTTGATGGGAAAAGCGGTTGATGAAGTGAAAGGCGCAGATAAAGAAAAAACTATGTATATTCTTGCGGTGGTATTTATTGTTGTGAGTCTTGTTTTATATATTGTTCTTAAAACATCTCTTACCAATATAGTAAGCAACTATGGAAGAAATATGTTTATGGGATTATAGAGGAGAAGATAAAATTATGATTTGTCCAAATTGTGGAAAAGATGTACCCGACGGAAATTTTTGTGAAGAGTGTGGTTCCTCTTTGCATATAAAAAAAGAAACAAAAAGAAAACCGGCAAAGACAAAAAAGAAAGGGGAAGAATTCTCAAAGAAAGGTAAAACCATTATTGGAATTCTTATTTTCATTTTATGTATCAGTGTTGGTTTTTTTTACATAGAAGGAAGTAAATTTAATACCGCCGAAAAAACAGCGGAGCAATATCGTAAGTATTACAACAATCAACAGTGGGATAAAATCTATGACATGACAAATATCACCGAAACAGAATTTATTACGAAAGCCTCTTATGAAAAAGTCATGGCAAATGTAACAGGTGAGTTAGGTGAGATCAATAGCAGTAATGATAAAGACTCAGCAGAAAAACAGGTTTATTTTGGGTCTGATTACTACTGCAATGTTCAAAAGTTAAATAAAAAAAGATATTTTTTCTTTGACCAGTGGGAATTAGCTGACTTAAAGGTTGATACTGTCCAAGTAGAAATTCCATATATTCAACAGTGTCCAGTTTCTATAGACGGAACTAGGATCAAAGATATTTATCTGAAAGAAGAGGAAGATGAAAAATATTATGATATTGAAGTATTAGAAGGCAATCACACTGTAACCTTTGAGGATAAGGATGATTTTTTATCACAAGATACTTATGAGTTAAACACGGGTTCTTTAAAAGAACTTTCACTTAAGTATAGCAATAAGCAAGTTCAGGCAGCAAAAAACACAGTGATAAATTTTTTAAAAGAGTGGACCAACTATCTGGGAAAAAAAGATGTTTCTGCTGATGAGATCCAAGATTATTTCTATTCAAAAGAAGATGCGGAAAGCTTTATCTCTTCCTATACTGTTTATGGAGGTACCAAGAACTCCAAAGCAGACATTCAGACTCAGCCTCAAACAGGTGAAATTATGGAAAGTCCGGCAAAGAACTTTAAGGAGCCTTATATTTCATTTAATGCAAGTTGTGAATATACTTATACAAACGAACTCTGGGGACAAGCTACAAAAGATACGCTCTCCATTGATGAAGATTTTTATATGGTGTTTGTGGATGGATCCTGGAAAATAGCTATGTAATCATAATGCTTTTTATAATACAGTGATACATTTGAGAAAGAAATGGAGATAAATATGAGACAAAAAGAAAAGAAAATCATTCTTGGTTTGAGCATTGCAGTCGCTTTATCCATTATTTTAAATATTGTTTGCTATGTGTCTGCAAATAAAGAACAGACGCCAAGCGCTCCCACAGTTGATAACGTCACAACTGAAAACACAGCTGCAGAGGAAGAAAAAACTACGGCAGCAAAAAAGACTACATCCGAGTCAGCTACAGAAAGAAAAAACAACGATAACACCAATAGTAAAATTGCAGTGGATGCCAACAGTACCAATGACTACAGCAAATGCCTAAATACCCAATTATATAAAAAGGTAACTTGCAATACCAGCGGGGGATATAGCTTTGTGTATCCTAAGAACTTCTTCAACCGTGTAGATATTAATAAAGATGGGAAATATGTTTTTTCGGCAGACGACGGGGTGACTGAATATACTGTATTTTCTCAAAAGGCAACCGCTGGATCCGCGCAGCAGGAAGTAAAAAATCTGGCGGAAGATTATAAAGATGAATTCTCCCACTTTTATTTTAAGTTTCCAACAGAGGGGGTTAAAAAGTCAGGAGCCTTTTGCAGAAAAATTTATGGCGGTCACTTAAATAGTGATAAAACCATAGGTCAATATATGATCATTGCTTCTAATGGAACCTATGATTACATTCTTAAATTTAAATATAAAGCAGATGATAAGAGTAATAATCCAAAGGGCCAGGCAGATTATATGGCTGACTGTTTTTACCGCGGAGCATCTTTCAGCGGTTCAACGAAGGAAATCCGAACATACAATGAATTTCTGTCTGACGAATCATAGAGGCTGCCCATGAAAAAACTAACATTCTTTGTTTTTGTTGTTTGTGGTGTGCTTATCTTTTTAATCTATGCAAAGAAAATAAATGTGCCGAATAAAACGGATAAAAGGACAGCTGCGAAGGCAACCGAAGTGACAGTTTCAAATAAGGATAAGGTTGAGAAAGTGAGAATAGAAATCGATCCCGGACATGGCGGTGTTGATACAGGTGCCCAGATTACAGCAGATGGGACAGTAACCTATGAAAAAACCTTAAATTTAAAATTATCTTTGTACTTGAAAACAGAGTTAGAAAAATATCAGGGAGTTACTGTTTCTATGACTCGCAAGACAGACAAAAATATATCTTTAAAGAAACGAGTGGAAAAAGCAAAAAAAGATCAGGCGGACGCATTGATAAGTATTCATCATAATGCCAAAGGCAGCATTGTTAATGCAAAAGACGGCGCTTACGTTTTGGTTGCCAGCGGAAATGAAAAAGAAAATCTGGCACAAGAGGAAGAGCAATTAGGTGCAAATATATTAAACCGCATCAGTGAACTTGGGCTGAAAAACAGAGGGCTGCTGCGTAGATTGTCTGAGAACAGAAATACCTATAGAAATGGCAGATTATGTGACTATTATGCGATCGTAAAAGGTGGAATTAATGAGGATATGATCGCTATTATTATTGAACACGGATATATGGATAATATAGATGAATTTCAATCATATTTTTCTTCCGATGAAAAAATTCAAGAAATGGCTGAGAAGGATGCCCAAGGGATTGCTGATTATTTTCATCTGCTAAAAGACTCGCATAAGGCAGCTAGAGCAACAATCAAAAAAAATATAAAAATAACAACAGTAAAAGATCCTAAAGGAAAAGACAATACGTATCAAACCAGGTCTTATCAATTAAGTGTAAATCAATAAAATTTTTGAACCTGTAAACGTTCTAAAAAAGCGGCAGAAATAAATTCCGCCGCTTTTTCTGATATCTGCTATTATAAAGTCTTTAACACATCCATAACCTCTCCTGCAGTATTGGCTGCCAGAAGCTTCGCTCTGAAGTCTGCTTTAATCAAATTTCTTGAGAGTGTCGCCAGCGCCTGTAGATGCAGGTTGCTGTCTGTATCGGTTGCCGCTATCATGAAAATCAGGTGTGCTTTTGTCCCGTCCTCGGCTCCGAAATCAAATCCTTTGTCAGACTTTCCGAAGGCCACCCGTGCAGTTTTTACTGCTGCGGTCTTGGCATGCGGGATCGCAATGTCAAATCCAAGTCCTGTGGAGGACTGTTCTTCTCTGGCATAGATCGCTTTTTTATAGTCGTCCTTATCAGCGAGCACTCCGCCTTCATCTAAAAGTGTTACCATTTCTTCAATGATCTGGTCTTTTGTCTCTCCCTGTAAGTTTAGATTCATTGTTGACTCATCAAATAATTCCATAATTTCCATAAAAGTTACCAACCTTTCTAATACCCAGTAGGGTAAACGTTTATTTCTGTTCTACATCCTTTGCAGTGAGAACATAAAGTACTGCGCCTACTACAGAACCTGCCAGGATACATAATACCCATGTGACAGCCGGATGTACTAATGGAAGGATCAAGAATCCGCCGTGAGGTGCCGGAACCTGGACCTTCATCACGTAGGAAAGAATCGCTGAGATAGAAGATCCTGCCATTAAGATCGGAAGTACCCTTACCGGATCCTTGGCTGCAAACGGAATCGCTCCCTCTGTTATGTGTGTAAATCCTAATACATAGTTTACAAGTCCTGCTGCACGGTCAGATTTTGTAAATTTCTTTGGTGCAAATGTCGCT
Source organism: Anaerostipes hominis (ex Lee et al. 2021) (assembly GCF_002270485.1). GTDB lineage: Bacteria > Bacillota > Clostridia > Lachnospirales > Lachnospiraceae > Anaerostipes > Anaerostipes hominis. Next base: position 27,275 of record NZ_NQOG01000012.1, on the reverse strand, counting down.
GCAAGCGCGATGATCAACGGCGGTGTAATACATGCAGCGGACACACCTGCCATAAAGTAGAAGTTTCCCTGTGCTAAAAGTGTTGTTCCTGTGACATAAGCCGCTTTGTTGATTGGGCCTCCCATGTCAAATGCAGACATACAGCCTACAGCAAGTCCTAAGATGATCGGGCTGGAGTTCTGTAATCCTGCTAAGAAATCCATCATTCCCTTGTTGATCCCGGAAACCGGCCCTGCGGTAATCTGCATCAAAATACCTACGATGGCCACTGTGATAATCGGTATAAAGAAGATAGACTTTAAACCTTCCAGCTGTCTTGGGAGTCCTTTTAAAGCGTTTACAACAAACTTACATAAGTATCCTGCAAAGAAACCTGCGATGATGGCTCCGATAAATCCAGACCCTGTGGTGTTGGCGATCATACCGCCTACAAAACCTGCGATCATACCCGGACGGTCACCGATTGACTGGGCGATGAATGCTGCCAGCACAGGAACCATCATTCCCATAGATGTACCGCCGACGGTCTTGATAGTGGCTGCTATTTCATTATACTGAGCATTTGTAGGGTCTGCTGAATAAATACCCCATAAGAAAGAGATGGCTGTCAATACACCACCGGCTACAACGAACGGAAGCATATGGGAGACACCGTTCATCAGATGCTTATAGATCTGATGTCCAATAGAATCTTTTCCTTCTTCTGCTTTCTTTTCGCTTCCGGCTGCCTTCACTTCCCCACCTCTTACTGAAACGTTTCCATCAAGCATCTTCTGCACTAATTCTTCCGCTTTGCTGATCCCGTCTGAGACCGGCACTTCTATGACTGGTTTTCCGTTAAAACGGTCCATGTCTACATTTTTATCACAAGCTACAATAATTCCGTCACATTCAGCAATATCCTCAGCAGTCAATTCATTCTCGACACCAACAGCTCCGTTGGTCTCAACTTTCATTTCAGCGCCCAGCTTTTCGGCAGCTTCCTTCAAAGCTTCCTCCGCCATGTAAGTATGGGCGATCCCGGTTGGGCAACCTGTAACACCTAATAGTTTTTTCATATCATTTCTCCACCTTTCTTATTTTGATATTGTGAAAGTAAGTATCTACTTTGGCAAAATCACCGAGTGCGTTGCTCTCCGCCACATTTGCCCCTGTGGCAGCCGAACGCTTCAATGCATCCTCAACATTTTCCGGATGATCGAGCCAAAGGCTTAAAAAGCTTGCCAATGCGGCATCTCCCGCACACGCCGAGCTTAATAACTTAACCGGCTGGGAAGATGAATAATACACATCTTCTCCGTTACTGAAATACGCTCCTTTGCTTCCGAGCGTCAGCAGTACATTCCTGGCCCCCTGTTCTTTCAGAAAGGTAAGGACATGCAGAATGTCTTCTTCGTCCTTGATCTTGATCCCGAAGATCTCTTCAATCTCTTCATCGTTTGGTTTGATCAGCAAGGGCTGGTATTTTAATAAGTCTTTCAGTTTCGGGGAGCTGATATCCAGCACCACATCAATGCCCCTCTTTTTACAGATTGACATAATACTTTCATAATAACTCGGTTCGATTCCAGGCGGAAGACTGCCGCTGATCACAAGGCAGCTCAGATCTTCGGCTGTCTCAAAAAGATTCAGCATTTCTTCCTGCTGGTCTCTTCCGACAAACGATCCGCTGTTGACAAATTTGAATTCGCCCTCTCCATCATTTAAAAATATATTGATCCTTGTTGTGTCACCGACCCAGACCGGCTTGACCGCCACCTGTCTTTTTTCCAGTTCCTCTACAATATATTTTCCCGAAAATCCTCCAAAAAATCCAGTAACCGTGGAATCTACCCCATAATGCTTTAATGTCAGCGTGACGTTGACACCTTTTCCATTGGGAGTGTAAACCGTATCGAATGTGCGGTTTACTTTTGCACGTTCCATTCCTTTTGTGGAAATGTTCATATCGATGGCAGGATTTGTAGTTAACGTATAAATCATACTGCTCCTCCATAGAATACAATCTCTTTTTACAGTCTTTATTATAGACAAGTATTCCATGAAAATCTTTTCATATCCTGAAAACGGAACAAAGTGGACCAAATACCATAAAATTAGAAAAATCCCGGAAGCCTGTAAAGCCTCCGGGATTTCATATCCTCATGGATTTATTATTTTGTTTTTGTCTTCTTTACCGTACTCCATGCACCGTAGTATGTCTTTCCTGCAATTTTCTTTGTTGCACGGATGCGTACATAATAAGTCTTCTTCTTTGTGAGTCCCTTTAATGTGGTGCTTGCTGTTTTTCCTGATTTGATGGTAGCCTTCTTCACCTTTTTGGTAAAGCCTTTATTCTGTGCAGCATATACCTGATATCCTGTCGCACCGGAAACCTTCTTCCATTTAATTTTCAGCTGGCCCTTCTTGGATGTTTTCTTTGCGCTTGTCAGGGAAGCTTTGGAAACCTTTACTGTGATTTTGAATGTCTTTGATACACTTCCAGCATAATTTCCTTTTCCAGTCACGGTCACTGTTGCCGTTCCCGGGTTTTTGTTGTTTTTGTATGAAAGCGTGTAGTCTGTTCCGGATTTTAAAGTCCTGCTGCCGTCTTTTACTGTGACAGAAGTCGTCAGATTCTTTCCGGTATAGGTCTTATCTGCCGCGGTCACTTTTGCACCTGCGATGGATTTCGCTGAGATCTTAAAGGTCTTTTCTGCTGTTCCTTTGTAATTACCTTTGCCGGTCACTGTCACTTTGGCAGTTCCCGCATTGATATTTCCTGTATAAGCTGTATCATAATCTGTGCCTGCCTTTAGAACTCTTGACCCGTCTGTAACTGTCACAGCAGGTTTTAATTCACCTCCTGTGTAGGTCTGATCCGCAGCTGTGATCTTTGCATCCCTCAGATCCTTTGCAGTGATTTTAAATACAGTCACAAATGTACCTGTATAATTTCCTACTGCATCTGTGTATACAACTGCCATTCCCGTATTTACATTGTCGGCATAACGGTTTACTGATGGATATGTAGATTCATCTTCCTCGTTTATGGCGCTTAAGTTTACATCCGGTTTGATCTCTGAACCTGTGTACACCTGATCCTCCAGCATATACGGAACCGTCAGCTTTCCAGCGGCATTGGCAGGATTTACTGTAAATGTCTTCTTAATAGTTCCTGTATAGTTGCCGATTCCATTGATCTCGACATCATATGTCTGTGCATTCAGCATCTCAATTCCGGAATTTAATATGACGGTATAATCCTCCTCCGTAAGTCCCATTACCTCTACTGTTGGTGTCTGCCCGCTTCCGTTATAGGTTACGGCATCCAATCCTGTTACCTTGTCGCTGTAATTTTCAGAAATATCCTGCGGAGCGATGGTAAACTTAATCTCTTTTGTACCTTTATAGTCCGCGCAGGAATCCAGTATTTCTACGGTAACACTTGCATTGTCTCCCGCCTTTGTTGTATTTTTATAAGATCTGATACGGTAGGCATCCTTCGGGATCACACTTCCTTTTCCGTCTGTCAACTTGATATCTTCTGCCGCCGGTTTCTTGGCTGTTCCGTCATAAATATAGGAAGTGGTGACTTCACCTTTTACAGCTTCATCTGAAATATCCACAGCCGCTGTGATCTCAAATGATTTCTCCGCTGAATCTTTATAGTTGCCGCCTTCTTTTGCAGTGATCACGAGTTTATATTGTCCTGCATTCTTTAGGTCAGCCGCACCATTTTCTAATTTTGTTCCATCTTCCGTCTGATATTCCAGAGTGTAGTCAGTATCTAGAACTAATTCTGTATCACCGTCTTTTACCACGACCTCTGGCTCGTCAATAGCTGAACCGTCGTCCTTTTGGCGGTACTTATCCTGGATGCCTTCAATGGAAACATCTGAGATCGATTTTTGAATAATGTTGTAGGTAAGAGCCTCCGCTGTCTCACCTGCCACGGTTCCTTTATAGTTTCCCGCTCCTTCTACCACAGCCTTGATGCCGTTTTCCGCTTTGGTTCCTTTTAACTCCTCCGGTTTTACTGTGAAATCATCTGAAGTTAATGGTGTGCTGTCATCCCCCTCTTTCACGATGATATCTTTTGCGGCCGGAGCCTGGGCTTTTCCATTGTATACAAATGATGTCTCTGCACCTTCTGCGAATGCCACTTTATAGCTGCTGATATCACATGCTTCAATTGTATATTTTACCTCCAGAGGATCACTGCCAGTATATTCATAATTTCCACCCCCGACGGTGACGGCTGCAGTAGGAGCCGCTTCAGCATCTGCTTGCGCAGCATTGACATTATTTTTATATTCTACTGAAAAATCTGCAGCTTCTAATGTCTTTTCTTCTCCGTCTTCATATGTAACCTTAATGCCAGGCTTCTTTTCCGTTCCGTCATAAGTGATATCCTGACTTTCATCCTCCAGCTTTACGGTCATTTCTCCTACTTTTTTCGGAGCAATGGTAAATGTCACGCTTCCCTTTGATCCTTCATAATCGCCGGTTCCGGTGATCTGGGCTGTGTAGGTTCCGGCGTTGATCAACTCTTCCGGCTCTACTGTATCTCCCTCTGCTGTTTCTCCTTTGTGGTAAGTAACAGTGTAATCTGTGTCACCTGACAGCTCCTTATCGCCGGACATGACGTTCAGTACTGGAGTCAGAGCTGATCCGGTATAGGTAAGATCGGCTGTCTGATCGGCTGTCAGACTCTCATCCGCTTTTGCTGAAATCTTAAAGCCGGAAACCTCAACCTGTTCACTGCTGTCAGCATAATTTCCGCCTTCTGCACCTGTGATCACGGCCTTTGGTGTATCTGTTGTTTTTGTATTGTCGGACCACTCCACTGTATAATCTTTATCCCTCAGAATCTGTCCGTTTACTTTTACGGTTACCGAAGACTTGCCGGGCACCACAGGTTCCCCTGTATAAGTGAAATCACCTGAGACACTTACTTCCGGGCTTTTCCCTGTTAAACTTGCTCTCTCTATCTCATAGCTTCCCGCAGCTGTTCCTTCATAATACTTATTGTTCACACCCGCCGTCACCGTCACAGTTCCGGCATTTACTGTATCCTCACTGTATTCCGGTATTACAGTTCCAAACTCTTCCTCAGAAAAATCAAGACCGTCAATCTTTTTGATGGAGAGCTCATGGCTTTTTCCATCATATGTCTGTTTTTCATCGGAAAACGATAATTTTTTGACCTCTTTTTTTCCTACAGTAAAGGATGCCTCTGACGTGGTCTCTCCGTCTTCTGACGTCTCCGTCACTGTATAAGTGTGTCCTACCGTTTCTTTCCCAGAGATATCTATAGAAGACTCCTCACCCTCAATGGCTTCTCCATCCTGTTTCCAGCTGTATGTACTTTCATCTGTAGTTCCCTCCACTTTGACAGTTGCTCCCCAAGGAATGGAAGCCCCATTCTCATAGGCTGCTCCCCCAACGGAGAAGCTCAGTCCTTCCGTCGCTCTTTTCACTGCCTCATTTACTGCCTTATTTGAGACTGGTCCTGCAGCAAAAGCCGGTGCCCCTGTCGAGCACACCATTGCCATTGATAATGCCAGGCTCACTGCCGATTTACGAAGACGTTTCCCCGTAAGCTTCTTTTTCATACTACGTACCTCCTGTTGTTTACATTGTTTTGTTTCAATCCATATCTGTTTATTCGATACAAGAATATATTATTCTTAATAAGAATAAATGTCAAGTTTTTCTACCTCCTCTGAGAAATATTACAATGTAAGAAAACCAAGTGATTCTGTACCCTTAGCCTTAATATTCAATATTGGAATAATTTATATCATCCTATCATAAATTATATATCTTTTTTTTGAGAGAATCATAGTATGGAGGTAACAGAAATGAAGAATATAAAGTTCATCCGGGTTTCCAGGGATATCACCCAATTAAGAGTACAAATGGAGACCGGAATCAGCCAAAGTACTATTTCAAAATATGAGACAGGGGAATCAATCCCTACAGTTGAAAATCTGCTGCTTTTAGCAGATTTTTATAATACCAGCCTGGATTATCTGATGGACCGTACAGATGCTGTCACACCTTATCCGAAGAAGTCGTCTTCCCCTGGATATCATGAATAGAATACAAGAATGGACAAAAAATAAGGCCTCTTTGGGCCTTATTTTTTATGGTCTATATTCTCGACTAAAAAGTCTACGAGGATTCGGCACATAATGTACAGCGGAAGCCTGGACGTTACCTCATAGTTTCTTATTGCAATGTGAGAGTGTTTGTATCCGAGCCATGTATAATCTGAATACTCAAATAGCTCACTGGTACTGCTGCAGCAGAGCGTGATCACCTTACAGCCTCTGAGTTTTGCGTTCCTGGCTGAGTCGATCAGCTCCTTGGTCTCCCCGTTTAACGACAGGATGATCACAACCTCATCTTCCTGTAAGTTCTTTGACATGATCCTCATGATCTGCGGGTCTTCCACATCCACCACAAAAAAATCCAGCACCTGAAGCTTCATGCTCAGCTCCTGCGCCACCAAGTGTGTAGGCCCTCTGGAAAAGATCAGAACCCTTTTGGCATCCTTCATGGCATGCAGAATATCCAGCACATTGGGAATGGACATATGCTCAATCACGGAAGTCGCCTCGATCAGAGACTTGTTCATGATTTCATTCAAGTCTTTCACTTCTGTATCTTCCGTCTTTGCCGTTAATTTATACCGCAGCTCGTTAAACCCATTGATCCCGCATTTGCGGATGGCTCTGGACACGGTTGCCGGGGAGGAAAATGTTTCAAAAGCAATATCTACTATGGACAGGTCTGAAAGTTTGTCCTCATTGTCATTGATATAGTTGACAACTCCCAATTCGGTCTTGGACAGATTTTCTGCAATCTTGCTGTTTATTTCAATAATCATCACTCGTCCCTCCTGTCTGTGTGAAAGATCTTTTTTATTATACATGATTTTCATCCGTTTTCATAACCTGAAAAGATTTTCACCCCCGGTTTTTTTATAATGTAAATGGTTAAACTAAGACAAAAAGCAGGAAAGCTTTAGGAGGATGAATATGAGTAAGATGGTATCAACCAGACATATGTTATTAGATGCACAGGAAAAACGATATGCCGTGCCGGCATTTAACATTCACAACTTAGAGACGATTCAGGTAGTGGCAGAGACTTCTGCAAAGCTTGGCTCTCCGATCATTCTGGCAGGCACTCCGGGTACATTTTCTTATGCAAACCGTGATTATCTTCAGGCGATCGTCGAGACAACTGCTAAAAAATATAATGTTCCGGTGGCACTTCACCTGGACCACCATGAAGAATTTGACGGTATCAAAGAATCCATCGACCTTGGCACAAAATCTGTTATGATCGACGCTTCCAGCCTTCCATATGAAGAGAATATAGAAAAAGTAAAGAAAGTCGTGGCTTATGCTCATCTCCATGATGTTACCGTAGAGGGAGAACTCGGACGTTTAGGCGGACGCGAGGATGACCTTGTGGTAGACGAAAAGGACTCCATGTACACAAATCCTGCACAGGCTGCCGACTATGTAGCCCGCACGGGCATTGATTCCCTGGCTGTAGCCATCGGTACCGCCCACGGTTTATATAAAGAGGAGCCAAAGCTTGACTTCGACCGTCTGGCAGAGATTCGTGAGGAAGTATCTATACCGCTTGTGCTCCACGGTGCATCCGGTGTCCCGGGCGACGCTGTAAGACGTGCGATCGAGCTTGGAATCTGTAAGGTCAACATTGCTACGGAATTAAAAATTCCTTACTCTCAGGAACTGAGAAAGACCCTGGTTGAAAATCCGGATGCCAACGATCCAAGGATTTACACAAAGGAAGCAAAAGAAGCAATGGCAGCTGTTGTGGAAGAAAAGATCAAGATGTGCAACAGCCAGAACCGTTACTAAATTAAAATAAAGATACTTATACCCGGCCTTAACATTTACAGGCCGGGTATTTTTTTAACATTGGGGAGTCTGATTCCTCTGGGCCAGATCGAGAGCGACCCTTTTTCCGGTCTCTGTGACGGCAAGCCCTGCCTGGCTTGTCTCTTTGAGTCCTCCCGGCATCATTTCTCCGATTTCTCCCATGGCATCGATCACCTCGTCAAATGGCACTCTCGTAAGAATTCCAGCCATCGCCATGTCCGAACAGGCCACTGCGCTGACGGCTCCCGCCACATTTCTTCTGATGCACGGAATTTCCACCAGTCCTCCCAGAGGATCGCAGACCAGTCCGAGCAGGCTTTTCATGGCAAATGCTCCTGCCGAAAGGATCTGTTCATTACTTCCTCCCCGAATGGAGGTCAGCGCCGCCGCGCACATAGCAGACGCGGTCCCAACCTCCGCCTGGCAGCCGCCCTGTGCACCGGAAATACTGGCTCTGCGGGCAATGACCTGACCGGCTCCAGCGGCCATGAAAAGCCCCTCGATCATCGTTCTTTCCGGTATCCGATAAAACTGTTCATACGTCAGAAAGACTGCCGGCACCACGCCGCAGGCTCCTGCCGTGGGCGCAGCCACAATCCGTTTCATGCAGGCGTTGGATTCTCCCATTTTCAATGCTCTTGTGACGACCATCCCCATAAAGCCGCCGGAGACGGCTTCTCCTTCCCGGACAAACCGATGCATGTTTGCACCGTCACCGCCGGACAGGCCGCTGAAAGATTTTAAATTCTGCTCATAGTCCTCATCTGCATGTTTCATGGCATGATAACGCTCCCTCATCTTATCCATTGTCTCCTGCATTGATACACTGCGCTCTTTCATGTCTTCCTCCATGACCGCTTTCCAGAGAGGAATCCCCGCAGCTGCTGCCGCCTTTTCCATATCCGCCATCGATATAAAGCCCATGTTCCTTCACCTCAATCCATGCCCGCCAGACTGGCGGCTTTTTGGATTCCTTTCATCTTTTCGATCTGTCTCACCGTTTTTTCCGGTATCTCTTGATCACATTCCAGCACCATGACCGCACTGCCGTTTCTCCGATCCCTGGAGAGCCGCATGGACGCTATATTTATTCCTGCGTCTGCAAGCAGAGATGCAGCCGCAGACACATGTCCGGGGCTGTCCTGGTTGTGAACGATCAGTACAGGCATATCACCGGAAAAAGACGTGTAAAGACCATCCATCTGACAGATCTCCACTCTTCCGCCTCCGGGAGAGCTCGCCACGATTTCAAGTTTTCTTCCGCTTTCTCCTGTGAGGCACAGCTTTACACTGTTTGGATGAACATCTTTCAAGTGCGCTCTTCCAAACGTCCATTCCATTCCCTGTTTCCGGGCCAGCTCAAGGCTTTTCGGAATCCTCAGGTCATCCTGTGCCATTCCCAAAAGTCCCGCGATGACTGCCCGGTCTGTGCCGTGTCCGATACCGGTGGCAAAAAAAGAACCGTGAAATAAAATCTCGGCCTTTTGAACTTTCTCTCCTAAAAGCTTCCTGGAAATCAGGCCAATCCTGACAGCTCCTGCCGTGTGGGAACTGGACGGGCCTACCATAACCGGCCCCATAATGTCATACAAATTCATGTGTTTATCTCCATTGTTTGTTTTTTACTTTTCATCAGTATGTTTCGTTTTTCTGATTTTATGAATAATCTCAATCTTTGAGGGGCTTTTAAACTTTGCGTGCCAGATGCGATTTGACGTAGTCAAATGATTTCCTTACGCATCTGTGCACAACCTGCAGAGCGTTTTTATTTCATGGGGAAGGTCGCAGAACTTTCCTACTGAAATGAAAAAGTCTGTATCCTCCTCCGACTATAGGAGTGATACAGACTTTTATTTTTAAGGCCGGCAGACGGCCTTGCATATGGTTATTTCTCTGTTATATATCTGGTCAAACAATTCCTTCAGGTGTTCAAGATCGGCGCTGTGGGTGATCAGGTCGTCTACTTTCAGACTTTTATCGGCGATCCTGTCCGCGGTATACTGCCATTCGTTGAACGGAAGGTCATTATAGTAATTATTCCACACCCCGGTAAGCCGTAACTCTTTCCTCAGTATCTGGCTGTGGCTGTCAAGTTTGAGCACTGTGTCCTGATGAGGATTTCCAAGAAGCACCAGCATTCCAAAAGGTTTTAAACATTCCACTGCCTGATTCCACGCCGGAGAACTTCCGGTCCCTTCGATAACTGCGTCCGCCATGTGTCCTCCGGTCATTGCCCGGATCTGTTCCGGTATCTCTCCGTCCGCAGGACTTATGACTTCCAGTCCTTTTTCCCTGGCAAACTCTGTTTTTTCCTCACTGATCTCCACCAATACGGCCTGGATGCCGAACAGTCCGCACCAGCGGGCCGTCAGGATGCCGATGGGCCCTGCACCGAAGATCACTGCCGTATCTCCGCCTTTGATCTCCCCCTTGCGAATCGCATGGAGGGCCACACAGGCAGGCTCCACAAGAGCCAGCTGTTCGGCAGATACCTTTGTATTTTCAGGGAATATAAGGTGTTTCCTCGAAGGTAGCAGACAGTACTCGGCAAAGCCGCCGTCCGTTCTGGAACCCAAATTCTTGTAGCTCTCACACTGGGCATACTGGCCGATCCGGCAGCTGGGGCATTCCATGCACGGAACCACCGGATAGACTGCTCCGGTTTTCCCAATAAGTTCCTGATCCTCCTCACTTCCGGCACTCACAACCGTGCCCACGTATTCATGTCCGAGGGTAACCGGATAAACCTTTGTTCCCAGCTCATAGACTCTGGGAATGTCGGAGCCGCATATCCCGCAGGCTTCCACCTTCACAAGGATCTCGTGTCCCTGCGGCTTTGGAACTTCCACTTCGTCCAGTGTAAATTTCCCTATTTCATGAAGTCTCATAGCTTTCATCCCTGTATCCCCCATTCTATAAGAGACCGGCAACATCCACAACCTTGTCGGCAGGAATCACCTGAATCTTCACCTGGATTCCCTGATCCAGAAACTTTCTGATCGCATCCCGTTCCTGAGGGTCGGCTGCGATATTTTTATACAAAGTCTTTCGTTCGCCGCTGATCCCCATGCCTCCGATGTTAATTGCAGGGATGTGAGCTCCCAGGTCTACAATTTTTTCATAGGTAAGCGGTGTTTTTGCCAGCATAATGGACGGGACTTTCAGGCCGTCTTTCAGCGCTTTTGCCGCCTCTTCTACGGAGTAAACTTTCACCTTTACCCCGGCCGGAGCCGCCATAGTCAGCACCTGTGTCATAAATGGGTCTTTTGCCACTTTATCATCTGCAATCAATATTTCTTTTGCAGGCAGAAGCTTCATCCACGCGGTCATCACCTGTCCGTGGATCAGCCGGTCATCTACCCTTGCAAGCAATAATTGTTCCATCTTTGTATCCTCCTATTCCAGATTTGCGTGCTTCTCCCACAGAGAATCCACGTCGTCAATTTGCTCTTCCTGCATGATCATCAGCGCCGCCGCATCCAAGAGCAAAAGAAGACTCTGCTCAAACAGGCTGCTCATGATCTGTGCGGACTCGATCTCGTCCGGCAGATCAAGCTTTGTCCTGCACGGAATCCTCACGAACAGATCCTCATAGGGAGCCATGGAGCTTTTTGCATTGGAACCGATATGGATCACCGACGCGCCGAACTGTTTTGCCTTTTTCACAAGTCCCAGAGGAATCAGACTCTCTCCTGAGCCGGAACCGGCGATTAACACGTCTTTCTCGGTGATCGCGGGCTCATTCACATCTCCCACACAAAATGCATCGATACCCAGATGATTCAGCCTCTTGGCAAAAGCTTCCATCATCATGAAGACTCTTCCGACACCTGTGACAAATATCTTTTCCGCATGAAGTATCATCTCCGTCAGTGCCCGGACCTCCTGTCCGTCTACCGCTGCCAGTGACTGGTCAAGTTCTCCCAGAATCAATTCTTTAAAATCTTTATATTCCACTTTATCCTCCCTGTCACTCCAGAGCTGCTTTATAACTTTCCGTCATTTTCACACAGGCTGTTTTCAGGTCTTTGTCCAGTCCGAACAGCCCGGAGCTTCCGAGAATCAAAATGTCCGCACCTGCCTCGGTGAGTTTTTTAAACGTAGAAGACTTGCAGGACCCGTCGATCTGTATCTGATAGTGGTATCCCTTTTCTTCCCTTATCCGCTTTGCCTCCTGGATCTTGACGAGCATTTCTTCGATAAACGGCTGCCCGGCGAAGCCAACATCCACGGTCATGATGGTCAGCAGGTCAATCCGGTTCAGGTAATGAGCCGCCTCAGAAAGAGGAGTTGCCGGGTTTAAAACAAGCCCTGCTTTTAATCCCAGTTCCTCAATCCTGTTGTACAGCCGGAATGCCTGCCCGTTGATCGTCTCAGCGTGCAGAGATATGATATCCGCACCTGCCTCTGCCACCGGGTCAATCCAGTCCTCCGGATTGGTCGTCATCAGATGTACGTCCAGCGGAACTTTGGAGACCTTCTTAAAACTCTTCACCAGATCCGGTGACAGGGTGATATTTTTGCAGTAATGACCGTCCATGATGTCCACGTGGTACATTCCCACCCAGTCATTTAATATGTTAAGCTGTTCCCCGACATTCAGAAAATCCATACACATCAGGGAGACAGAAAACTTCTCTTTCATAAAATTGTCCCCTTTCTCTCAGGCCTTAGAGCTGTAAATTGCCTTGCAGATCGTGATTTCTTTATGATAAATCTGCTCAAACAGCTCACTCAAATGTTCCAGATCGGACGTATGGGTGATCAGGTCATTCACCTTGAGTCTGCCCGCGTCGATCATCTCTGCCGTATACTGCCATTCATTGAGAGGCATCTGTGCGTAATAGGAATTCCACACGCCTGCGATATCGACTTCTTTTCTCAGGATGCTGCTGTGATTCTTAAGCTTTAAAGAAGTATCTCTGTGGGGATTTCCGAGCATGGCGATCCGTCCGAAAGTTCTTACGATCTCCACTGACTGGTTAAGGGCTGCAGAAGTCCCGGTTCCCTCGATGACTGCATCCACATGATCCGTTCCCAGCACTCTTGCGAGTCCGTCTCCCGGATCTTCTTCCATAGAATTTAAGATGGTCAGTCCCCGCTCTCTGGCAAATTCAATTTTTTCTTCATTTATATCAAACAAGACCACTTTCCCGGCACCGAAAAGTTCTGCCCATCGGGCCGCCATGATACCGATGGGACCTGCCCCGAAGACAGCAATGGTCTGTCCGGCTTTGATCCCTGATCTTCTCACCGCATGCTGTGCCACTGTGGCCGGTTCCACCAGACTCAGTTCTTCCTTTGTAACTTCGGGGTTTTCTGAAAATACCAGATTCCAGCGGGACGGGATGACGCAGTACTCCGCAAATCCGCCGTCACACCTGGACCCCAGGTAGTTATAATTCGCACACTGAGCATAGTGCCCAGTTTTACAAAATTCACACTCTCCGCATGGGATGAGCGGGAAGACGGCCGCCGTCTTCCCTACCAGTTCCTGGTCTTCTTCCCTTGCTGCTTTTACGATCGTCCCCGCGAACTCATGTCCTATGGTAATAGGGTGAACATGTGCTCCCAGCTCAAACACCCTGGGAAGATCGGAGCCGCAAATCCCGCAGGCCTCCACCTTCACGAGGAGTTCTTCTCCCTTTATCTCCGGAAGGGGCATTTCTTCCATCCGGAAATCTCCGATTTTATTTAGTCTCACTGCTTTCATCTTCACGCCGTTCCTTTCTCCTGAATGTCGAGCCTCTTTATGCCATCATGTCCCGCCTGTTCACAGATCTTCGCAAGTTCTGAGAGTGTCGTGTCCTCCTCCCTCTGAAGCGCCGCGGCGATCCCCATAGCCATATTGGCTCCGGTGATGACCGCTGCCGGATATTCCTGGCACAGCATGGCAATGCTGTTAAACGGTGTCCCTCCTAAAAGATCCGTCAACACAAGGACTCCCATGCCGGTGTCCAGCTCTTCCACTGCCTGCCTCACCTTTTCCTTAAACTCTCCGGGGTCCTGGCCCGGCTTCAGGGAAATACATTCTGACTGTTCTATGTTTCCTGCTACCATGGAGACACTGTCAGCAAGTCCCCGGCAGAGCAGTCCGTGACTGATTAATAAAACTCCAACCATGTCTCATTCCTCCGTCTGCTATGATGCCACGGCCAGCAGGCCGATCAGTGAAGTGATAACGCCTACTACAAAGATGATAACGATGATATAGGTCGGCTTCACCTTCTTGCTCAGGAGCTTCCACACAAGCAGCGTCGCGATCAGAGGCAGCATTCCAGGCAGCAGAGAATTTAAGATATTTTGAAGATTGATTCCTACTTCCCCGACTTTAAATGCGATCGGAGTCTTGATATTAACTCTGGTAGCCGCCATATTTCCGACAACCATCAGTCCGACGATACTGAATGCTTCAGTGATTCTGTTTAAAGTTCCTGCACTTAAGATTTTTACGATGGCACTTTTTCCCTGCTTATATCCCATCATATACATGGCATATCCCATACCGATCATCAGAACTTTGTACGCAACCTCAAACAGGATCGGTCCGGCTACATTTCCGGCCAGCGCCAGGCTGCAGGCGATTCCGGCTAAGATCGGATAAGCGATACCCTGGGAAACTGTGTCCCCGATTCCCGCCATCGGTCCCATTAATCCTGTACGAACCGCATTGATGTCTTCTGCGTCAATGTCTGCTCCGTTGGCAGACTGTTCTTCCATGGATGCTGTAACTCCGTGAATAACGGTTCCAATCCATGAAGGTTCCGTGTTGAAAAATACCATATACTTCTTTAACGCTTTTGCCTGTTGTTCTTTTGTCTCATAGAGCCTTCTTACAATCGGCACCATGGCATTGGTCGTACCCAGTGCCTGGAGACGCTCGTAGTTATAACAGGTCTCGCTGGAATATCCGAGAAGAAAATGTTTGACCAGATCTTTTTTTAAAAGTTTTTTGCCGCCGGTCTGCACATCGGTCTCCTCCGGGGAGACTGTTTCGATTTGTTCCGCCTCTGCGGCCTGTTCTGATTTTCCCGTAAAGAGATAGATCAGGACTGCTACAGCCGCCGCAAATACAGTCACCGCCATGGTATCAACTTTTGCGTAGATGGTCAGGAAGTAACCGATAAAAAAGAATGCCACGATTTTCTTTTTGCCGAGAAAGCTTAACAGCATTGCGATTCCAAGTGCCGGCATCAGTGCCCCAACCACATTTAACGCTGCGATCATCGGCTCCGGTATTGCCTTTAAGGCGTTGGTTGCAAAATCTCCTCCGAAATACACGAGGGCAAATGCCGGAATTCCGTAGAGAACTGTGGCAGTGATTCCGGACGGCAGGTAGTTCATAAGCCTTAATCCGCGGATATTTCCTTTCTCCAAGTACTGATCTGCCTTATGTACCCAAAAACTGTTGATGGTCATGTAGGCCTGGTTGATCAGAATTCCCAGCAGGCTGAACGGCACCGCAAAGGTTGGTGCCAGATTCGGTGATGCCCCGGAAATGATGGTCAGCGCCGTTCCGAACACTCCCGCTACCATCAGGTTGCCCGGCATGGTACCTCCGGCTGTGATCCATCCAAGGTATGTGAGCTGGATATAGGCTGCGGCCTTCATTCCGAGGACCGGTTCTCCCATAGCTACCGCTACAAGGAATCCCGCCCAGATTGGATACAGCCATGTACGGGTGATTGTGTGGCTGAACCACCACTGGCTTCCAATGGCGATCAGCGCGACTAAGATTGCTGAAATTAACATAATACTTTCCTCCTTTTCTGTTATCTGATAAGTATAGTCTACCGGCATAAGAAAACTGCCGCCATACCAATTAATTTCCTGAAATGCGGAAAAGCGGGAACCTGCCCAACGCAGATCCCCGCTTTTCCCTGTTATTTCTTATTCGTCATTTTTGATTCTTTTAAGATCTCATCGGTGTCAAATGTAAACCATTCGTCCTGGTTTTCTTCCATGTCATCCATCATTTCGGGGATCAGGATCATGATGATTACAATGCCGATCAGGATCGTCAGAGTCCCGTAGCTTCCGATCCGATTCAGCCAGTCTCCCAGAAACACTCCCGCAAAGCCCATATCCGCATCCGGAAATGTGACAGAGGCGTTTACCAGTTCCCCCAAATGCGGCAGAAAAATCACCGGCAGAAAAGAAATCAGCACTCCGTTTAGGAAACCGCCCAGAATGGCTCCCCTTCTTCCTCCCGTGGAATTTCCATAGACTCCTGCCGTGGCGCCGCAGAAAAAATGCGGAACGACCCCCGGAAGGATCACGGTGAGATTACATGCGATCATAATACCGAGGGAAATAAGCCCTCCCAAAAAAGACGAGATGAATCCCACAATCAGGGCATTGGGTGCATACGGAAAGACGACGGGGCTGTCCACTGCCGGTTTGGCATTGGGAATCCAGTTATCCGCAATCCCCTTCACCGCGGGCACGATCTCATTAATAAACCAGCGCACACCGGTGATGACCACAGTAAATCCCACGGCAAAGGTCAGCCCCTGGACGATGGCATAGACCAGATAATCTTTTCCTTCTGACAGATTCTGTTCTACAAATTCACTGCCGCAGGCCAGAGCCGCCACCACATACATGGCAATCATCGTAATGGATACGGTAACCGAAGAATCCCGCAGAAACGCCAGTTTTTTCGGAATGTGCATCTCTTCTGTGGACTTTGAATTTTCTCCGTATATTCCTCCCAGCCACGCAGACAGAAAATAAGCGCTTCCTCCGAAATGTCCCAAAGCCACCGAGTCGTTTTTACAGATCTGCCTCGTATATTTCTGCAGGATGGCAGGCGAAAATACCATCAGAATCCCAAGAGCCAGGGCTCCGATGGCATAAAAAATCCATCCGCTGATCCCCGCGCCTTTCATACATACGACGATCATGCCTGCCATGAATAACGTCTGATGCCCGGTCACGAACACATAGCGGAATCTGGTGATCCTGGCCAGAATCAGGTTGACTGTCATCCCAAGCAGCATGACAACGGAAATCTCCATTCCGAACTTGCCCACGGCAATTCCCGCGGCTCCTTCCACACTCAGGATCACTCCGGATACATGAAATCCGTACTGAAACATCCTTCCAAAAGGTTCCACACTTTCTGTGATGATATTTCCCCCGATCCGGATAACCATAAACCCTATGACCGATTTAAGAGTTCCCTTTACCGTGGCCTCCAGACTTTTTCTCTGCAGCACCAGACCTAAAAAGACGATGCCTCCGACCACGATGGACGGTTCCAGTACCAGGTCTCTCAGCATTTTTAACATATATATATCCCTCTTTTATCTTTAAGACAAGAACGTTGTCAGTTTCTCTCTCAATTCATCTTCGTCAATCAGGGATTCCAGTACGATCAAATGTTCCACAGGAGGAATACTGTCCTTTAAATCGTTTGCCACGATAAAATAGTCTGCGTCCATGGCACTCATCTCATATACTGAGGAATGGCATGTCTCAAACTCCTGCTCTTTCCCAAGCTCTCTCAGAATCTTCTGTATATTCATTTCCACCAGGAAGCTTGACCCGAGGCCGGTGCCGCAGACTGTCATGATCCTTTTCATTGTTCTTTCTCCATCATCATAAGCATTTCCTCACTGCTTCTGCATTCCAGCATCTTTTTCAGGCTCTGCTTTTCCGAACAGATGCCAGCGATCTGCTTCATCAGTACAAAATGGGCCGCCTCATCCCTGGCCGCCAGCGTAAAAAAAATGCGGACTTTCTTCCCTTCAAAATCCACCGGTGTGTTTAGTTTTATGATGCACAGTCCCGTGGACAAAACACCCGTCTCCGGTTTTGCGTGGGGCATGCACACCCCTTCCCCCAGATAGAAATATCCACCGTATTCTCCGATATTGTCAATGATCCCCCGGTAATATTCCCCGGTCACCATGCCATACCGCTCGAGTATCTCACAGCTTTTTCTGATAGCCTGTGTATATTCACTGACTTCCTCCAAGATTTCGGCACAAATCATAGGCTGCCGCCTCCCTCTTCAGATCTAAGAGAAAGAAGTTCCTCATAAGAACTGATATGCTTAATTCTTTCCATGTTGTTCTCCCATGCCAGAATCCGGACCAAATCTGCCAGATTCTCGTTCTCGGTGATATTTCCGAGGACAATGATGACTTTCACATCTACCTTTGCCTTGCTCCCAAAATCAATGGGATGTTTTAGCTTCATCAGGCTGATGCAGTTTTCCCGGACATTGTCTTTCCTCCCGTGGACGAAAGCAATCTCCGGAATAAATACCATATAGTTCCCCAGGTTCTGTACAATGTGGATCATCTCTTCCACATACTCCGGCTTCACAAGGCCGTTTTTGATCAGCGGCTTACAGGCCATGGCGATGGCCTCCTTCCAGTCATCTGTCTCTGCATCAAACCGGCAGTATTCTTCTTTTAAAAGGTCCCCGATCCCCCTCTGCATCGTCTGGTGGATTCTGTGGACCAGATACTGGTTCTTTCTGTTGTATGCGAGGACGGAAATAATATTTTTCACCCGGTCAATATCAGGAGAATTTAAGAGTGGATTTACGTGAATGACCTGCTGATTTTTAAGACTCAGCGGAACTGTGCTGATGATAAAGTCCGGCCGGCTTCTTTCAGTTTCCTCCTCCACATCGCTGACCCTGCAGATTTTTCTGACCCGGAGTTCCGGAAAATATTTTGAAATCCGCTGTTTTAACAGCACTGCTGTCGCCGTGCCTCCCCCGCAGACGAGCACGACCTCCGGTGACAGATTCAAGCTGAAGTTTTCCTGGAACAGCACTTCAAAATACATGGTCGTATAGGCGATCTCAGCGTCGGGAAATACCACGCCCAGCATCTCTTCCTGCCCTTTGAGCAGCCGTTCCGTCAGCTCATACATAAAGGAATGGGAATACTTTATATCCTCCAGCAGAGGATTCTTGATCTTTATTTTATTTTTCAGCCGGAACACCGCCACTTTTAAATGCATCATAATCTGTCTTTGAATCTCAGGGTCAATCTCACTGCTGATCTTTAAATCACTGCAAAACTTCCGGATCAACTGCTCTGTGGCCTGCCTCACCCTGCCGTCCTCATCCCAATTTTCAAGACTCTCCCCGTCCATCCGTTTCGTACTCTGGAACAGCATGACAAAATAGTCCAGATCCCCTTTTGTCACCTGAAAACCGGGGAGTCCGGAAAGGATCGCTTCTCTGTAAATGCCGTCCGCATCGTCCAAGCTGCCTCCCCGGACATGAAACCCCCACCGAATCCGGCACAGTGACGCAAGAATCATGCTTTCCAGTTCCCCGATGGATTCATCCGCAAACCGGATGCCCATGGCTGCCTCCACTCTCCGGATCATGCGCATCCCTTCATCCGGGTCCGCTGCCCCATACTCTTTCAGAATAGGAAGAATGTTCAGGGAGCCCTCACTGACCGTCTTTATGTATAGATTAAACAATGTATTCCGTATCTGTTCTTCGTCACCTTTCAGGGACATCCCGTAGTAGGACTTTTTGATGAGCCGCACTTCGTGCTTTTTCAAAAACTCTTCTGCCGGCCTCAGATCCTGTACAACCGTGTTCTTGCTGACCTGAAGCTTCTCGGCCAGCTGCTCGATGGTCACTTTCTCTGAGATCATCAGCAGCACAGTGATGATGACCACTCTCTCTTCCCTGGAATAGACTTTGATCTCATTGCTGAAATAAAGGCTTGTGATATCAAATCCCTTTTTGACAATGAGACGGACACCGAGCCTAGGTGTGCGTTCGATTTCCACCGGCAGTCCTTTCAAATAATATTGAACCGCATCCAGATCGTTGCGGATCGATCTGCTGCTGACATGAAACACCT
Organism: Anaerostipes hominis (ex Lee et al. 2021); assembly: GCF_002270485.1. Classification (GTDB taxonomy): domain Bacteria; phylum Bacillota; class Clostridia; order Lachnospirales; family Lachnospiraceae; genus Anaerostipes; species Anaerostipes hominis. The sequence goes on along the minus strand of NZ_NQOG01000012.1, from coordinate 7,519 downwards.
CTGCCAGTTTTCCCGCCGTCGTATAACCGTCACATTCCTGAAGGTATTTTACTAATTGCAACTGTCTCTCTGTCAACAATGTCCTCTCTCCTTCTACTGAAGCTTATTAAAATTGTAGCACATCCGCAAGCCTGAAAGCTATGCCAAAAGCTTTCCACATATGAAGAAGTTCTTAAGTTGTTCCAGAAACAGGAAAGCCGCCTCATCATATCAATATATTACAATATAATGATTTTATAAGACAAGAAATGCACCTGAAATGATGATATATTGCAATTACAGTGATAAACAATGAAAATACAGGAGATATACTATGAAAAAGATATCATAGAACTGACAAAAGACGGGGTAACATTAGGATGCGCCACGATCTGCATCAATCCGGGTTATATTGAACGTTGTACACCATATGTGGAGGGCACTGACACGGGGCTTTGTCCGGTAACCATTTCCACCGAATCCAAGACCACACAGATTGAGATCGCGGCCGGATACGATACCGTAACAGAGATCGATGTGGTCGCAAACTTCGGGCTGATACGGTCAGTGGAATATGAAAAGGTCACTGCGGACCTGAAGGCCTGTGCCGATGCTGCACACAAATACGGTCTCACCGGATATGAACCTCGGGGAGCAGCACCGGATGTCGTACAGCATATGATGGATGAAGCAGGTGAAAAGTGTAAGATCAAGGGAAGCGGCTGCATCCGCACGAGAGAACATTTTTTACAGCTGATCTCTATGATCTCTTTCGATGTCTGCGTAAGAAGATAAACCGAATAGTCCAGCCGCTTACTGTTGATATACTCGGTTGGAGTCACGGACATGACAGACTTAAACACTCTGCACAGACAGCACTTGGCATAAAAGGCCGTCTTCTGAATCTTAGGTGTGTCCATGAGAATATTTATTATAATACGGAAGTCATCCGAAAAGTATGTTCACTTCCGTAAACAGGGATATGACCCATGATGACCTCAATCTTTACAAAAAAGCAAGATTGACTGCAATATCTTTTATCAATTCAATAGAATTCAGTTAAGCTGCCGACTTCTGATTCAAATGTGCAACTGCAAGAGAAAGGTTATTCAGATTCGCTGCTGCGGTTTCCGGTTTATTGGATTGAGCCTTTTATATAATTCTCTGTCAGAAGAAAGATTACAGTACAAACCCTTTGTCAAAGGATTATATGTCACGTAATCCACAAAGAGATCGTGATCCCATGTTAAATCTGTTGGTTTTCCTGTTTCTCTGTCGCACCATTATGAAGTAATGATTGTTTTTTTCGTATCCATTGCTGCCAAATACAACTTATCCTCTTTGACAAATATATAATTCAGGACATCACACCAATCAGTCAGCTGTCTTATATTCTTTGTCCTGCAATCATATACAGAAAGCGGATATTGGGAAGTGTACGGAACCGTTGCAATCATTATATCATAAGACTATTGTACTACAAGCTTTTTCCAAAAATTATCCCACATAAAAAGACAGATCCTGTCTGCATACAGAACCTGCCTTCTTTCATCATAGTATTCTTTAGAAGTTAAATCCTTCAATAGTAGCAAAATAATCTTCCGGCGTCTCAGCCCTCCTGATCATCTCCGTGCTTCCGTCTTCTTTCAATAAAATCTCTGCTGATTTTAATTTTCCATTGTAGTTATATCCCATGGCAAACCCATGAGCACCGGTATCATGGATCACCAGCAAGTCTCCGTTCTCAATCTCGGGAAGCTTCCTGTCGATAGCGAATTTGTCGTTATTTTCACAGAGAGATCCGGTGATGTCATACATGTGGTCACACGGCTCGTTCTCTTTTCCCATCACAGTGATATGGTGGTAAGCTCCGTACATCGCCGGGCGCATCAGGTTGACTGCACAGGCATCCACGCCGATATATTCTTTGTGGGTGTGCTTTTCATGGATCGCCTTTGTCACCAGATGGCCGTTCGGCGCCAGCATATAGCGGCCCAGTTCCGTAAAGATCTTCACATCTCCCATGCCCGCAGGGACAAGCACTTCATCAAAAGCCTTGTGTACTCCTTCACCGATCACTGCGATGTCATTGCCCTCCTGGTCCGGAAGGTAAGGGACTCCAACACCGCCTGAGAGATTGATAAATCCGATGTGCACACCGGTCTCTTTCTGAAGTTCTACTGCCAATTCAAACAGCTGTTTTGCGAGCGTCGGATAATATTCATTTGTTACCGTGTTGCTGGCCAGGAAAGAATGAATTCCGAATTCTTTGACGCCCAGTTCTTTGAGTTTCAAAAACGCCTCTGTCATCTGAGCTCTGGTCATGCCGTACTTGGCATCTCCAGGGTTATCCATGATATCTGTCCCCAGAGAGAACACACCGCCCGGATTGTACCGACAGGAAATGACTTCCGGGATTCCCGCTGCTTCTTTCAGAAAGTCGATATGTGTAATGTCATCCAGATTGATCGTGGCTCCCAATTTTTTCGCAAGCACAAATTCTTCAGCCGGTGTGTCGTTGGAAGAAAACATGATCTCACTTCCGCCGAAACCGCAGCGGTCGGACATCATAAGTTCTGTCAATGAAGAACAGTCGGTTCCGCAGCCCTCTTCCTTTAAAATCTTTAAGATCGTAGGGTTAGGTGTCGCTTTCACGGCAAAATATTCTTTAAATCCTTTGTTCCAGGAAAATGCCTTATTTAAATTCCGTGCAGTTTCCCGGATTCCTTTTTCATCATATAAATGAAACGGAGTCGGATACTTTTTTACGATTTGATCTAATTGTTCTTTTGCTACAAACGGTCTTTTTGCCATTTTATTGATTCCCTTTCTTGATTTCTAATAGTTTTATCTCGTTGGCCAGAGCGTCTTTGAACACCTCTGCCAGATTATGATTGCTGGAAAACAGACAGGCTGCATTATACCGGTCCACAAGGTCTCCCGTGAGCACATAGGTAGAGTCTGTGATCAGGCGGATCTGTTCTTTCTTATGCTCCGTCAGATAGATGATGGCTCCTTTAAGCTCAAAAGGCTCATTGGTAATGATCACTACCTTGATGCCGCGGTTTACTAAGTCCGTCAGACAATCCCGGAACATGTTCAGCTTTTCGTTGGAGGCAGACACATAGACCCTTTCTTTTGTCTCCCTCAGCATATTCGTAAACTTGTCAAGGATCTGTCTTTCCCCTTTGATGGTCAGATATGCCCCTTTATTGATCCTCTGTTTCGGAAGTTTTACAGCCAGTTCTTTTTTGCTCCTTCTCAAATCCCGGATCTTATTGTCACAGAACTCGTCCACGGGCACTGCCTGATATTTGACGGTGTCTTCCTCGGACATATATGCGGCCCCTTTTTCCACAAGCCCTGCCAGCGCGTTGTAGGTGTTGGACCTGGAGATGCCGCTTTTTTTCGCGGCCTCGTATCCATTCAGTTCTCCCTCCAAAACCAGAAGAACATAGAGGTTCGCTTCCTGCCTGGTCAGTCCGAAATTCATCAGACATTCAACATTTTCCATTCTGCGCCTCCGTTCGTGTTCCTTTATAGGAATACTATAATACGGCGACATTTTTTTGTCAATAAATTAGAATAATTTTATATGAGTTTTTGAATTATCCGCATAAACACTATATCTATAAGCAATTTCAAAACTAAAAAACATTCATTTTACCACGAAATTACCACGATTGAATGAGCCTTGATATGGCAATAAAACCGATAAGGGAGATAGCACATGAAAGCTGTGTATCTCCCTTTGTTCTTGTTAAATGATTACTTCACTCTGATTTCAAACTTTAAAATAGCTTTCATCATTTACGCATGAATTTCTCCCTTTAGTTCTTCATCAACTTGTATATGTACAGTACCATTTGCGTAATAACATGGTCGCAAGCATATTTTAGAGATATAAGCATTATAAAAGTCTAATATTTCTCTGACCGCTTTTTCATCTCCGCTAGTCACTCTGCAAATAAGGTCGTAAGAGGGATAGTCATAATCTTTTTTCATTTTTCCTATTTCCTTTCGTTTAATAACTTCTGTAATTTCTTTAGTCCTCTATCTCGTCTGCTGTTGATAGCAGAATGTGATACATGATACAGTTCTGAAATTTCTCTGTCGTTCATGTCTTGAAAGAAATGCAACAAGATAGCATTACGCTGTTTCTCTGTTAATTCTTTCAATGCTGCACTTAATTCTTCATCAGATATATGAATTACAAAATTCATCACTTGAAATGATACAAATTCATGCGAATAGTTATCATTCACACTATGTTCAATCTGTTTCATTTCAAGCAATTAACAAAATAATACTTCATACTTAGAACGCCTAGCAATCTGCCTTCTATGCCTTGATAATGTGCCTTTAATAACAATCATCATGAAAGCATTAAACTGTAATCTGACGATATGCTCGAAAGAAGATGTCCTCATAATTTCACCCCCTTACTGCCAAAGCAAAACTATATAAACGAAATATTTCATAGTGGAAATACTGTTTATAACTTTTGAAAAGTACAGAAAAAAAGGTGTATAAAAAAGCCCGTACAAAACATATAGTCTGTACGAGCTTTTAAAGCTGTGAGATATTCAGTTGTTGAAAAAATGCCGTTAGGTAGTGTATGACTGTATAAAATTATGCCTTAAAACTTTCCATAGTACAAGCCCCCTTACAGCACTTGTTTTGTATTATGCTTTTGTCTTTTTGGTAATTGTATAAATATATTCTTCTGGGGTAGGGCGTTTGTTTCCAAAATACTTTTTGAAATTTGCCTGCACCTCTGGGTCGGTGCTGTTCATAGCTTCATCAATCGTTGCTTCAATGTTTGCCCGAACATCAGCCAATGACACACCGCCAGCTTCTGCACCAGCTTTCAATGCCTTTTTTATATCTCGTTTTTTAAGTCCTATCATAGATTTCACTCCTAACAATTTATTTTTCCAGCAATATTAAACACCCCAAAGGTAAATACATAAACAGTAATGATAACCGTTGCCATAAGCCTTCAAATGCTAAAAATGTATTTTTAGCATTAGGCTTATCTCCCATAACAAAACATGAAAAACACAATATTGCCAATATGAAGCACCCTATGCTGAAATAAAAGAATTTAATGTTGTTTATTTTGTATGAATAAATTCCTACGAAAAGTGGTGCAAATGTTAAGCACATAAAACCAATAACAGAGCCATAACCATGTATTTTTTCTGAAAGAGTAGCAAGACTTTTTACTTCCCCAACAGAGAATATCCCAGAAAGAATACACCCCCCGATTGCATAAATCAGTAATATGGTAAAAAGGATTATTGCAATCAGACTTGAACACTCCGAAACAATCGTATATACTTTGAAATTGATTACTATTAAGATAATTCCAAAGACTATCAGCCACGCATTATATACATTATGTAACGGTGCTTTACTATTTCCAAGAACGCTCATAACTTGTGTTAAATGATTATATCCCTTATATGTAGGTGCTAAGATAAAAGGAATAAGTAAATCGAAAATGAAAACTATCGGTAATATAATCATAATATTATTTTTCATCTTCTATACCACTACTTAATTTGCCAAGCCCTTTCAATATTTTCACAGCTAATTCTTTCAGAACGTCTGCTTTCACAATCGCTATCCCTTGTTCTTCATCGCCCAAAACTAATAAGGTATCTCCTGCTTTAATATTAAAAATCTGTCTTGCTTCTTTGGGAATAACAATCTGTCCTTTTTCGCCCACCTTAACTGTTCCAAATATATGTTGTCCTTTTTTCATTGACATATCCACATCTCCAATCTTATTTTTTGGTTTAGTTATACTTTTCATACTCACAAGAAAAGTATAATATAAAAAATGAGGTTTGTCAAATTCAAGAAAACGTGTACCCCAGTAAAGAGATACACGCCTTATTGACTATCCTACAATCTTCCAGTTACTATCCTTATGTAGCACAAGCTCAAACTGCGATACCTGCATTGCCTTCGTATAACGAGATATGGAGGGTTATGCGATCTGATTTACCATAAATCAGATTTTATCCCTTTCTTCCTCTTGATTACCCAACACAGAAAAGAAAAAGCTCTGTCAAGAGCTTGCCACCATTGGTGGTGCTTTGCACTCTTGATCGGGCTTTTTGTTTTCTGTATCTTCTCGCAAGAGGAAAAAAATTACTCGTCCTCATCACCAAAATCAAATTTGCCTGTTATCCACGGTAACTGCGATAACAGTTCCATATCTTCTTTTAAATTTGGATTTATCCTTTTTACAGCATAGTAAGGTGTTTGATGTGGTATAAAAAAAGTTGACACCCCATTCTCAAGGATTTGATATATAATCAAGAGAATAAGGAGTGAACAAAAATGGCAGAAAACAGGCAATATGATCATGAATATAAAGTTCAGGCAGTGAAACTTGCAAAGGAAATCGGACAAGCTAAGGCTGCCAAAGAGTTGGGGGTTCCCAAGAATACCATGTATGGCTGGGTAAGAGCCAGCCGGCTTGGCAATCTTGATCTGGGAGCAGGTTCACAGAGCCCACAAAGCGCCATGACACTTAATGAAGAACTTATCCGACTTCGCCAGCAGGTGAAAGAACTGGAGAAAGAGAACCGTCGTTTAAAGAAGGAAAATGATTTTCTGGAGGAAGCCAGTGCTTTTTTCGCTGCGAGCCGTCTGAAGTCAGCAAAAACGAAAGAATGAAGTTTATTGCCTTAAAAACGAAAGACGGCGAATTGAAGGGGGATATCTCCTTTTGCTGCAGGGTTCTGCATGTCAGCAGACAGGGATTTTATCAATATCTTGCGAACAAAGACTGTCCCTGGAAGTATCAGCTGCTGGCAGATGCTATGATGGAAATCTAGAAGGAAGACGAATGTAATGACACCTATGGGCGAATCCGGATGTACCAGGCATTGATCCTGAAACAGCCTGAAAATGTTGATATTCCAAGTGAACGCACTGTTTATCGTGTCATGGAAGAGATTGGTCTGAACCATCATCCCAGACGGAAACCAAACGGAATTACGAAAGAAGACCGTGAAGCCAGGAAGCCAGTATACCAGCCGGATTTACCGGGAAGCGATCTGTAAATATGGCATTCGGCAAAGCATGAACAGTGCAGGTGGAAGATGCCATGACAATGCCCGCTGCGAAAGCATGTGGGCCAGAATGAAATCCGAACTGTTATATGACCGTTATGATACGGAGAAGATGACTACAGATGAACTGAAAACACTTATCTGGAGATATTTCATCAGCTACTGGAATAACCGTAGGATCTGTTCAGCTAATGGAGGTCTTCCTCCAATGGTAAAACGACAGCAATACTATAATTTCCTGAAAGAAGCTGCATAGGATTCAAAATCCTTGAGGAAAATGTGTCAACTAATATTGACAATATCATAATCATTTAGCAAGAACAAAGGGGCTGTCGGTTAATAGACAGTCATGAATAGTGAAGGCAGCGACTCGGTGATGTCGCTGCCTTCCCTAACTTTATCCCTATAAAAAGAGAAAAAGATGGCTAACCATAACCATCTCCTCTCCG
>NZ_NQOG01000011.1 GCF_002270485.1 Anaerostipes hominis (ex Lee et al. 2021) | reverse complement strand
TGATCACAGACAGCCAGCCGTCGCTGGTGTAATGATAAGAAAGGCTTCTTACCCCATCTTTTTTCGTTGGATAGGTAACTTTCGTAAGTTTGCCTTCTGCGTCGTAAGTATATTTAATCGCATGGCTTTTGATCTCGTCAGCTGTTGGCCTCTCTGACTGACTCAGTTCCGCATAAGTTGTCTTTCTCTGAAGCCCGTCATACTCACACTCTGTATAGCGGTAAGCTGTTTCTGTATTTCCGCTGACCTGATAATCCACCATTTCTATGAGCTGGTCGTTGCCGTCGTAGCTATAAGAAGTTTTGAGAGTCCTCGTACCTGTTTCACTTCCTGCTTCAGGTGCTTCATAGGTGTTAGTCTCTGTCAGACGGTTCTTTTTATCATAATGATACGTCTTGTAAGCCCCGTTTTCATAGGTTTCTTTGGTCTTATTTCCATTTGTATCATAAGTAAATTTGGTGGAAATGCTCTCTCCCAGATTTCCTTTGCTCGTCGTGGTTTCTGTCAGTCCGGCTGCGTTGGTCACCTCAACGTTTTCATGACCCATGGCGTCCGTGATGCTTGTAGTACTCACCCCATCAGTTCCCATCGTATAGGATATGGAAGTACTGTTATCTCCCTGGGATATTTGGGTCACCCGGTCCTGGTCATCGTAAGTGTACGCCACCGTATTGCCGTTTCCGTCTGTCTTGGCCGTCTCATTTCCCTTGTCATCATAAGCGGTCTGATTGACAATGGACTTCTCCGGATTAATAGAAACATCCTCACCGGCAATCACAGGATTCTGGACTGTATGTGTCTGTTTTCCATTTCGGTCATACAGGTTTAAAGTAATCTTTCCTTTGACATCCGCTCCGGCTTTTGTGCCGAGAAGAATGGACGCTGTCTCCTTGCCGTCTTCTGTAAATACATGGTCCGTATAAATGCCGTTGCTTTTCTCCCGGACGGTATTGCCGGAACCATCGGTATATGTTTCTCCCTGAACCTTTCCGTTCACGGTTGTGGTGACGACAGAAAGATTCTGATAGCTTTTCATTCCAGAGAGTGTGTGAATCTCCCGGTCGGCATACCCATAGCCTGTCTTTGTAGTTTTCGTGATGCCGTCCTTTGACACTTCGACAGCCTCTTTTACCCGGTTATTTACGTCGTAGCTGTAAGAAGTGGTAACTCCTGTATCTTAAGTCTCTGATATGAAAGTACCGTTGTCATCGCATTTCTTTTCCTCTGACTTTACAACTCCGTTCAGTTCTTTTTGGATCTTGACCTGCTTTTTAAGAAATTTTAAATACAGAATAAGTAAGTTGACCCTTATCTGACCGATATAATAAAATATCATCGACAAGCTGCTCTACCTGAGAGAAGTCCTTTGGCAGATCTATTTTTCTTTCTTTTCCAGTATCCAAATCATAAATTACTAAAATAAGTTTGATTTCCTTGGGATGTGTATCATAGTAAGCAATTTTTCCTCCATCATATACAAGATTATGTAAATCTGTACTAGCATTGTATTTTTTTATATCATTTCCACTATCTTGATACAAATATACTTTCGATGGTGCACCACCCTCTGATGCCCATTTACCTTGGGAACGAGTATAATATAGCTTTCCTTTAATATTCATGATCGTTTGGTAATACACTGTATCCTTTATTTTCAATAATTTTTTTGAATACTTCTGACCTCTCACAAGCGTCCTTTTTAATGTCTCCAAATTCACTTTATACAATGCTGTGTAATCAACGTAATAAAAATCATCTTTATAAAAAGTCCCGGACCCAACTTCCTTGGCTACTGTTTGCAATTCCTTTGTATTAAAATTAAACTTTACTAGTACATCACACCCTATAATTAAATACATCTCGTTTTTATAAAACTTTACTCCATTAACTGTATCCTGAATATTTGTATTTTTTGTAAACTGTTGTAATTTTTGTTTTGAAATAATTTGAGTTTCATTATCTCCGTTAAAATCACATTGATACAGACAAGAGTCATATATATAATATAACCTATTGTTTAAAAGAGTCATCCCAACATCATAAGGAGAATCACGAAGTTTTGTAAGTTTTTTTATGATTGTTTTCTTATGGTTATTTTTATCAACTCGTATAATCTCCCAATCTGAATTTTGATAAAAAACATAGGTTTTATTCTGAACAAGGGCGGGTGCCCATTCAGGGTACCCGCTTTCAGCTATCTTTTCCTTGTTCCAATCAACAAGATCGGAAAATCGAACTTGTTTTGACTTGTTTTGACATGCTGCAAACAAACCACAAACGAATGTCAGTGTGATTATAAATATTATTGAAACTTTCAACTTTTCCATGCATACACCTCTTCCAACAAATATAGATTAATTTAAGCATTTTCCTGTTCCTTTATAACATTTCTGTCCTACACTTTTTATCTGGGGATTAAGTGTACTCGTTTTTTTATATTTCCATCCACTTTTTGCTTTTTTAGAGTTTGGAGCAGATTTTTGGAAAAGAATAATCTTCCATCTTCCATTTTGACTTTTATTTCCGATTCTATGATTTTCGTATACTTGATGGTTTTTCGGTGGCGTTATGTAATTCATTTTCCATGCCGCATATATGGATACCTCACCAACTGGTTTGGTACCACCTGTTTCACCAACTACAGCGTACATATAATCCCCATTTTTTCTATTCACAATTACTCCTGAAGAAAATTTATACTTTTTCATACTGGAAGGTATTACAATATACGGAACCGCATCAGATGCAACTACATTACCAAAACATGCTGTTTTTCCCTGATGATTTTTATCTTCATAAGGTCTCTTTTTCTTTTTTTCATATTTGTTTGCAATTCTACCATCCGTACATATACGCATTTCTTTAAAACTTCTCTTGTATACATTTCCTTTTTTCTTACTAATCCATTCTTTCTTATGTCCACTTGGATCTGCATAGTTAATTGGATTATTAGCACAGTACGTATACAAGTGATATGTATCTTGATCATTTGGCTCCCCACGATAGGTATCTTCCGTGGCAAATCTTCCACCTTCAGGATTATAGTACCTTGCATTCAGATAATAAAAAGCTGTAGTTTTATCATAAATCCCACCTGTATAACAAATTTCATTTCTGGCCTGATTAGCTCCACTGATCGTTGTCTCTCCGAAATCTGTGTATTGATAGGTTGCATCAGCACTTCCATCTTCTTTTACAAGACTTGTCGTACTTCCCTGGATATCTTTATTATACATATAATAGGAAGTCTGGTTACCATCATAACGCTCTGTTCCAATGATGTTTCTTTCCAGTCCAATTAAATTTTGGCTTGTTTGTGTCTTGGCTGCATCTGTCGTATAGGAAACCACTCCATCCTGGTAATAATAGTTCCTTACGGTATCTCCTTCTGTCTTCCGTATCCTCTGTCCTTCCCCATTATATTGATTTTCCTGAATGGTCATAGTCTTCCCATCTTTTTCTACAGACACTTTACTCAGTCGATTCTCTGCGTCATAACTTCTCCTTGTAGTTTCTCCTGTTTTCGTACTATGCTGGCTTATTTCATTTCCATTCGCATCATACTCATACTGGATCTGTTCAGAAACGCTGACACCTTCATATTTTGTCGCCGTCAATGCCTGGTCTAACCCATTATAATTATAGCTTGTAGCCTTCTCGTTTACATTCTCCAAAGTACGGTTTCCAACCTTATCATACTCATAGGTAGTCGTTTTCTTTTCATCATCTTTTTTATGATTGGTTGTTATCGTTTTTGTGAGTCTTCCCAAGGCATCATAGGTATAATCCTTTGATTCATCAATCTTTTTTTCACCTTCTGGTGGATAGTTGTTGACCTCTGTTTTTTTTGTGATATAGGAATTCTTATCATACTCATAGGTATAAGATTCCATCACCGTATCGGGATGCTCAAGATCTGTGTATATCATTTCTTTCACGCGGTCAAAACTATCATAAGTATAGATTTTTCTTACTGCCTTGTCTCCAGCAGAAAGAATATTCCTGTAATCTTTGATTTCTTTTACTTTTCCAAAGGAATCATAGGAATAGCTTCGGATCGTCTTTTCGGTACTGCTTTCTCCAGTTTTTACATTTGCCTCAACTTTTATAAGCCATCCATTCTCATTATATTCATAAGTTAATCCTTGTACCCCGTCTTTTATGGTTGGATAAGCAACTTTTGTGAGTTTTCCTTCACTATCATAAACATAACGGATCTTTTTCGCTGATATCTCTTCAGCCGTTGGTTGGCTCTCTTGACTGAGTTCTGCAAAGCTTGTTACGTTTCCCCGGCTGTCATATGTATATTCTGTATAGCGGTAAGCCGTTTCTGTATTTCCTACAACACTATAATCAATTGCTTCTAAAAGCCTGTCCTGTGCGTCATACCGATAAGCTGTTTTTAATGTCCTTGTTCCACTACTTTCTCCTACTTCCGGTGCTTCAAAAGATTCCGTTTTGGTTATGCGGTTCTTTTTGTCATAACTGTAGGCTTTATATGCTCCATTGTTAAAAGTTTCTTTTATCTTATTTCCACTGTCATCATAAGAATATTTTGTAGAAATACGCTCTTCTGCATCTCCTTGGTCTATACTACTTTCCGTAAGTCCCGCCTCATTTGTCACTTCCATATTCACATGACCTTTGGCATCCGTGATACTTGTTGTTTTTTTTCCATCTAACATGGCATAGGATATCGTACTGCTGACATTTCCTCCATCCTGGGACACTCCTGTGATCCTGTTTTGATCATCATAGGTATAAGTAGTCTCATTTCCTTTTCCATCCGTTTCTGCTGTTTCATTACCATTAGCATCGTAGGCTGCTTTTGTAACGATCGTATCCTTTTGTAATGTAATGTTTCCTGCCGTTACATTTGGATTTCGAATGATGTGTGTCTGATTCCCTTCTTTATCAAACAATTGAACTGTAACCTTTTCTTTCCCGGTTTTGTTTGTCCCCAGAACAATGGATGCTATTTCTTTTCCATCTCCTGTAAATACATAATCCGTATAAATTCCGTCATTCAGAGTACGCACTACATTTCCCTCTGAATCTGTATAACTTTTTGATGTAACTGTTCCATTGGTCGTAACGGTCTGTACAGCTAGATTCTGATATACTTTTGTACCATCTAAGGTATGGATATTCGCATCTTCATATCCATACGCTGTTTTTGTAGTCTTTGTTTTTCCATCGGCACTTTCCGTAGCTGTTGTCACACGATTTAGTGAATCATACTCATAAGAAGTAGTAATCCCTGTATTAGAAGTTTCAGATACCGTCATTCCATTGGCATCATAAGACTTCACCTCTGTTTGACTGATTCCATCAAGAGACTTTACAGATTTCGTAACTCTCCCCATGAAATCATAAGAAATCGAAGTCTCTTCCCCTGTCTTTTCATCTTTGCTGTAGATCTCACGACCCATGTTATCCTGTTTTGCTGTAGAAATTTCTTCTATCTTCCCCTGGGTCAAAGTACTAGATTCTTTTACCTCATGATCCAATTCCTCGCTGTCTACTTTTTCATGTGAGATCTCTTCTCCCTCTTCATACTGCCATTCATCTGTCATCTCCCAATTATTTTTATTATCATATAAATATTTTGTCTCAGTATCAGCAACTGAATCTTTCTCTGTTAAAGGATTTCCATTTTCATCATAGGTTGTTGTAACATTGGAGACCTTCCCATCTTCATTGCTGGTCACTTCATTGGTCGGCAGATTTTTATTTTTGCTGTCTCCATAGGTTGTGGTTGTTACCTGTCCAGTCTCATCTACTTCTTTGACTACATTTTCATCGGCATTATATGTCGTACTCGTTGTAATCTTATCATCAGATGCAAAGTTTACCACCCCATCTGTTAAAGTTTGATAATAAACTTTGGCTGTGGTTCCTGTCTGCAGCAAATTGTTGGATGCATCTGCGTAATTATAAGTCGTTGTAATCCCATTGACATCCGTGGCTGATAATAATTTACCATTGGATGTATCATAAGTAATTGAGTCTTCGGAAAGCTTCACTCCCCCATTCTTATGATTGGATACCGCTGTTGTTCCATCTCCATAAGTGAGTTGTTGATAAGATCCATTCGGTTTTGTGACTTTACTCGCCTTTTGTCCTTGGTAAGAGATTCCATAGTCATTCCCTTTTGCATCCTGGATGTTTATTAAGTGGTCTTCTGAATCATATGCATAGTGATAGACAACAGAGTCTCCTCCATCTTTGGAACTGTGTGTGGCTTTGATCAGATTTCCTTTTTCATATGTATAGGAAACCTTTGTCTCATCCGGCAAGACAATCTCTTTTAACCGATCTGCATCCTCACCGTCTCCTCCGTTATATTTTAAAGTTAATGTTTGATTCTTATTGCTGGTTACTGTTTCTAATTGTCCTTTTTCATTGTATCCATACAGAACATAGTTTCCATTGGCATCTTCCATTCCTGTCATATGACCATTGGCATCAAACTGATATGTTGTGTTATTTTTATCTGTCAATGTACAAACGACTATTACACTCTTTTCCGAAATTACGGGCTGTATTTCCCCTGTTTCTGTCTTTGTATTATGGCTTGGATTATATGTTGCTGTTCTTGATGTACTTCTTCCTAATATGTTATTTGCTCTCGTATTGACCAAAACGGTGCTTTTTGCGGCATTTTTTAAAGTGGACGCCTTCGAATTATTTTCAGTCAGTGACAGTGTATAATCTTTTGTTTCTTTGGATGTGTAAGAGTTTCCATTTTTCTCAAAGGTAATATAAGTTCCATCACTATCTTGAAAGATAAGGTTATCTCCCACTTGATATAACTGCTTATGAAAGGTATCATACCATCCATTTCCAAGCATACCTGCTTTCTTACTTTGGCTATTATAGGTTCTGGTCAAGGATAACCCCATTCCACCCACATTAATATCAAAGTCATCTCCTGAATAAGTCAGATTTCCGCTGGCTTTATCAATAGTACCAGTTCCATTTGGTGTCGATAGTTCTAGTGTGTCCCGATAGTCTTTTTCTCCCAGATACTGCTCAAACTCTCTTGCTTCTTGCTGTCTTACTTTTCCCGTTGTAACATAATTGCTTCTTGATAGTACCTTTCCTGATTTTGCAAGTTTCACTGCACATACTTTATAATAGTATTCTTTTCCGTCACCTGTATTCATATCAGCGACATAGGTATCTTTAACAGCACTTCGTACCAGATTGCTGTCATCTGGAGTAAAGTCTGCACTTTCTCCCCAATGCACTTCATAATAAATACTTCCCGGAAGATTCGCCGAACTTTGTTTCCATGAAATCAGTGCTTTCCCATAAGATGACTTTACCTCTGGTTCGGTTGGCTGATAATCAGATACTTTGGCTTTATCTTCATAGTAGTACTGTACTGTTTTCTCTGTTTGATTTCCCACTTTATCAGTAACTCGTATAGTAACAGTGTAAGACCTATTTTCATTAAAAGATGCACTGTTAATAGCAATGCTTCCGGCTGAACTATTTCCTAAATTAATATAGCTTCCATTCTCTACCTTATATTCGACCTTACTTAAATATGTATCTGAAACATGCCAGCTCAAAACCGGAGCAATGTCAGAAGATGGATTATCTTCCGTTGTTCCTTTTGCTCCTTCCCCTTGTACGATCACGTCATGGATCACTGGTTTTGCCCCGTCTACATAAAATATATATCCTTTTCCGGTACCGTTGATCCCTCCGTTGTCCACACCTCGGATGACGAACTTATAGCATCCCTCCGGCCAGTTCTTACTGTCCGGTACAGAAGCGCTTCCGCTTCCTGTTGTCCCAAGCTTTGTGCTTCCGGAATAAGCGCGGTAATTTGCGTTCACTTCCGCATTTTTAGCAGGATCAAAGGTTGCAACTCTGTATTCTACCCTGTTTAAGGATTTGGAACTGATGCCTGCCCATTTCGCTGTCAGTGTCTGTCCCTTCTTCATATACTGCGGAGTCACAGAAGCAGAAGTCGGAGTTGTCGGCCCGTCATAATATGTAACACTCATTTTGGGTCTATAACTTGCATTTGAATACCTGGAACTGTAAAACTGCCCGTATTTCTTTGTTTCATCCGCATTTTTCAGCATGACGCCGTAGGAGGTGATAGATCCGTTTGCACACTCCCTGGCATATTTGGTCAGGTTGATGCTCCTTGCTTTATGGGTGGTTCCCGTTGTCGTCACACTTCCATAATTTGTGGAATATCCGGGACGGTTACTCCATGTAAGTCCGGGTCTTGACCAGTTAGAAGTGACTCTCCTTGCCTCAATCGTCTGGCCGCTGGTGCTGTCACCGGTTTCATACATGGTCAATGTGGCAGTGTCCACGTACTTATTTTTAATCTTTGCCGTGAAATCCTTAAATCTCAGGTATGTACGATATATTCCCTTGCTGGCCTTTCCAGCCATCATTGCCGTTATGCCGGAATCATAAAAGTTGGTGTTTTTGTAACTTCCATTGATCACGTACACGTCCCAGAAGTCTGTTGATCCTTTCCATGTGACTGTGGGATCAATCGTAATCGGATATTTGCGGTTTTTGTCTTTCAGATATTCCTCATCCAGTGTCAGTGTCAGTTCATAAGTATCTTTTTCGTCCTTGATCGGTTTAATATCATAGGATAATTTTTCATTGTATGCTTCTTTCGTGTCATCATTCATTGACGGAGCTTCCAGTGAGGCAATGATGTCTTCACTTTCTTTGTCATAGAACGTGATGCCGCCGTCCCCGATGTTTTTCTTTGCTGTCAGGTTTTTGGCATAAAACCGGAACTTCAGCTGATTGCTGTCCGGGATCTCTTTTAATGTGACACTTTCTTTCACTCCCGTGTCCAGTGACTGATATAAAAACGTACAGTTTTTATCTTCTGACTCGTATGCCACACTGACCGGCAGCTCTTCTTTTTTGTCTTCTGCCGTCAGGACTTCCTCTCTCTGGAGTTTTGTCCTTTTTAACTTATTAATACAAGAAAATGCATTCTCCTCTGTTTTTTCTTTCTGCTGGTCCTGTGTCTTAATGCCGCTTTCTTCTTCTCCAGTGATCGGTGCAAAAGAGATTTCATACTTATCATGCTCCATCAAAACCGGAGTGGATTCCGTCAGCTTCTTGGGCAGATACTGCTTTTTATCCCCGTCTTTGTTTTCGTATTGATAGTCTTTCAGATTATGTCCGTGCCCGCTGGTCTTGTCTTTAATCTCCACAAGGGTCGGATCATAGTCTTTCAGATTTCCATTTTCATCTTCGTACCTTACATCCTGTCCGTAAAACACAGATTCCTTCTTTCCGTTGGACAGGCGGAATGTAGTTGAATTTTTTGTGCTCTCGCTGTCAATGACTTCTTTTACATCTTTTGATGCCTCGGCATTTACCCGCCTTGGTCCGGCAAGAATGCCGCTCCACTGAACAGATGTAAACATCAAAATAAATGACAGAGCCGCACAGATTGTTGGCTTTACCAATTTCTTCATTATAACTCTTCTCCTTTCATCCAGTTGTACTGTCTGTTATAATAAAGACGTCCATGTGATACGCTATCTGCATTTGCAGATATCTGGTTTGGCCGCCATTTGTATTGCATGGATCTTTATTATAAACGCCTTCTTATGTGTCGTTGCTAATGCAAGTCCTGTCTGTTTTTTCTTCGGCATCACCGCCTTTCCATCTATCTCATCACTACCGCCGGTAATTTCCTTTGACAGTAATGGTCTTCCCTGATTTGTTCTCAACAAATACTCTGTATTTTCCTGGCTTTGTAATTGTAAAAGTTCTATTTACAGTACTGGTTGCTTTGATGTATTTTTTTCCGCCGCCGGTTTTTTTAATTCCAATCGTGACATTTTTCACAGTTGGTCCAATCTTCGCATAGATGGACACTGTACTCCCTGATGTTTTGCTGAATTCTTTTGTCTGTTTTGAAATTTTATTTCCCACAGACCAATTCAGTGCATACGCTGTAGAATATGTAGTCATTAGTACTTCATCCACAGTCTCAACAGTCACATCCGGATCGTCTTCCATTGAAAAATATTCTGTCTCTCCGTCCACTTCTTCTGCGAACACAGACATTGGGGCAGTGATCAATGCACAGGCCGCTGCGATTGCCATAGCTTTTAATAATATTTTTCTCATTCCTGCTCTTCCTTTATCGTTTTTTTGTAATAAGTTCATAATCTCCTGCCAGCTGAATCTTCTTTGTTGTCTGATTTTCTACAAAAAACTGGTATTCTCCGCTTTCCTTTATCAAAAAGCTGTGCTGTAGCTTGTCTTTATCACAGACAAACTTCTGCGTTCCATCCGGTGTTATGACTCCTGCGAGTATTTCATTATTGTTAACATTTGGGTTATCATTCTCCGAACATAACAACATCATCTGGATTCTGTCTCCTTTTTCTGCCTGAAATTTCTTACTCATCAAAAATTCGTTTGCTTTCGGCCACCAGTCTATCCATATATCTTTTTCTTTGCCAGGTACTTCGTCTTCCATCATCCTCTGTTTCGACAATGAGGTCCCCTTCCGCTGCTTTTCCTTCATTAATTTGGGTGCATCCATTTCTTTTAATATTGTTTTGCTGCTGGTCTTATCTTCTAAATATATGTATCCTCTATAATATCCATAAGATATTGCAGAGATCGTTGCCGCTCCCAGAGTGCAAAAACAGATGAAAAATATTTGTGCGCTTTTCCACGGGAATCCCTTCATCTTCCTGATAGAGGCGGTTCTCCGCATCCGCAGTTCCAGCCCTCTGCTGTTTTCATAAAGTGCAGAGGCCAGATACTGCCGGTATCCGCTTTTTCTTGCGGCGATCGAAATGATCGTGCTGAAATACTGTTTCAGGCTTCCGAACACCTTCAGCACATGGACATCACAGGACACCTCGCTCCAATCCTCCACCTGACTGCAGATCTGCTTTTTCAGCGGATTAAACCAGTGAACACAGGCCAGGACATTACACATCAGTTTCCAAAAAATATCCCTCTGTTTATAATGTTCCATCTCATGCAGAAGAATGATCTCAAGTTCCTGCTTCGTGTAACGTTCCTCCGGCAGTATAATCTCAGGGCTGATTACCCCGCAGATAAACGGCACGGGAACCTGGTAGCTTTGGTAAACAGTGATTTTTCGCCGTACACACAGTTTTTTTCTGCACTCATCCGCAATTTTCTGAGTCTGTCTGCTGCAAATACAGGAATTCTCAAGTGACTTCCTCAGACGCCTGTATTTCAAAAAATAAAAGCACCCCGAAGCTGCGGCTCCAGCAAGCCATATTACGCCTGTTATCTCCGTAATGTTTCTGATCACAGCAGTAGAAGAAAACAGCCAGGACTTATGTGACAGATCCTCAAATATGACAGAAAGCACCGGAATAAAAAATGCACAAATAATAACCTTTAAAATCGCATAGTTGAGTTTTGCATCCCCTTTTTTCTCCAAATATTTGCTGACAGGTTTCCAGTAAAGAAATAAAACGCTTCCTGTCGCCGAACACAGGAAAATTCCTGTGAATACCCGAATCAGGACCTCAATCGTCTCCCAGCTCATCTAATACCCCCATAAGATGATCCACTGAATCTTCGGTCACTTCATTTGTCAATGCGCTTATCAGCTTTTGACTGGACCCGTCAAACCAGAAATCCAGCATCTTTGCTGTCTGGGTCTTTTTATACTCATCTTCCTCGGCCAGCACCTTTATATAAGAATGCCTCCCCCTCCTTTCGATCGCTATAAATCCTTTTCCTTCCATATCCACAAGAAATGTACGGAGCGTAGAACGCTTTGCATCCCAGCCGAACTGTTCTTTCAGCCTTCCCTGCATCTCCTGCACCGACAATTCTTTTTCTGAGCTCCATGCACACTTCATGATCAGTATTTCCCTGTTTGTTAATTCCCTTTCTCTCATACGTAAAATCTCCTTTTGTTATTCATTTAATGATTTAGCATAATTATAGCACAGCAGAAACGGAATTACAAGAAACCTAATAGACTAATCGCAGTTTTTCACAAAAATTTACTAAAACAAAGTTGTGCACAATCCGCGGAGCTTTTTTTCATGGGGAAGGTCGCAGAACTTCCCCATAAAATAAAAAACCCCATCCTAATTATAGAATGAGGTTTATGGCTGTCTCTAAAGCCACTTTTTCAACTGTCCTAATATTTTATCGTAGTCTATCTTGCTGTAATCGGTTACGTCTACTTCGATGAGTTTCCCCAGACAGAATTCTCCGTAACCCCGGTTCCTGCACCGGTCCATGAAGATATCATAATCCACAAAGCAGTCGCCTTTCGTCCGGTCCAGAAGCACATCCCCTTTGTGATAACGGCTCACCACATGACCCAAGTGACGGCTTGTATCCAGATCTCTCTGCTTTGACCGCCCGAAAAGGACATCCAGATCACCCACCAGGCGGATCGTAACAGGCTGATATCCGTATTCTTCACAGAGTCTTTCGAGCTTTCCTCTCTGTTTTTCGCTGAACGGATAATCCGAGATCAGCCGTTTCCCCTGTTTCATGGCCTCTTCTGTCCGCTCATAATAAAGTGCCCAGCTTTTATTCTCCAGAGCCGTCTTTTCTTCCATGTTGTCAAAGCCAAACTCATCCCAAAGCTGTTCCTTCATGTCATCCTGAGAGATCACCTGAAAATCCTTCTCCTGCTCCAAAATCTTATTGCACATATAAGTCTTTCCGGTGCCTGGATACCCTGCCAGTAAAATCAAAGTCCTTTTCATCTTTCCTGCTCCTTTAGCTTTCGTTCCGTCAAATCCAGAGACGGTATGGAACTCTGCCCTCCCAGACTTTCCACTGAAATAGCAGAGGCCATGGAGCTCAGCTTTAAAATATCTTTAAGAGGCATCTTTCTTGCCAGTCCACAGGCAAATGCCCCGTGAAAGATATCCCCGGCTCCGCTCGTATCAACGGCCCTGGCAGGATAGGCGGGAAGGTGTTTCAGTTCTCCGTCCTCTTCGTACAGCAATCCCTTTTCCCCCAGAGTGATCACCGCTTGCTTCTGGTTGATGCTCTGAATCCGGCCGAAAATCTCTCTGCACAGTCCGGGGTTATTCAGATCCACGGCCTTCCCTGTATACTGTCTGGCAAAGTCTTCTGAACAGACAATATAGTCCACATATGGCGCCACCTCCATGGTACTTTCACGGCAGGTTCCCGCATCCAGTACGGACAGTGCCGACGGATATTTCTCAATGGCCCCGATGCTGAGTTTGGGAAGGTGTCCGTCGCTTAAGATCACACTCACATTAAGCTTGGGATAGGTATACTGCCGGTACCGTATTTCTCCTGGGAAATTAAAGATTGTCCTGGCTCCGTTTCCTGTATTGGAAAGGATGATGCTGTAAGGTGTCTCTATCCCGTCTTCCTCTACGAGATGGGACGTATCGACCCCCGCTTCTCTGAGGATTTTTTTAAGCTTTTTTCCATAGTCATCGTCACCGATACGGCTGATGAGGCTGGTTTCCTCTCCCCACAGGGCACAGAGATAAGCCGCATTCATGGCAGGGCCTCCCCCGCACTCCAGCCGGTCTCTGACACGGTACTTCTGATTTTCTGTCAGCTCTCCATCGTATGGAATTACAATATCATAGGCAGACTGCCCTACACAGACTACTGCCATAGGCTATTCCTCCTTCATGATCTTGATCAGCCTGCTGGTTCCAAGGCGGTCTGCGCCCAGTGAAAGAAAGCGTTCTGCATCGTCAAAAGAAGCAATTCCGCCTGCGGCCTTGATCTTTACTCCCTCTCCCACATGCTTTTTAAACAGCTCCACATCCTCAAACGCAGCGCCTCCCGTGGAAAATCCCGTGGATGTCTTGATGAAGTCAGCTCCTGCTTCCGTTACTGCCCGGCACATACGGATCTTTTCTTCTTCCGTCAGCAGACAGGTCTCCACGATCACTTTCAGGATCTTGTCACCGCAGGCTTTCTTCAAAAGACGAATTTCTTCAATAACCTTATCATCATTGCCTTCCTTTACATCTCCCAGATTCACGACCATATCGATCTCATCAGCACCGTTTAAAAGGGCATTCTTTGTCTCAAATTCCTTTACTTCACTGGTGGAATAACCGTTGGGAAAGCCGATGACCGTACAGAGTTTCATCTTGTCCCCCACATATTCTTTGGCTTTTTTAATAAAAGACGGCGGGATACAGACGGAAGCCGTCCCGTAGGCAATGGCATCATCACAGATCACTCTGATCTCGTCCCATACGGCTGTCTGTGCAAGCAGTGTGTGGTCAACAGTTTTTAAGATTTCATTTCTCTTCATAACAAGGCTCCTTCTCTCTGAAACTAAAGCGGCTGTTTAACTGGTTTCTTACTTACTATTGTAACAGATAAAACCGGGAAAGTAAGATGCGTTTTCCCGGTTTTATCTTCTGTCCCTTAGATTCTGAATAAAGATGCTTTCTCTTTTACAACATCTGCGACCTTGTCATTTGCAGGCCCGAGAAGATTTCTCAATGAAGTCAGAGGGGTCACATCCTCTCCGGTAAAAGTTTCTCTCACTACTTCGATATAGGATTTGTTAAGTTCTGTGCCTACATTGATCTTTTTCATTCCTTCTCTGACACAGCGCCTCATATCTTCGTCGGACACTCCGGTGCCTCCGTGAAGAACCAGACCGGTATCCCCAAGTTTCGCTTTCAGTTCGGCCAGCAGTTCATAGTTGATCTTTGCCTTGGATTTGTACTGCCCGTGAGTTGTCCCGATGGAAACAGCCAGTGCGTCCACCCCGGTGTTCTCGGCAAAATAAAGGGCATCTTCCGGTTTCGTATACATGGCGTCATCCTTGGCAACGACCACACCTTCCTCCGCACCGCCGATGGAGCCGACTTCACCTTCCACGGATACATTTCTTTCATGGGCATAGGCAACCACTTCTTTTGTATTTTTGATGTTTTCTTCTAAAGACAGAGAGGACCCGTCATACATGACAGAGGAATATCCCTTGTCAATAGCTTCTTTCAGTGCATCAATATCTTTGCAGTGATCCATATGTAAGGCAACGCTTACAGCAGATTTTTCAGCGATTGCCTTCACTGCGGCGATCAGCGGTTCAAATCCGATGTATCTGGCAGTGCCGAGAGAAGTCTGTAAGATCACAGGCACGCCAAGTTCCTCTGCCGCTCTGACCATAGCCGGAAGCATCTCGAAACAGTGCACATTAAAAGCACCCACAGCCCCCTTTCCTTCATTTTCTTTAAACAAGTCAATTAAATTTCTATACATATCGGTTATCTCCTTTACGCTTTTCCACGAATGACATCCTTAGACAGTTTCATCAGCCCGTCAATTTTATCCATGTATTCTTTCATCTTTGCATCATCTTTTGCCTCCGAAGCTTCTCTTCTTTTTATGTTGTAGAGCTTCAGCAGATCGGTATATGCCTTACCAAGGGCTTTGCTCTCTGAAAGGCTGGTCTCATATGCTCTGATTGCCTTGTCTGTCTCTTCAGCCTCAAAGTACAGGCTCCCAAGCTCGTTCAGCGCCTTGTTCCGCTCCTCCCCGGAAAGATCCGGAAGCTCTTTTTGTATGGCCTCGGCCTTTTTTAAAAGCTCTTCCCGGCTGATTTCAGGTACAGCCTCTTCTTTCGCCGCTTTATCTTTTTTCTTTTTAAACAAAAACATTTTTATTTCCTCCTGCCGCATCATAAACTATTTATTTACGGACTAAAATATTGCAGCTATTGACTTAAACAGCATGAACAGGAAACCGGTCACTACCGTATCCACGTCCGTACAAGTCGTATTGATAAATCCAATGTCGGCAAGCATCGGTGAGAGCATAGCCGGCAGGAAGGTAATAAAGATTCCGTGAGCAATACATCCGATCATGGCTCCCCGTCTTCCGCCTACCTGGTTTGCAAATATACCTGCTGTTCCGCCTGCGAAGAAGTTGGACAGTACTCCCGGCAGGACCATAGGAAGTCCGAATACCGGAGTCAGGAACATTCCGATAATAGAACCGATCGTTGTAAAGACAAATCCGAAGATGACCGCATTCGGCGCATATGGGAACAATACCGGGCAGTCCAGTGCAGGCACTGAGTTTGGAACCAGCTTCATGGAAATTCCCTGGAATGCAGGAACGATCTCGGCCAAGAGCATGCGGACTCCTGTCATCAGCACATAGACACCTACGACAAACTGCATACCCTGTAAAAATGCATGAACGATAAAGTTCGTATTTCCCGCATATTCTGCACATGCGGCCGGCCCTGCAAATGCAGCTGTAATCACATAAAGCGGTACCATGACAACCATGACAGAAAGGTAAGTATCCTGTAAAAATTCCAGGCTCTTTGGAAGATTGATGTCCTCTGTGGATTTTGATTTTCCGCCGGTCAGTTTTGCAATCAGCGCTGTGAACATATAACCGATTGTACATAAGTGTCCGAGTGCGATATCTTCACTGCCCGTGATCTTCTTTACAATAGGCTGTGCAAAGGCAGGCATGAAGGTCGCAAAGAATCCTCCCACGATACTTCCGATGATGATCAGAGGTACACCTGTTAATCCACAGTAATAAGCGAATACCACACAGAGTGTCGCCTCCCAGAGCAATGCCTGGCCTGTCAGGAATATGTATTTGAATTTTGTAAATCTTGCAATGATAATATTGACGATAAAGATTCCCGCAAGGGTGATGGCGATCTCGCTTCCCAGCCCCAGCTCATTCATGGCCTGGCCGTTGATTCCCTCGATGGAGGCAACCAGACCCTTCAATCCGAATGCAGCCTTAAATATGTCTCCAAAATAAGTCAGCGATGAAACGATGACAGCAGAACCTGCGGACAGTACAAGAAATCCGAGCATGGTTTTCATTGTTCCTGAGATGACGGCTCCCACCGGTTTTTTCTGCAGGACCAGACCGAGCAGCGCAATCAATGCGATGATGATGGAGGCCTGCGTTAAAATATTATTGATGATAAAATTCAATACTTGCATAGTTTTTCCTCACTTTCTTTTTCCTCTTGTTTTCAAAGTTCTCCCAGTTCTTTTAACACCGGTACAAGCTTCTCCCGGATTTCATTTTTGTCTACCAGGCGCTCTAAAAATACTGTCGGGCAGCTGATCGTATAACGCTCAAACTGCTTTTCAAAATTCTTTGCGGCGATTATGATGTCTGCCTGTGCCCCGGATACACTGGAAATGTCCGTGTGATCCATTTTTGCGTCTACTCCCAGGTCTTTCAATACCGCTTCCGCACTCATCTGGCATGCAAAACTGCTTCCGAGCCCTGCCCCGCACACTGCTAAAATCTTTAACATGTTCTATCCTCCTTTTAAAATGGTTGTCGTGTTTCTTTTTATAGCAGCCTTATCAGGCATTACTATTCTTATTGAGAAAATCAAACAATTCCTGCTTATCCTTCATTGCGGCGATCTCCGGAATCCATCCCTTTTCCACGAAGCCAACGATCATTTTCAGAATGTCCAGATGGCTTTCGCTGTCCACCGCCGAAAAACAGATCAGGACCCTTACCGGTTCCTTATCCCCGTCAAAGAAGACCGGTTCTTTTAAGGTGATCAGGCTGCAGCCGATGCCGGTAGCCCCGCATTCC
Source organism: Anaerostipes hominis (ex Lee et al. 2021) (assembly GCF_002270485.1). Lineage (GTDB taxonomy): Bacteria > Bacillota > Clostridia > Lachnospirales > Lachnospiraceae > Anaerostipes > Anaerostipes hominis. The sequence continues at coordinate 85,418 of NZ_NQOG01000011.1, read as the reverse complement.
GGCCTTGTATGCGGCATAGCCAGGCCGTCGGCCACGATGATGTATGGCCCCAGTTCTTTGATGGCACTTATGATTCCTTCCACATAGGACTTTTCAGCACATCCCTGGCTGACCAGCATCTCCGCTCCGATCCTCACTGCCTCTTCCCAGTTTTTTGCTTCTATCTGCAGCTGCACATTGTTTTCGTTTAAGATTAGCTTTTCCACTTCATATCCTCCCTGCTGTTTCTTTAAGCTTCTCTTCCTGTTCTAATAAGTCTTTGATAAACTGCCCATAACAAGGGTGCTTCACCAGTTTCGCCACGCCGGAATTTCCGATCAAAAACTGATATAGGTTTTTAAATACAACTTCCCAGACATCGTATTTGCTCTGGGGAATGTTTAACATCAGGACTACCTGGACTTTTTCATTTTCCCAGATGACTGGCTTTTTCAGGACCATGACGGAAACAGCCGCCTCCTCCATATCGTTAAAAAGGGCATGTGGTATGGCCACCAGACTTCCCAGTTCTGTAGTTGACATCTCTTCCCTTTTAAAGATGGATTGCTTGATCTCCTGGTTGATATAGCCCTTTTCGACCATGACGTTGGCCATAAATTCAAGAATTTCCTGTTTGTCCTTAAACTCCATATTGGTGAAGAAGAGGTCTTCCCGGAAGATGCTGCTGTAATCAATGACTTTCATCTGGTTTCCACTGTCTGTGATCACCGTAGCCAGATGGTTCAGGTCATCATCATCCAGAAACAGTTTGATCTTTTTTATTTTTTCAGACTGAAAATCGGGAAGCTCTACCGTGGTCAGCACCAGATCGGCGCTGTCAATCAGTTCTTCGTTCACTTCCTGTACCGGACAGGATTTTACGATCTCTATGTACTGCCCAAACTTATGCTGTAATTTCTCTTTTAGGAGCAGCGCCGTGGCAATGCCTGCGATACAGACCAGAACTACTTTCTTTGGCTCCTGTTTCCGATTCAGCCCTTTTCTCTCCAGTGCCGCTCCGAAATGCATGGCCAGAAATCCGATTTCCGACTCTTTTGCCTTGAGCTTATGTTTTTTTTCAATCACCTCCCCGGCTACGACTGCCAGTTCAAAGGCAAGCGGATACAGGTTTTTGATACTGTCCAGAAACTCATTTCTTATATTCATGTCAAACCGGAGCCTCTGCAAAGCCGCGCTCAAATGCATGGCCAGCCCGTTGATCAGCTGATTGTCGTCGGACAGATCGATCCCTGTCCCCGAGCGGATGGTATTTAAAATGTCCTCAATTTCATCCTTATACTCGTAATCCCCATCCAGATTCTCGATCAGAAAACGCTGGCTGGAGATCAGATGCTGGGTCAGATAATACACTTCATCTCCCAGGGAGATGCCCAATTTCCTGGAAATCTCATTTATAATCTGCTGGGCACAGCGGAACTCCTTTGTTCCCGAAAACAGCTCGATCTCTTCTTCATCGTATTTCACATGCCGTTTTTTCTCGAAACGCTTAAGCATGATCAGGCTATGTACGAGCAGGTTACGGAAAGCGATATCCGTAAGCCGCAGGTTAAAATCTGTGATCGCTTCCATGAGGATGATCCTCAGATTTTCCACCTCATCGGATGAAAAAATGTCCTTGTAAAACTGGTTCCCTATATCTCCTGTATCCTTTTGGTTGTTGAAAATGTATTCCGAAATACAAAACCGGATCTTCGTCTCCTGCCCTACGACTCTCATTCCTTCCTTTTTTGTATCACTGATCCGAAGGTCATGTTTTTTAAGTATCCCGTCGATAGTTCTCAAATCTTTTTTCAGAGTGGAAGTACTCACAAACAATTCTTCCTCCAGATCAAAGAAGTCGATCCTCTCCCCGCTGTTCAGAGAGTTCAGCAAAAGCCTGGAAATAATATAATAAACCCGTTCTTCCGAATCTGACGGAATGATATTTTGAAACGGCTTTGAACTCTCTTCTTTCCGGATCTCTTTTTTCAGGACGTCAAATTTCCGGCTGTCGTTCACAGCAAGCTTATATCCCTGCCCGATCTCTGACGTGATCTCTGCTCCCCTGTCCGCAAGCATCTGATTTAACTCTTTGATGTCATTCCTGACCGTCCTTGTAGAAACGCCCACAGACAATGCAATGCTTGCCCCGGTAATCCTTTTTTCATTTTCCAAAAAGAAGCGAAGGATCTTGATCAGCCTCTTATTGTATCTCTCCATAGTTTCCTCCTCTTTGTTATACATTATAGGTAAATGGTATTTTTGATGATAGTTCGTAAATTTCCGCTTGAAGCGGAAAGAGGAACAACGAATTTATGACAAAAAAGAAAGCCTGACATCCATGTCAGACTTCTTTTTGAATCCATCAATTTGATGGTCTAACTACATACTCATCCGGATAAAACAATCCGAATTTTACACGTGCAGTTTTTTCTATAAATTCTTTGGTCTTAATATACTCCTTCTTATCCTTCAGTTCCTGCTTTTTATCTTTCGCCTTTTCTATCTGCTGTTCCAGCTGGGCCTCCTCTTTCTGAAGGGCCGCCGACTTTTCCGACAGCCTTCGGTAAGCAATGGACATCACAATGACAAACATAATGACGACAAGTAAGATCACCCTTGTTCTCTGCCTGAGTCCTTTTTTATAACTGCTTATCTTTCTCCCCATGTGTATCACCTCTTTTGTGCCCCTTCCTCATTAAGGCTATTTTAACGTTTTTTCTCTCCTGTTTCAATCTCCATCTCATATTTATTCCGGCTTTGGCAAACGGATGGCGGATAATACGAAATATTTTCCCAAAGACCTTTCTAATATTATGTAACAAAAACACAAGACCTTCTAATACCTTCGGGCTGATGAGCATATAATAGACTGCCATGCCGATGATCAGACCTAAAAAGAAAAATCCACGGAGTTCTCCCCAATTATACCAGCAGAGAAACCGGAAACACAAGAAGCCCACAAAGATCCAGTAGAGCACATCCTCCACTGATACGACCCATAATTTGTGCCGGAATACGACGCGGAAACTCCTGATGCCGTCATAGACAAGCAGCAGGCATGCTCCGAACCAGACAGCCCCCAGGAAGAAATAAAGCTGGCCTAACACTGCTTCCTGCATTATTTTAACAGCCTTCCGAGCAGCCCTTCTTTTTTGCCTCCGTTATGGTCATCCACATCTGAATATAGGAAACTGTCGACTTTACCGTCTATCTCCACCTCGCCTTTTTCTACCAAAAGCTTTTTCACATGCAGATTAAACCCCTTGATCATCAGGAGTCCCTGCTCCGTATCGAGTATGATCTCATTCAGGTCGAAGGACACTACATCCCTCACTCCCGTAATGACACCCAGAGAACGGTTCAGCAGATCCACTTTATGTGTTTTCATAGGTTGTCTATCTTCTATCATGAAAAAATCTCCTTTCATAGTTTATACACTATATGAAAGGAGAACGAAAATCATGTGAAAAATATCAAATGTATTTGTATAATTCTGCCGCCTGGTCTTTTTTTACTGTGTCTTCCACCCGGAGGACTTCCACGGCCGCCTCTTTATTACCGAACGAGATGCGGATCTCGTCCCCCGGTTTTACGTCTGTCCCGGCTTTGGCGGTCTTGCCGTTGACGGTCACTCTCCCGGCGCTGCACGCTTCATTGGCGACGGTCCGGCGCTTGATCAGCCTGGATACTTTAAGAAATTTGTCTAGTCTCATTCAATATTACTCCTTTGATGTTGGTTTTCGAAAAACAAAACAGAAATCTGCAGAACTTCCCTGTAATATAATATAAAAGAAGCCGCCCTTATAAAAATTGAAGGGCAGCTTGATTTGTCGTTCTGTGATTATTTTTCGTTTACGATATCTTTCAGAGCTTTTCCGGCTTTGAACTTTGGAGCTTTGGATGCAGGAATGTTCATCACTTCACCGCTTCTTGGATTTCTTCCTTCTCTTGCAGCTCTCTCAGAAACTTCAAAAGTTCCGAAACCAACTAACTGAATTTTCTCACCCTTCTTTAATTCTTCTGCAATGACATCTGTGAAAGCTTTTAAAGCTTTTTCTGCATCTTTTTTAGATAATTCAGTCTTGCTTGCGATAGCCGCAACTAATTCTGTTTTGTTCATTGATTATATTCCTCCTAATTTCGTCATAAGCATTTTCTGCTCTTCGATTACATGAGTTCATTGTATAATTAAGGTGCCTGCATGTCAAGCCAAAATGCGCTTTATTCCTTATTTTCAGCCAATTCACGGGCTTTGCGCTTCTTTTCTATCTTTTCTAATTCCTTGATCTTCCTCCAGCTGGATAATTGTTCCTCCCGAGTGGAAAATGTCTCATCTCCGAACACATGAGGATGCCTCCGAATCATTTTCCTGCACACTCCGTTCACCACATCCGAAAAACTGAAATCTCCCCGTTCCTCGGCGATCCTTGCATGCATCACCACCTGAAGGAGAACGTCTCCAAGCTCCTCTTCCAGATTCTGCATATCATTATGTTCAATGGCCTCCACCACTTCCCCGCTCTCCTCCACGAGACAGGGGATCAGGGATTCATGTGTCTGCTTCCTGTCCCACGGGCATCCGTTTTCTCCCCGCAGTTCTTTTACTACCTGGATAAAATCTTCTATTGTATAGTATTCTTTTTCCTGCATTTTAAGACTCCCTCCGTTTTCTTTTTATGGTATCACATTTTCTGCAAATGAAAAGCGATTTATGCTATAATAATGAAACAAAGAAAGGAAGAACTATGATTAAATTAGGAGAAAACCAAGAACTTTATATTGTAAAATTTGCCGATTTCGGCGCATATTTAAATGACGAGGAAGGTGTGACGGAACAGAGTATCCTTCTGCCAAAAAAACAGGTTCCGGAGGGAGCCCGGGTCGGAGACCGCATTTCCGTCTTCGTCTACAAGGATTCAAAAGACCGTCCGATCGCTACGACTTCCCATCCTCTCATTACGATGGGACATCTGGCCGTCCTCAAGGTTAAGGAGATCACAGATATCGGTGCATTCCTGGACTGGGGACTGGAAAAAGACCTGTTCCTCCCATTCAAAGAACAGACATCCAAGATCAAAACGGATCATTCCTATCTGGTCAGGCTTTATATTGACAAGAGCCGGCGTCTCTGTGCTTCCATGAAGATTTATCAGGCACTGAGCAGTGAACATGACTATGAGAAGGATGACTGGGTCACAGGCACCGTATACAGCATTAACCCTGAGATCGGTACGTTTGTAGCCGTAGACGACCAGTATTTCGGCCTGATCCCGCTCAACGAAGTCCACACCAGACTGTCTGTGGGAGACTCTGTAAATGTCCGGGTACTCCGCGTCCGGGAGGACGGCAAACTGGATCTCTCACCGAGAGATAAAGCATATCTTCAGATAGATGCAGACAGCGAGCTGGTCATGGAAACGATCAAAAGCTATGACGGGGTACTCCCATTCACCGACAAGGCGAGCCCTGCCATGATTGACAAAGAACTGGGACTCAGCAAAAATGCCTTTAAGCGAGCCGTCGGCCGATTACTGAAACAGAATAAGATCGAGATCACCGGCGGAACCATCCGGGCAAAATAAACTTACAAGGAGCTGGATATTATATGAAATATTTTAAGACACCGGGCTGTTTCTGTCTGATGTATTTGTTTGTCTACTTTTTTGTTTCCCCTCTGCTGCAGTTTGCAGTACAGGACCGATATTTGTTTATGATTGTATTTTATCTGGTACTTCTTGGCCTTGGCATCGGTTATCTGAAGATTGGCAAAGAAGATGTGAAAGCGAGACTTCATCTGAAACCTCTGAGACCGGCCGCTGCATTGCTTTCTATCCTTTTAGCATTTACGGTCCTGCCTTTTATCAGCCTGATCAATAATGTAAGCCAGCTGATTTTCCGGGACTTTATTACCTCCAGTGTATCCACGGCCTCGCAGAATCCCTGGCTTTCCGTCCTGGCACTGTCTATTCTTCCGGGGATCGTAGAGGAAGTGCTGTTCCGGGGCGTTATTTATTCCGGTCTCAGAAAAGCACGCCCTATCAAAGGAATCCTGCTGACCGCATTATTTTTCGGCATCGCACACATGAATTTCAACCAGTTCAGTTATGCCTTTGTCCTGGGACTGGTCTTAGGTCTGCTTTTAGAGGCTTCCGACAGTATTTATTCCTGTATGCTGCTCCATGCCACATTTAACGGCGTCAGCGTCATAACCAGCATCATCTATGGACTGATCGGCAATTCTTCTCTCATGACCCAGACCGTATCCACGGCCCAGAGGCTTCAGGCCATCGCAGTCCTGGTTCCTGTAAGTATTGCCTTTCTGGCGCTGAGTGTTCTGATCCTCATTGCCATTTCCCGCCTGTGCGGCCGTTCCGGTTATCTGAAGACATGGCTTGACAGGGATATCCGTCAAAGCTGGCCAAATGAAAAAGCCGCCGGTATCTCATACTATGCGGCTTTGATCATCAGTTTCGGCTATGCAGTATTGCTGGAATTTGTATCCTATGCGTCATCCTGTTTGTGATCCGGCTGGTGGTCATTCCAGGTTTCCAGGGTTTTGATACAGTGATAAAACATTTGATTATAAGGAGTTGGGATACCCAGCTCCTTTCCCATTCTTATGACCGCTCCCGCAAACATCTCCACCTCCGTCTTCCTTCCGGCCTCGATATCCTGAAGAGTCGAAGGTTTCCCATAGAATGGGGCGCTCTCAAAATAGGTCCTGTGTTCCAAAAGATCTTCCTCTGTCAGATGGATACCTTTCTTCCCGGCAATAGCGATGACTTCCCTGGCCGCCTGCTCCCTCAGCTCATTGGCATCTTCACTGATGGTCCAGATGCCGTAAGGGACACGAAGGATAGCAGCGCTCTGATTCTCGCTTACATTTGTCATAAACTTATGCCACATATTTCTCAGCATATCTTTTGGCACTTCATATGGAATTTTGCCCTTTTCAAATACATCCCTCACGGAACACACGGTTTCCGACAATGTATCGTTATACGCCTGGCCGAAAGAAATCTTGCCGGCCCCCACCGGAAAAGAGATTTCATTTCCATGGTGAAGGGCCGGTACACGTATTACGGAATACAGCACCTCATTGTCGGGGTAGGCCGCTTTGATCCGCTCTTCACTCTCCACTCCGTTCAGCAGTGACATGATGACAGTGTGTTCCCCTACCTGGTTCCGGATATCTTCGATGGCCTGGTCAAGCGCCGTATACTTCACACTCAAAATAATAAGATCCGCCGGTCTGCTCTCCCATGAGGGCTCAGCCGTCTGGAATTTCCATTGTTTTCCGTTGATGATGACGCCGTCCCTTTCCAGACGCATTCTGCGCTCTCCTCCTGCGATGACGCAGAAATTCTCGCTGCCGAGCGCTTTGCAAAGCCCGGGTGCCGCGAATCCGCCGATGGCCCCAAGGCCTATCAATGCTGCTTTTTTGATTTCTCTCATAACAGGTTTCCTTCCTTATCTGTTAAATAGTAATTCAGATCGCAGTGGCCGCTTCCCGTATTTGCCCCGGGAACAGAAGCCTGATCCGTAAACTGCCACATGTGGTATTGATATGGGATATCCGGCTCATCCTCTTTTGTATAATGAGCCACCCACATTTTATATTCTTTAATACCGTCATAGTCAAAATAGTGTTTTAAAAAGTAAGCGTTGGAATAGACCATGGGCTCATAGCCCGCCCGTTTGATCTCTTCGCAGAAAGCCCTTGTCAGCGCCGTCACATTCTTTTTCCCGGTTTTCATGACTTCTTCTTCCTCTATGTCAAATACCACGGGAAGCTTCAGATCTTCCGGGTCAATATCATGCTTCTTCAACAGGGAAATACAGTGTTTTGCCTCTTTCACCGCCGCTTTCACGTCCCCGGCATAAGAGTAATAATAAACTCCGCAGTGAATGGATGAGATCTTTGCGTTCCGGTAGTTTGCAATAAACATCGGATCTTCTGTGCCCTTTTTCTTTTTTTTCGCACCGGAGCCGATCTTTAAAACAGCGTGGTTGATCTGGCTGTCCTTTACTTTCTTCCAGTTGACTTTATGGTTGTATTTTGAAACATCGATCACCTTGATATGGCCGTTTTCGACTTTTGTCTCGATCGGCAGTCCGATATTTTGGATGATCCATATAAAAATAAAAGTGACAATAAAAAGAAACGTGCAGATAACTGCAAGTTCCCTTTTATTTTTCTTTGTAAATTTGAACATATAAGTCCTCGTTAATCTTTGCTCTCAATCGCATGTACAAATGTACGGTTATCTTCCTGTTCATAACTGCACGTGACAAACGTATACAGCTTCTTTGTTTTCATCACAGTCTTCTTCGGTATCCTGGACTGGATATCACTCATGGACAAAATCTCCTCCAGATACTTCTTCATGTCCTTCCTGTCCCCAAAAGTGATCGGGATCAGCTTGTCGGCCTTTCTTGCATAAGAGGCAACGACCTTCAGGTCCCTTTTCCCATTCGGAGTATAAAGGGTGATCGTATCCTGTTTCTTGATAAAACTCTGCTCGCGAAACTTCATAAGGTCTGCAAACATCGATCCGTTCCTCATATGATGCCCGTATATGATATTGTGCTCCGCACCGAAATCCTTATCCCCGTGGCAGTCCATGAAAACTGCTCCGGAACTGTTCTTTGTCCCCTCAAATGTTGTGTGCAGATAATAATCGTTATCCTTCCCAAGGACGACCGGGTAATCGATATTGGTTCCCCTGGCATAGACCCAGCCGATGGTATCCGGATTGATCTTCCTGAGTTTCTCAAAATCAATGACTCGTTCTTTTCCTTTTGTTTTGACCACTTCCTGTGCTATCTTATCATATTCGTCATCTGCCTTTTTATATTCCAGATAATACCCCGCGAGTTTCCATCCGCTGAATAAAAAGACCACGATGCACACAGCCAGAAGAAGATTAGAAATTACTTTTTTCATGCAGCTTCCCTCACCTAAACCTTATTTTTATCAGTATAACACAAAAAGAACCGGTCTTCCTTAAAGAAAGCCGATTCTTTTCTTAAAATTTATTTAGCCGGACGAGCAATCATTTTAATGCATTTGGTGTATTTATATTTTGCCTCCACAACGCCTACTCTGCGGTTGGCCGCGTGGATGATCCTGCCGTTTCCTATGTACAATGCCACGTGGGAAATGTTCCGGTATCGCCCGTTTCTTGTGTAGGAATAAAAGATCACATCTCCCGGGAGAAGCTTTTGGGCCTTCACCCTCTTATAAGATACGACTTTTTTATGACGCTTCATGTACTTGGCTTCACTCGCTGCCACCGGAGCATAAGAACGGCTTCCGAAATGTATGCCGTACGGCTTGTAGCAGCGCCAGATCAGAGAACTGCAGTCATAATAGCCCTTCCTCATTCTCTTTGGCTGGCTGTATCGGCATCCCTTTGCTTTTTTAGCCTTCGCGATAGCTTTGACCGCCTTATAGGAAGTGACCTCCGCCTTATAGGTCTTCTGTTTTCCGTCTATCTTGACATAAAACCAGGTAATGCCTCTCTTTTTCGGGTATATGACCAGCTGATTATCCTGAATATAAACTTTCGCCCTGCTGCCGCTTACTGAGACAGATGATCGGCTGGTAGAACTCAATCCCCTGATCGGTATTTTCGCAGTCCGGTTCTTTGCCACAGTCCCGCTGCTCTTTGACAGATATGGATTTGTGACCTGTACGCCTGCTGTCACAACCTGGCTGCCCACTATGGCCTGTACATAAGTCCTTCCCGCCGCTTTTCCTCTTACGTTTCCGCTGCTGTCCACAGTGGCGATGCGTTCATCCCCTGACTTCCACACAGCCCTGGGCGACGAAGATTCTCTTACTCCCACCTTCGCCTGTGCAGAGACCGCCACAGTCACATGGGGACGGTCAAGCGTATATTCTTTTTCCCACACAGCCGTGAGGATCAGATCTCTCCGAGGCATCTCATCGGCACTGAAATTCCAGTATCCGGTCTGTCCTCCGCTCTGATCACTCCAGCCCTTAAATACATATCCGTTCCTGACAGGCGTCTCCGGCTCGGAAATAAGTTCTCCTGCTTCGATCTGGCGCACGGCCTCCCTCACCGTGCCGCCTGCTCCGTCAAACCTGACCTGATATGATTCTTTCTGTCCTATGTTTTTCTGAATATCTTCAGTGCTGCCGCTCTCTGCCGGCGCCGCTGAAACCGGCACAGATGCTGCTGCCATAGTCAATGCCATGGCCCACACTGTAATATATTTTTTATAGCTCCTCAACTCTCTTCTCCTCCGGCAGCTCATTCTATCGTAAGATTTTTGTAATATTATCGTTAAACCTTATTCATAATATCACAAATATTGTCATAGAACAAGAATATACGGCAGTAAATTCCAAAAAATACAATATAATTTCACAGGACTTAACAATGAGGCCTGACAGAAGTTGGCACACCTTTCCTGATGCGGTATACTGAGAGCAAAAGAAAGGAGCAGTGAGATGAAACAGACTTTTTTTGAACACCATTTAAATCACACCGGACGGGAGGATATGATAAAAATCACTTCCTTCCTGGAAGAGGACCTGAGAATTTCGGGGATCAAAGACGGCATCGCCGTCATCCATTCTCCTCACACAACGGCAGGGATTACAATCAATGAAAATGCGGACCCGGATGTGGTCCACGATATGCTCTTCGGGTTTGACAAGGTATATCCTCTGCATGACAAAAATTACCGCCACGCAGAAGGAAACTCCAATGCCCACCTGAAAACATCGACCGTCGGCCCGTCACAGACGGTCATCATCGCTGACGGAAAACCGGTACTTGGAATCTGGCAGGACATCTACTTCTGCGAATTCGACGGGCCCAGAAACCGGAAATTCTATATAAAGATCATTGAATAGTGGTAAAAAACTCATAAAAATGGTGCCGGAATATCTTCCGGCACCAACCTGCTTACAATATGTGCTCTGTTACCGGCAGAGCATTTTAAAAAAGAGAGGATTAAGTATATATGAAAAACTATATTTTCATTATAGCAACTTTCCCTTTAAAAACAATATATAGAAAATAAACAATTCTAAACATATTATAAACTATTGGCTGTCTACCCCTCTTTTCTTGTAGACAATATTAAACACTGCAATGCCGATGACAATCCATACAAGGCAGACCGCATAGTGTTTCATGTTGGCTCCGGAGAGAAAGGCGGCTTTGTTTCGGTATTCTCCGTTCATGATCTCCATAAAGGCGTTTGTTGGAAGACAAAATGCTATCTTTTCCAGTACCCTGTTCATCCCGGCAAATATCGGCGGCAGCATCAGCAGAAGCATCAGCGGTGTGGAAATCGTTCCTGTTGACATCTGATTTTCAGACAAAATCCCCACAGTTGCGCCTAAAAACAGGATACCGATCGAAGCCAAAGTGGAGATGAGCATATAGCCCGCAAAAAACTTCATGTCAAGTCCCACCAGCAGATAATTTGTCACAGAGATTACTTCCATTAATAAGAGTACAACAAACATCTTGCTGGCCAGAAACTCCATAGCCCTGACATCGGACATGATCAAAGTCCGCAGGGTATTTTTCTCTTTTTCCTCCGCCACCATCATGCTCAGCAGTGAGATCGGCGCGCAGATCAGATTCAGCACTTCACAGAGAAGCAGAGGGTATAACATCCCTGTCTCTTTTCCAATCGGCAGCACCTTTGTGTAAAGGACACAGAATAAAATTGGAAGCAGTAAAATAAAAAAAGTATTTTTATTACCCGCAAGCATTCTGAAATCCTTTTTCATCAGTGCTTTTATTATTCTCGCTCTTAATTTCATGCTAATTCCCTCCCCGTCAAGTCCAAGAATATCGTTTTCAAGTCGGGTTCCACTGAATGGATCGTCACAACCTCTTTGTCTGCACTTAAAAGTTCCTCTGCTATGGCCGTTTTGTCCTTCGGAATTTCTTTTACAGTTCCGTCTGTGTAAAGGATCTTCACCCTGTCTTTTGCATATTTGATCTTCAGTTCTTCCGGTACCCCGACCTCTTTGATGACCCCTTCGTTTAAGAATGCCACTCTGCTGCAGAGTTCATCTGCTTCCTCCATATCATGAGTCGTAAGAAAAACGGTAGTTCCGTCCCTGTTCAGCTGTTTGATAATATCGTGAACATCCTCACTTGTAGATGGATCAAGATTGGCCGTGGGTTCATCCAAAAACAGAAGCTTAGGTTTATGTAAGATCGCCCTGGCAAACAAAAGCCTCTGTTTCATTCCCCTGGAAAGTTTCTCAGCCTTTTTCTTTCCGTCTTCTGTTAAATGAAGCTGCTCAAGCACCTCCGGAATCCTTGTTTTCGGAAGCCTGTAAATCTCAGAAAATATTTTAAGGTTTTCCTCCACCGACATTTTTTCATACAAGCCGCTGTTGTCGGATAAAATTCCAATGTTCTGATACAGCTTGCTGACATCTTCAAACGGTTCCATTCCCATGACAGAAATTTGACCGCAGTCCTGCCGAAGCTGCGCGCTCAATAATTTGATCGTCGTTGTCTTTCCGGCTCCGCTGGGCCCTAAAAATCCAAAGATTTCTCCCTCCGATACCCGGATATTCACATCGTCCAATGCCATTTTCTTCTGAAATGAAATGCCCACATGTTCCATTGTTATGCAGTCTTGATTCATGTAAATACCTCCTCGTAATACTTACATTTTATTGGATTTTCCTGGTTTTGACAAGTAAAAAAGGACGAACGGAGATATAGGGCCATGAAAAGAGCCCCTAAAATCCATAATACTCCTTCAATTCTTCAACTCTTCCTTTGCTGAGAGGGATATTTTCCTCTTCCCCTCCTTTCATCCTGAGGGAATAAGAATTCTTGGTCCATTTCATGACTTCCGAAACTTTTTGCATGTTGACGATGTAAGAACGGTGGCTCCTGAAAAAACCGAATTTTTTCAATTTGCTGCAGAGTTCATCCATAGTCATAGAACACTGGAATCTGGCCTTTCTGACATGCAGATAATTTTTTCCCTGCATGCTTTCAATATAATCGATCTCGTCCGGATCAAAAAGCAGAATTTTATCACCCATTTTGGCCGGAATCTTTTCCGCCATCTCAGGCCCGCTTTGTTCTTGTTTAGAAAAAATATTTTCAGGCAGTTCTTCCGCATACTCCTCATCCATAAAGAAATGTCTCCCCGGAAGCATATACACATGTTTTAAAGACTGAGAGGTGGTAATGACCTTTTTCCCCTGATCACCGCTCGACTCGATCCACTGTATCATTGGCTGCACAGAAGCTCTGTCTGTCCCAGGGACGGGTTCCTGCAGGAATAAGATTTCCCGGTCCATGATGATTTCCCTCGCCGCTGAAACACGGTACTTTTGGGAAGGTGTCAGAAATTTTATCTTACAGTGCAGAAATTTATCAAGCTGCATGATGTGGACTGCAGAATCCATTGTGACATCAGAACCGGATAATTCCGCAAATAATTTCAGATAGGAATTCACGGTCATATAGTCATAGTATCCTTCATTCTGGAGGACAGCCCCAACATCTTTAAAGAGACTGACCAATGTTTCCAGCAAAAGTTCACAGATATCACTCCGGCATTCAAAATGCAGAAGAGTATTTCCGTTTGCCGCTGAATTATTTAGTATTTTTTCCAAATTGAATTTCATTTTCCTGTCCTTATGTCATAAAGATCTGTCCGGCGTTTTTTCAATACCGGAACCTGATGTATAATGGCATCTCTCCGGTCAGTGTCTACCGACAGGACAACCAGTTCCTCTCCTGCTCCTCCTTCTGCAAGCTTTCTGCCGGAGGGATCGAAGGCGAGGCTTCTGCCCATATAGTGTTCTTCACTGTAATGGCAGCAGCCAATAGTAAACACCGTATTCTCAATGGCCCTGGCTCGAAGCAGCGTCTCCCACTGCATAAATTTATCCGGCCCGTCTGCCCAGGCTGAAGGATAGATCAGAACCTCGGCACCCTTCAGTGCCTGTACCCTGGCCGGTTCCGGAAATCTGAGATCATAGCAGGTTCCCAGGCCTGCCTTTCCAAGCGGTGTATCCTCCGGCTCATGCAGAGCTTCTCCGGGCAGCGTACTGTCCGATTCTTTCCATGAAAATGCATCAAAAAGATGAGTCTTTCTGTAAACAGAGCGGAGAGTTCCCCTGTCATCTAAAAGGACCGCCGTATTAAAACATTTCCCTTCTGAATTCCTGCCGGGCTTTTCGTTCATTCCAAATAAAATCCACTGCCCATGTGCTGCGGCCAGTCTTTTCATTCCCTGTACAAAGGGCCCGTCGAGAGGCTGGGCTTTTTCATAGTAGGCACTTCTCTCCATAGGATAGTAGGTCATAAAATACTCCGGGAATATGATAAAACAGGCTCTCTTTTCCCTGGCTTCCCGGCAGAAGTGTTCTGCCTTACAGAGATTTTTTTCCGGTTCTTGTGAAGCTCTGCACTGAGCCATGGCAGCAATGGATTTCATATATATGCCTCCTACTCGATATCCAGATTCTTTTTATACAATCTGTAATTGACCCAGTTGTTGACCAGATACTGGACCACTGCAAAAAACGGTACACCTAAAAACATACCCAAAGGTCCGAAATAAGCTCCTCCTACTGTAATAGAGAACAGGATCAGGATCGGCCTGACTCCCGTAGAATTGCCGAGGATCTTCGGTCCCAGCACCAGCCCGTCGAACTGCTGCAGCACCAGGATCATTCCAAGGAAAATCAGTGTTTTATATGGGCTTACAATAAAAAGGATAAACGCACCCGGCACTGCTCCGATAAAAGGTCCGAAATAAGGAATCATATTGGTTACCCCGACGATAACGCTGATCAGCACAGTATACGGCAGGTTTAGAAGGCTCATAAGCAAAAAACAGAGGAATCCGATAATGAGGGAATCCAGCGACTTTCCGATGATATATCCGGAGAAGATATTATGGCACTCCTTCAGTCCGTGAATGACCGGAACCGCTGCGTTATAAGGAAAAACTGCAAAAATAAGCCTTCGGCAGGCACTTTTCAATAACTGCTTATCGGCCGTCATATAGATGGACACTACGAAAGCAATGAACAGGTTAAACAGCCATTTTACAAATGAAACCGAAAAATTATATAGCATCGGAATGGCTTCTGTGAGCATCTGATTGGAAAGCTGTACCAGCTTCGGCAGGCTCTTGGTCTCCAGTGTGTCCATCAGCTCGGCAGGGAATACTCCGGAACCGCTTTCCTTGTAGTGATCCAGCAGTCCCATGATCTGATCTGAGATCACCGGGATCTGGCTGGACAGTTCTTTGATGCTGTCATAGAGCTGAGGCACGATGAAGATCAGACAGATCGTAAGTGCTCCGACTAATATAATATAAGTAGTGAGGATCGCACCTGCACGGCATAATCTTTTTCGTTTTTCACCGAATAATGAGGAAAAGACTTTTTCGTTAAAAAAGGTAACGACAGGATTCATCACATATGCGATCAGAAAGCCAATAAAAAACGGGAAGATCGTATTCCATAGATCTGTAAGAATCCCGACCGTAGACGCCCAGTTATTGACCAGGCGGAATATAATACACCCGATAAGGATTACAACAATCGAATAGATCGATATGGTAAAATATTTTTTATTGGATTCAAATTTATTGTTTTTCAATTCTTACACTCCTTCTGTTATCCTCAGGCCACAAACAAATTTTGGCTTTATTCTAGCACAAAGACACAGAAAAGTATAGGGTCCGGCGTCTTTTGCACCCGGTCTTTTCAATGACTTT
The DNA here is from genome assembly GCF_002270485.1 of Anaerostipes hominis (ex Lee et al. 2021). Lineage (GTDB taxonomy): Bacteria > Bacillota > Clostridia > Lachnospirales > Lachnospiraceae > Anaerostipes > Anaerostipes hominis. Next base: position 69,674 of record NZ_NQOG01000011.1, on the reverse strand, counting down.
TGCATGACAAATACATTTATTATTGACATCGACAAAAAGATACAAAAAAATTTTCATTTTTTACTTGCAATTATGGAAAACATCATATATAATAATTCTTGCGTTGAAAAAGTAGCGCATCATGAAATAAGCGTGATTAGCTCAGTTGGTAGAGCACCTGACTCTTAATCAGGGTGTCGAGGGTTCGAGCCCCTCATCGCGTATTAAAACACTATTTTTGGCTTACTTGGGGCTGGGGATGGTGTTTTTTTATTTTGTAAAATGAAAACTGAATGAACCGGCACAAAAGAAAAGGAGCCCTTATGAACATTGATCTCACTTCCAGTCAATATGCCCAAAAAGCGATGAATTTATTTAAAGAAGGATACAACTGCTCTCAGTCAGTTTTTCTGGCTTTCAAAGACCTGTACGGCATAGACCGGAGCACTGCCCTCAAGCTCAGTTCTTCTTTTGGCGGAGGCATGGGAAGACTCCGGGAAGTGTGCGGCTCTGTAAGCGGTATGTTTCTCACTGCGGGAGTTTTGTATGGATACGACTCACCGATAGACCGTTCCTCAAAGACAGAGCACTACAAGCGGATTCAGGAACTCGCCCGCTCATTTGAAGAATTAAACGGTTCCATCGTATGCCGCGAGCTGCTGGGGCTTGATCAGAAAAAGGAATCTTACGTCCCGGAAGAGCGCACAAAAGACTATTACAGGAAGCGCCCATGTGAACAGATTGTCGGCTGTGCTGCTTACATCATGGAAGAATATATCAGTAATCACCCGTTCCTTTCATAAGAATCACAAGTTTTCCTTAATATTTGTTTATAGGATGTTTAGAATTGTTTAGTTTCTATACATTGTATTCGCACATAAAGCTGATATACTTAAGACATAGTTTTTCATATATATTTTAATCCTCTCTTTTCATTGAAAGACCTCGCAGGCATGCGGGGTCTTTTATTTCTATAATCCTATATATTTCTTATATAATAGATATAGAATTTAACTGTCTGATTATTGTAATTAGTAGAAACAGTATAATTTCTAATGTAGCATCTCACCCGCCTGTTTGCTTCGTCCACGTATGCATTGAATACGGACAGATTACTGGTAGTGCATGCAAAGCCTCCAAGACCTAAGACCTTATATCCCGACGGCAGATCGTATGCGAATTGATACTCAGGTGTTCCTCCCGCCGGTATACTGATATCGGATCTTTGTAAGATCTGACTTCTCACAAGATCTTTCATTTTTATATTTGTATTATTCAGACCTGACTGAGCCGCTTTTGTATTTAGCTCCTCACGTAATCGGCTGATTTCATTCTTTGTCTCATTGATTGCCGCTGTCAATCCTGCTATATCTTTTGATGTCAGACTTCCAAGATCCTCAACTGTCTTTCCAATCTGTTCGATTGCTTTTGAATGAAGCTCATACTGCTCAACTCCGACCAGTCCCGCCGAGTCCAAAACGACCTCAAAAGGTGCCGTATCTGAATTCTGAAAACAAAAATTCCATGTGATAGAAAATCCCGGACTTTCTGCCGCTGATGGAATTTTCTTTCCCTCAGTAGTCTGCGCAATGCAGTATAAGATTTCCCCTTCATCAGGGTCTTCTGCATAGAATCCTATTTGATGCAGTTCATAGCTTTCCTTCACCTCCGTATTTTCCAGCAGTACAGAAATCACGGCCTTACCGTCCTCTGTCCGCACCGGCTGCAGTGTAATTTCCTGCCGTTCGTCGGTGATCTGTGTCTGCTGCCTCAGATTCACAGGAGGCACCTCTCCTGCTCCGGCCTTTGCCCCTGTAATTTTTAACGTTTGCCCGTCAAACATTTTATTCTGCAGCGCTATACCCTTTTCAGTAAGTACTGTATTTTCCCAAAGTTTCATAATATATAACCCCTCCTTCAACAATATGTTCTATATTAGAAACCATACCACAGCTCTCCCGGACATTGTGGGCAAAAAAATACTGCCGGATGCCATCCAGCAGTATTTTATAAATTATTTTATTTTTATAATCCGGTTTTCTCTGCAATAAATTTCCTTGCTTTTAGCGCATATTCCAGCGGATTCGCCTTTGCCGGGTCCTGTTCCGCTTCCACAAGCATGTATCCCTCATATCCTGCGTCTTCCAGCACCTTGAAGATCGGATCAAAGTCGATGCATCCGTCTCCCGGCACAGTAAATGCTCCCATGCGCACACCGTCTAAGAAGCTCAGGTTCTCTGCCTTTACTTTTTCTACGATTTCCGGACGGATATCTTTTAAGTGCACGTGCTTGATGCGGTCCACATATGTTTTCACCATCTCCAGAGGATCGGCGCCGCAGTATGTAAAATGTCCGGTGTCAAATAACAGGCTGACATATTCAGGATCTGTATTTGCCATCATCCGCTCAACCTCATCCGGGTCCTGCACCACGGTTCCCATATGATGGTGGAAGGTAAGGCTGATGCCGTATTCTTCTTTTGCGATCTCCCCGAGTTTATTCATACCCGTGCAGAATATCTCCCATTCTTCATCATTCATCACATATTTATGTCCGAAGATCGGCGTGTCAGTCATTCCCTGTACACTGTGGCTCTGTTCGGATGCTCCGATGACCTTTGCTCCCATAGCTTTTAAGAAGGAAAGCTGTGCGCGGAAATCTTTCTCCACTTCTTCAAACGGTTTCGTAATCAGGAAAGACGAAAACCACTGGTTGCAGATTTCAATTCCACGCAGCTCTAAAGCTTTTTTCAGCACTTCAGGGTCTTTCGGATATTTGTTTCCCACCTCTGAGCCGGTAAATCCCGCCAAAGCCATCTCACTGACACACTGCTCAAACGTATTTTCTTTTCCCAAATCCGGAAGGTCATCGTTTGTCCATGCGATCGGGGCAATTCCTAATTTTACTTTTTCTTTGTTAAACATAGCACTTCTCCTTTATCCGTGTTCTTTTTTTATCTGAATAAAGGATAACATGGAAAAAGATCAAAAAAAATCGGGAATATTTTTAGCTTTGTTGTTCTAAAAATAGATGTTCCCGATTTGGTGTCTTATTTTTAGGACTTCCTGCGGTACTCTGCCGGGCTGACCCCATTTAACCGCTTAAAAGCCTTTGAGAAATAGTGGTAATCGTTGAATCCCGATTCCACTGCAACATCTTTAATCTTGTAGCTTGTATTTTTGAGAAGATCTTTTGCATACTCTACACGGAGTTCCAGAAGAAATCCCGAAAAGCCGATCCCCATTTCCTGCTTAAACAGATAACTCAGATAAGCAAAATTCAGCCCTACGGCATCTGCAACCTCCTGAAGGCCAATCTGCTCTTTGAAATGTTCGCGGATATACCAGACTGCCTGTCTCGTCTGTGTCCCCGCATTTTCCGGAACTTTTTTCCCTGTACCTAAAAATATCCTGCTTCTGTAACCCTTAAATATATCAGAAAGCTGATCCACATGAGTAAGCTTAAACAGCTCTTCCTGACTGTGCTCTGTCCCCACGGCCGTATCTAATTTCCGAATCCACCGAAAAATGATCTTTGGGTCCGTCCTTGTCTCCCGGCATGCTTCTATCACACGAAAAAACTCTTCTTTCATCTCTTTTTCTTTTCTTCCTGCCGCATAATCCCTTGCATGATTTAAAAGCTCCTGTGCACACTCCGGCATCTTGGTCCCGATGGTCTTCTGGCTGTCAAAATATAAAATATCGCTGTCCTCATAAAAACTAAGCTTAATGGCCTCTCTTGCCTGCTGGTATGCCTGGCGGATGCCGCCCTCTCCGATGCAGATATTGCTGACTGCAATATCGTAGTCAAAGATCTCCTCCTTGCAGCATTTGAAGCAGGCAGAGGCCACACTTGTGAGCTTCTGCCTCATCACACTGCTCCTGCTCAGATCAGAAAGATCCAGAAAACAGCAAAAGATGCCTCCTCCCAGAGAAACTGTCTCGGCCCTGCTGTGCTCCTCTCCCAGGAGCATCTGAAGCTGAGCGGACAGACGCTCTATGAATCCTGCCGCATATTGTTCCGACTCTGCCGGTGACTGGCTGTCTTTGATCGACATCCAGGCAGGGATAAACATATTCACGACCGCACTGTTTATATATTTTCCTTTAATCCCGGCTTCAATGCGCCTTTCTTCCCGCTCCCCGGGACTCATATCTCCCGCCAAAATCTCGTTAAAAAACCGGATCTTCAGGGACTGGCTTCCGGCCTCGATCAGCTTTTTTGTCCGTTCTTCTTCACTGTTTAGTTTCTTTATACTGTTCATATGGTGTTCCGCATTTTTAAGCACCTCAAAAAGAGAATCCTCATCCAGAGAATTCTTCAGTACATATTCATTTGCTCCAAGGCGCATAGCCTCTTTCACATAATTGAAATCATCATGACAGCTCAGAACGATGATATATGTAGAAAGACCCATTTCCCGTACCCTGCGTATCAGCTCGATTCCGTCCATCAGGGGCATGGAAATATCGGTTACGATCATGTCGGGAGCCTGCTCTCTGACTGCATTTAAAGCCTCTTCCGCATCCCTTACATCTGCAGCGATCTCATAGCCCGCTTTCTCCCAGGCATCCAGCTGCTTCAGATAACTGCGCACTAAAAAATCGTCATCGACAATCATTGTTCGGTACATGGCGTTTTCTCCTTTCACACTGCATACTGATTCTGGTCTTTATAAGCCGGCAGATACAGATATGCCGTTGTTCCGTCGGAATTACTGTCATAGCCCAGACCGGCATTGTTTCCGTAATACAGTTCGAGCCTCTCACGGACATTGACAACCCCGATCCCGCTCAGGCCGCTGGTTTTTTTGTCTTTTTTGGTCAGCAGTTCATAAATCTGTTCCTGTGTCATTCCTCTTCCGTTGTCTTTCACGCTGATACATAAATAGTCTTCTTCGATCACGGCCCTGATCTCGATCCGGCTGTTGTCCATCTTCATATCCAGCCCATGTAAAATAGAGTTTTCCACCAGAGGCTGCAGAATCAGCCGCGGGACAAAACAGCTGCCCGCGTCTTTCCCGATCTCATAATCCACATCAAAATAACCGTCATACCTTATTTTCTGCAGATGAATATAATTTTTTAAAATATGGATCTCGTCTGAGACCGTGACGAACGTGCCTTTTTTGTTGACACTTGCCTGCAGAAGCTCGACAAAATCACCGATCAGGCCGCCCAGCTCCTTCTCTCCTTTCAGCAGAGCCGCAAACTTTATGGAATTTAAAGTATTGTACATAAAATGCGGGGTAATCTGGTATTGAAGTGCTTCCAGCTCTGCGTCTTTTTTGAGTCCTTCTTCCTTGATCAGCTTTTCAATCAGCTTTTCAATCTGGTTCAGCATGTTGTTAAAATCATTGGAAAGCCGTCCAATCTCATCCCTGGTGCAGACCTGGACCCTTTTATCCAGTTCTCCGGCGCTGATTTCATCCATCGCCGCCGTCAGATTCCTTAACGGCTCATACATAGCCCTCGTGGCAAAATAGGCGGGAATCAGTGAGATGCCCAGAAAGAGAAATAAAAATGCCAGCAAAAAATATTTCAGCTGATTCAGGTCACTCAATACGACACTCTTCTCAACCGTAATAAAAAAACTGCACCCGGTAAATGCCGTTTTATAGCTGATACCTATGACCGCCGGGGTCCTTTTATTAAAAATGCCGTTCTGCTGGATATCGGGAAAATTGCTGTTCCTGTAAATTTTGCCCATGGATTCGACATTCTTCGTAGAGACAATGGCATTTTTCTTATTGAGGAGGACCGCCTCCGAAGATCTGCCGTCATTTAGAATATCCAGATACTTATAATAGACAGCCCGCTCTTCAATATTGCACATGATAAAGCCAAGGACACTTCCGTCTTTCATGACGGGCTCGATAAAAGACAGCACTTTATTCTGTTTTCTCACCGGATCTTTGATAATGACGGGGTGGTCCTCCAGAGAAATCTCTGCAATATGCTTTAATACAGAGTTATTTACTTTCTTTACATAAACCGGATAATCCTCCGACGTAACAATGGTTTTCTGTTCCGGAAGAACCAGATAGACTGATCCGATATCACTGTTTCGTTTCTTGAATCCTCCCAGCATACCGGACATCTTCTCCAGCCGTCCCGCATCTTCTGTCTTTAGATAGCTTTCTGCCTGCCGGGAAAGCCCTTCTGCGTTGGATGCCTGTACCGTAATGTAATAGATCTCTTTCATGGCATCATCGAAAGCATTCCCTACCTGCTCAATGCGGCCATAGAGGTTTGTCCCGTAATTGTCCTCAATCATCTGAGTAGATTTCAAATAAAATATCAGGGTGATGGCCGAGGCAGTCAAAAATGTGATGCTGATGATGGCTAAGAAAACTTTACTCCGCATACTGCGTATCATATCAGACCTCACTCTCCCTTCCCTGATATTTTCTTCTATTTCTAATTATACGTGACACCCAAAGAGTGTCAAGCTGACCGATTTTTAATATTCGATCTTTACAATGCCTCCCTTTTTCCAGGCTTTTGTAGTTGCGAAGCCAATCTGTGTTGATTTTGTGCCGTCGTATACGGTGACGTCCGGTTTAACGCCTTTCTGGACACAGTTGATGAATTCTGCCATTTCCAGCTGATAAGACTCTGCAAATCTCTCCGGAAAACCGCTGACACATTCTTTCACAGCCCCGTTTTTATCATAGATCATACACAGATTTTTTTCCGGTACCGGACTGATCCTTAAAGAGCCTTCGGTGCCGACAATCTCTGTCTCAACGTGATATCCATGTGCCGCAGTACGTCCGACGTGCACAAATCCCAGTGCACCGTTTTCGCATTTATACATTGCCGCACCGGTCTCGTCATCTCCCGCTTCCTTAAACTCCGGATGTTTGAATGTGGCTCCTGCCGCATATACTTCCACGGGATCGGATTCCAGGAACCAGCGCATCAGATCGATGTCATGGATCGCCATATCAATGAAGATCCCCCCGCTGGTCGCTGCAAATTTAATGGCTCCTTCTACCAGAGCTTCCGGATCGATTCCTGCCGCTTTCACCATATATGGTGTACCGATGGCCCCTTCTTTGATCTTTTCCTTTGCATACGCATAAGACGGATCATAGCGGCGCATGAACCCAAGGAAAAATGTCAGTTCCGGATGGCGTTCCACAGCAGCCTCAGCTGTCCTGCACTCCTCAACCGTTAATCCCAGCGGCTTGTCGGAAAAAACATGCTTTCCCGCATCCAAAGCGGCTTCGATCTGCCAGCAGTGCTCTCCGCTCGTCGTCACTATGGCAACTGCATCGATATCTGCTTTTTTCAGCATTTCACGGTAATCTGCATAGACTTCTCTCCTTTTTATGATGTTTCGTCTGCCAAAGACTTTCCGATGTGATATCCTATGATCTGTGCCTTTGGTTTTATTTTACCTTCCGGTATCCGAAGTCGTATCCATGGATTTTTTAGATTTGATATTATATTTTTGTAACGCATTCCGGCTGCCATATAATATATGAAAGTAAAGGACCTTTGGTCTGCCAAAGGTCCTCAGCTGTATGTACTTTTTTTATTTTTGTGGTTTTATTTTTAGATCTACTTTAATGATTTTTTGTTCCGGCTGCTTTTTGCCTTCTTTTTGGTTTACGATATAGCGTACCGTCTCATAGCCGATTTCATAGCCCGGCTGATAAGCCAAAGCCCCGATTCTTCCCTTCTTAACCGCATCGAGCGCATCCTCCTGGGCATCCACTGTGGCAATCAGCACCGGACGGTCTTCCATGTACTCCATGATTCCAAGTGCGGTCACGGCGCTCGTAGCAAAAATCCCATTCAACTCCGGATGTTCTCTCATAAGCCTTGAGATTTCTTTCTCCGGCATCCGCAGATTGCTGTATCCGCTCTCGGTAAAGGCAATCTTTATGTCTGTATTTTTCTCTATATAATCCTTAAAGCCTTTCATCCTTGAGGCATGGGAACTCTGTTTCAGGTTTCCGGATATAATTCCTGCAACCCCTTTCTTTTTCATCTGGCCCGCCATATATTCAGCCAGGTCTCTCCCTACTTTTTCATTGTCTATTCCAATATAGGGAACTCCTCTCTCAAGAATCTTTGTGTCAAAGGATACAACCTGTATTCCTTTTTCTTCCGCCTTCTTTAAGTAGTCCTTTGCATTGTGGGAATTGATCGGAGATACTGCCAGGGCATCAATATCTTTTTTCAGAAGGCTGCCGATCATCTGCTGCTGGGTTTTCTCATCTGTCTCCGTATCCGGAGACAGAATAATGACCGATGCTCCCAGATCTGAAGCCGCTTTTTCCATGCCGGAACAGACTGACATCCAATATTCACTGTTCCGTGATTTTGTCACGACGCCGATCACATACTTGGGGTTCTCAGCCTCGGCAGATTCATGCTTTTGGCAGGCAAACAGACTTCCCGCGAGCAAAGCACACAAAAGAACCTCATACAGAGATTTTATCCTGCTATGTTTTTTACTCTTCTTCATCCAAATCCACCTCTCAGGAATTCTGGGCTTGAATTTTTTCTGCCAGGTCGTTCAAGTAAACCCACCGCTCCATCTTTCCGTTCAGCTGTTCTTCCAGTTTTGACTTTTCTTCTGTCAGTTCTGCAAGCTTCGTATACTGGCTGGCGTTTTCCTCCATCTGCTGTCCCACAGATGCAATTTTTTCTTCCAGCCGTTCAATGTCCTCATCTATGGTTTCATATTCTCTCTGTTCTTTATATGAAAATCTCAGTCTGGTATCTTTCTGTTTCCATGATTTCTTATCTGTTTTTTCCTTCGGCTTTGTCTGCTCCGCCGGTTTTACTGCTCTCAGGTAGTCTGTATACCCGCCCTCATACTGCTTTATTTCACCGCCGCCCTCAAATGCAAAAATCCTGCCGGCGATGCGGTCCAGAAAATAGCGGTCATGGGACACAGTCAGAACAATCCCCTGAAAAGAATCCAGGTAATCCTCAAGGACTCTCAATGTCGCTATGTCCAGGTCGTTGGTGGGCTCATCGAGCACCAGCACATTCGGTGCATCCATCAGAACTTTGAGCAGATAGAGCCTCCTCTTTTCTCCTCCCGAAAGTTTGGACAGAGGTGTGTACTGCATGGAAGGCGTGAATAAAAAGCGTTCTAGCATCTGAGACGCGCTGATCTTCCCGCCGGGTGTCTGAATATAATCAGCCACATCCCGGATATAGTCGATAACCCGGATGTCATCCTCCATGTCTTCATTTTCCTGTGCAAAATATCCGATCTTTACCGTGTCTCCGGTCACAACTTCTCCGGAATCAGGGACCAGACGCCCTGTGATGATTTTCATCAGTGTGGATTTGCCGCAGCCATTCGGCCCGATAATCCCCAGCCGGTCATCCCTTAAAATAATATAGGTAAAGTCTTTTATGAGCTTTTTCTCTCCGTATGCCTTGGAAATCCGATGAAGTTCAATGGTCTTCTTGCCGAGTCTCGTTCCGACGGAATCCATCTCTACATTCCGGGCTTCCCCGGGGCCTTCCATGTTTTTCAGCTGTTCATACCGGTCAAGCCTTGCCTTCTGTTTGGTCCCTCTGCCCTGAGGTCCCCGCTTCACCCATTCCAGCTCCGTCCGCAGAAGACTCCGGCGTTTGCGCTCCGCGGCCAGCTCCATCTCTTCTCTCTGTGTCTTTAAAGCCAAAAAGCCTGAATAGTTGGAGTCATAGGTGTACAGTTTTCCCTTGTCAATCTCTGCGATCTTATTGGTTACACGGTCCAGAAAATAACGGTCGTGGGTCACCATGATCAGGACTCCTTTAAACCGTTTCAGATAATCTTCCAGCCACAGGGCCATATCGTTGTCTATATGGTTGGTTGGCTCGTCCAGAATCAGTACATCTGCCGGGTCCACAAGAGTCCGGGCCAGCGCCACTCTTTTTTTCTGCCCGCCGGACAGGTGATCTACAGTCTCCTCAAAATCACAGATCCCAAGCTTTGTAAGGATCGTCTTGGCCTCGCTCACCGGCTCACCCCCGTCCGGATCATGTTTCCCTTCCGTCACATAGGACAGCACCTTTGCCCCGTCCGGAAACTCCGGGTTCTGTGGGAGGAAAGCCGTTCGGATACCTCTGCCGAAGATCACCTCTCCCTCGTCAGCCGTTTCCATTCCTGCAATGATCTTTAATAAAGTTGATTTCCCTGTCCCGTTGACGCCCAGCACTCCGATCTTATCTCCCTGATGCACTCCTAAAGAGACGTCATCAAATATGGTCTTATCTCCAAAAATCTTACTTATATGTTCTATGTTTAATATATTCATGGGTCCACCTTTTCTTCATTGACTATCTGTTTTTTAGTTTAATTGCTGTCTTTCATATTGTCAAACGAAATCCCCGGGGCAGACCCACAGAAAAACGGATGGCCGGTTTACGTTCCGTCCATCCGTTTTTATTCGTTCATTTCTTAGTCTCTAGCGTGCTTTATCCACGGCTTCCTTTAATTCTTCTTTAGGCACAGCTCCTACAACCTTTGCTGCCACCTGGCCGTTCTTAAAGACCAGGAAAGTAGGTACTGACATTACGCCGTACTGCCCTGCGATATCACTGTTCTCATCGATATCCAGCTTTCCGACTTTAACGCTTCCCTCGTACTCCTTTGCCAGTTCTTCCACAACCGGCCCCATCATCCTGCACGGTCCGCACCACGTTGCAAACATATCGACAAGTACCGGCTGCTCTGAGTCTAACACTTCTGCCTGGAAATTTTCCTTCGTAAACGTATACTCCATATTCATTCTCCTTATCTTGACCGGCATAAACAATCTTTTGCTTCTTCCAGCGATGCCAGCAGGCGGCAGAACCATTTCCTGTGCTTTGGATGCTGGTAGAAGAATTGATTTACCTTTACTAGACACTTTTTCTGTTTCATAATTATCTTACCACTTTTTTATTATAGTATGCAACACGGATAAAAATATTAACGGCAGGCTGTGAAACGGCAGATCGGCTTGCCTTTTTCAGAAAATTTTGTCTCATATTCTGTCATGACATTGTCTTTGGCAAACTCACTGTGATGCAGATCGAACGTGCAGTCAAGGAGCTTCCATCCGGCTTCCTCTGTCTGTTCCATGGAAAAGTCGAACAGCCCCCGGTTATCCGTTTTGAAAATAACCTGCCCGTCCTTCGCAAGGATGTGGTCATACCTCTCATAAAATCTCGTAGACGTAAGCCTCCGCTTTGCGTGACGTTCTTTCGGCCACGGATCGGAGAAATTCAGATAGATCCGGTCGATCTCTCCCTCGGCAAATACATCCTGAAGATTCTCCGCGTCCATGCGCATCAGTCTCAAGTTATTCCCCTCAAACTCTTCCGTTTTTTCTACTGCTCTCACGAGAACACTGGAAAACTTTTCGATCCCGATATAGTTGATTTCGGGATTCTTTTCCGCCAATGTCAAAAGAAATTTTCCTTTCCCCATACCGATCTCTATATGAACCGGCCTGTCATTGCCAAACAGTTCCCTCCACTTGCCTTTCCATTCTTCCGGTTGATTGACTGAAAACGGACTGGCCGCTATCATGTCCGCCGCTCCCGGCACATTCCTTAAACGCATTGTATCTTCCTCGCCTTCTCTGTATTCATGTTTCTAAAACATTTTAAAAGCTTTCCGCCCCGTTGTCAATTTCCTTTGCATTCTGTCTCCGCTGCGTATATAATGAGGAAAAAGGAGGAACGCACTATGGAAATAGAACGCAAGTTTATTGTTACCGACCCGCCGAAAGACCTTGATTCCTATCCCCACTCCGAAATCGAGCAGGGATATCTGTGCATGGAACCGGTGATCCGGATCCGCAGACTCGACCATGATTACATCCTGACCTATAAGTCTAAAGGTCTGATGAAACGGGCCGAGCATGAATTTCCTCTGACGAAGCAGGCTTATGAGCACCTGAAAAGCAAGATCGACGGTATTCTCATCTATAAGACACGCTACCAGATTCCTGACTCAGACTCTCTCACCATCGAACTGGATGTATTCCACGGTGACCACGAAGGTCTCATGATGGCTGAAGTTGAATTTGCGTCCGAAGAAGCCGCTCTGGATTACGAGGGGCCTGAGTGGTTTGAAGACGAAGTAACTTTAGATCCCCGGTATCAGAATAACAACTTGGCAAACAGATGAACCTTCTCAGTATGACAGACCCATCCAGTATCATTGCCGGTCCAAGCCTTTGATATATTCTCTTCATATCTTTACAGCCCCTTTCCATAAAACCGAAAAAACATATTTCTGAACGCGGCTCTCATGGCTGCCCGTCCAGAAATATGTTCTGTCTACATCCTTTTTGATAATTCTTCTCTTACCAGAGCTCTCCTTAAAGACATTTCCGCCCTGGTGAGGTCTGTATCACTCTTGTGTTTCAGGCGTTCCTGGGCACGTCTCTTGGCACGCTCCACCCGCTCTAAGTCAATCTCACCCGGCCATTCCGCAACCTCTGCTAAAATGTTGACAGCCTCCTTGGTGATCTCCACAAATCCTTTCATCAGAGCCGCCTGTTTCTTCGTTCCGTCTGCCTCCGTGATGGTCAGGATGCCGGGAGCTATAATCATTGTCATTGGGATATGTTTCGGATAGATTCCCACATCCCCTTCTGTGGTCGTAAACTCAGCCATCCGGACCACTCCCGCATAAAAAGAGCGGTCCGGAGTGGTCACTTCCAGTTTCATCAGATTTTCAGCCATAGGATCACCTGCCTACTTTGCTTTCGCACGTTCCACAACCTCATCAATACTTCCCGCATTCAGGAACATTCCCTCCGGAATGTCATCATGCCTGCCGTCTAATATTTCTTTGAAGCCCTGGATCGTATCATTTAAGGTTACATATTTTCCAACCGTACCCGTAAACTGTTCTGCCACGAAGAACGGCTGGGACAGGAACCGCTGAATCTTTCTTGCCCGGTCTACGATCAGCTTTTCTTCATCAGAAAGCTCATCCATACCGAGGATTGCGATGATATCCTGGAGCTCTTTGTATCTCTGAAGGATCTCCTGCACCCCTCTGGCCACCTGATAGTGTTCTTCCCCGACGATCTTCGGGTCCAGAATCCTGGATGTGGACTCCAGAGGGTCCACTGCCGGGTAAATTCCCTGTTCCACGATGGCACGGGAAAGTACGGTTGTGGCATCCAGATGGGCAAAGGTTGTCGCCGGAGCCGGGTCGGTCAAGTCATCGGCCGGCACATAGACTGCCTGTACGGATGTGATAGAACCGTCTTTGGTCGAAGTGATCCGCTCCTGGAGAGCGCCCATCTCTGTCTGGAGAGTCGGCTGATATCCAACCGCACTCGGCATACGCCCAAGAAGTGCTGACACCTCGGAGCCTGCCTGGGTGAAACGGAAAATATTGTCGATAAATAAAAGGACATCTTTTCCACCCTCGTCACGGAAGTTTTCTGCGATAGTCAATCCTGTAAGGCCGACCCGCATACGCGCTCCCGGCGGCTCATTCATCTGTCCGAATACCATGGCAGTTTTGTCGATGACTCCTGACTCACTCATTTCATGGTAAAGGTCGTTGCCCTCTCTTGTACGTTCTCCGACTCCGGTGAAAACAGAATATCCGCCGTGCTCTGTCGCAATGTTTCGGATCAATTCCTGAATCAGGACCGTCTTTCCTACGCCGGCACCGCCGAACAGTCCGATCTTTCCGCCTTTCTGGTACGGGCATAAAAGGTCTACGACCTTGATGCCTGTCTCCAGGACCTCAGTCTCTGTAGACTGGTCCTTGAAAGCCGGCGCCTTTCTGTGGATCGGCTGTCGTTTTGCATTCTCAGGGGCCGGTTTATTGTCAATAGGATCTCCAAGGACATTAAACATTCTTCCCAGGGTCTGCTCTCCTACCGGAACAGAGATCGGCCCGCCTGTGCAGACCGCCTCCATCCCTCGAACCAGACCGTCTGTCGGTCCCATCGCAATACATCTCACGGTGTCATCGCCCAGATGCTGGGAAACCTCTACAACCAGCTTCCCGCCCTGCTTTGTCATAATATCAATAGCGTCATTGATCTCCGGCAGATGCCCGTCACTGAACTTGATATCTAAAACCGCACCAATAATCTGGGTGATCTTCCCTGTATGATTATCTGCCATTTAATAATTCCTCCTACTTCTATTCCAGCGCCTCCGCTCCTGAAATGATTTCTGTCAATTCCTGCGTGATAGCGCCCTGTCTTGCCCGGTTATAGGCAAGGCTTAAGTTGTCAATTAATTCTTCGGCATTGGTCGTTGCCGAATCCATGGCCTGCATCCTGGCACCGTTTTCGCTGGCAACCGATGTAACAAGCGCACCGAAGATCAGACTGCAGACGTACTTGGGAATCAGCATGGATAAAGCTTCTTCCGGTTCCGGCTCATAGTTCATGAGTGTTTTGGAGTCTTCCCCTTCCTTTTCCTTTGGATCGATCTCCACAGGAAGCAGTTTGATCATCGTGGGCTCATGAACTACCGTATTTTTAAAATTGGTATATGCCAGATATATCTCACCGATTTCACCGTCCTTAAAGGCCTTGAGGACACGGTTTCCCAGATCAACGGCGTCTTCATACTCCGGTTCGTCGATCATTTCAGAGTCATCGGAGACGATATGATATCCCCTGTTTGCCAGACTGTCCATAGCCTTATGTCCGACTCCGTAGATCATCACATCTTCCCTGTTGAGTCCGCTGTCACGGATCATCTTGACAATATTGTTATTGTACCCTCCGGCCAGTCCCCGGTTGGAGGAAACAGCGATCACTGCTTTCTTTTCCGAACCATTGGACTTTAAATACGGGTGGTCGATATTATCTGACTGGGCCAGGATCGAAGATACGGTCCGGTACATCTTGTTGAAGTAAGTCCTGGATTCCTCGGCCCTCACCCTTGCTCTCTGAAGCTTTACCGTTGAGACAAGCTTCATCGCCTTTGTAATCTGTCCGGTGCTCTCGATACTGGCTTTTCTTCTTTTTATATCAACAATTGATGCCATAAAAGCTCACCTCTTTACTTTGCTTCAAACTGCTGCCTGCACTCTTTGATCGCAGTGATCAGCATGTCTTCCGCTTCTTTTCCAAGCTCCTTTGTCTCCCGGATCGAACGGAACACATCCGGATACTTGGTGTCGATCAATTCAAACAGCTCCTTCTGGAAGTCCAGGATATCTTCAACCTTAATCTCCAAAAGATATTTTCTGGTAGCCGCATAGATAATAACCACCTGCTGTTCTACCGGAAGCGGCTGATACTGAGGCTGCTTGAGCACTTCCTTGATCCTCTCACCCTGTGCCAGACGTTCTTTGGTGTCATCATCGAGTTCTGAACCGAACTGTGCAAAGGCTGCGAGCTCCCTGTACTGTGCAAGGTCAGTACGGATCGGGCCTGCAATCTTTTTCATCGCTTTAATCTGTGCCGCACCGCCTACCCTGGATACAGAAAGCCCCGCATTGATCGCAGGACGGAATCCCGCATTGAACATCTCGGTCTCCAGGTAAATCTGTCCGTCCGTGATGGAAATAACGTTGGTCGGAATATAGGCAGATACATCTCCTGCCTGGGTCTCAATGAGCGGAAGGGCTGTCAGAGAACCTCCTCCCAGTTCATCGGATAACTTGGCTGCCCGTTCCAGAAGCCTTGAGTGAAGATAAAAGACGTCTCCCGGATAAGCCTCCCGTCCCGGCGGTCTCCGAAGCAGCAGGGACAGGGTACGGTATGCGGTGGCATGCTTGCTCAAGTCATCATAGATGACAAGAACATCTTCCCCTTTCTCCATCCACTCTTCCCCGATGGCACATCCTGCGTATGGGGCGATATACTGGAGTGGTGCCAGCTCACTTGCGGTAGATGCCACCACTGTGGTGTAATCCATGGCTCCGTACTCTTCCAGTGTCTTTACGATATTGGCTACGGTCGACGACTTCTGTCCGATGGCTACATAAATACAGTGAACCCCCTCACCTTTCTGATTAATAATTGTATCAACCGCGATGGCAGTCTTTCCGGTCTGCCGATCGCCGATGATCAGCTCCCTCTGCCCGCGTCCGATCGGCACCATGGCATCGATCGCTTTGATTCCTGTCTGAAGCGGAGTATCTACGGATTTTCTTGAGATAACTCCTGATGCAACTCTTTCTATTGGACGGTACTTTTCTGTCTCGATCGGACCTTTTCCGTCAATCGGCTGTCCCAGAGAATTCACAACACGTCCGGTCATCGCGTCACCTACCGGCACTTCCACGACTCTTCCGGTCGTCTTTACGACATCCCCTTCACTGATGTTTTTCTGATCTCCCAGCAGTACGGCTCCGACGTTGTCTTCCTCAAGGTTCAGCACCATTCCGTATACTTCCCCCGGGAATTCTAAAAGTTCTCCCTGCATGGCCTCATCAAGACCATGGATTCTTGCAATTCCGTCGGCTACCTGAATCACGGTTCCAATATCAGAGGTTTCAAGCTTGGTAGAGTATTGTTTGATCTGCTCTTTAATGACAGAACTGATCTCTTCTGGCCTTAAATTCATTTTGCTTTTTTGCCTCCTTGCCTATAATCACAACTGTATTTTTGACAGACTCTTTCCCATGGTCTGAAGCTTCGTCCTTATGGAACTGTCGATGACCCTGTCGTCGAGCCGCAGCACCAGCCCTCCGATCAGCCCCTCGTCTATCTCATAGTCCACTTCAAACTCCCTGTAATCTGTCAGTTCTTTCATTCGATCCACAATGTCCTTTTTCTGCCCTTCGGACAGTTCAAAAGCGGAGGCAACCTGAAGGCTCCCTATCCCCTCTTTCTTCTTCATCCGGCCGATCATATAGTCGAGAACAGACATTATGTCACGGTATCGGTCTTTTTTCACAATGACCAACAAAAAGCCCATCATGTCCTCAGAAATCCTGCCTTTAAATGCTGTCTCCAGGATCCGCATTTTTTCTTCTTTTACGATCTTGGGGTGGGAAAGCATCTGATTCAGCTCCCCGCTCTCCAAAAACACCCGGCGCACATTAAGGACTTCTTCTTTGACAGAGTCAAGATTTCCTTTCTCCTCTGCCAGCGAAAGATAGGCATCTCCATATGTTTTGCTGACTAGCTTCGCCATGTCTGATCACCCATCTCCTTTAAGGTCTCTTCCACAAGGGCATCCTGCTTTGCCGGATCGATCTTGTCTGTAATGATCTTGCCTGCCATAGCCACTGCCACCTGGATCATTTCCTGTTTCACCTGATCCCGGACCTTTTTCTTTTCCAGCTCGATCTCATTTTCCGCCCGCTCTGTGATCCTCAGTGCTTCCTGTCTGGCTCCCGAAACGATCTCCTCTTCCCTTTTCAGGGCTTTCTTTCTGGCCTGGCTTAAAATCTCATCGGCTTCTTTTTCTATATCCCTGATCTTTTCTTCATACTCAGCTTTCAGTCTGGCCGCCTCTTCTTTGTCGGCCGCCGCAGTATCCAGATCATGTGCGATTTTATTTTTACGGTCATTTAAAAGCTTCCTGACCGGTTCAAACAATACATAAGATAAAAAAGCAAACATGATAAAAACCGCGATTGCCTGGCATAAAACGTCAAATCCAAGCTGGATATCAAGTCCAAAGATTCTGTCCACGTCCTGTCCTCCTTTCCCTGAATTCTCTCCGGTTTGTCATTTCCCGACGGCTTCTGCCGCCGTTTTATTTCCCGGATTATAATTTAGCGAATAACGGGTTAGCGTATAACAGAATCAGGCCGATAACCAAACCATAAAGACCTGTGGTCTCTGCAACTGCCTGTCCAAGAAGCATCGTAGACATGATGTCTCCCTTGGCGCCCGGATTGCGTCCTACGGCTGCCGCACCCTGTCCTGCTGCGTATCCCTGTCCCACACCAGGTCCGATACCTGCGATCAGCGCAAGGCCCGCTCCGATTGCTGAACAACCTAATACAAATGCTTCACTTGAAATATTCATAAGAAAATCCTCCTAAAAATAAAATTATTCTTTTTATTGCTCTTGATAGTTTCTTCCGGTTTACGCGTTCCTCTTGTCTGCGATAAATGTCATGGTCAGCATGGCAAAGACAAAGGTCTGGATCGCACCGGAAAACAAGTCAAAATATACATGCAGAAATGCCGGAAGTCCCAGCTTCGCAAAGATCGGAAGCAGGCCGTACCACAGCGAAAGCATGATGGTCCCTGCCATGATGTTTCCGAACAGACGCAGCGACAGCGACACCGGAGTTGCAAACTCACCGATGACATTGACCGGAAACAGCACCGGAATCGGCTGAAACAGGTCCGTAAACATGCGGAACTTCCTCGTCTTAAATGCGCTGTACTGGATCATCACAAAGGTGATCAGTGCCAGAGACAAAGTAGTCCCATAATCGGCCGTCGGCGCCCGGAGCCCAAAAAGCCCCGATGTGTTGGCAATAAAGATGAAAAACATGATGCTTCCGATATAGTTGGCAAACGGCTTCCAGTGTTTTCCCATGGTGCTCTTCACCAGCTTATCCAGCATTTCCACCACCAGTTCCACTGCATTGGCAAGACCGCTGGGCTTTTCATAATCTTTCATGATACTCCGCCTCGCGATCAGGGCCAGCGCCATGATAAAGAGCATCACGATCAGTGTTGTCACATGTGTGGTGGTGATCCATACCTTATGCCCGAAAAAATTCAATGGTATCAGCCCGTGCACCATGAAGTCCACATCATTTCCCGATGCGGCAGCCAACATGGGGGCCTGAATCATTCCCATAGCATTCCCTCCTTTTTAATCCATTCTACTTTTTACTTCTTCGTTCCTGCCGGATCGTTTTTCCGATACACGGCGGTGGATCAATGGCTGCAGATATGCCGCTATCTTAATCCCCAAAACTCCAAGTATGATCCCTGAAAATGTCAGCATATGGATCTTAATCCCAACGGCTGCCGCAAGGACAGTCAGGAACTTGCGGACCAGAGTCCGCCTTACCATATACTTATTTGCAGATTCAGGATCCAGATCCAGTGCAGTATCAATGGTCAGATACATATTCAGGATCAGACAGGCCGCAAGAAACAGCCCCGCAAGGATCCCTCCCAGAAAATACAGAGATCCCCCTGATGTGACCATGCCGGCTGCACCGGCCGCCGCACCGTAGATCCCCAATCCGGCCAGCAATTCCAAGAGGACAGGATTGATCTCTTTAAGCTCTTCTATTATCATCACCCTCCTCGTCTTCACTGACATTCCTTATGAGTTTCCAGGCACCGCTTAGTCCTCCTCCAATGCCCAGAATCAATAACGGGATAAAAAAATGGGTAGAAAACTTTCGGTCCAGCCAAAGGCCTAAAAACATGCACAGAAATGTCGATGTCAGAATCGTGATTCCCAGCTGTGTTATCAAAGATAATGAGCGGACAATGTCCTTATTGATCTTCATAAAGACCTCCTTGAAAAAGTTTCTATCCACACTTTGTAATTATATCATCCAAAACATATTATGGCTAGGAAAAAAGCTTCGTACAGTAGCTATTATTTCCATATTTATCTGGTATTTATTCTCTTTCTTGTTTTCTGAACAAAAAAGCATACGGCACAGAAGCCGCGCGTGCTGTCCATGCCGTATAATATCTCCTGAAAATTTAATCCTCGATCATATTGATCCTGCGGATATGACGCTCATCGTTAGAAAACTTTGTCTCCAAAAATGTGTCCACGATATCCAGTGCCAGGCCTTCTCCGGTAACTCTTGCCCCCAGCGCCAGAATGTTGGCGTTGTTATGTTCTCTTGTGGCTCTTGCGCTGAATGTATCTGCGCACAGCGCTGCCCGGATGCCTTTGATCTTATTGGCAGTGATGGAAATGCCGATGCCTGTTCCGCAGATCAGAATCCCCTGTTTCACTTCGTCCTTCAGTATACCCTCAGCCACTGCTTTCGCGTATACCGGGTAATCACAAGATTCCTCTGAGTAGCATCCGTAGTCTTTTACCGCGTGCCCCTTTTCCTCCAGGTGCTTAATAACCGCCTGTTTCAGCGCATACCCGCCGTGGTCGCATCCAATACCTATCATTTCATTTCCTCCTAACTTATGGTTCCAGATTTTATGGATTAATTGTGTAATCTGTACAAAGCAATGTTCATAGTCTTCGTCATCCATCCCGTAAGGATCAATGACCGCCCCCTCATGGTTGGCATACTCGTTGATGGTGGCCACTTCCTTATATCCATGATAGTCTTCCAGTACTTTTTCCTTCTGCTTATCATTCATAGTGAGAATCAGATCACTAGTCTCCACATCTTCCTGCGTAAGCTGGGATGCTTTGAAATCTACGATCTCAATCCCGCTCTTCCTGACCAGATCTGCTGCTTTTGTGTGTACCGGCTCCGGAAATAATACGACAAGTCCCTTGGACTCCACCTGGATGTCTCTTCTGTGGGCGTCTTTTAAATATTTCCGCAGCACCGATTCCGCAATAAAACTGCGGCAGGTGTTGTTCGTACTTACAAATATAATTTTTTTCAAACTAATCTCCTTTTAAACACGGATCACCTGATGTCCCGCTGCTTTAGCCAGACGGTTCATCACCGCTTCTTCATACTCTTCACCTTCAAATCCTTCTGAAAAGATCACGTCCACGTCTATGTGGTCAAACTCTCTCAGCACGTCATAGAGGTTTGCCGTCACTGTCTCCATATGGCTGCGGCTTCCCACAGAGATCACCTCATCTGCATCGTAATCGCCCATTGTCTCTTCAGTGGCGATAACTCCGGTCTTCATGCCCTGCTCCCGGCAGTCATGGACCCTTTTGGTGATCTCCTTTACAACTTTCTCTATGTCCTCCCCAAGGATAAGAATCAGCTGAGCTTTCGGCGCATAATGCTTGTACTTCATTCCGGGTGCCTTGGGCACTGTATCCTCTTTGACTGACGGAGTGCTCATCAGCACCTCTGTCAAAAGAGTCTTCTCGAGTTCATCTTTTGTAATCTTTCCCGGCCTTAAAATGACCGGTACTTCTCCGGTAAAATCAACGATCGTCGATTCGACACCGACCTCTACTTTCCCACCGTCCAATACCATCGGGATCTTCCCGTCCAGGTCTTCTACCACATGTTCCGCCTTTGTCGGACTGGGCCTTCCCGAAGTGTTGGCGCTGGGCGCGGCCACAGGAACACCCGTCTCTCTCAGCAGGGCCAATGCCGCAGGATGACTGGGCATCCGGACGGCTACGGAATCGAGTCCCCCGGTAACCCGGTACGGAACCCTGTCGCTTTTGGGCAGGATCACGGTCAGCGGACCCGGCCAGAAAACTTCCATCGCTTTTTTGGCCGGCCCCGGTACGCAGGATGCGATCTCATCGATCATCTCCATGCTCCCGATATGTAGGATGAGAGGATTGTCAGACGGTCTCCCTTTTGCCTCGTAGATTTTGGAAGCAGCCTCTTCCATCCAGCCACTGCCTCCAAGTCCATAGACTGTCTCCGTGGGAAAAGCTACCAGCTTCCCCTCCCGAAGAAGCCCGGCAGCTTCCCGGATCGCTTCCTTATTGTCCTTGTTCTCAACGTTTCTCACAATTGTCTTCATAAAACCCATCCTTCTTCTGAGAAAAACCTATTAATAATTATTATAACAAACTTTTGCTGAAAAATAAAGCAAGGAGTTTTCCGCCATAAATCATAAACCTGCTGCTTGGCTGAATATAATACTTTAATTATCACAAAGAGGTTTGATATATGGTTCAAATATTTACTCTGATCAGCCGTCTGAATAATGCATTCAATTCCTTTATCTGGGGAACTCCTATGCTGGCCTGTTTTTTAGGTGTCGGTCTGATGTTTACGCTTAGAACAAAATGCTTCCAGTTAAGACATTTTCGATTGTGGATTTCTTCCACGCTCTTGTCCTCTTTGAAAAAATCCGAGGTAAGAAAAACAAAAGATTCCGCTTCTATCTCGCAGTTTCAGTCTCTCTGCACTGCCCTGGCCGGGACCCTGGGAACCGGAAATATCGCCGGGGTTGCCACTGCCATCACTGCCGGAGGGCCCGGAGCCATCTTCTGGATGTGGATTTCTTCCATCCTGGGAATGATGACACATTATGCGGAAATCACACTCGGAATGAAATACCGTTACCGGGACAAAAACGGGAAATGGGCCGGAGGTGCCATGGTCTATATGGAACGGGGTCTCGGCGCAAAATGGCTGGCCGCTCTGTTTGCAGCATTCTGCCTTCTCGCTTCTCTCGGGATCGGAAACATGACACAGGCAAACTCTATGGCATCCGCACTCTCTTCTGCTTTTTCAATCTCCCCAGTAATCACAGGTCTTGTCACCCTGTTCATGGTAGGTTTTGTCATAATGGGAGGAATCAAACGGATCGCCGGCGTGACAGAAAAAATCATCCCGGTAATGGCTGCTTTATTCACACTGGGCTGTATTGTTATTATTTTTGTCCACATAGACCGGCTTCCATCTACCATCCATTCGATCCTTCACGGTGCTTTCTCACCAAAAGCCGCCGGAGGAGGCGTCCTTGGCTACGGGATCACCATTGCCATGAAAAAGGGAATCTCCCGCGGAGTCTTCTCCAATGAGGCAGGATTGGGAAGTTCCGTCACCGTACATACAAATTCCGATGCAAAAGAACCCGTAGTCCAGGGCATGTGGGGTATCTTTGAAGTATTTACCGACACCGTTGTGATGTGTACGATCACAGCCCTTACCATCCTCACTTCCGGCGTCTATGACGAGGGAACTTATCTAAAAGCCATGGCTCTGGACGCGGCCCAGGGCACTACAATCCATTTTGATTCACTGCCCAATGGAGTCCCCCTGACCAGCGCTGCCTTCTCCACAGTCTTCGGCTCCTGGGGCTCTGCCTTCGTATCCATCGCCATCGTATTCTTCGCATTTGCCACCCTCATCGGCTGGTCCTTTTACGGCGAGACGGCGGCTGCCTATTTATTTGGAAAAAAAGCCGTCACAAATTATAAACTTGTCTTTCTTTATTTTATATTTTTAGGCTCCATCCTGCACCTGTCCTTTGTCTGGAACCTCTCGGATACCTTTAACGGCTTGATGGCCATACCGAATCTGATCTCCATCACACTGCTGTCGGACCAAGTCGTAAAAATGACCAGCGAATACCTGGGACGTTCCGATTTTAAACGATAGTTTTTACCACTATTGGAGGAACGCATTTTAAAACGTGACAGAAATAATGGTAAAAAAACTCATTCATATATCAGGCCTTCTTCTGAATATAATATTACAAAAGTCCTGAGGTCTCCAAATGAAATATCGCAAACAACTTTTAGGGGGTGCAATCTTCTGTATCATCGTCCTGCTCTATATTTCCTCGATCACCCTTCCCATCTTTGTAAACCAGACGATTGGGAAACAGAATGTCATCATCATCGATCCCGGACACGGCGGCAATGATCCCGGCAAAGTCGGCAGCGGAGATGTGCTGGAAAAAGACATCAATCTGGCCATATCAAAAAAATTAAAAACGATCCTGGAGAAAAAAAAATTCAAGGTAAAAATGACCAGGGACGGCGACTACAATCTGGCCACCAGCACGACCAATGTAAAAGTTTCCGATCTCTCCAACAGGAAGCAGATCATCTTTGATGCCGAGCCGGTCCTTGTGGTGAGTGTTCATCAGAACAGCTATCCCAGCGGTGAAGTGCACGGTGCACAGGTATTTTACTATCAGGGTTCTCAAAAAGGAAAACAGCTTGCCGACTGCGTGCAAAGTTCTCTGGTGGAAAATTTGGATCCAGACAACCACAGAGTGGCAAAAGCAAACAGCGATTACTTCCTTCTTCGGGATAATCCTTATGTGACTGTCATCGCAGAGTGCGGTTTTTTAAGCAATGAAGAAGAAAAGCAGAAACTTGAGGATAAAGCCTATCAGGAAAAAGCAGCACAGGCCATCTATAAGGGAATTCAATCCTATTTAAGCCAAGAGAAATAATCCCTTGGCTTAATTGAGATACTACTGGTATAGATGACGCATTGTTTAATGATTGGTTACTTTTTGATAGTAGACGGCACAGATCTCCCCTTTCTCATCATCAATGAAGTCTTTCATGTAGGAATCATCTTCCTCAAGCATAAGATCCATTTGTTCCTGATTGCTGTTGTCTACGGGTATTCCATCGACCTGGACTGCCAATCCAAGTTCTAAATAATCCAATAAATCACTGCGATGTCCCATGATAATCTCCATTCTGAAATGTTTGTGAAATGAGCCAGAAAAGTGCTATGATATATAAATTTAAGACACTGCCGAAAAGGCAGTGAAGATGCGGCGCCTCAGCGCAGGAAAGAGCTCTTTTCCATATGCTGTAAGTTTATAATATCAAATTCTGTAAATAATTTCAAGTATTTCTGTATATTTTTGTAAGTTGTTCAGAAACACTTTACACATATGCATTCAGATACTATACTATAATATAAAGTAAGGGAGTGATGACTATGAAGATAGAACGAATTAGTGACAATCAAATCCGATGTACTTTGAATAAAGCTGACCTTGCTGGAAAAGAGACACTGCTCAATGAACTGGCATTTGGTTCCGATAAGGCCAAAGGACTGTTCCGCGAACTGATGAAGAAAGCTTCTCAGGAATTAGGTTTTGAGACCAATAACATTCCTCTTATGGTAGAAGCGATCCCGGTCTCCCAGGAATGTCTGATCCTCGTCGTCACGAAAGTGGAAGACGCCGATCAGTTTAACGACCGTTACGAGAAATTAGTCAACTCAAAGCTTTCATCCGGCAATATGAATCTGGAAGATTCCGACGGAGTTCTCAATTTCCTTGACGATGCTTCTGACAGCGATCTGTCCGAACTGGCTGATGCAGTGCACCTGGCCATAATGGATTCCAATTGTGACGTATACTGCTTTTCTTCTCTGGAAGAAGTAGCTAATGCAGCAAAACTGGTGCTTAGCTTTCCGCATGAAAGCCGCTTATATAAAGATACCGAAAATAATTGTTATTATCTCTGCCTGTCTGCCGAGGACAACAAGTATGATTTTACGAAAGTCCGCAGCAGACTTTCAGAGTACAGCAAACGTATCCCAAATACTTATGCGACTAAGGCTTTATTTAATGAACATTTTCAAACCATCCTTTCTGAGGATGCGATCCGGCAGATAGCCGAATTTTAACTTAACATAACGAATAAAAAGGAATCCGCATCGTGTAATGCGGATTTCTTTTTTGTTTTTTGTTCTAAAAAAAAGACACAAAAAGAACTCTCCCATAATTTTCACATAAAAATACTATCAAATCCAAAAATAGTACAGGTTTTGGTTATATCTTTGTCCTGATATGATTAACTCATAGAGAAATCAAACAAGTTCAATATAAGAAAGGAAGTTTTTATTATGGTAAATGTAGGTATTATCGGGGCAGGAAGAATCGGAAGAGTACATGTAGAAAGCATCTGTACACAGGTTGGCAACGCAAAGGTTAAATCACTTGCAGATCCTTTTATGACAGAGGAAACAGCAGTATGGGCAAAAGAGATGGGCGTTGAAAAAACAACCAAGGATTACAAAGATATCTTGAATGATTCTGAAATTGATGCAGTGCTGATCTGTTCTTCCACAGATACACATTCTCCGATCTCCGTGGAAGCTATCAAGGCAGGAAAACATGTCTTCTGTGAAAAACCGATCGATCATGACGTAAAGAAGATTCAGGAAGTAATTGATGCTTTAAAAAACAGCAGTGTGAAATACCAGGTTGGCTTCAACCGCCGGTTTGACCACAACTTTGAAGCGGTCAGAGATGCAGTTGCTGCCGGAAAGATCGGTGAGACACAGATCATTAAAGTGACATCCAGAGATCCGGAACCGCCGAGTGCAGAATATGTAAAGGTATCCGGAGGAATGTTCTTAGACATGACAATCCATGACTTTGACATGGTACGTTTCCTCGCAGGATGCGATGCGGAAGAAGTTTACGTCGAGGCAGCTGTCCTGGTAGATCCGGCCATCGGCGAAGCAGGAGATGTAGACACCGCAGTCATTACCTTAAAAATGAAAAACGGTGCGATCGCAGTCATCGACAACTCCAGAAAAGCAGTTTACGGCTATGATCAGAGAGCTGAAGTATTCGGCTCAAAAGGAATGGTCGCAACAGCGAATGACTCCGCATCTTCAGCGGTCATCAGCAATGCAGAAGGAGTAACCGGAGAAAAACCTCTTTACTTCTTCCTGGAGCGCTACATGGCAGCTTACGCAAAAGAAATCAAATGCTTTATCGATGCCATCGAAAAAGACACAGAAACACCACTCGGAGTTATGGACGGACTTGAGCCGGTACTCATGGGGCTTGCGGCTAAAAAGTCACTGGAAGAACACCGCCCTGTAAAAATTTCTGAAATCACGGTATAAATAGGAATTTTTTCGATATACCAGATGAAATAAGGAGAAAAATAAATGGAAAAAAACTATGTCAAGGGCCACAAATTAAGCTGGGGAACCCGGATCTCTTATGCCGGCGGCGACGTGGCATGTAACGTGATCTTTGGAATGATCGGTACATTACTCACACTTTTTTATACGGATTATGTTGGGATCAATCCGGCTACTGTCGGACTGGTTATGCTTCTTTCCCGGCTGTTTGACGGGGTATCTGACCTGGTCATGGGTATTATCGTAGAGCGCACAAACTCAAAATGGGGAAAGTCAAGGCCGTGGATTCTTTGGATGAGCATACCATATGCGCTCTCCGCCGTCCTTCTTTTCACCGTGCCTCACACGACCGGAATCGTTCAGGCAGTTTACCTGTTTGTTACATATAACTTCTGTACCACAATCTGTTATACAGCCATCAATCTTCCTTACGGAAGTCTCTCTGCCATGATGACGAGAATTTCTTCCGAGAGGGATATGTTGAGTATTGTGAGGATGGGACTATCTCCAATCGGACGTATCGTAGCCGTAACTTTTACTCTCCCATTAGTAAAGCTTTTCGGAGACGATCAGGCCGCGTGGGTAAAGACCATGTCCATCTGGGCAGTTCTTGCATTGATACTGCTCATCAACTGTTTTCTGAAATGTAAAGAAACCGTTGTCATTGCGGCAAAAGAAAAAGTGAAAAGCGTTCCTCTGAAAGAAGGCCTGAAAGCCCTTGTAACAAACCAGTATTTCTGGGCAGTACTTGTGCTCTGGATGCTTCAGAGTGTATCCTTCGGTATCTCAGGGACAATTCTTCCTTACTATTGTAAATATATTTTCCACAATGATACCTGGATGTACAGTGCATTGTTTATGACAGAGACTCTGACTTTAGTAGGCTGTATCTTTGCATGCGCCCCGCTGATCGGGAAATTCGGCAAGAGAAATGTTGCATTTGCCGGAGCATTTATCGCACTGGCAGGACAGCTTCTGTTTTTCCTGAATCCGTACAGTTTTCCATGGATAGTCATGAGCTGTGTAACCCGCGCTATAGGCCTGGCCCCATTGAACGCAGCTGTATTTGGAATGGTCGGTGACGTAGTGGAATTCGGACAGTGGAAAACCCATGTCCGCCAGGAAAGTCTGATCTTCGCAGGCGGTTCCATCGGAACAAAGGTAGGCGCAGGTGTGGCATCCGCCGCCATGACCGGACTGCTCTCTCTGTCAGGCTATGTCAGTTCTGCTGCCGGTTCCGTGACACAGCCAGGTTCCGCACTGAATATGATCATCAACATTTACAAGATCGGCCCGGTACTCGTCGCAGCCCTTGCAGTCGTTACGCTTGCATTTTACAAGTTGGATAAACGATATGATTCTATTATGAAAGAATTGCTTGATCGTGAGGCCAGAGGAGAATTATAGACGAAAAGTTTCATAAAAAAGCACTATTCTTTGAAAGTGTATTCCCATATTGGCGAATTACAAAGAATAGTGCTTTCTTTTATGGACTATGAAAGCTTTAAGTTTTATTTACTCACTGTAATAATTACTTAGTCTCCACACTTTGTTTTTTTCTGACAAACACTGCCGTGGCCGGATTTGCTTTTCCTGATCCCTCAGGAATAAAAACAAGAAAATAACAAGTTTCTTGTCACGGTTATCTCTTATGCCGATGACAAAGAAGCCCTTATTTGCCTTTATAAGCTTACTTTGTTACCCTCACCTTAATTCTATAAGACTTTCCGGAAGTTCTGAGTTTCACTGTAATAGTGGCTTTCCCTTTTTTCAGCGCCTTGATATTTCCGTACTTACTTACCTTGACAACTTTCTTATTTGAAGAAGTAAATTTTAAAATAGAATAATCTAAATAGCCCTGTTTCTTCTTTTTAGAGACATAGATCCTCGTATAAATTTTTTTCTTCTTTCCCTTTTTTAATTTTATGTTCTTTTTTAAAGTTGTAATTTTTGTGATTTTGGAAGCTCTATATTTTACTTTTTTGTCTTTCCCCTTTCTTGGAATTTTCACCGCTGCGATTGCTCTGTACTCATATCCCCCAAGTTCCAATTTATTTTTCTTTAAATACGATGGTTTTTTTAATTTCGCAGGACATCCTTCAAATGCACATGTCTCTATAAATGTAACACTGTCCGGAATTGTGATTTTCTTTAGTAATTTACAGTTCCTAAACGCCCAAAATCTAATATTTTTTAACTTGGATGGAAGTTTTATGCTGGTAAGAGCCGTACATTCACGAAAAGCCTCATCATCTATATATTTTAAACCTTTACTCAAATTTACTGCTTTAAGTTTTTTACATTTATAAAAGGCCCTTTCTCCAATTCTTTGAATATTCTTGCCCATTTCGATTGTTTTAATATTACTTTCTGCTGCAAAATCATCTGGAATAGCATCCATTAATTTATTGCAAACAATTTTTTCTAAACTTGAGTTATTTGCAAAGGCATCTGATTGTATTTCTTTTACTGTTGACGGAATCGAATAGTTCTTGTTTGTTTTTGCTCTTGGATAGCAGACCAACTCACGTTTGTTTTTATCAAATAAAACTCCATCTGAAGAAGTATAATATGGATTCTCTTTTACTGCTTTTAACTCCTCTAAATGATTGATCTCTTTAAAATATCTGCCATACACATCTTTTATATTTTTTGATAATGTTATACTTTTCACCAAATCATTGTTTTTAAATAAGTCTTCTGAAATAGTCGTTACTTTTATATTATTAATTTGACTTGGCAATACAATATTTACTCCTTTTCCACTATATCCCGTAATATAAATGTACTTTTCTTTACTACCATTTGTCTGAATCTGATATGTATAATCTCCATACCTTAATTGAGACGCTTTTACACTAACCATTGGTGTATAAGAAAGCATTGAAAATAATAGCACTAGGCTCATGAAAATACTATAAAACTTTTTTCTAATCATTATTTATTCCTCCACATTCTTAAAATTTTTTGTTTAGTTTGTTTAAAAAGCACTTTTATTAATTGAGTATATGCATGCAGGGTCTGCCTTACTCTTATCACAAATACCGAAATAGACCAGATTCCCTTTTAACTGGATGCCTTCTGTTTCTGTGCTTTTCCCAAAATTCCCATTTATCGTACACCTAGATAACAATGAATTGGCTCCTACTCTTTGTATAACATAAATATAAGTAGAACCTATATAAGTCTTCTGTATGGCATTTTTTGATGGTAAATTTTGAATTTTGTAACGTAACGTTGCTGTTGCTTTTACATTATGATTAGCGGACGCTTTTGCAGCATAAGTCTCAACTTGCTGTTCAGGATGCTCCTCTAAATACTTTCTATATTTCTCCGGAGTATCAAAATCATCTTCTTCCATAATTCCTGGCACTCCATCATCAACATGTGTATCAAGATCTTCATTTGTATCTGCAGTTTCTGTATTTTTTGACTCATTCGCTGCCTGACTTGGCATTACATAACAAACAGTAAGCACTATTGCCATCGCCAAACAGAGCATAATTTTTATCAATTTTGTATATCTCAGTAAAGACTCTTACAACTGTTTTATATTTTTTCTTATATTTCTTCCAGTTCATCCAATACATCCATAAGATGCCGCCCGCTCTCTTGAGAAATATTATCCCCTACCAGTGTTTTAATAAGTCCTTGTCTTGACCCGTCATACCAAAAGCTGATCATCCTCTCTGCCTGCTCTTTCTTATGTTCTTCTTCGCTGATAGACGGTTTCATAATTAAGTTTCTTCCCTTCTTCTCGACTTCTATATATCCTTTTCCTTCTATCGTTGTCAGGTAGGTGTGTATCGTAGATCTTTTTATTTCCCAATCAAATATTTCTTTTAGTTCTTTCTGGAGATCTTGTAATGTCATCCCCCCGGGATTAGCCCATATACACTTCATAATCCATATTTCTCTGCTCGTTAAATCTCTTTCTATCATTAAAACATTTCTCCACAATATATTTATTTTATTCAACTTCTCAACAACTATTTTTACTATTATATCATGAAAGATTCTTTTTTTCAAGTAATTGGATTTTAATAAGAAAAATACAAAAAACCGATCCTGCAATATTTTGCAGGACCGGTCTCTCCTTAGCACATTCTGTTTATTTTGTACTCTTCTCAAACGCCTTCATAATAAGCACCGCCACATAAGCTCCCGGATCTTCAAGGCTTCTGGAAGCCTCTCCCCTGGTTGCGGCGCGTCCGTGAACCGCAAGCATAGTAGTCGTACTCTTAAATCCGTCCTCTGCTGCTTTCACTGCACCGGCTGCCATCTCTTCCAAGGGAGCACCCAATGCCGCAGCGGCATTCAGACTTTCCACCGCCGGGTGGATACCGTCAATGAACGTCTTTTCTCCCACTTTGGCTTTTCCGCGGTTTGCAACACCTGCTTCATAGGCCTCAAAAATCTTTGCCACATCGGCATTTTCAAGCGTTTCCGTACCCTTCAGGACTTTGCCCGCCTGCATCAGGCCGGACGCCATCAGTGTACCCATCGTAGACGGCACGGCAGATGCCATGGCCTTTCCGGCCTGGTATAAAAGCTTTCCGGCATCTGTAACGGACCCATCCGCAGCTTTCTCATAGGCAGCCTTGAATCCATCTCCCATCGTAAGTCCCAGGTCACCGTCTCCCACAATGCTGTCCATCTCAATCAGGTGATCCCTGTTTTCTGCCATGATGTCACTGATTTCTTTCAAAAGCCTGATTAAATAACTGTTATCCATTCCTAATTCTGCCTCCTCACTTACTGGCGGAAGAACGGTGTCTTCGCATCACTGTCCAGCATTTCTTTGAGCTCATCATCCAGCTTCAGAAGAGAGATTGAAAATCCTGCCATCTCCAGTGCTGTGGCATACTCTCCCACATAATATCTGTGAACACTGATTCCCTTTTCTGAGAGCACCTTATCGATGCGGCGGGTCACAATATACTGTTCATCTAAAGTGGTGGCTCCAAGGCCGTTTACGAGGACAGCCACCTCATCGCCGCTCTCATAAGGAAGATCCGCAACGATCTGGCCTAACATCTCATCTACAATCTGGTCCGCCGGCTCAATTTTTCCCCGTCTGATACCGGTCTCTCCGTGGATGCCCATGCCGATCTCCATCTCATCTTCGCCGATGGAGAATCCTGCTTTACCAACTCTCGGCACCACACAAGGGGTAAGAGCGACTCCCATAGTCCGAACATTGGCATTGGCTTTGTCTGCAATTCTCTTTACATTGTCCAGATCCATCATTTTATCTGCTGCAGCTCCTGCACACTTAAATACAAAGAAAATACCTGCCACTCCCCGGCGGGTGCTCTTCTCCCCCGGTGCGGAAGGACCGGCAGAAGCCACGTCATCGGCTCCGAGAACGGTCTCCACACGGATATCCTCTTCCATGTCTGCCATCTCGGCCGCCATATCAAAGTTAAAGATATCTCCGTTGTAATTTCCGTAAATATAGAGCACGCCTGCCCCGCTGTCAATCTCTTTTGTCACGGCAAGCATCTGATCTGCACTCGGAGATTGAAATACGTCACCCACGCAGCAGCCGTCCAGCATGCCTTCTCCAACATAGCCAAGGAACAAAGGAAGATGACCGGAACCGCCTCCTGTGGCGATGCCGACTTTTCCTTCTTTTTTGTGTTTAGACACAAGGCACTGAAGGTCACCGTCTGTGCAGGTCACCATGTCTTCATGTGCGATATAGATGCCGCTGAGCATCTCCTTTAAATAATTGTCCGGCTCATTGATAATTTTCTTCATCTCTCACACTCCTTATTTATTTGGGAATTTAATCTGTGAAGGATATGCCCAGCTCTGTAATTCTTCCGGAGGGAAGTAATCCGGCTCCTGTCCTCTGTTTGCAACGAGAGAATTGAAGTATAACTGAGCAAGTTCTTCAATATAGGAGGCTTTCAGGTAAGCATCGTAAATTTCTCTGCTGTCTACGGCAACGGCGCCGTGTCCCTGAAGCAGGAAACAATCTGCTTCCTGAACTGGTTCAATAACGCTGTCGGAGAGATCCGTGGAACCTGGGCGTCCGTATGGAGCCACCGGAATTCTGGATTTGCTCACTCCTAAATTGGCAACTTCGTATACAACAGCCGGGATCGGTTTTTTCAGCACCGCAAAGGTGGTAGCATACATTGAATGTGTATGCGCAACTGCATTGACCTCCGGTCTCGTCTTATAAATCTGTAAATGCATTAAAGACTCACTGGTCGGACGCAGCCCGGAAAGGTTCTCGATGACATTGGCATCCAGGTCTAAGACAACCATATCCCTTGCCGTGAGAAGTTCTCTGTCCACCTGAGTCGGTGTGATGACTACATAGCCTGTCTCTTTATCCCTGGCACTGAAGTTTCCGGACAAATGCTTGCACAGTCCGTCCTTCTGAGCTCTTTTTGCAATCTGAACTACATCCTTTTTTAATGATTCTAACATAATGATTTCTCCTTTTCTTTTTGAACAATGGTAAGGATCTCTTCCGGCTGTTTTGCCTGCTTCAGCTTCTTTAATGCAGACGGGTCCTCCAGGATCTCATTCAGCTGGAACAGCACTCCCAAATGATTGGTGGCATCCGGAGTCCCAAGAACTATGACAATATCCGCGTTCAGGTACCCATTGATGTCAATCCTTTCCGGAAGCTTTAACAAAGAGATGCAGATCCTCCCGGCTCCGTCCTCCACTCCCGCATGGGCAATAATGACTCCGTCAGCGATCATAATATATGGCTTATCTTCCCGGATGATCTGGACCATCCGCTCCACATAGCGCTGTTCGATATCTCCCCGTGCAAGCAGCGGAGCCGACGCCGTCCTTACGGCATCTTCCCATTCCATCGGCTTCTCTGATATCCGAATTGTTTCCTTTGTAAGTACATCTGCCAGCATGGGCTGTTCTTTTATCTCCGCTGTTCTTTCTGCAGTTCCCTGGACATTTACAGGGTTTAAGACTCTGTTTATCTCTCTGACCAGCGCGTCCCGGTCCTCAATGACTGCGTGCTGCTCCACAGCCCTTACAATTTCTGTCACATCCACTTCATGGGGCATAATACCGTTAATCTCACTCAGCACCTTTTCCCTGAACTTATGCTTGGAGGCTTCATCGAGAAATGGTTTTACGAGAAACTGAAGTTTATCCGTCTCCAGCCGGACCATAGTAAAGACTAATTCAAATTCTTCTTTGTATTCGGTAAAATCCCTCATAGAAAGGCATGTGAGGAACTCGATCTCCGGAAACAGCTCCCGCAGTGTGAAAAATAAGAAGTTGGAAACCGACACCCCGTTGGCACAGACGATCACAGCTCTTTTTTTCTGATTTTCTATGTCCAGGATTCCTTCTCTCTGAAGCCATGCCCCGAAGAGCGCTGTAATATAAACCAGCTCTTCATCGGGAAATTCACTTCCCGCCAGTTCCTCCAGCGGTTTCATGGATCTCTTTACCATGGCGTGCAGGGAACTGTATCTCGGAAGTACCATGTCTACAATACTCTGTTCAATATGATAGTGGTATTTGACCCGGTAAAACGCCGGCTTCACATGCTGAAAGAGCGCTTCAAGAAGAATGTCCTGCTCCTTGATGTTGACGCATATAATCTTCTCAAAATTGTCGATGACCTGTCTGGCCGCCTCCATGATCTCCACTTCGCTTCTCAAATTATCCGACTGGAAACTGTGATAGTTGGAAATCTGAATCTGCGCGGCAAAAAAGATCTTTTCCGTCTGCCATGCCACGTCGTGCTCTTTTGCAAACTCCACCATGACAGAATACTCTTTTGTTCCGGCGATATGCTGGAAGGACTCAGGAAGATCTTCCAGAATTCTCCCTTTCTTGATGCGAATCAGCACCAGACAGAGGATATACGGAAGTTCCCTCAGCCTTTCATCGGTGAAACGGATCTTTAACTTATTCTCAATCTCACTGATCTGCCCCCGCACCTGCTCCATGAGTTCCGGATCGACCTGGGAAATCTCCATAATGGCTTCCTGCCCGTTCGGCATATTTAAGATCTGCCGCACAATAGGGATCATGGCCTCCCGTTTGCAGAACTCACTTCCGGCCAGATGATATCCGTCCTGTCTGCTGTAATGGATTCCAAGGCCGTACGGCGCCAGCCTTTCCTCCAGTTTTTTAACGTCGATCAAAAATGTATTCTTGCTGATATCCAGCTTTGATGTAAAATGGTAAATTGATAATTCTTCCCTTGTGCACAGAAGGATCAGGAAGATCAGAGCTCCCCGTTCTTTGTCGGAGTACACATAGGTACTGTCTTTGATCCCGATATCCTCGGTCTGGTACTGTTCCAGCACAGGAACCGGTATCACAAATTTCCCGGTGCGCAGTCTTTCTATCTTGGGCAGTCCGTTATCCGCCAGGTACTGGTTAATCTTATCCATCGTATAGCTGACCTGCTTCCTGGACAAATCTAATGACTGCTCCACTTCCTTTCCAGTTATAGACGGATTATTTACAATTGTTTTTAATACTAAATAGCCTCTTTCGTCTAAATACACTAGAATCCCTCTTTCATCGTTCCGGTGCTATCTGGTAACCTCAATGCCCGGTGATTTTGCCTCGTAATCCAGCAGTTCCTTTAATTCATCATCCAGGCGCATGACCGTCAGCGCGGCTCCGTTCATATCAAGGGAAGTCACATAGTCCCCAATAAAAGTCTTATAAACGGAAATTCCCTTTTCTCTCAGGTATCTTTCAATTTCATCGTACAGTACATACAGTTCCATGACCGGTGTCGCCCCGAGACCGGAAAGCAGCACCGCCGCCTCTTCCCCTTCTCTGAGTTCCAGGTCGTTTGCTACTGTTTCAGCCATGTTCTCTGCAATCTTTGCGGCAGGCTCCAGGTCCTGCACATTAATGCCCGGTTCCCCGTGGTGTCCGATCCCCACCTCCATAGTTCCTTCTTCGATATGGAAATTGGGATGTCCAACTGCAGGTATGGCACATGGACTTAATCCTACACAGATACTTCTTGTATTGTCCACTGCTTTTTGGGCAGATGCAATGACCTCATCCAGATCTCCGCCTTTTGCTGCCCTGGCTCCCCCGATCTTCCACATAAAAACGCCGCCTGCGATACCATGGCGTTTTTCCTTCGTTTCCTTCGGAGATGAAGCCACATCATCGTTTGCGGTTACATACTTTACAGTGACACCGGCTTTTTTCGCTTTTCGTACAGCCATTTTTACATTCATGTTGTCTCCGGCATAGTTTCCAAACAGACAGGCCACGCCTTCTCCAGCGTCCGCCTCCATAAATGCGTCATAGAATGCCTGGGCGGACGGCGAAGAGAAAACTTCGCCGACTGCCACAGCATCCACCATATTCTTTCCGACATAGCCAAGAAAAGCAGGTTCATGTCCGCTGCCGCCGCCTGTTACCAGTCCGACTTTTCCTTCCACCGGTGTATTTATGTATTTTACCACACGGTCATTGGCCTCAGACTTCACGACAAGATCTCCGTGGGCTTTTAAAAAGCCTTTGAGCATATCTTCTACGACGTAATCCGGATCATTGACAAACCTCTGCATAATTCTTCCCCTTTTCTATGTCTAAAACGTTTAGTTGTTTGTTTCCTGCTGTGCTTCTTTGCTAAGGCTTCTGTAGTAGAGTACAAAACAGATCACCCAGACGATCAGGATGGCCAGCGGAATAAAGTTTCCGTCCAGTACCTTAAATACATGGGAGAAAGCGTAAGTCTGGATCGGTCCATCAATGGAACTGTTGGAGATCATCTCTCCCGCTTTCAGGGATACTGCTCCTGTTGTCCTTGCAAGGTCGGTCATAAACGGCGCGAACGCAGTACCAACCCATAAGAATACCGGCGCGAAGACGGTGCAGAGAATGATCATACGGATCAGGTTTCCTCCAGTAACAAGGAATGCTGGTACGGCAAGTGCAAGGTTGATGATACCTGCAAACGGAAGGATTTCATTTCCCGGCAGGAACATAGAGAATAATAATGTGATTGGCACAGAGTAGATCACTGCCAGCCAGATCTCATTGGATCCTCCGAGGAACGGCCAGTCAAGCCCTACTACGAGAGTTCTTCCTGAGAATTTCTTATTCATGAAGTCACTGACTGCCTCAGAGATCGGAGCCAATGCCTGCATAAAGTATTTTGTGATGACCGGGAACAGAGTCAGCGCTGTCGCTGCCTTAATCGCCAGGGTCAGAGTATCTGCTACACTGTATCTGGCGAGAACTCCGAAAATAATACCAAGAATGAATCCAAGGATATGGTTCTCTGCAAAAATACCAACTTTATCTTTTAATGCCGCTGCGTCAAACTGTTTGTTTAATGCAGGTACTTTCTTTAAAATACAGTCGATCGGATACATGACAGCTGCCAGGAAGGTCATCTTATGGGTACAGGTTACACCCGGAATTCCGGAAAGCTTTTCGATTCTGTGCTGATGCATATCTGCCGCTTTCAGCTCAAAAATGATCTGGATAGCTGCTACCACAAATGCGCAGGCAATGGATCCTGCCCCTCCAAAATGAGGTTTTGTGATGGCTACAACGGCAACGGCAGTAAAAATCTTACCCCATACGTTCCAAAGATCGGCGTTGAATGTATTTGTTTTGTTAATGACCAGCATGATGACATTGATGATGATCAGCAGTGGGAACATTAAAAATGCGTATGGCCAGGACCAGGATATGGTTGACATGGTGGTCCAGCCTCCATCCACGATAGGCAGTGAAATACCGGTTGATTTTAACATGGCCTGAGCCGCTGGGCTGATGGTATCCGTCATGAAGGAAATGAGCATTGTCATTCCTGTAAACGCCACCCCGAGTGTAATACCGGCGGAAACCGCATCTTTCACCTTCATCCTTACGATCAGTCCGGCGATAATGATAATGATAGGAACGAAAATCGCCGCCCCCAAACTTAACAGATAGTTGACAACTGAACTCAATACTTGCATACAATCTCTCCTTTCATCCTCTTACGATGTGTCTTTTGTAGTTTTTCTCCTCTTATTTACATGCTTCGATCAGTTTTTTCAATTCTGCATCCTGACCTACACCGGTTAAGAATGCGATTCCGTTGATGACCGGAATCGGATACTCCTTGTCGATTTTTGTGATCGCGATATATGCCACGCTTGAATCCATATAGCGGTCTACGGATTTTAAATCTACCGCTTCCACCTGAGCGTCTACCTTATTTTCTTTTAATAAACGGTTCACCTTGCTTGCTACTGTCTGAGATGTTGCTACTCCGCTTCCGCATGCTACAATGATCTTTTTCATAATTTTTATTTCCTTTCTTGAGATAAGCCCTTGTTTTCATTTACTTTCACTCTGTGATCAGAGTCCTTCCATGGAAAGAATCGCTTCCATATACTCTTCTTTGGTTTTTGCATCCATCAGGCGTTCCATCAGGGACTCATCCTGGAAGTTTGCCACAAGGATCTGAAGCAGTTCCACGTGCTCGTCGGAACGCTTAAAGCCAAGCATAAAGATAAACTTCACATCATGTTCCACATCGTTTGCTGCCATTTCACACCACTTGACCGGTTCTTTTAATCTGACCGGCGCGATGAAAGGCTTTAAGATATGTTCCGGATCTGCATGAGGGATCGCCACCGGATACGGCTCTACCGCCAATGCCGTCGGGAAGTTTTTCTCTCTTGTCTTGATCGCATCCACGAATGAGCTCTTTACAAAACCAAGTTCTTCAAGTTTTGCGGCCATCTTGTCAAAAAAGTCATCGGTGTCTGCCGCTTCCATATCCAGCTGGATCAGGTCTTTGTAAATCATGTCGCGTTTCAAACATTATCACTCCTTTTCTTTTTATTTCATTCTTAGTACTCTTAAATTGTAACCCTGTAATACCCACTAAAACAATCTGAATTGGGTCCCAAAGTTGCTCATTGAATTGCTCATCACAAGCATGCGCAATCCGATTGCACAACGCACCGCAAAATATAAATCAGGGCAAAAAAAAGAAGACAATCTCCAGAATCTCATCTGAAGGTTGTCCTCTAAATCTTACGGTGACAGGGCGTCAGGCCTGTTTTGTCTCCATATATTCATTCAGTCTGCCGAGAAGTTCATTTACATTCATTCCGTGAACAAAAGCAGCTTCTTCCAGTGTCTCTCCCTGAGAAGACGGGCAGCCCACGCAGTGCATGCCGGATGCCATTAAAATAGCCGCGAAGTTTTCATCGATGGCAAGCAGGTCACCGATCACCATGTCCTTTGTGATTGTATTCATTTATAATACCTCCATTCTTAACAGTCGCCGTTCTTCTCCATAAATCCCTGAAGAAGAATCCTATTTAGTATAATACATTATAATTAAAAATACAATAATTCACCGGAATTCCCTTGATATTGTATATTAAGTATATTAAAATGAAAAGTACCTGAAAGGCGGGTCACCCGCCATTTCATACACAACTTTTTAAAGGAGGAATATAGATATGGCATATGTAATTTCAGACGCTTGTATCTCTTGCGGCGCTTGCGAAGGTACTTGCCCGGCAGGAGCTATCAGCGAAGGGGACGGACAGTACGTAATCGATGCAGATACATGCTTAGACTGCGGAGCTTGCGCAGACGGATGTCCAACCGGCGCTATCAGCCAGGAATAATCGATACATAAAAAGAGATGCCGCCCGGCATCTCTTTTTTGTTTGCGATGATGATTATTCGCGGTTTCTTTTTTTCTTCCTAAAAAAGAAGCCTCTCTCTTTTGTAGCTGCAATTTCTTCCCTGCTCTGCTGCTGCAGGCGGATCAGCTCGTCCAGCTTCTGGAATCTCTTCTCTTCCGACTCCTCCTTCTGACGGAACTGATAATCCATTTCCTTTGCCACCTGCCTGGTAACCTGATCTCCGATTTCCCGGCTCAGCTGATTTTTCTGTTCGTTTAAGGCCCGTCCCATAATCTTAACCATAACATTTTGGAACTGTTCCATTTTATCCTGCGGACCCACACTGCTCCCGC
This sequence comes from Anaerostipes hominis (ex Lee et al. 2021), assembly GCF_002270485.1. Lineage (GTDB taxonomy): Bacteria > Bacillota > Clostridia > Lachnospirales > Lachnospiraceae > Anaerostipes > Anaerostipes hominis. The sequence continues at coordinate 30,342 of NZ_NQOG01000011.1, read as the reverse complement.
CTGCGGGAAAAGGAATGACATTCTTTGGCAGAGCCTCCTTGATTTCATCCATGCTCATACCCTCATCCCTCATATCACGGATCTTGATAAATGTATGTAGTTCTTTTTCCCCATAGTAACGGTAGCCTTTGTCATTCCGCGGAATATTAAGCTTCAGCTCTTCCTCCCAGGCCCTTAAAGTATAGGTTTCTAACCCTAATTCTTTGGCTGCTTCAGAAATCATTCGTCTTTTTTCCTTCATAAGTCCCTTCCTTTCTTCTTAATTTATTATAAGGTGGGGGCTCTTTGCGGGACAAGAAAAACCGCCCTCTAAAAGACGACGGTTTCTATCATAATCTGCAGGCTACATCCTGACTCTCTCTTTATTTCCAAACTTCGTATACTGTCCTAACCAGACAAGTTCCACGCTTCCTGTGGAACCATTTCTCTGTTTTGCCACAATGATCTCTGCAAGACCCTTTTTTTCAGAGTCTTCGTTGTAATAGTCATCCCTGTAGATGAACATAACGACGTCGGCATCCTGCTCGATGGAACCGGATTCCCTCAAGTCGGAAAGGACCGGCTTGGGCGGTTTCCTCTGCTCCACCATACGGCTCAGCTGTGACAGGGCGATGACCGGCGCATCCATCTCTCTGGCCAGCGCCTTTAAGGAACGAGAGATCTCGGAGATCTCCTGCTGCCTTGACTCTGACTTTTTCCCTCCGGACATCAGCTGCAAATAGTCGATGATGATCAGGCCCAGCCCGTAGGTCTGCTTATAACGGCGGCATTTGGACCTTAATTCCGCCACAGTGATTCCCGGAGTATCATCGATGATCAGAGGGGAACGCCCGATGGTCCCGGCACTCTCCATGATCTTCTCCCACTCGCTCTCCTGAAGCTCTCCGGTACGGATCGCCTGAGAGTCCACCATGGCCTCCATGGAGATCATACGAGTCACCAGCTGTTCCTTGGACATTTCCAGGCTGAATATAGCTGTGGGAACCTGTTTTCTTACCGCAGCATGCTGGGCGATGTTTAAGACAAATGCAGTCTTACCCATGGCAGGCCTTGCAGCCACCATAATGAGCTCCGACGGGTGAAGGCCGGTAAGCTTAAAGTCAAGATCATCAAACCCTGTGGCAACCCCGGTGATCCTTCCATCGGAGGCCGCCGCTTCCTCTATGCTCTCCAGCGTGTTTAATACAACCTGATCGATAGAGACAAAATCCTCACGGCCGCTGGCCTCCTGCAGGAGACCAAACACGTCCTTTTCCGTCTTTTCCAGGATCTGTGGAACCTCTTCCTTTCCAAGATAACAGTCCTTCGTGATCTCCTCCGTAACCCTGATCAGCTTTCGCAGGGTGGACTTTTCTTTCACGATCCGGGCATACTGCTTGGCGTTGGCAGAGGTAGGCACCACCTCCAGAAGATCCCTTATAAACTCCAGGCTTTTCATGGATTCCGGCACATCTTTTTCTTTCAGCTTATTCTGGAGGGTGACCAGATCTACGGGTTTCCCCTCCTTATACAGCTCTGTCATCGATTCAAACAGAATCCCGTTCTGCTTCTGATAAAAATCCTCTTTGGTGACAATATCGGAAACATCGGCAATCGCGTCCCTGTCCATGATCATGGCACCTATGACAGACTGCTCTGCCTCCATGCTGTTGGGTTGTATTTTCTTGATAAATGCCTCATCCATTGTCTTTATTTATCCTCTTGTACTTTTACCTTTAATGTGGCAGTCACTTTCGGGTGCACTTTCACTTCAATATTGTGTACCCCGAGCGTTTTGATCGGCTCTGTGTGCATCTTCTTTTTATCCAGTTCATAGCCCAGCTGCTTTTTGGCAGCCTCTGCGATCTCTTTTGTAGATACGGCTCCGAAGGTTCTTCCGCCCTCTCCCACTTTCATCTTTAAGATAACTTCCTTTTCTTTGAGTTCCTCGGCAAATTTCTTTGCCTCCTCTAATTTCTCTTTTGCCACTCTGTCTTCATTGGCCTTCTTAAGCTTCAGATCGTTGACCGCTTTCTTGCTGGCTTCCACGCCGAGTCCCTTGCGCAGGAGCACATTTCTTGCGTATCCGTCATTCACTTCAACGATATCGTCTTTCTTTCCTACATTTTTTACATCCTGCAATAAAATAACTTTCATTTTATATGTCTCCTTCCTCTTTCATAAACTGCAGAGTCCCCTTGATGATCTGTTTTGCGTCATACAGGGAAACATCGACCATCTGGGCACCGGCCACGGTCAGATGGCCTCCTCCTCCGAACTGCTCCATAATCTTCTGTACATTCACCTCGTCAATTGATCTGGCGCTGACATAGACGCGCTCTTCCACGCCGGTCAATACAAAGGATGCCTTGATTCCGTCAATATCTAAAAGTTCATTGGCCACCTGGGCCCCGACCACCGTCGGACTGTCGATGCCGATCCCCACCAGAGTAGCAATGGCAAAGGAATCATACATGATCTCAGCATCGCTGACCGCTTTTGCCCGGATTCTGTATGAGTCCATACTGGTCCTGGACATTTTCCGTACTTTATTTAAGTCTGCTCCGCTCCGTTTCAGAAACGCCGCCGCTTCGAACGTCCGAACCCCTGTCTTGTTGACAAAATTATCCGTATCAATCAGCATGCCGAAGTACATGGCATTGACTTCCACCGGGAGAAGCTTAGGCTTCGTAGTGATATACTGAAGAACCTCCGCCACCAGCTCGCACGTAGAAGAGGCATAAGGCTCGATATAAGAGAGGACCGGATACTTAATCGTCTCTTTTCCTTTCCTGTGGTGGTCCAGTATGACGATCGTATTGGTCTGTTCCAGCAGATCTTCACACTCGGTATAGCTTGCATGATTTACGTCCACAACGATCAGCAGGGTGTTGTCATCCGTGATTTCCCTGGCCGTATCGCTGGAGATAAACATGTCCTCGTCGTATTCCTCACACGACAGCAGTTCTTCCATGATCGGGCGCACCGAAATCGTCACCTCATTCATGACGATGTGGGCCTTTCTGCCCAGAGAAAGCCCCAGGCGGTATAATCCCACCGCAGCCCCCATGGCATCCGGGTCCGGTATTTTATGGCTCATAATAACTACATTTTCTTTGGACTCCAGAAGTTCTCTCAATGCGTGGGCCTTGACTCTGGCTTTGACTCTCGTATTTTTCTCAACTACGGCGGCATTCTCCCCGTAGTAGGAAATATCCTCGCCGTCCTTGATCACCGCCTGGTCGCCGCCCCGTCCAAGAGCCAGGTCCATGGCCGTGCATGCAGCCTCGTAGTTTTCCTGGTAGCTCTGACCGTTGATTCCAAGGCTGATGCTCAGCGTCATATTGCCGCTGCTTCCGAGATTGATACTCTTGACTTCCTCCAGAATATGAAACTTCTCGGCTTTGACTTTCTCCAGATACTTCTGCTGAAAGATGATCAAATACTTATCCTTCTCCGTCTTTTTGACAATGCCTGAAATATTCTGGATAAATTTATTGATCTTCTGGTCTGTCAGCGCCAGAAGCATGGACTGTTTTACTTCATCCACGTTGTCCAGAAGTTCATCATAATTATCAATATAGATCAGTCCGACCACCATCCGCTGATTTTCGTTCTGCTCCATATACATCTTGAGCATGGTCTGGTCAAAGATATAGGCGGCAATCATCGACTGGTCTCTGAGCCACTGTTTGGACTTGCTCTCTGTCTCCTCATCGATAAGACTGTCCATCTGGATCCTCACAAACTCGATCTTGTAAAAGCAGGTCATTTCCTGTTCTTTCTCCCTGATCTCTTTTTTCACGTGGGAGACTGCATGATTCATCTCCGACGGAAGCAGATTCTTGTCCAATTCGGGGAACATCTGCTGAAGCTTGGAAATGTTCTTCCCGTTCAAAATCTTTTCAAATGCCTGATTATACCACATGATATCCCCGTCCCCGCCAATCAGTACATAGGGCAGGGGCAGCTCTTTGATCAAATGGTTCTGGACCCGGCTCTGCTCGAATAAAAAGTCCATCGTTTCCTGTGTCATCTTCTTCTTATAATACGGATAATAAAGCACGGAAAACAAAAAGAAGATCAGTACAAAACAGGCCAGGATGATCCCGGACTTCACGTCAATGGAAAACACCAGGATGTCTGCCATCAAAAACAACAGTCCGGCCAGAACGGGCCAGACGATATCTTTGCTGACGCTTATACTTGTATTTTTATTTTTCATGATACGGCTCCTTAAACCTCGGATTCAAATATTGTATTTTTCATTATAGCATGACTGGCAGGCAAGGTCAAAAAAACCGCCATATCCATAGGGATACGGCGGCTTGTCTTTTATTAGTCCTGTGTGTAAGGCATTAAAGCGAGATGTCTTGCTCTTTTGATCGCGCTTGTGACAGCTCTCTGATGCTTTGCACATGTTCCTGTGATACGTCTCGGCAGGATCTTGCCTCTCTCAGAAACATATTTCTTTAATGTCGCTACATCTTTGTAATCGATAACGGCATCGGCTTCTGTACAGAATGCACATACTTTTCTTCTTCTGCGTCCGCCTCTTCTCCTGTTTGGAGAATCACCTCTATTATAAGCCATGATTAAACCTCCTAATTTAACTAAATGGCAGTTCCTCTTCCAATCCGTCCGGAATGTTCATAAAACCGTCTCCTGCGGCCTGGCTCGGCTGCGGCGGCTTCGAAGGATTTGCTGTCTGCATTCCTCCTCCGTTGTACTGGTCAGTTGCCGCTTTGCTCTCGCAGAAATCCTGTTCTTCTACAATAACATCGGTGGTATAGACCTTGATTCCGTCCTTGTTGGTGTAACTGCCTGTCTGGATTCTTCCTGAGATGACAATCTTGATTCCCTGGCGAAAATACTTCTCGGCAAATTCGCCGGCACGTCCAAATGCGACACAGTTGATAAAGTCTGCATCCGGTTCGCCATCCCTCTTGAATCTCCTGTTTACAGCTAAAGTATATCTTGCAACTGCCGTCGCTCTCTCACCCTGTGAGTATCTCACGTCCGGGTCTCTGGTAAGACGGCCCATCAAAATCACTTTATTCATATTGGATTCCTCCTGCCTATCAAAGTGTTAGGCATCCTGTTTTACGACTAAATAACGTAATACATTTTCTGTAATTCGAAGTTTTTCTTCTAAAACAGCCGGAACTTCTGTCTCTGCGTCGAACTGGATGAAGTAGTAGTATCCTTCTCTCATCTTCTGGATCTCGTAAGCTAAACGCTTCTTTCCCCATTCATCGACATTCGTGATCTCAGCTCCTGCTTCTGTAATCATAGCTTTTGCTTTTTCCACTACTTCCGCTCTTGCTTCGTCTTCGATCTTAGCATTCACGACTAATGCGAGTTCATATTTACTCATGTTATCTGCACCTCCTTCTGGTCTTTTCGGCTCTTGATCTTCTGCCAAGAGCAAGGATAAATTTATATATCACAAGTTGATATGTTACCATAAATTCCTTTTAACCGCAAGCTTTTTTCACAAATCCCCTGAAATTCTTCTCCACGAGCTTCCTTGACACCATTACCTGCCGGCCGCAGCCCGTACATTTCAGCCGGAAATCCATGCCGACCCTCAATATCTCCCACTCATTGCTCCCGCACGGATGAGGTTTCTTCATTTTGATCACATCGCCGATCTGAAATTCCATACACTGCCTCCTTTTCTCTGATCTTTACGAAAAAGGCAGCCGGATCATGGGCTGCCTTTCACAAAGAGCTGTATTACTTTTTCTTCTCTGTCGTTGCTTTCTGCTTTGCTGTGGTTGTGGCTTCTGTGGTCGTTTTTTCGGTAGCTGTAGTCGTTGCCTTATACTTAAATGTGATCTTTTTCCACAGTTCCTGATCGATGCTCTTGTCATCGTCCCACTCCTTGTCTGCATCCTTCGTCCACTTTTTATATACCTTCTGGTATGCTTCCTGCTGTTTTTCCTGCAGAAGCGTACTCTTGGATGTGGCAAGCTCACTCTTTACATTCGGGTTCAGCATCTTGATAATGACATACGCATCGTCTGTCTCGACTACGCCGCTGACCTGATTCTTCTTTAATTTGGAAGCCGCATCTTCAAACTTGGTTCCGAGAGCTGCTTTTCCCTTTGTGTAGCTTTCTTCGTTGTCTGTGTCGACTTTATACTTTTTGGCTACTGCCTTGACGCTCTGGCCTTTCTTGATCGCCTTTAATGCTTCTTTGGCTTTCTTTAACTGAGCTGCCTTTTCTTTTGCAGTCATATTTACTTCTTTGCCGGTCTTGCTGTCTGTTTTCTTCGTCGTGAAAACGAGCTTGTATACTTTTACGGTCTTCGCTTCGTCGTCTGTCACTTTCACATCTGCCTTTTCAATGATCGCATTCATAACCTTCTGGGCGATCAGATTTTCCTGCTGAATTTCCTTGATGTAATCTTTGTCTGCCCCGGTCACCTTCATGACACGTTTTCCAAGTTCATTTTTTGTAAAAGATTTTACGGATTCGTCCAGCTGTTTCTTCTCATCCGAAGTAAGCTTTACCTTGTAGTCATCTGCGTGGTCGGCCAATACTTTTACAGTCTTGATCTGGTTGATGACATTGTCTTTAATTGAATCCTGCATTGTGATCTTTTTGCCCTTTTTATCGGTACCGACCTGGGTAGACCACAGTTTATCGCCTAAATAGGATGCGTACTGCTGCTCTGCGCTGTACTGCATGATCCTGGCATATACATGGGCTTCCTTATAGGTCACCTTATTTCCTGCATATTCAAACAGCGTCTTGTCATCCTGCTTCTTGCAGCCCGCCAATAAGGCCGCGCACAAAGCCATAACCGCCGCAAGACATACGATCTTCTTCGCTACACGTTTCATTCTTCGTTTCCTCCGTTTAATTTATTTCCATTTTGGATTATACTACATTACGATCTGATAATCAACGCATCCAATGAGTTCACACAATGTTCAATCTTTGAAAGCCATGCGCTTTTCTTCGCGGATGAAAGATCCAGTACAAATACAGGATGCTCCCCGGCACTGACAGAGAGTTCCTTCGGAAATTCGTTCAGCACATCCGGGATCTTCTCCACCTGCACATTTGCCTCCGGATTCATCTCAAAGAATACTTTCTCGCCCTTCTGTTTCACATCCGTCATATAAGCGTGGTGAGCCATAGATTTTAACAGAGCGATATGGAGCAGATTGACCACCGCTGCCGGGAGATCGCCGAAACGGTCCAGGAGCTCATCCTGCATATCTTCCAGCTCATCCTTCGTCTCGATGGCAGATATCCGTTTATAAAGCTCCAGCTTCTCCACTTCGTTTCTGATATAGGCGGATGGAAGAAAGGCATCAATATTCAGATCCAGTGTCGTGTCAAAATCCGTATCCTCTGAAAGTTCACCTTTGAGTCTCAGCACTGCGTCATTGAGCATCTTACAGTACAGATCATATCCCACCGCTTCCATATGGCCGGACTGTTCTTCCCCCAGCAGATTTCCCGCTCCCCGAATCTCCAGATCCCGCATGGCGATCTTGTATCCCGATCCCAGGTCCGTAAATTCCCGGATCGCCTGGAGCCTTTTCTCCGCTGTCTCTTTTAATAAAGTGTCCCTTTTATACATTAAAAATGCAAATGCGTTCCGGTTGGAGCGCCCGACGCGTCCCCTTAGCTGATATAACTGGGAAAGTCCCAGCTGGTTGGCGTCATGAATGATCATCGTGTTCACGTTCGGTATATCCAGCCCGGTCTCAATGATAGTCGTGGAGACGAGCACGTCGATCTCCTTTTCCATAAACTGCATCATGATATTTTCAAGTTCCCTCTCCCGCATCTGTCCGTGGGCAAATGCCACTTTTGCATTGGGCAGGAGTTTCTGGAGCTCACTCGTGATCTCCGCAATGTTATTGACCCGGTTATATACATAGTATACCTGACCGCCTCTCGTCATCTCCCGGTGGACTGCTTCTTTTACGAGCTCCTCGTTGTATTCCATCACATAAGTCTGGATCGCTCTTCGGTCGTGGGGAGGTTCCTCTAAAATGCTCATATCCCTGATCCCGATCAGACTCATATGCAGCGTCCTCGGAATCGGTGTTGCGGAGAGAGAAAGCACGTCCACATCTTTCTTCAGTGTCTTGATCTTCTCTTTATGTCCCACGCCGAAACGCTGTTCTTCATCTATGATCAAAAGTCCCAGGTCTTTATACTTCACGTCTTTGGAAAGGAGCCGGTGTGTCCCGATGACCACATCCACGATTCCTTTTTTCAGGCCTTCCATCGTCTCTTTCTGTTCCCTGGGAGTACAGAATCTGGACATCACCCTGACGGTCATCGGATAATTCTGAAAGCGCTCGCAGAATGTATTGTAGTGCTGCTGGGCAAGAATCGTTGTAGGTACCAGATATGCCACCTGTTTTCCGTTGGTCACAGCCTTGAAGGCCGCCCGGATGGCTACTTCCGTCTTTCCGTATCCCACATCCCCGCAGATGAGCCGGTCCATGATTTTCGTACTTTCCATGTCCCGCTTCACGTCCTCTATGGCATTGAGCTGGTCCTGCGTTTCCTCATAAGGAAACATTTCCTCAAACTCTCTCTGCCAAACCGTATCTTTATCATAGACATACCCTTCTTTGGCCTGCCGGACCGCATACAGCTCCACCAGCTCTTTGGCGGTTTCACGCACCTGGCCCCTGACCCGTTTCGTGGTCTTCTTCCACTCATTCCCTCCCAGCTTGTTAAGCCGGGGCTTCTTTGCATTGGCGCTGGCGTATTTTGCGATCTGGTCCAGGGCCGAGGCAAGAATAAACAGATTGTCCCCGCCTTTATACTCGATGCTGATATAGTCCTTCTCGACGTTGTTTACGGTGATTTTTTCAATTCCCCGGTAGATTCCGACGCCGTGCTTTTCATGAACTACATAGTCGCCGATGGAAATATCCGCGAAGTTCTTTATCTTCTCGCCTTTTCCCTTAAAAGCGGCTTTCTTCCTGCGTTTTTCTTTCCTTCCGCTGAAAATATCGCTCTCAGAGATCAGCACCCATTTCGTCTCCGGGTATTCGATGCCGCTCTTTAATTTGCCTGGCGTGATGACGATCTGTCCGGGAACCATATCTTCTGACGGTTTCTTATCATATGTGACAGTCAGTCCGCTGTCTCTCATATCCTCAGCCAGGCGTTTTGCTCTGGTCACCGAAGGGGAGACAACAAGAATCCGATATTCTTTTTTCTGGTACCTTCTCAGGTCCTTGATCAGCTGCTCAAAGCTGTTGTTGTAGGACTGGACAGACTTTGTCTCCATGAAAAATGTGTCTGCCGCCTTCGCAGCCTTCACCTCAGATGCCAGTGAAGCCAAGAAAACGGCCGGCTGTTTCAGCAGGCGGTTCAGAGTCTCGTCAAAACAAGCTACCGTATCCATCTGTCCCGGCAGCAGATATCCGGCCTCCAGACGGCTTTTCATGCTCTCCGTAAACTCCAGGAAAAAGCCCCGTCCCCTCTCTTCCACATGCTGCGGCTCATCCACATAGACCGCGGTATTTTTCGGGAAATAGTCAAGGAAACACACCAGCCTGTCATAAAAATACGGAAGATATCCTTCTACTCCGATGAGCATGGAAAGTTCCGAGAGCTCTTCTCTGATCCTCTGAAATTCCTTCGTGAGCCTGACCTCTTTGTCCGTCTCAAAGGCTTTGTGGAACGTCTCTTTCAAGTCCTGATACTCGGCCTCGATCTTTTTTAGTCCCTGTGAGATCCGTTCTTCGCTTAAAACAATCTCCGTGGCAGGATAGACCGTCAGACTCTTTACTTCTTCAATGGACCGCTGACTCTGGGCATCAAAACTGCGGATCGAATCGACCTCCTCCCCCCAGAGTTCAATCCTGTACGGGCAGTCCGATGTAAACGGGTAAATGTCGATGATCCCGCCCCTGACCGCAAATTCTCCGGCCGCCTCTACAAATGGAGTCCTCTCATACCCCATAGCGGTAAATTTTTTCGTAATCTCCTGCTCGGAAACCTCTGTCTCCAGGCTGATCATCACCCGGTTTTTCTTGATCTCCGCAAGGGGTACAACCCGGTCCATCAGGGCGTCGACAGAAAGGACGAAGACACCTCCCTGTCCTTTGATGATACTCTCGATCCCCCTGAGCCGTTCTTTTGCAATGGCATTTCCATGGATGTCGGCGCTGTAAAACAGCGGGTCTTTGGCAGGAAAGTAGACGGCGTCTTCCCCGAAGAACCGATAGTTTTCCACCCACTCCTTGGCCTTATTCTCATCTGCTGTCACGATCACCTTATAGTTACCGCGCTTCTTTTTTCCTCTCAGTGCACTGACCAGATGGGCTTTTGCCCCGTCCGTACATCCTGACACTAAAACAGGGCCCTGATTGTTCTCAAGGCCTGTTTTTATCTGTTCAAACACTGCATCATTCTCAAAAATATGATCTAACACGTCTCATTCCTTACTTTCTGCTGCGGTTACTTCCTCGCTTTTTTATTATATTGGTTCATAGCCCCGGATATGTCATCTATCACCATAAGTTTCACCGCATTGTCCACATCCGGAAACACATCATCATAAATTTCCAGTTCATTCTTTAAAAAATGGCCCAGCACGTAGTCTGCCAGATCATATCCCTTGGGCTTTTCTCCGACTCCTATTTTTACCCGCGGAAAATCCATGCTTCCCAGATGGCTGATGATGCTCTTGATCCCGTTATGGCCTCCGGCACTGCCCTTTCTCCTGATCCTGAGCTGCCCTACGTCCAGAGAAATATCATCGAATATTACAATAAAGTCTGAAGGCTCCAGTTTGTAAAAGTCCATGATTCCCCGAAGGCTCTCCCCGCTTAAGTTCATAAAGGTCTGCGGCTTTACGAGCAGTACCCTCTGTCCTCCTAAGTATCCGCTTCCGATGAGCGCCTTATGCTTTCTTGAAGAAATTTCTATCTGGTTTTTCCCGGCAATATAATCAATGGCTTCAAAGCCGATGTTGTGTCTGGTCCGTTCATACTGTCTTCCGGGATTGCCCAGTCCGACGATTACTTTCATTTTGCTGCTCCTTTGTCCTGATTCCTTTTCTTTTCAAATAAGTCTGGAACCAGTATAACAAAAGATTATAAATTTTGAAAGAAGTCTCTTGTTTTCATCACCTTCTGCATCATATGGTCAAATCCTTCCGGTGTCAGTGACTGAGGGCCGTCGCAGAGTGCCTTGGCCGGATTGTTGTGTACCTCTACCATCAGGCCGTCGGCGCCCGCCGCAATGGCGGCAAGGGCCATAGGCTCTACCATGAAACGGATGCCTGTGGCGTGAGAAGGATCTACGATAACCGGGAGATGGGATTTCTTCTTGATCATCGGAATGGCGGACAGATCCAGCGTATTTCTCACCGCGGTCTCGTAAGTCCTGATCCCCCGCTCACACAAGATCACGTTCTCATTCCCGCCTGCCATGATGTACTCGGCGCTCATAAGCCACTCGTCAATGGTACAGGCCATTCCTCTCTTTAAAAGAATTGGTTTATCTATCTTGCCAAGTTCTTTTAACAGTTCAAAGTTCTGCATATTTCTGGTTCCCACCTGGATCAGGTCCACACCCTCAAACAGAGGAAGATGGCTGGCATCCATGATCTCTGTCACCACGGGAAGACCCGTGGCTTTTTTAGCCTCCAGCAGAAGCCTGAGCCCCTCATCGTGGAGCCCCTGGAAAGCGTAAGGTGATGTCCTCGGCTTAAATGCCCCTCCGCGCAGAAGACCTGCTCCTGCTTCTTTTACCTTCTGTGCCACTTCTGTCATCTGCTCTTTCGTCTCAATGGAGCACGGACCGGCGATCACCTGAAACTCTCCTCCGCCTATCTTTACTCCCGCGATATCCACAGCCGTGTCATTCGGATGGAACTTCCTGTTTGCCTTCTTGTATGGTTCCTGAATCCGCTGCACGGTCTCCACAATATCATTTGCCATCACATGGTCGACATCGACCTTGGATGTGTCCCCGATCAGCCCTAAAAGCTGGGTGTTGATCCCTGCAGATTCATGAATGGCAAAGCCCTGGGATACCATCTCCTGCTTTAATTCTTCCACCTGCTGTTTTTCTGCGTCATTCTTTAAAATAATAATCATTGTACTTTTCCTCCTTGAAAATTAAATAGATTTTTGCCTGCGAACAGGAAAGGTTATAACCTTTTCTGTGAAATAAAAAGGACCTGTATTCCACTACAAGAATACAGGTCCTAAAAATGATCTTTACCGATGGATCTTTCTACCGGATTTCAGGAGATGATTCATTGTAGCGCAAAAAGCCGGGATTAAAATAATAACCCCAGAAATAAAATGAAAAACCATATGTATTTGTCATTTTACCTTTTGCTGACATGATAATCTCCGAATATTGCTGCTTTCGTTCTGAATTAATAACTTTTATCTATCAAACCAATAGCTTATGCCTATTAATTTACACGATTGTCTCGTTCTTGTCAAGTTAAATCGTCCTGTACTGCCACTTGCCTTTTATGTACCGGATCAGGAAAAGCACGGCCCGCACCGCCCAGTCCAGTGTCATTGCGACCCATACTCCAAACACTCCCCATCCAAGCCATTTCCCGAGGACAAAGCTGAAAAAGATTCGAAAGATCCACATAGAAATGATTGCGGTGACCATCGTGTACTTTACATCATTGGAAGCCCTGAGAGTATTGGGCAGAGTAAAGGAAACAGGCCAGATCGTCACACAGCACAGTGTGTGGTACAGCAAGATCTTTCTTGTAATGGCCGCGGTCTCCGGCGACAGATGATATGCCCGGATGATCACAGGAAGCATGGCAACAATAAACAGGTTAAACACGATCAGGGAAGCGTAGGCGATCTTTAACAGTTTCTTTGTATAATACCGGGCTGCCTCATAATCATTGGCACCTACACATCTGGATACAACAGTCAGCACCGCAAGCCCTACTGCCATTCCCGGGATGATCTCAAACATAGCCACCATGTTGCTGACTGCATTGGCCGTGATCGATGCAGTCCCAAACCCGGCAACCAGGCTTAAAACAAGAATCTTTCCAAGCTGAAACATGCTGTTTTCCACCCCGTTGGGGACACCGATCTTCAATATTCTGCCGACCAAAAAACCTTTGAACTTGAAATTAAAATTTCTGCTGATATGGACTGCCTGATTCCTGTTTTTCAAAAGCACAAGGATCACTGCCGCAGCGATTACCCGGGATGCCAGCGTAGGAATCGCCGCTCCTTCCACGCCCATTCCCACACCGTAGATCAGGACAGCGTTGCCTATGATATTGACAGCATTCATAAAGAGTGACATCTGCATGGCTGTCTTGGAATTCCCCATAGTCCTGAACAAGGCCGCACATCCGTTGTAAACTGCCAGAAACGGAATCGACGCCGTCACGATCAGAAGATAAACTTCCGCGCTGTGCATAACTGCCGGTTCAATGGCCCCGAAAACTCCGTGGAGGATAAAGCCTCTCATTGCATAAATGCCGGCCATGATCACCGCAGCCAGGGCTGAAATAAATAAGATCAGCTGGTCTGCGGTCTTGCAGGCCATCACGTGCTTTTTCTGGCCCAGATACTGGCCTGCCACCACGGCTCCCCCGGTGGCCAGAGCCGAAAACATGTTGATGAGCAGAATCATGATGCTGTCCACCAGAGACACCCCTGAGACCGCCGCCTCTCCCACGCTGGAGATCATAATGGAGTCGGCAAGACCCACGGTTACCGTCAGAAGCTGTTCGATGATCAGCGGAATGATCAGCTTTTTCAAATCTTTATTGGTAAATAATTCCTTTCTTTTTTCCATTCCCTATTTCTTTTCTCCGTTTTTTCTGTCGATGCTGTCGACCATGTAAGCGATTGCCTGATCGCCCGTAATATTGCAGGCCGTCCCAAAGCTGTCCTGGGAAAAATGAAGAGAAATGATCAGCTGGCTCATCGGGTCTGTAAAATGAAGCATAGATTTGATGAGGCCGAGAGCCGCCATGACTCCGCCTCCCGGAACTCCCGGAGCCGCCACCATGGTAATACCCAGCATAAAAATAAACGGAAGAAACATGGACAATGTCGGCGTCAGTCCGTTGGCGAGCATAATACCCATGGAACCGATTACCAGACAGATCGTGTCTCCGGAGAGATGGATTGTCGCACATAATGGAATGACAAAGTCTGCAATATCTTCTGACACACCGCTGTCCTTACTGCTTTCAAGGTTTACCGGGATCGTCGATGCGGAAGACTGTGTACCCAGTGCCGTAAAATACGCCGGCGCAATGCCTCTTAAATTCTTAAACTTGTTCTCTTTCGTAAACAGTGTGGATATCAAAAACTGAAATGCAATGTAAAGCCACTGAAAGATCAGGATCATCACATACAGTTTAACAAACATCTTTATGGTCGGAAGCAGTTTCCCTTCGGCTGCTATTTTACTGAACAGCCCTGCCACGTAAAACGGGATCATCGGTATGATAATCTTGTTTAATGTCTTGGTGATGATCTCCTGAAGATCCTTTAAACAAAGCAGCAGCGTATCATTTTTACTGTTTGCGATTCCAAGTCCTAAAAGGAACGCCAGGATCAGAGCCGTCATAACTCCGAACACCGGGTCAGCCTGAATCGCAAAGATGGCTTCAAAAGACCTGGTCTGGATCTCGCTGCCGGTGATCCGCTGAATCAGGTAAGGAAGAAGTGCCTTTCCCGCAAAAAATGCACTGATCCCTGCGATCACCGTAGATGCGTATGCGAGCAGCAGAGTCACCCCAAACAGCTTATTGGCCTTCTTCCCCAGGTCGGCCAGTCCTGCGGCCACAAAAGAAAGAATCAGCAGCGGAATAATAAAATTTAAAAATGTACTGAACAATGTAGTAAAAGTAACAAAAAGACGGATTACGCCTTTAAAGATAAACGTATCCCCGACGCCGAATATATCTCCGGCAGAGCCGATCAGCATACCCGCTGTGATACCGATCAGCAGCCGGATCAGCAGGCCTAATTTTTTCTTCTTCATATAAAATAATTCTCCCTATTTTTCTCTGTTCTGAACGGCAGAAAACAGTCTGCCCCACAAAATACTATTATACGACGTGAAAAAAAAGATAACAAGGGGCAACAGGATTTTCAAAAGGACAAAGTGGTCAAGACCACCTCATCTCCCCAACCTCTCATTCTTTGAGGGGCTTGATAACTTTGCGTGCCAGATACGATTTGACGCAGTCAAATAATTTCCTTATGCATCTGTGTACAGCTCGCAGAGCGTTTTTATTTCATAGGGAAGGTCGTAGAACTTTCCTATGAAATGAAAAAACACCAGACTTTCGTCTGATGCTTTCAGCAGTCGGGGCAACAGGATTTGAACCTGCGACCTCGTAGTCCCGAACCACGCGCTCTACCAAGCTGAGCCATGCCCCGCTTTTGCTATTATATTACGTCTGGCCCCAAAATGGAAGAGGAAATTTCATTTTTTTTTAAAATTATTGTATATTTTTCTGTACTTTATTTGTCAGTCTTCAATAAAGCTTGAAAAACAGCGCCCGACATTGGCTTTACAAAATAATATCCCTGGATTTCATCACATTTCAGTTTCCTCAAAAATTTGTACTGCTCCTCTGTCTCGACCTCCTCCGCCGTGAGACGGATACCCAGACCTCTCGACAGATCAATAATGCTCCTTACGATCTTCTCTCCTTTGCTCTCCCCGATATCGTCCACAAACTTTTATCAAGCTTCAGCACATCGATCGGCATGGTGCCAAGCATCGTCATGGAAAAGTAGCCCGTTCCAAAGTCATCCATAAGCACAGAAAAACCGATGCTGTGAAGTTCATCTATAATATTTCTCAGCAGCACCTCAGCCTCTGACATGACGCTTTCCGTAATCTCCAGCGGGACCAGCTCCGGAGAAATTTCATATTCTCTGAGAATATCCTGATATTTTTTAATAAACGAACTATAAAAAGCACAATCTTTATTTTCAGATGCTGAGCTCTGCAAGCTTTTTCTCTGTTTGTTTCCTGCTTTTAAATACGATTCCTTCGTATCCATATAGTTTTGCCGCGGTAATATTTTCCTCCATATCACCGATAAAGACAGGCTCTTCCGGATGCATAAGAATATTCTTCGGTCATCTTGTGAATGCGCTCATAGAGCAGGTCAATCTGCTCTTTATATTCCGGCGCCAGCGAATAAAATGCTTCTCCTTCAAAACCCAGCCTCAAAAATAATCTCTCCTACCCAAAATCTGCAAGAACATTTCTTATATCAAATATCACATTTTTAATCATCCGTTCCTCCCACTATGTATTCAGAAAAAAATCTCAGGCTCAGCCCTCTTTGTATACTGTTCTTCCAATTCTGTCTTATGGTACAGATACCCTTCATCCTCATAATATTTTGCATGTCTCGGGCATTTCTTGATACAGGCCCCGCATTTAATGCAGATCCCGTCCACTGTCCCAACATCTTCACGCCTTATAGAACCCATGGGGCAGACTTTTGCACAGATTCCGCAGCCGTCACAGTCCCCGGAGGTTAAGGGCTTTACTTTTCTGATATCAATGAATTTTCCTTTTCTGTCTCTGGGCCGGTAATAGCCTCTGTATGGCTTCCGGATCCCTTTTACGTATACCGGACGGCTGTAATCTTCTTTTTCAGTCCTCTTCAAACGTTCGCAGAGCCCGAATGCAAACTCCCTTATAAGGCTCACATCCCTGTTATCCGGCCGCCCTCTGCCCAAGGTATCCGAAAAAGAGTGTTCGCCCACGAAAGCTGCTGCTGCCACAGTATGAAACCTGTTCTGCTCTAAAAGATCCCGAAGCTCGATCAGGGCATCGTCATAGTTTCTGTTGCCGTAAACCGTGACCGGCACCGCACAGGCATGATTTCCCTTGATATACTCTTTCAGAAAGTCAAGCAGAACATTTGGCACTCTCCCCGCATATACCGGCGTCCCGAAGATCACAAGATCCCGGGGTCCAAAAACAAGAAGATCCTTTCTTGAAGCAGGCAGCGTAAAGTCATATTCACAGTACTCTGCACGCAGTGTTCGGGCCGCCTCCCCGGCTAAAACCGTCACAATTTTCTTCGTTGTATCTGTAGCGCTGAAATAAACTGCCCAGACTCTTTCAATTTCCATCGGCTAATCCTCCTTTCATCTATTATATCAACTGCCCGCAGTGTTTGCCATTGAAAGAAAAAAAATACTCGGACCAGATTGACTGACCGAATTAATCGTGGGATACTTATGATGACATTTTCCACATGATTTCCCGTTCGGCTCTTAGAATGCCTCACTCCAATCATGCAGAAAATGGACGTAATATCAACTGGATAGGTATCCATCAGACAAGTATCTTTATCCAACGAAAGTATTTTAACGCTATTGGAGGAACGCATTTCAAAGCGTGACGGAAATAGTGGTAAAAAACTCATATTTTGAAAGGTGATAGAACATATGAAGACTTCAGATGATTTAAGATCGCTGTTAGAGCGTATCGACCATAAAGGCTATCCTGCCTATAAAGACACCAGGGGGAGTTACCGGTTCGGCGGCTATACCCTGCATATTGACCATGTACAGGGAGATCCCTTTGCCTCTCCCTCCAAAGTAAGCCTCAGCATCCCCGGCATAAAAGCCGGATTCCCTTTAGAACTGTTTGACCAGCCCCATAAGCGGACCGCACTTCAGGACTATCTGACCCGCGTTTTCGGAAAGAAACTGGAATCCTATAATTTTAAGGCAAAGGGTTCAGGCAAGAGCGGCCTGATTTCTGTCAGTAGATGCGGGCAGGAGATTTTAGAGCGGACCGCCCTGTCCATCCATCCCGAGTCCGGTGATATCTCTGTCCATTTTGAGATCGGATTTCCTGCCAGGGGCCGGACCATCGCCGCATTTGAACTGATCAAAATCCTGTTTGACTTTCTTCCCGACTGTGTATTGTCTTCCTTCTATTATAAGAAGCTTAACGTAGGCGCCGTCGAAGATGTGATCAGTCTTGCTGAAGATCAAAAATATATTCGTGACCAGCTTCCGAAGCTGAATCTCTGTGCTTTTGTAGCAGATGGTTCTGTCCTCCCAAGGGAGAGCGGGGTATCTCCGCGTCCGATGAGGCAGGCTGTGGCTTTCCATTCGCCGGACTCCCTGAAAGTCACATTAAATCTTCCTCATCACGGTCCCCTCTCCGGCATGGGAATACCAAAAGGCATTACCTTGATCGTAGGCGGGGGCTATCATGGAAAATCAACACTGCTGAAAGCATTGGAATTAGGTGTTTACAACCATATAAGAAATGACGGCCGTGAATATGTCATCACCGATGACACGGCGGTAAAACTCCGCGCAGAGGACGGGCGCAGCATAAAAAACACAGATATTTCCCTGTTTATCAATAATCTTCCAAACGGAAAAGATACGGTTTCTTTCTCCACTGAAGACGCCAGCGGCAGCACCTCCCAGGCGGCCAATGTGATCGAGAGTATGGAGGCCGGAACTTCTCTTTTCCTCATCGATGAAGACACCAGCGCCACCAACTTTATGATTCGTGACGAACTGATGCAGAGAGTGGTCCACAGGGATCATGAGCCTATTACTCCGTTTATTGAACGGGTCCGGGGACTGTATGAAGACCACGGTATTTCTTCCGTCATTGTGGCAGGAAGCTCCGGGGCTTATTTCCAGGTTGCCGACCACATTTTACAGATGGACCGCTATGTGCCGAGGGAGATCACAGACTTTGCAAAAGAGGAGTCCAAAGCCTTTCCGCCGGTAACAATTCCGAAAGAAAAGCCGGACAGCCCTTCTTTTCACCGTGTTGTAAACCCCAGCCGTCCGTCCCTGAAAAACAGCCGGAACAAATTAAAAACCCTCGGAAAAGACGCATTCCAGATCAACAAAGAGACTGTGGACCTGCGGTATGCAGAACAGATCTGTGACTCTGAGCAGACAACAGCTCTCGCCTATGCTCTGCTTTATGCCCAGCTGCATCTGATCGACGGCAGAAAAGACCTGCGCCAAATCGCAGAGGAACTTTTAGCGCTCATCGACGCCAAAGGGCTTGCGGCGATACTGGACAGCGGATATGTGAGATCTAATCTGGCAATGCCGAGACGGCAGGAGATCCATGCGGCGTTCAACCGCTGCAGAAAGCTTTAGACATATTTATGAAGTGCTTGACATAGGAAGCTGAGACCTTTATAGTTATCTTATCAACGAAAAGAAAGGGTGAGTACAATGATATTCGGAAAATTATGTATTGATGAAAGCTCCATACAATTTGATGATTCAAAACATTGTACGGAGCCAAGATTATGAAGAAGTATGCCAAACACTGATGGAGACATCAGGTTTTGTTTGTATGTTTTTCACAGCTGGAAATAAATCATACCTGGGCAGCGGACAATGTTTTGTCTGCTGCCTTTTGTATTTTTTATTTATATGAACAGAGGGCACACCCTTTTAATGATGCCCTCTGCTTTTTTGAAAGGAACATGAAAATGAAAGAAAAACAAAACCTGACCAAAGGAAACATTACAAAAAATCTGGTCCTGTTCGCACTCCCTCTCCTGTCAGCTAATCTGCTGCAATCATTTTACAGCATCGCAGATATGCTGGTGGTCGGAAGGACCGTCGGAAAAGCCGGGCTTGCCGCTGTAAGCAACGCCTCCATGCTCTGTTTTATTATTAATTCTTTCTGCCTGGGAATCACCATGGGCGGGACTGTACTGATCGCCCAATTTAAAGGAGCCGGCGACATAAAAGGCCAGGCGGAAACAACCGGAACGCTTTTTTCAGTTACCTTTATCGCTTCGCTTTTTATAACCATACTTGGACTTCTATTCTGCAGACCGCTTTTTATTTTATTAAAAATTCCTGCCGATGCAATGCAGGATGCCTGTGCATACATGGAAATCATCTGCTGGGGAACTGTTTTTGTATTTGGGTATCATTCCGTTTGCTCGGTTATGAAGGGGCTCGGAGATTCAAAGAGTCCGCTTTACTTTGTCGCGGTGGCTGCTGCCGTTAATATCATACTGGATCTGCTTTTAGTCTCTTATCTGGGAATCGGAACGAGAGGAGCGGCTTACGCGACAGTTTTTTCCCAGGGTATTTCACTTGTAACCGCAGTCATTCATCTGAAACGCAGGAACTTTGTCTTTGATTTTAAAATCAGAAACTTTGCGGTCAAAGCCGATAAGCTGGCAGTCATTATGAAAATTGGTCTGCCGGCGGCCGGCCAGATGATCATCGTCAATATTTCTTATCTATTGATTACAGGTATGCTCAACAATTTCGGTACAGCCGCCGCAGCGGCATCCGGTGTCGGGCTGAAAATCAATACTTTTGCAGGCATGCCGTGCTGGGCTGTGGGGCAGGCAGTCACAGCCATGGCCGGTCAAAATATAGGTGCAAATGATATCCGGCGCGTGAAAAAAACAACCCTGACCGGTCTCCGTCTCAATGTCATGGTGACGCTGTTCTCTGTTCTGATCGTCCAGATCTTTGCTGAGCCCATCATTATGCTGTTTGACCCCTCGAGTCCGGAGGTCCTGAAAAGCGGGATTTTGTACCTCCGAATATGCTGTGGTGCAAACAGTCTGGTCTATGCAGTTATGTATACGTTTGATTCCTTCGCAATCGGTATAGGTTCTTCCCATATTGCCATGGTAAATGCAGTTTTAGATGCCGTCATCGTACGCCTGCCCCTGAGCTGGCTGTTTGCATTTCCTCTTAAACTGGGATTCCCCGGAATCTATCTGGGGCAGGCTCTGTCATCCCTGCTGCCTGCCATCGCCGGTTTTTGCTATTTTAAAAGCAAGAAATGGGAACAAAAAGAATCGGCTGCACAGCAGGGATGAAAAGAACAAAGTGGGCAAGCCCACTTCAACGCCCCAACCCCTCACTCACTCTTTGAGGGGCTTGACAACTTTGCGTGCCAGATGCAATTTGCCGCAGGCAAATAATTTCCTTACGCATCTGTGCACAACCCGCGGAGCGTTTTTATTTCATAGGGAAGGTCGTAGAACTTTCCTATGAAATGAAATAAAAAACATCCGGGATGGCAGCAAATCAACTGTTCCCGGATATTTCTTTTTTTACATTTTTCTTTCAAACACTTTATAAGAGATTACATAAGTGAGCAGGAAGATCCACATAAGTATTCCTACGACACTGATCAAGACCGGATACCACAGACCTCCGATCAGACAGATGAGATAAAGTGCCATGATCAGTCCGGTGGAGGCAAATCTGTATGCCTTCTTTCCAATCTCCTGATTTCTCTCGTCGGTATTGCTGAGCCGCATTTCTTTCAGCTTTTTCGGATTTTTCAATATGAGCTGAAACCGTATCCAAAGGACCACGGCTGCTGTCATGATTCCTGACCCCACTCCTGCATACGTGGATATCATATGTTCATTGATCTTATTTACTCCTGACTGCCCTCCCATATTCTTCATCATTCCTGGCATTGCCTGCACAAAATAATCCTAACATAAGTTTTCCTCCTCCTGATCAAATATAAAAATATCCTCGATCGTTACTCCAAAAAACTGCGCAATCTTGTGGGCCAGCACCAGCGAGGCTTTGTACCTGCCGTTTTCCAGAGAGATAATGGTCTGCCGGGTCACCCCTACGGATTCGGCCAGCTCCATCTGTGTCACCTTTTGATCCTTTCTCAATTCCTGAATTCTTGTTTTCATATGCACACCCTTTTTTGTATAGTTTGCTTTACAATATTAGTATAGTTCGCTTTACATTTAATGTCAAGCATATTTTACATTCCTCTGTTTACATGCTTTCTGTCCTGTGTTAGAATCTTTACTATCACTGATATTTACTATGAGAATGGAGTCTTATATTATGGATACTTATAAAAAATTCATCAAATATTACGGTCCTTACAAGGCTGTTTTCTTTTTTGATCTGCTCTGCGCGGCCTTCATCAGCATCGTAGATCTGGCATACCCGCAGATACTCCGAACCCTTACAAATACACTGTTTTTAAAGGAATCTTCCGTGATCCTTAAAAATATCTTTGTTATCGGAGGAATTCTGCTGATCTTCTATATCCTCCAGGCATTATGCAAGTATTATGTAAGCTGCCAGGGGCATATCATGGGTGCCCAGATGGAAAGGGATATGCGCAGGGAACTGTTTGAACACTATGAAAATCTCTCATTTTCCTATTATGACCAGAACAACACAGGACAGATGATGAGCCGCTTAGTGTCCGACTTATTTGATATTTCCGAATTTGCGCACCACGGTCCGGAAAACCTGTTCATCTCCGTGGTAAAGATCATCGGATCGTTTATTTTTCTTTTTATCATCCAGTGGAAACTGGCATTGATCCTGTCTGCGGTAGTGCTGATGATGATCCTCTTTTCGGCCCGCCAGAATAAACGGATGCAGGCCACCTTCCTGGATAACCGGAAAAAGATCGGTAACATCAACGCAACCCTTCAGGATTCTCTGGCCGGCATCAGGATCGTACAGTCCTTTGCCAATGAAGATATTGAACGGGAAAAGTTTCATCAGGGGAATGAAGGCTTCCTCATGTCCAAGCGGGATAACTACAAAGCCATGGGAACCTTCCAGGGCGGCAATACGTTCTTTCAGGGTATCATGTATCTGGTAACTCTCGTGGCGGGAGGCTGCTTCATCGCCGCCGGTCAGATGACTCCCGGAGATCTGGCAATGTATGCCCTGTACATCGGTATTTTTATCAGCCCGATCCAGATCCTCGTAGAGCTCACTGAAATGATGCAGAAAGGACTGTCCGGTTTCCGGTGTTTTCTGGATATTATTGAGACAGAGCCTGAGATCGTCGATCTGCCGGGCGCAGAACCTATCGCCGATCCGGACGGCAATATCGCCTATAAGGATGTCAGCTTTGGCTATGAAGACAACGAAGTGGTTCTGGACCATGTTTCATTTGAGATTGAGTCGGGAAAGTCCGTGGCCCTGGTGGGACCGTCCGGAGGAGGAAAAACTACGATCTGTTCCCTTCTCCCAAGGTTTTATAACGTAAGCGGCGGCACCGTTTCCATCGGAGGCCAGGATATACGAAGAATGACTCTTCAGAGCCTGAGAAATTCCATCGGCATCGTCCAGCAGGACGTTTACCTGTTCGGAGGGACCGTCCGGGATAATATTGCATACGGAAAACCGGAGGCCTCTATGGAGGAGATCATCGAGGCAGCCAAAAAAGCTAACATCCACGGCTTTATTGCGGAACTCCCCGACGGTTATGACACCTTTGTGGGAGAGCGGGGTACCCGGCTTTCCGGCGGGCAGAAACAGCGGATCTCTATTGCCCGTGTGTTTTTAAAGAATCCTCCAATCCTGATTCTCGATGAGGCAACAAGTGCATTAGATAATGAAAGTGAACGCCACATTCAAAAAAGTCTGGAAGAGCTGTCCAAAAACAGGACGACGATCACCATCGCCCACCGGCTTTCTACGATTAAACATGCCGATGAGATCCTCGTCATAGATGACCATACCATCCAGGAACGCGGTTCCCACAGAGAGCTGTTAAAACAGGACGGAATGTACGCAAAATATTACAAAATGCAGTTTGAGGGATTGGAAACCTTTGAAATCTAAAACAATGGGGCCGCACGCATCAAACGTTCGGTCCCATTTTATATATCCACATGACAATGAATTGCTATCTCACGACATATTTAAGCTCCGGCAGCGCTTTCATACTGTACAATGAATATATCTGCCCCGGCGCACTGTTCAATCACTTCATCCTCTGTCATCTTTTTATTTTACACATATCATCACTCTAAAATGGCACCTGTGCTGCCTGATGTGACACTCCTGGCATACCTTTTCAGGTATCCGTTTTTTAATTTCTGCTGTCTTGGCATCCACCTGCTTTTTCTGTTTTTGATCTCATTTTCATCCACCAGCAGCCGGATTTTATGATCGGGGATATTAATTTCAATAAGGTCCCCGTCTTCCACCAGGGCGATGGGTCCTCCTACGGCCGCCTCCGGCGAAACATGGCCGATGGCCGCTCCTCTTGTGGCGCCTGAGAATCTGCCGTCCGTGATCAGTGCCACGCTGTCTCCCAGACCGCTGCCCATGATGGCAGATGTAGGATTCAGCATCTCCCACATGCCCGGTCCCCCTTTTGGGCCCTCATAACGGATGACCACCACATCTCCGGATTCGATCCTGCCGGCATAGATTGCTTCGAGGGCTGCTTCCTCACCGTCAAAGACTCTTGCCCTTCCTCTGTGGCTGAGCATCTCTTCTGCCACCGCAGACCGTTTCACCACACATCCTTCCGGCGCCAGATTTCCCTTCAGCACAGCAATTCCGCCGGTCCTGCTGTAAGGCTCCTCTGCCGGCCGGATAACTGTCTTATCCCTGATTTCTTTTCCTTTGATATTCTCAGCTACTGTCTTTAAAGTACATGTAGGCAGATCATCACCTGCCGTTTCTTTTGCCTGTATAAATTCAAACTACAAATTTTCTATATTTAATTCCTTCATAGCATGCAGGATATGAATTCTCATAGCGCTCCTGGCCCCCTCCGCATTTCTGGCTTCCAGAAACTCCATGATCAGCTGATGATCCTTTAAGGTATCCTGTACCGCCATCTCTTTCTGTCTGGACAGCGTGACTCCCTCTCCGATCCCCTGATAGATCACAGGCATCAGCTGATTCATAAATTCATTGTGGGTTGCCTTTGCAATGGACCTGTGGAACATCTGCTCATCTTTTGTCCGGTCTTCCTCCCTGCGGACCTTCTCTTCCACCCGGCGTCCAAATGCGAGAATACGGTCAAGTTCTTTATCACTTGCCCTAAGCGCCGCATAGTAGGCAGCCTCCGGTTCAAAGATCAGCCTCATCTCATAGAGTTCCCTTACATTTACCTTAACATCTTTCAGAGGCGTGAGCAGCTTCACATCATCCGTGTCAATATCCTGTTTCACAAATGTCCCCCGGCCCCTTTGAATCTCCAGAATACCGTTGGCGACCAAGGCCCGGACCGCTTCCCGCAGCGTCGTCCTGCTGATCTCCATCTCCTGTGAGAGTTCATTTTCATTGGGCAGTTTATCACCGGGCAAAAACCGTTTCTCAACCGTGATCATTGCAAGAATTTCCTCTGCCGCACTGTCTGAAAGCCTTTTTTCTCCCATATTTTTCTCCTTTTCCGTCTCAGGCACATTTTATCCACAATTCTATCTCAGGAATTTTTCCGCTATCAACACTTGGGACAATACCTTCCACACCTGTTCATATCCCTCTCTGCTGAGATGAACACCATCCACCGTATAAGAAAGCGGCAGTTCTCCATCCTCCCCGATCAATTCCCGGTAAACATCCACATATGGAATTTCTTTTTCCCCGCAAAGTCTCTCAATTTCTGAATTAACAGCCTGTATCTCTTCGTTTGACTTCCCTTCTGACCAGAAAGGAAGCGCATTTCCTGTCTTTTTTGTATACATAGGGTACAGTGATTCGATACAAATCCTTGTCCCCGGAAGTTTCTCCAAAATCCGCTCTGCCGTCCTCAACAGCTGACCGGCTACCACCTCTGCGCCCCGGTAAAAAGGAAGCAGATAATCATTGGCCCCGCCCTGCATTAGAACTAAATCCGGTTTCAGCGAAACCACATCCATCTCTGCCCTGGCAGCCATCTCCGGCACTGTATTGCCCTCTTCACCTCTGTTATAAACCTGCGCCTCCACATCTTGAAACAATTCCATAGGAAAGTAGTCGGTGAGAGAGTCACCGAACAATACGAGGACCTTTTCTTTACTCATCGATTCCTACGTATTCATATACTTTATCTATGAATACTTCTCCATCCAAATGATCGATCTCATGGCAGAAACACTTTGCCATCTCACCTTCCACCGTATAAGATACTTCATGTCCGTGTTCATCCAGCGCTTCTACCGTCACTTTGGCCGGGCGAATAGTTTTACCGAAACGGTTTGGAAAACTCAAACAGCCTTCCACACACTCCTGTGACCCGCTGCTCTCAACGATTATAGGATTTACCAGTTTTAAATAATACCCTTCATAGTCAATGACGATCATTCTCCTGAGAATACCGGCCTGGTTCGCAGCCAGTGCCGCCCCGTTCTCTGCACTGTGCAGAGTATCCATGAGATCTTCAAGCTGCTGCCTTGCCTTGTCATCCACCTCAGGCACCGTCTTACACTTCTTCTTTAATATCGGATCATTTCCGGTACGGATCTTTCTGACAGCCATTTCATCTCCTCCTTCAGTTCTCTGTCTTTCTTATTCTTCATACTTTTTAATACTCTCAAGAAACTTCTCCCCGTATTTTTCAAGCTTAAACTGTCCCACTCCGCTTATATTAAGCATCTCATCCAGAGTCTGCGGCCTTGCCTCACTCATGCCTGCCAGCGTCTTATCCGAAAATACCATATACGGCGGTATCTTCTCCTCCTTTGCGATCTCCATACGAAGCTTTCTGAGTTCCTCGAACAGACCCAGATCTTTTTCTTCCAGAGCAGAAGCGGCTCCGGCCTTCTTTTTCCTGGCTTTCGGCGCCTGTTTTTCTTCTCTCTTCGGAACTTTTATGACAAGTTTTTCACCGCTCAAAAGTTCTTCGGACCGGTCTGTCAGTTCCAATACCGGATAGTCGTCATTGCTCAGATTCAGAAATCCCTGCATCATCATCTCATTCATCAGCTGTTTCAGACTCGGAACTGTCATTCCGGCCAATGCCTTATATTCCGGGTTATCCTCCAGGCCCCTCTGACGAATCTTTTGATTGTCTGCCCCTCTCAGGACATCCACAATCAGATTGATTCCGAAATTTCTATGACAGCTTTCGATACATCTGACAACCGCCGCTGCCTGTTCTGTCACATCCGAAAGGTCAAACTCTTCTAAACAATTGCTGCAGTTCTGGCATTCCGTGCCGCTGTCTTCTCCGAAATAATCAAGGATATAATGCCGCAGACAGCCGCTGGACGCACAGTAAAAAGTCATCTGTTTCAGCCGTTCCAGATCCTTTCCCATCACGATCCTGCGGGTCTCCTCATCCAGTTCCTGATTATCCTCTCCATGTTCAATCAAAAAACGATTGGTCCTCTGATCGGCGGCTCCAAAATACAGGATACATTCTGCAGGCTCCCCGTCTCGTCCTGCCCTTCCGGCTTCCTGATAATAGCTTTCCATATTCTTCGGCATATTATAATGAATGACAAAACGCACATCCGGTTTATCAATACCCATGCCGAACGCATTGGTTGCCACCATGATCTGTCTCCGGTCATAAATAAAGTCATCCTGATTCTCACGCCGTTCTGTATCCGACAGTCCCGCATGGTATCTGGTCACCGAAAATCCTGCTTCTCTGAGCTGATAACATACTTCTTCCACACTTTTTCTGGAAAGGCAGTACACAATGCCGCTGCTTCCCGGCATTTTTTCTTCTTTCTCTCTTAAATAGGATTCTAATTCCCGGTATTTATCTCTGGGCTTCTTAACTCCAAAGAACAGATTTGCCCGGTCAAATCCTGTTGTCACGACCAGCGGGTCTCTCAGATTTAGGATATCCAGGACATCCTCTTTTACCTCCACAGTGGCCGTAGCCGTATACGCCCCTAAAACCGGACGCCTCGGCAGCTTCTCCAAAAAGGAGAGAATCTTTAAATAGCTGGGACGGAAATCCTGTCCCCACTGAGATACACAGTGTGCTTCATCCACAGCCAAAAAAGAAATATCCACGCCGGGCGAAAGAGCAAACCGTAAAAATCCCTCTGTCTCCAGCCGCTCCGGAGCCACGTATATGATCTTATACCTGCCTTCCCGTGCCAGATCCAGGGCTTTTCTATACTGTCCCATGCTCAATGAACTGTTCAGAAAAGCTGCATGTATCCCGGCCTGATTCAATGCTCCCACCTGATCCTTCATCAGAGAGATCAAAGGTGAAACAACCAGCGTAATCCCGGGCATCATCAGGGCAGGGATCTGAAAGCAGAGAGACTTCCCGGCGCCCGTGGGCATGATCCCAAGAACATCCCGCCCCTCTAAGACCGCGTCGATTAAAGGCTTCTGGCCTTCCCGGAAGTCATCAAATCCGAAATATTGTTTCAGTAATCCGCGTGCATCCTCCATATGTAACCTTTCATTCTGTAGTCGTTTTTAACTCCGTATACTTTAAATTCTTTCCTTTTACTTTATCCACGGGATACTTCTCTCCGTTTTTTTCAATTTTAGCAAGGAGAGAATCTTTCAAATCAAATTCATACATCTGAGAAAAGCGGAGAAGGAAGAAAAACACATCCGCAAGTTCTTCCGATATGCGTTCCCGTGCTGTATCCCGATCCATCATCTCCCCCATCTGCTCCTCTGATTTGAACCGGAACAGATCCAGAAGCTCATTGGACTCGGTTGACAACCCGATGGCCAGATCCTTTGGCCCGTGAAACTGATCCCAGTCTCTGTCCTCACAAAACTTTTGTACCTCTTTTGTTAAATATTCTAAAGTGTCCATATACCTTCTCCATCAACATCTGGTTTTCATGAATACTGCTATTATATAACAATTTCCCCGGGTGTGGTATACCCTTCTTTAATTTTTTAGAAATATTTTACATTTTTGGTTTTAGGAATGCTCCTTACAGGACATCTCACTTACTTCCAGCTTAAAAGTACACACTGCGTCAAACATTTCCTCTGAAAACTCCCACTCTTCTTTCCCGGTGTTTTGATACATAATAGCCAAAAGTGCCTTTCTTTTTTCATTCGTATCTTCCACAAATGATACATTTCCGCTTCCTACAACACTCTGAAACCGGGCGGAATAGCCGCAGGCTTTTGTACTCTCATTCAGCTTATAATTTGTATCCAGTTCAAACCCTGCACAGGGATTTTTGGAGATCAATTCAATTTTTCTGCCCTCACCTGCACTGTGGAAATAAAAAGTCCTCTTTTCGCCATCCTCACAGTATCCAAAACTTAAAGGCACGATATAGACGCTTTCTCCATCCGCAAATCCCAGCCTGCAGCAGCTGCACGCCGAAATAATTGCCCTGATCTTTGCAGGATCTGTGATTTCCCTGTCTTTTCTTCTCATGATCCAGTCCCCCGTAAAATACTTATTTTAAAATCCTTCTGGACAGTTCCTTTACTGAAAGTCCATTTTCTTTGATCTGTTTTCTCCATCCCATCTGGCCAGCCAGCTTATACATGATTCTCGGTATCCCCGGAGAAACAAACCGGTCTTCGGCTTTCCGCCCGGTGCTGATACTGCACGCCATCTCTTTCAGCGCAGCGGAGAAATCTTTCTTGATTCCTTTTCCTTCCGGTATATCAGAAAGCATGGGGATCATTCCTCCACCGCCGATGCCAAGGCCCTGTCCCCATGAGAGACCTGCTTTCTTACACCAGCACTTCATAATGTTTAGGGCAATATGATTTTGATATCCTTCGTAAAATCCACAGTTTACAATCGCATAGACCATCCTGTCAGCCTCAGTTTCCTGAAATAATTTTTCCATTTGCCGCAGCACAGCCGTCAGATGAGAAGGTATACTGTCCACATAAAGAGGAAACGCAAACACAAGACACTCACTGTCCATGACTGCTGCTTTCATTTCTTCAGTTAATTCCGGCTTTCGCACGGAGATCTCTTTGATATCCAGCCCCTTCAGCAAGTTTTTTAATTCCTTTAAAATCACTCCGGAACTGCTTCCAGAAGGCTTGGGACTTCCGTTGATACATACGATCTTCATGTTACCTTCCTCCTAACTCATCCGGTGTTTTCACAAACCGTATTCCTTCCACCTGTGCATACAAATTGACTGCGTTGGCCTTAACAAGCTCCTCTGCGGTCCACTTCTCATCTTCTGATATACACTCTCCGTAAAATCCCACTTTTAATTTTAATATTTTCTCGTATCTCTGCCTGTGGTGCATTTCGCCATTCTTAATCTCAAAATACGGATGCAGATAAGGGATACTCCGGTCCAGCACATTTTTCACAAAAGGACTGTAGCCTCCGTAACAGCACCGGCTGATAATCTCAGCCTCCTCACACCGGGCAAGCAGCTCTCCCATGTCACCATACCGGTCTCTTATAATACATTTGCCCGGAGTCCTGATCCAGCATCCGAAACAGCCGATACAATTACGGATTTCCCCTTTATTTCCTATCAGGACCACATCTTCATCCGGTTCAGAAAATAAATTTTTGA
This sequence comes from Anaerostipes hominis (ex Lee et al. 2021), assembly GCF_002270485.1. Classification (GTDB taxonomy): domain Bacteria; phylum Bacillota; class Clostridia; order Lachnospirales; family Lachnospiraceae; genus Anaerostipes; species Anaerostipes hominis. Next base: position 175 of record NZ_NQOG01000011.1, on the reverse strand, counting down.
CTTCTTCTTCGTTCAGATCGTGAATTATTAATTTCATGTTTCCCCCTTTCATAATAATCTCCATTCCGCCGCCAAGTCGGCGGCACAAATAGTAATGAAAGTCTTTCACTTTTCCACATTGCTGATAAAATAGTTTTTAAAGAAGCTATACTACAAAGCACGGTGAGGTAAGTCG
>NZ_NQOG01000010.1 GCF_002270485.1 Anaerostipes hominis (ex Lee et al. 2021) | reverse complement strand
TTTTCAGGCATAGCGACAGTTATGTCTATTTTCTATGTTCTTTTTTCTGTTTTAAATAATATTTACTTTTCAAAGTACGTTTCTCGGCTGTTGCCGATAATAATCACTCAGGATTCCGAGAGATTATTAAACATAAATTATTCAATCAACTGTAACTTGGTCTTTATCCTATGGCAATACATTCAATCTCTACCAATGCATCCTTAGGCAGCCTGGCAACTTCCACAGCACTGCGAGCCGGACAGCTATTTGCAAAAAAATCTGCATACACAGTGTTGAAAACTGCAAAATGATTCATATCACTGAGAAAAACTGTTGTCTTAATTACATGATCCATAGAAACACCGGCTGCTTCCAGAACATTTTTACAATTCATCAGAGATTGTCTGGTCTGTGCTTCAATGCCTTGAGGAAATGTACCGGTATCCGGATCAATCGGTAATTGACCGGACGTAATTACGATTCCTCCTGCTGCAATGCACTGCGAATATGGTCCAATGGCTGCAGGTGCTTTGTTTGTACTAATAACCCGTTTCATATGTCACCTCCTTAATTATAATAAAATATTATCAGTATAATATTTTATTGTCAACATTTTTTGTCACATTATTATATTTTTCTTTATTTTTTTCACAAAATTTGTGCAAATTCCCCTCGTTTGGACAACTATCATCGTTCTAACTTTATTATTATTGAGAATTTTTTATTGCCTCTCCTTCGCAGAAATGGTATAATGACTACAATTTAATGAACGCTAGGAAGTGAAATAAATGACAAACGATATCCTTCGCCACTATATACCATTGGTCAAATTTTTAGGGAATACTCTGGGTCCCGATTATGAAATTGTACTTCATGATTTGACACTCAAGCAGCCTGCCATTATAGCTATCGCCAATAAACACATCAGCGGTCGTGATATGGATGCCCCCTTGACCAATATGGCAATGCAGACAATTGCAGAAAAATCCTATACAACTCAAGACTGGAAGTTGAATTACAGGGGTCAGTCTGCTAATGGCAAAATCCTGCGCTGTTCTACCTTGTATATCAAAGACGGTCAAGGTAAACTGATAGGATTGCTGTGCATTAACTTTGATGATAGCCGCTTCCGGGATATTTCCGAACAAGTCTTTGCTTTATGCCATCCCAATAAGTACGTCACCCAAAATATCGCCATCAATACAACTCCGTTAGCCTCGGATAACGGAGATAGCGAACAGGAAACTTTTTATAACAGTATCTCTGCCGCTACCGAAGATGCGCTATTATCGGTTGTAAACACCTTGCAGGTTCCTGCAGACCGATTGACTCAGACAGAAAAATTAAAGATTCTTCAGCTCCTGGATGAGAAAGGCCTTTTTATGCTTAAGGGTGTAGTCCCCATTATTGCACAAAAACTATCCTGCTCTCCGGCCAGCATTTATCGCTATTTGAGTAAAATCAGGCTGGAAAGCCAAAACAAGACCGAGTAAATCCAAAAACAATTAAGAAATGAAAATAATACAAAAAAGCCTTACGGATTTTCAGTTTGCATCTCTGAAAATCCGTAAGGCTTTTTATTTTTACAAAATAGTTATTCTTTATTCAGAAAGCTCCCGTCCCTGCAAAGTGCAGGGACGGGAGCTTTTAAGACCTTATTCGAAATCGATTTCGTCTTCGAGTGTCAGTTCTTCTTCCTCTGTGTTAATTTTTACATTGCGGTACCGTTTCATTCCGGTTCCTGCCGGGATCAGTTTTCCGAGGATAACATTTTCCTTCAATCCGACCAATGGATCGACCTTTCCTTTGATAGCCGCATCGGTGAGGACTTTCGTGGTCTCCTGGAATGACGCTGCGGATAAGAAAGAGTCTGTGGCAAGAGATGCCTTGGTAATACCGAGGATAATCTGTTCTGCCTTCGCAGTCTCTAAGTTTCTCTCTTCCAGCTCCCTGTTTGTCTTTTCAAATTCCAGCACGTCAATCATGGCGCCAGGCAGGTAGTCGCTGTCTCCACCTTCTTCGATGCGGACTTTCTTCAGCATCTGGCGGACGATGACTTCTACGTGCTTGTCGTTGATATCTACACCCTGCAGACGGTATACTCTCTGCACTTCACGGATCATGTAATCCTGAACAGCGCGGATACCTTTAATCTTTAAGATGTCATGCGGATTGACAGAACCTTCGGTCAGCTCGTCTCCGGCTTCCACTTCCTGTCCTTCCATGACTTTCAGCCTGGAACCGTAAGGAATCAGATAGGCCTTCATATCTCCGGTTTCTTTGTTGGTGATGACAACTTCCCGCTTCTTCTTCGTATCTTTGATCTGCACTTTTCCTGCAAACTCAGAGATGATGGCAAGACCTTTCGGCTTTCTTGCCTCGAAGAGCTCTTCGATACGCGGAAGACCCTGTGTGATATCATCACCTGCAACTCCTCCGGCATGGAACGTACGCATGGTCAGCTGTGTACCAGGCTCACCGATGGACTGGGCCGCGATGATACCGACTGCCTCTCCCACCTGTACCGCCTGACCGGTAGCCATGTTGGAACCGTAGCATTTTGCACAGCATCCCACCTGTGACTGACAGGTCAGCATCGTCCTGATCTTGACCTTTGTAAGACCTGCATCGATAACGGTCTTGGCCCTTCTCGGAGTGATCATGTGATTTGACTTTACAAGAACTTCTCCTGTCTCAGGATGTTTGATCTCTTCTGCGGCATAACGCCCTGTGATTCGGTCCTGAAGACTTTCGATGACTTCCTGTCCGTCCATGAACGCCTCCACATACATGCCCGGAATCTGTCCGTCCGCATCCAGTCCACAGTCTGCTTCCCTGATGATCAGATCCTGCGATACGTCTACAAGACGTCTTGTCAGATAACCTGAATCGGCAGTTCTTAAGGCCGTATCGGAAAGTCCCTTTCTCGCACCATGAGCGGAGATAAAGTATTCCAGTACGTCCAGACCTTCACGGAAATTGGACTTGATCGGCAGTTCGATGGTACGTCCTGACGTATCGGCCATCAGCCCACGCATACCGGCCAGCTGTTTGATCTGCTGATTGGAACCACGGGCTCCGGAATCGGCCATCATGAAAATATTGTTATATTTATCTAATCCTGTGATCAGTTTGTCAGTCAGGACATCATCGGCGTCAAACCATGTCTTGACAACCGCTTTGTAGCGCTCTTCTTCTGTCATGAGACCGCGTTTGAACTGATTGTTGATGAACTCAGCCTGATCCTGTGCTCCTGCAAGAATTTCCTTTTTCTCTTCCGGCACTGTCATGTCTGAAATAGAAACGGTCAGGGCTCCTCTTGTAGAGTATTTGTATCCCAGTGCCTTGATATCGTCAAGCACTTCGGCCGTCTTTGTAGCGCCGTGGATATTGATACATTTGTCGAGGATCTGTTTTAACTGTTTCTTTCCTACATGGAAGTCGATCTCTAAATCCAGTGCGTTTTCCGGATTGGATCTGTCTACAAATCCCAGATCCTGCATGATGATCTCGTTAAATAAAATTCTTCCGAGTGTACACTGTACGACCTTGGAAATCTTATTTCCGTCTTTGTCAACCTTTGTACGCCTTACATTGATCCTTGCGTGCAGGGTAATAGCTTTATTCTCGTAGGCAAGAAATGCCTCATTTTCTGATTTAAAGTATTTGCCTTCTCCCTTATCTCCCTCTTTTTCCAGAGTCAGATAGTAAATACCGAGAACCATATCCTGTGAAGGAACGGCTACCGGACCTCCGTCGGAAGGTTTCAGCAGATTGTTCGGTGACAGCAGAAGGAAACGGCACTCAGCCTGTGCTTCCACGGACAGAGGCAGATGGACAGCCATCTGGTCACCGTCGAAATCGGCATTGTAAGCGGTACATACCAACGGATGCAGCTTAATTGCCTTACCTTCTACTAAGATCGGCTCAAACGCCTGGATACCAAGTCTGTGCAGTGTCGGTGCACGGTTCAGCATAACCGGATGTTCTTTGATGACATCTTCCAGCACATCCCAAACCTCCGGCTGGAGCTTCTCTACCATCTTCTTGGCAGATTTTATATTATGGGAAAGTTTTCTCTCCACCAGCTCTTTCATTACAAACGGTTTAAACAGCTCGATGGCCATCTCTTTCGGAAGACCGCACTGGTAAATTTTCAGTTCCGGCCCGACGACGATAACAGAACGTCCTGAGTAGTCAACACGTTTTCCGAGCAGGTTCTGGCGGAAACGTCCCTGTTTACCTTTCAGCATATCGGAAAGGGATTTCAGCGCACGGTTACCCGGTCCTGTAACCGGACGTCCGCGGCGGCCGTTATCGATCAATGCATCTACCGCTTCCTGAAGCATACGTTTCTCATTTCTCACAATGATATCCGGAGCCCCGAGTTCCAGCAGACGTTTCAGACGGTTATTTCTGTTGATGATCCTTCTGTAAAGGTCATTCAGGTCAGAAGTAGCAAAACGTCCTCCGTCCAGCTGTACCATCGGACGGATATCCGGAGGAATGACCGGTACTACATCAAGGATCATCCACTCAGGATTATTTTCAGAGTTTAAGAAGGCTTCTACGACTTCCAGGCGTTTTACGATTCTTGCCCTTTTCTGTCCTGTGGCCGTCTTAAATTCGTCTTTTAAAGATTTTGCCTCTGCCGGAAGGTCGATGGCCTCCAGCAGTTCCTTAATAGATTCGGCTCCCATTCCCACGCGGAAAGAACTGCCGTATTTATCATAGGCATCTCTGTATTCTTTTTCTGTCAATACTTGTTTGTAAGCCAGATCCGTCTCTCCTGCGTCCAGCACAATATAGCAGGCGAAATACAATACTTTTTCGAGACTTCTCGGAGAAATATCCAAGATCAGTCCCATACGGCTCGGAATCCCTTTGAAGTACCAGATATGGGAAACCGGAGCTGCCAGTTCGATGTGTCCCATACGCTCACGGCGGACGTTGGCTTTTGTCACCTCAACTCCGCATCGGTCACAGACAACACCTTTATATCTGATTTTTTTATATTTACCGCAGTGACACTCCCAGTCTTTGCTCGGCCCGAATATCTTCTCACAGAAAAGACCGTCTTTTTCAGGCTTCAAGGTACGATAATTGATGGTTTCAGGTTTTTTTACTTCTCCCCTGGACCACTCTCGGATCTTTTCCGGGGAAGCCAACCCGATCTTAATTGCATCAAAGGCAATTTTATGATTTGAATATTCGTTGCTTGATCCTATCATTAAGGTTGCTCCTTCCTTATATCTGCACTTCTATGAAATAGTAGTGTCTTCGCCATCTTCAAAGTTCCCCTCTTTAAATCCTAAAGCTCCCAGGGAATCTTCGTTTTCTTCATAATTATTAAATACGCTGTCGCCTTCGATCATCGGTTTCAGATCCTGATTGGTGTCAGCCAGGTCTACATTTTCCTTGATCTCGACTTCCTCCGCATTTTCATCGAGTACCTTGACATCTAATGCCAGAGACTGAAATTCTTTCAGCAATACCTTGAAGGATTCCGGAATACCCGGCTCAGGAATGTTATCGCCTTTGATGATCGCTTCGTATGTCTTCACACGTCCGATGACATCATCGGATTTCACTGTCAGGATCTCCTGCAGTGTATAGGATGCCCCATATGCTTCCAGGGCCCAAACTTCCATCTCTCCGAAGCGCTGTCCGCCGAACTGCGCCTTACCTCCCAGCGGCTGCTGAGTAACCAGAGAGTACGGTCCTGTTGATCGTGCATGGATCTTATCATCAACCAAATGGTGGAGTTTCAGGTAGTGCATGAATCCGATCGTAACAGGGCTGTCAAACTCTTCACCGGTACGTCCGTCTCTCAGCCTTACTTTTCCGGTTCTGTCGAACGGCACGCCTTCCCAATCCTTTTTGTGATCCTGATTTTCTCTTAAATATTCAATCACTTTATCGTCAACGCGGTCTTTCCATTTCGCCTCGAAATCTTCCCAGCTGGTGTTGGCAAAATCATTGGCCATTTCCAGTGTGACAGCAATATCATCCTCGTCAGCTCCGTTGAATACCGGAGTTGCAACGTTAAATCCTAATACTTTTGCCGCAAGGGACAGATGGATCTCCAGCACCTGCCCGATGTTCATACGTGATGGCACACCCAGCGGGTTCAACACGATATCCAGCGGACGTCCGTTCGGAAGGTACGGCATATCCTCCACCGGAAGGATACGGGAAATAACACCCTTGTTACCGTGACGGCCGGCCATCTTATCTCCCACAGAAATCTTTCTCTTCTGTGCGATATAGACACGGACTGTTTTATTTACTCCAGGAGGCAGTTCGTCTCCGTTTTCTCTTGTAAAGATCTTGGTATCCATAACGACACCGTAAGCTCCGTGAGGAACCCTTAAAGAGGTGTCTCTGACTTCCCTTGCCTTCTCACCGAAGATGGCACGGAGCAGGCGTTCCTCCGCCGTCAGTTCTGTCTCTCCCTTCGGAGTTACTTTTCCGACTAAGATGTCTCCCGCACGGACTTCTGCTCCGATACGGATAATACCGTTTTCATCCAGGTCTTTTAATACGTCTTCGCTTAAGCCTGCCAGGTCCCTTGTGATCTCTTCTTGTCCAAGTTTCGTATCACGGGCTTCTGCCTCATACTCTTCGATGTGAACAGAAGTATACACATCTTCCTGTACCAGGCGCTCGCTTAACAGGACGGCATCCTCGTAGTTATAACCTTCCCAGGTCATAAATCCAATCAGAGGGTTTTTGCCAAGAGCCATCTCTCCGCTCTTTGTGGACGCTCCGTCTGCCAGGATATCATCCTTTTTCACACGGTCCCCCTCGAAAACGATCGGACGCTGGTTCATACAGTTCCCCTGGTTGCTCCTTGCAAATTTGATTACATTGTAAATGTCTTTGCCGCCGTCGGAGTCTCTGCGCACAATGATTTTTGTGCTGGTGGATTTCTCTACCACTCCGTCGTTCTTGGCCACGATACATACGCCGGAGTCAAAGGCAGCCTTGGACTCCATACCGGTTCCCACCACAGGTGCCTCTGTAGAGAGCAGCGGAACAGCCTGACGCTGCATGTTGGACCCCATCAGCGCACGGTTCGCATCGTCATTTTCAAGGAACGGGATCATTGACGTAGCCACTGAGAATACCATCTTAGGGGATACATCCATCAGATCCAGATTTGCTTTATCGAATTCTGAAGTATCTTCGCGGAAACGGCCGGATACATGGGCGTGAACGAAATGTCCGTCCTCATCCAGAGGCTCATTCGCCTGAGCTACAACAAAATTATCTTCTTCATCCGCGGTAAGGTATACAACATTGTCCGTAACGACCGGATTCTCAGGATCCGTCTTATCCAATACACGATATGGAGCCTCAATAAATCCATACTCGTTGATCCTTGCATAGGTCGCCAGAGAGTTGATCAGACCGATGTTCGGACCTTCCGGGGTCTCGATCGGACACATTCTTCCATAATGGGAGTAGTGTACGTCACGCACCTCGAATCCTGCACGGTCTCTGGACAATCCTCCAGGACCCAATGCAGACAGACGACGCTTATGTGTCAGCTCAGACAGCGGATTGTTGTGATCCATGAACTGAGAAAGCTGGGAGCTTCCGAAGAACTCCTTCACTGCCGCGGTCACCGGTTTAATATTGATCAGAGACTGAGGTGTGATGGTCTCGATATCCTGGGTCGTCATTCTCTCTCGGACAACTCTTTCCAGCCTGGAAAGACCGATTCGGTACTGGTTCTGCAGCAGTTCTCCCACCGCTCTGATACGGCGGTTGCCTAAGTGGTCAATATCATCATGGTTTCCGATGCCGTATTCCAGATGCATATTATAGTTAATAGAAGCTAAAATATCTTCCTTTGTAATGTGTTTCGGAATCAGGTCGTGAATGTTCTTTTTCACTGCCGCTTTTAATTCGTCACCGCTTAAACCTTCTGCCAGAATCTTCTCCAGCACAGGGTAAAATACATTCTCGTGGATGCCAAGTTCTTCCGGATCAAAGTCTACATATTCGGCCAGGTTTACGGTCATATTAGATAATACTTTTGTATTGCCGAATTCGGTCTGGATCAGCACACTCTGAACAGCGGCATTCTGGATCTTATCCGCCAGTTCCAGCGTAACTTCTGTTCCCGCTTCCGCAAGGATCTCCCCTGTGGAAGTATCGATCACATCCTCTGCCAACATATGGCCTGTGATGCGGTTCCTGAATGCCAGCTTTTTATTGAACTTGTAGCGTCCTACTTTTGCCAGATCATAGCGTCTCGGGTCAAAGAACATGCTGTTGATCAGGCTCTCTGCACTGTCCACAGACAAAGGCTCACCCGGACGGATCTTTTTGTATAACTCTAATAAACCGTCCTCATAGTTGTCAGACGGATCTTTCTCCATACTCGCAAGAATCTTCGGCTCTTCTCCGAATAATTCTTTGATCTCTGCATTGGTTCCGATTCCGAGGGCACGGATCAATACAGTGATCGGCACTTTCCTTGTACGGTCCACACGCACATTGAAAATGTCATTGGAGTCTGTCTCGTACTCAAGCCATGCACCACGGTTTGGAATCACTGTGGCAGAGTATAATTTCTTACCGATCTTATCGTGGGCAATTCCATAGTAGATACCCGGAGAACGCACCAGCTGACTGACAATAACACGTTCCGCTCCGTTGATCACAAATGTACCTGTATCTGTCATCAAAGGTAAGTCGCCCATGAAAATGTCGTGCTGTTTGATTTCATCCGTTTCCTTATTATGAAGTCTTACTTTCACCTTCATCGGAGCGGCATATGTGGCATCCCTCTCCTTACACTCTTCGATGGAATACTTGATATCATCCCTGCACAGCTTAAAATCGATGAATTCCAGGCTAAGCTGATCGCTGTAATCCCCAATTGGAGAAATGTCCTCAAATACCTCTTTGAGTCCTTCCCCCAAGAACCAGTTGTAAGAGTCCTTTTGAATTTCAATAAGGTTCGGTACTTCCAAGACGTCATCTTGTCTCGCATAACTCATCCTTATGCTCGTACCCGATTTCATTGGTTGAATTCTGTTTTTTTCCATGGACGTGTTCACCTCTTGATTTCTACATGGTTTATATACTACTTCTGATTGTGCGAATCTCTCACAATTTATATAACGAAAAAAAGGCTTGGCTATGGGCATACAATCCCATATTAAAGCATCGCTTAATAATACCACAGTGTCTATGCCATGTCAAGCACAAATTTCAATAGACGCAAAAAGAATCGGCTGGCCAAACCAGTCCGATTCTTTCATGAAGTTTTCTTACATTAGATATTGAACAAAGAACTATTTTAAAGTTACTTTTGCCCCTTCGCCCTCTAATTTAGCTTTGATATCTTCTGCTTCTGCTTTAGATGCAGCTTCTTTGATCACTTTAGGAGCTCCGTCAACTAATTCTTTTGCTTCTTTTAATCCTAAGCCAGTTACTTCACGAACGACTTTGATAACTTTAACCTTAGCTCCGCCGATCTCTGTAAGCTCTACGTCGAATTCATCTTTTTCTTCAGCTGCTGCACCGTCTGCTGCTCCGCCTGCTGCTACTACAACACCTGCTGCTGCAGATACACCGAATTCTTCTTCGCATGCTTTTACTAATTCATTTAATTCTAATACTGATAAACCTTTAATAACTTCAATGATTTCCTGAGTTGTCATTTTTATTTCCTCCTAATAATTAATTTAATGTAAACCGTCGATTATTCAGCAGCTTCTGTTGCTTCTTCTGCCGGAGCTTCTCCGTCTTTCTCTGCGATCTGTTTAATAACACGAGCAAAGTTGGTAATCGGAGACTGAATGCTTCCGAGGAATTTCGCAAGTAATTCGTCTCTTGACGGAATGCTTGCGATAACCTGTACGCCGTCTTTGTCGTAGAATGTTCCTTCTACAACTGCAGATTTCAGGTTGAATACTTCAATGTTCTTTGCGTATTTTGCCAAGATCCTTGCCGGTGCAGTTGCGTCTGTTTTGGAAACAGCCATCGCAGTCGGTCCGGTAAGGTCAGCAGTCAACGGTTCGAATTCCGTATCTTTTACCGCAAAACGAATCATTGTATTTTTGTATACCTTGTACTCTACACCTGCTTCTCTTAATTCCTTACGCATTGCTGTATCTTCTTCTACAGAGATACCGCGGTAAGAAACTAAAACTGCTGACTGAGCATCTGTAAGCAATTCTTTGATTTCGTTAACGATAGGTTGTTTTAATTCTACTTTTGCCATGATGAAATGGTGCACCTCCTTGATTTATTTTAGTGTACCGCCGCGTGGATCTGAATATAAAAAAAGTCTTTTGTCCGCAAGACAAAAGACACAATTAGTCCAATACTAATTATCATCCTCGGCAGGCCGTTCTTCGTTACGCCATACGGCACCTGCTGTCTTCGGCAGTGATACTTTTAGTAATATATCATATGGTGCCGAAAACGTCAACCAGTTTTTTTATATTTATTGTGTTTCCTGAGGTTCCGTAATTTATTCCGGCAACACCTCCGTCAGGTCATAGTTCTTCCCTATACTTGTGACTCCAAAATATTTCATGCAGGAACTCAGCAAAGAAACCGACCAGGACACTCTCCGGAGTTTCCTGATCGGTCTTTGTCTTACTTATATTCTTTTAATTCTTTTTCGTTCATGATAACTGTGTCAGCCTCAACCGTCTTTCCGTAAACCGGAAGCAGGGTCTTCTTATAGTCCTTCTCAAAGAATCCTTCCTTCGTAAGTTTGGTAATCTCATCATCGATCCAGCTCTTCAGATCATCATTTCCCTTTTTGACAGCCGGTGCGATAAAATCATGTTCGCCGAGAGATTTGATCCCAGTGGTAAATCCTTTATTCTCCCTTGCCCATGCATATACCAGTGTATTGTCATGTGCCAGCGCGGCTCCTCTGCCGTCCTTTAATGCGTTGAAAGCTTCCGTATTCTGATCATATTTTAAAAGCTCAATATCCGGATACTTCTGTGTGAAATAAGTCTCCGCAGTGGTTCCCTTGTTGACGATCAGCTTCTTTCCTTTTAACTGTTTTACATCGGTAATAACTTTTCCGTTTGGAGAAACCACACCGAGAGAAACTTTCATATATGGAAGTGCATAATCCACGACTTCTTTTCTCTCGTCAGTGACCGTAAAGTTTGCGAGGATCACGTCTACCTTGTTGCTCTGTAAGAATTCCACACGGCTCGCCGCTTCTACCAGCACAAATTCCACCTTGTTTTCATCTCCGAGCAAATCTTTTGCGAGACGGTGGGCAAGTACAACATCGTATCCCTGATTCTTTCCGTTTTTATCTACATATCCGAACGGCGGTTTGTCACTGAATACACCGACCTTGATCTTCCCGTTCTTCTTAATCTGTTCTACAGAAGACTGATTGTCGCTTTTTTCTGATTTTTTGTTTCCGCAGCCCGTCATCAGCCCCATAGCCATGCTGAGAACTGCCAGTACTACTAAGATCCTGCTAAATTTCTTCATCTTTTTTCATCTCCTCAAAATTAAACATGTTTAAAAACTTCTTTGCCCGTTCTGTCTGCGGATGTTCAAAAAACTCTCTCGGAGTATTTTCTTCCACAATGCGTCCCTCGTCAATGAAGATCACCCGGTCAGCCACAGCCTTCGCAAACTGCATCTCGTGGGTCACGATCGCCATCGTCATTCCCTGCTTTGCCAGTTCCAGCATAACATCAAGGACCTCCCTGACCATCTCCGGATCTAACGCTGCTGTCACTTCGTCAAACAGCATGATCTCCGGATTCATACAGAGAGATCTGACGATGGCGACTCTCTGCTTCTGTCCGCCGGACAGCTGTCTCGGGTAGGCATCCTTCTTCTCTTCCAGTCCGACTCTTTTGAGCAGGGCAACTGCCATCTCTTTTACCTCTTTAGAGTCTCTTTTCTGTGCTTTCGTAGGACCGAGAAGGATATTGTCCAGAATGGTCATGTGGGGAAAAAGATCATAACTTTGAAATACCATACCGATCTTCTGGCGGATCAGATGCCACGGCACCTTCCCGTCCGAAAGGCTCTGCCCGTCCAGGCTGATCTCTCCGTCCTGAAATTCTTCCAGTCCGTTGATACACCGAAGCAGTGTGCTCTTTCCGCATCCGGAAGGCCCCAGTATAACGACTACCTCTCCCTTATTTATATCAAAAGAGATATCTTTTAATACCTCTGTCTCCCCAAATGCTTTTTTCAGATGACTGATCTTCAATAACTCATTTCCCATTTGCTAACTCCTAACTTTGCCATTTTGCTTCCAGCCTCTTAGCCACGATGGAAATCGGATAGCAGAGGATGAAGTATAAGAAAAATATAAATCCATAGACCCAGAGCGGTGCCGCAGGCGTATTTAAAATACCTCCTTCAATGATCTGCTGTCCGACTTTCAGCACCTCCACCACGCCGATGATCACGACGAGTGATGTCGTTTTCACCATCCTTGTGGCAAGATTTATCGCACCGGGAAGTACTCTTCTTACGGTCTGCGGAACTAAAATGTAGCGGTAGATCTGCATTTTCGTAAGTCCCAGGGACAGGCCGCTCTCCGTCTGATGCTTTGGCATGGAAGTCACGGCTCCCCGCACGATATCTCCCATCTCTGCAGTTCCCCACATGGTAAACACTACAATGGAGATAAACTCACCTTCCAGATGGATTCCCATGGCCCTTGTGAGTCCGAAGTAAAATAAAAACAGCCACACCAGAATCGGAATGATACGGATAGCCTCAAGATAAAACCGGCAGACCGCTTTTACAATTAAATTCTTTGAGGTCATGATGATCCCGAATATCACCCCGAATATCAATGAAAGCACGACTGCGATCAGGGCAATCTTAATGGTCACAGCCAAACCGGACATGAGCCGTGCCATATTCTGTCCTTCAAATAAAATATTAATTCCCGAAGCCAGCATACCGAGCCTTCCTTTCTAACACACTGAAAATAACCGATATCGGAAGCAAAATGATTAAATATGCAACGACGAGCATAAACAGTGCTTCATTTGTTTTATAATACATGCCAATTAAGTCTTTCGCCACAAACATAAGGTCCGCAAGAGCAATTGCACTGAACACCGAGGTCTCCTTCAGAAGAAAGATCACATTGGCCCCCACCGACGGCATGGCGATGGCCAAAGCCTGCGGCAGTATAATATAACGCATCAGCTGAGGCTTTGTAAGCCCGATGCTCAAACCGGATTCTTCCTGGATCTTATTGACCGCCTCCAGCCCTCCGCGGAAAGCCTCTGACATATAGCTGGCACCGAGAAACGTCAGCCCGATCACAGCGATGACAAAAGCATTTAATTTAATTCCGATCTTGGGCAGTCCATAGTACAGAAAAAACAGCTGGATCAGCAGAGGCGTATTTCTGGAAAGCTCTATATAAATTCCTACAACCCTGTTCAGCACAGGAACTCTATAATAACGGACCATAGAACACAAGAATCCGATCATCACTGACAGCACGACGCCCAGAGCCCCGATTCCCAACGTCAGTTTCGTTGCCTCTATATAGAGAGGTATGTTTCGTTCTATAAATAACCAATCCATTTTATGTCCCTTCTACATTTCATACTTTTTTGGTATGTATTATATGAAATAGTATAAACTCCATTTTAAACCTTGTCAATATAAGACATCCGAAATTAATCGTACATTTTTCTATGGAAAAAGTCAACTTTTGTATTCACTTCTTTCCTTTAGTCTATGCCCTTTTTCAAGAGAAAGTTCGTTATGTAAAACTTTACCTCTGTTAAACAGAGAAAAAAGGAGGCAGTATACTATGCAATGTCATTAAGTTAAGGTGGCATTGAGCAAACTGCTCTCAAAAAAACAAAAAACGGATAGACATTTCATAGTCAGGGTACTTGCTGCTGGGAATAAAGTCAAATCTTGCCTGTTTGGTCATGTTTTTGTATTTTTCTTTGTTCACAGCATACGGATCGGTAGAGTGCCTTGTGATAACAATATCTTTTGTGATGTCAAAGACTTCACCAGCAGGTAAATTCAACCCGGATAAAATACTGCCATTGTTTTTAGTTGATTTTAACCTGACGACATAGTCGAGTAGTTTTTCTTCCACATGAGCAAAAAAATTGTAGTTTTCATAGCCTCTGTCAGCCGTAATGATAACAGGAAACCATTTCGGTAGACGTTCTGTCATAGTAACAACAGCTGCAAGCAGTCTATACCCTTTAAAAAGCTTGACATCTTGTGGAATAGAAGAAAATATATTAAAAAAACGGACATACCCTTTTCTTTGATATATCCGTTTTTTGTTTTTTTGAGAGCAGTTTACTCAATGCCACCTTAACTTAATGACATTGACCAAAAGTAGGGCCGCTTTCTCATAAAAACAATTTTTAACATTTCCGCCTTTTCAAAACTGCAATCAGAGCGCCAGCTGTACCAACCAGTAACAATACATATCCTAACAAATTATTTCTGTCAGAGGTCTGTACAATGTTGGCGTCTGCAATCCAGTTGCCATTGGTATCAATATTGGTGTCCGCAATACCGTCACCGTCTGTATCAATGTTGATATCTGCTTTTCCGTGACCATCTGTATCAATGTTGATATCCGGAACGCCGTCACCGTCTATGTCGATGTTAATGTCCGGAATGCCGTCACCATCTGTGTCAATATTGATGCCGCCCTGTGGTCCCGTTGGTTTGTCCGGGTTGTCTGGACTATCAGGATCGTCCGGGTTATCCGGATTGTCTGGATCTTCCGGGAAAATCGGTATAGTCGGTTTCTCCGGCGATACCGGTTTGGATTCAGGCTTTAATTCACCATCGTTTGGATGATCTTGATCTGCCGGCTCCTTTGGAGTTCCCGGATCCTTAGGCGTATCTGTTTTTTCTTTTTCGTCCGGTGTTAATCCGGATGCTTTTGCAATATTCTTCACTTCTCCCGTGCCTACGATTGCATAAAACTCTACCGTTGCACTTTCAGCGCCGTAAAGATCACCTACATAAACACCGACCGTCTTTTCTTTATCGTCATAACCATCATTTCTTTTTCCGGTATCATTATGCAGTTCTTTTACTGTTTTTCCATCTCTCATGACAGTAATCGGCTGTGTAGAATCCAGTTCCAGCCCTGCCGGAAGCGGATCGACAATTGCCGCATTATACCACACGCTGCCCAGCATTGTATTCCTGATTGTAATCGTGTACTTGATTACATCACCAGGTCTTGCTTTTCCTGACTCTCTTGTAGTATTTTCAGCATTTTTTACAAGCGTAAGATCTGCTTCGGTCGGGCTTTCCGGAACGATTTCTTCAGGCAGTGACGGCGCGCTTGGCGTTCCCTGTCCCGGATAGTCTTTATCATCGTCGTCCGGATATGCGGGATTTCCCGGCTTGCCCTCGATATCATCTCCCGGTGTAATCCCTGTCGTGCCATCCGGTGTTCCCGTCGGCTTGTCATAATCCTCCGGATCAAAATCTCCCGGTTTTACTTCATCCTGATCATCCGGATCACCACTGTATTCATAACCGGATGCGGTTGCGATATTCTTGAGTTCGTTTTTCTGCGCGTCTGTATAGCTGTCTGCTACTTTTGCCAGGAAGGTTACCTGATAAACTTCACCGCCCATAACCTGATCTGCAGCAGGTACTTTTAGGATTCTGGTGGTTTCATCAAAATAGTTGTCCGGGATCATCTGGATTGTGCCGTCAGGCTTATGTAACTTGATGGTGCCCTTCTGCAGTTCCAGCATTTCCGGAAGTTTATCCCATACGATAACATTCGTCCAGACTGTACCGATTTTTTTATTAGTTGTAGAAATCGTATACTTGATGGTGTCCCCGGCTTTTACCGGTTTGTCCGGATAATACAGATTCACAGCTTTCTTTGTAGTTTCCGGCACAGGGCTTCCATGGTAAAGAGGGACTTTTAAGGTGAAAGTCAGTTTGCTTTCCTTATATGCGCTGGTTGCAGGCTGTTTCACTTGAATGTCTACAGTACCGCTGCCCTTTACTTTCACATAGTACAGCTTGCTGCCGTCCAGCTGCTTTTCTTCTATAATTTCCGCAAGGTTCTTGTCTCCTTTGACAAAACTAAACTCAAACGGCGCTTTACTGTCTGTTGTAATATCCAGCGGGAAGTAGTAATAGCCGTCTTTATGCGCAAGTAAATCATCAAAATTCTTGGTTAAAGTATCTTTATCCCGAATCTGTACTTTCACCGCTTTATCAGTTGCATCTTCTACCTTAAAGTTTGCATTGTCAATCGGAACGATAATAATATCCGGCGATGCTGACGCTTTGCTTTCATAATAGTTCTTGTCAGGTGTATACTTTATTTCGATTTTATGTTTATTGCCTGCGATAGGATCCAGAATCCAGGAGTCGTCCGCGCTTGGTACATAATGATAGGTTATCACCGTGTGATTGCGTTCGTCTTCTTTTTTCTCTTGGGAAACCGTCATCTCAGCCGGATTGTCTTTGCTGTCAGGATCTAACTTAACCGGTTTTCCTAACGGCTTTCCGTCAATATAAAACTGCGCTTCGCCGGTTGGATATCCACAAGTTACAGCAGTATCATCAGCGCTGACAATGTCCGCAACAATCTCGATCGTGTTGCTCGACTCTGTGCCTACTACGGCTCTCGTCGCGCTAATCGTTGTTTTTGAATTTACTTTTTGAATCTCCGCAAAGCCAGTTGCACGATGTCCCCAGTAACTCTTAGCAAAATCGCTGCCTGGTTTAGTAAATTCGCCAGAAGTCACAGTCAACAGATAATATCCTGCATCTGACAGGCTCTGGTCTCCTCCGGTATTCGGAATGGCAGCTCCAATTTCCTTATCATACTGCAGGTAGGAATACTCCATCTTCGTGTTATCGAGTAAGTACTTATTGTCTTTTTTCCCTGTATAAATACCTTTTCCGTCATTATAGCTTGTCAAATCTAATGTTCCGAAAGGTTTTCCGTCATATTTTTTAACGAGATTCTTCGCATAATCTTCCGGCAGCGTAAAATCTACATATCGCTTCAGCTCAGTATTTCCGTCGCCTACTTCCGGTACATAAAACGGTTCAAATGAAACCTTGTCTGTTCCATCGAATATTGCAAAATCAACCTTGATTTCTTTGCCTGCAGCTGATGCCGGCAACCATAGATACAGCTTGCCTTTATCGGTTTTACTTGGCGCGCCGTAAGGATAGTTTGCGCCGCCGATAGATAAATCCCATTCTTCAATATCATCATCTCGCTCACCGAGAGGCTGGTCGCCAACCTTTTCACCACCAAGGTCAATGGTAACCATCTTTACTTCTGTTGTCTTTGCATCATCTGCATAGGCTTTCCCGTCACTGCTTTGGAATTTTCCGCCGTTTACGGATCCGCCGGAAACGATAACCGTTCCGCCGGCGCCGCCGATATCATTCCAGCCGCTTACTGAATATGGAAGCAATGTGCCTCCGGTTACCTTAATGGTATTGCCTGTAGCTGTTGTTCCGCAGGCGCCGCCAAACGCATTTCCGTGCGCGCCGCCCACAGATTGTAAATATCCTCCGTTGATGAAGATATTACCGCAGGTGCCCGTTCCGTTTTTCCTTATGTCGGTCGGGTCCGAGCCCCACTGCTTCGGATGTGATTCTGCGCCGGCGCTGTATCCGGCTCCAATACCTGCCGCATGATAAGCGCCCTTTGCATAAACTTTGGCGGAATTGAAAATCATTGTTCCCCCGTTTGCGCCCTTGTCACCTCCGGAGCTTGGTCTTTTTATTCCGCTTCCCATACCGATGCCGGCGCCTGCATCAGTAAGTCCGCTGCCGGTAGTTCCTCTGGCATCAATGTCGCCTCCATTAAAGACCATGGTGCCGCCGTTTTCCATAGGTCCTGTACCAATTCCGGCAGATGCAGCTCCGCCTCTTGCCACCAGTTTTCCGATATTCGTACTGTTTAATCTGCGCAAAGAGTCGCCGGCTTTTAACTGGTCGCCGTTTGCCAAAGTAACATCCTCGCCGATCATGCCGTTCTTCGGTGTTACCATATCTCCATATGTATCCCAGTTTGGCACACTATCGTCAATATACAGAGTAGAGCCACCTCCGCAATGCAGCCCTGCAGTTGCGTAACCTGTCGCATCCAAAGTATTTGTCGTTCCATCTGCCAGAGTAAGGTAACATACTGTCGGCGTCATCAAATTAAACGGCGCATAACTGTGAATATTTACGCCAGCCAGGGTTACATGCGCTTCAATATTCGGCGCAATTTGAATACCGATGGCATTGGCTGCAGCTGGATTCGCATTTTTAATGGTCAGACTTTTGTCCGTTTTGATTAACAGCACATTCTTGCCACCCTGACCTGCATTGGTAACTTCGTAGTCTGTGCCTTCAACGCCGCCTGTCACAACATAACCGCTTTCTGCAGCTGATACGCGAGCTTCCGCGCTGGCTTTCATAACTTTACGTTTGCTCTTTTCATCATCCTGCCCAGATGCCAGCGCATCATCAGTGTCGGAGCCCCCCTCATCGGGTTCAGATACATCTTCATCAGCTCCCGTATTTTCTTCTACATCAGAGGAATCCGGAAGTTCTCCCTCATCTTCTGATTCCGAAACATCCGGCGGTGTCTCTGTGTCTACAGCTTCATCTTCCGATTCCGAAACACCCGGAGATGCCTCTTCATCTGTTTCCGTTCCCGAATTTTCTACGGACTCAATGTCAGCGCTGTTATAATTGCTGGCAACAAAATCACATGCCCAGGTCGGGTACATATTCATGATAAGCAAAAGAAAAGCACAAAAAAGTACACCAATCTTTTTGTAAGCAGATTTGTGCTTTTTCCTGCTCTGCGTCTCTCTCCTCATTACTATGCCTCCTCGTATAATATCTTTTAGATACATTAAATGTACCTTGATAACTAAATAAAATTTGTTCAATAGGCTTAGTAAAGCCCATGGTATAATTGTTCCTTAGTGTCAATCAGGTAATAGTTCTGTTACCTCCTGTTGAACCAGAAATGGTTGCTTCATAGTGAGTCTGTTCCCCTGACACGGATGTTAGCTTCAAACCTGCTGGCTGTTTGTCTGAGTCTATGGATTGCCATCTGGCAGTATGGTTCGCGTCAATCCATCTCAGACTGGATTCTTATACGCGAGGGTGTCGATGCTCCGTGATCATGGGTTTTACCAAGCCGATTGAACACTCAAATCCAACATAGAAAGAAGGTGATATCATGAACCCACTTTACGTCGGTATTGATGTGAGCAGCAAATCCAATGTCGTCTATCTGATGCTTCCTGACGGCAGTAAACATAGCAACTTCTCTGTGGCTAACTCGCAGGACGGATCCGCTCAGATGGTAAAAAGGATCTTTTCCTCTGTAACATCCCATTCCCTTGACACGGTAACTATCGGCCTCGAAGCCACCTCTGTTTATGGCGACAATCTCGTGTACTTCTTAAGGGAAGATGCCATTCTGACACCCTACAACCGGAAAATCCATGTCCTCAATCCTAAGCAGGTCAAAAAGTTCAAAGAGGCATACAATGACCTGCCCAAGAATCATTATGTGGACTCCTTTATCATTCCTGACTGCCTGCGTTTCGGTAGAATCAACAAAGAGGTTTATCTTGGAGATTACCGCCCAAGCAGAACTCCTGTCAAATGTGTTGATATCCATTCCGGGTATAGGTCCCGTTATTTCTGCCGGAATCATGGCGGAGATTGGTGATATCAACCGTTTTCCGAGCCAATCACAGCTCGGTAAGTATGCCGGTCTTGCATGGAGACAGCATCAGTCTGGTGACTTTGAAGCTGAAAACACAAAACAGATACAATCCGGCAACTGACTTTTAAAATATTACCTGTGTGAAGGCGCCTTGTCTCTCGTGAGATGTGACACGGAGTACAGCAACTTCTATCACTCCAAATATAAGGAAGTGAACAGGTATCAACACAAACGTGCACTCGCATTAACTGCCCGTAAATTTGTGCGGTTGGTCTTTGCACTGCTCAAAGACAATCGTCTATATCGTTCGGCAGAATAGTTTTACTATCTGCTGATGAGTCCGCCCTGCTCATTTAAAAAAAACTGGTCGACAGGGCTTGGGTAGGTGTGTCCATTTTTATGGATTTATGACAAAAAACAATCACATTTTTTATCAATTACCTATTGACATATCACCGCTGCACTTATTGATTGTTCATTCCTAATGATTCTTATTATTATACTACTCTATAAATGAAAAATCAATGTGAGAAACAAATCACATCAAAAAAGTACAAAACTTTATAAAACTTTACAAAACTTCGCCAAAATAACAAAAGGAGGGGACCGGTTAATCCAGAAAAGGATTTTAAACGCCATCGAAAACTTGGTTTTTCCGCAGTAATTAGACTCATTTTATCTATGGGAAGTGCTCCATTGGGACAGGAACTTCTCAAATACTTTCAATTTGATTCCAACTTTCCTTCTGTTTCAGCGTTCATTCAGCAACGCCAAAAGATAAAGCCAGAAGCTTTTTCGACACTTTTTAAAAGATTTTCTTCTATTCCACAAGATGTCAAGCTTTTTAAAGGGTATAGACTGCTTGCAGCTGTTGTTACTATGACAGAACGTCTACCGGAATGGTTTCCTGTTATCATTACGGCTGACAGAGGCTATGAAAACTACAATTTTTTTGCTCATGTGGAAGAAAAACTATTCGACTATGTCGTCAGGTTAAAATCAACTAAAAACAATGGCAGTATTTTATCCGGGTTGAATTTACCTGCTGGTGAAGTCTTTGACATCACAAAAGATATTGTTATCACAAGGCACTCTACCGATCCGTATGCTGTGAACAAAGAAAAATACAAATACATGACCAAAATGGAAACAATACTTTTGTCCCCAAACTTCGGGCAATGCTTTCTAGCGAAGTGTTTCCTTCCAGATATTTTGTGACAGCGGACAGTTTCATTTCAAAAGAATATTTGGAATGTTGTCCCATAAAATATGCTCCTCCTTATCGTGACAGTTTTTTATTTGATCTGACTACTATAAGGGGAGCATATCAGTCAGCCCGTACGCCGGCTTTTCTATATTTTTGTCTATATTTCCTATCACACTGCTATAATAACAGCTATCTTTTAAAACTTAAAAGTGTCCTTTAATCCGGACCATTTTTGATCTTTTTCTGAGATCACCAGCTCTGTACCCTCTTCAAGCGGCCATTTAATACCGATGTCAGGGTCATCCCACCTGATCCCACCTTCATCTCCGGGGTGGTAAAAGTCTGTACACTTATAGCAAAATTCCGCCTCCTCTGAGAGGACAAGGAAGCCATGGGCAAACCCTTCCGGAATATAAAACTGCTTTTTATTCTCTGCGGATAATTCTACCCCAAACCACTTTCCGTAAGTTTGAGAATCTTTTCTCAGGTCCACCGCCACATCAAACACCTTACCACGGACGACGCGCACCAGCTTTCCCTGCGGATACTGTTTCTGAAAATGAAGTCCCCTGAGGACCCCCTTTACTGACATGGACTGATTATCCTGTACAAAGGTCATGCCAAGCCCTGCCTCTTCAAAATCCATTTGGTTATACGTCTCCATGAAATATCCGCGCTCATCCGGAAACACTGCCGGCTCAATGATATGCAGTCCTTCAATATCACAGTCTGTAACCTTAATCTTTCCCATCTGTTCCTCCTAATATCCGATTTCTTTTAAATACCTGGCAAGCGCATCCTGCCATGAAGGCAGCCTTTCAAAACCCTTTTGTGTCAGCTTTTCCTTATTCATCCGGCTGTTCTTCGGCCTCCTTGCCTTCGCCGGATATTCGTTGCTGCCCACCGGAACCACTTCAATTTCGATCCCCGCCTGTTTAAATATCTCACAGGCAAACTCATACCAGGTACACAGCCCTTCGTTGGTAGCATGATACCTTCCATACTTGTCTGTCTCTGCCATATCCACGAGGAGTCTGGCCAGATCAAAAGTATAAGTGGGAGATCCCGTCTGGTCATTTACAACCGTGAGTCTTTCATGATTCTTTGAAAGGTTCAGCATCGTCTTAATGAAGTTTTTCCCGTTGACTCCGAATACCCAGGCAATCCTCACAATAAAATAGCGGTCCAGAAATTCTTCGATGGCCAGCTCGCCTTCATACTTTGTCTGTCCATATACGTTCAGCGGATTCCTCTCATCATCCGGCTCCCACGGTCTTTCTCCCTGTCCGTCAAACACATAGTCTGTGCTGATGTACATCATTTTAAGATCAAGATCCCGGCATACCTCGGCTATATTCCGGGTCCCGTCTGCATTGATCTTCCTGCAAAGCTCCACATTGTCTTCTGCCGCATCCACGGCAGTGTAAGCGGCACAGTGAATCACCGCTTCCACATCCGCTTCCGTGACCACCTGCCGTACTTTTTCGGCGTCTGTGATGTCCATTTCCTGTACATCCACACCTATACCCTCATGGCCTCTCTTTTTCAGTTCGTCCATGACATCATGGCCCAGCTGTCCGGCTGCCCCTGTCACTAATACCCTCATACGCTACTCCTGTTCTAACCTTTTTCCATACTGATTCTCAAAATAGTTTGCATATTCACCGGATAAAATATTCTGCCACCATTCTTTGTTGTCTAAGTACCACTCGATCGTCTGACGTATACCGGTATCAAATGTATACTTTGGCTTCCATCCAAGCTCTGTCTCTATCTTTGTCGGGTCGATGGCATAGCGCATATCGTGTCCCGGGCGGTCTGTCACAAATTTGATCAGGCTTTCCGGCTTATCCAATGCTTTAAGTATGGTCTGCACCACCTCAAGGTTTGTGCGTTCGTTGTGTCCGCCTACATTGTAGACTTCCCCCGGTTTTCCTTTATGGAGGATCAGATCGATGGCTTCACAGTGATCAGACACATGGAGCCAGTCTCTTACATTCTCCCCTTTTCCGTATACCGGAAGTTCCT
The DNA here is from genome assembly GCF_002270485.1 of Anaerostipes hominis (ex Lee et al. 2021). Lineage (GTDB taxonomy): Bacteria > Bacillota > Clostridia > Lachnospirales > Lachnospiraceae > Anaerostipes > Anaerostipes hominis. The sequence continues at coordinate 87,379 of NZ_NQOG01000010.1, read as the reverse complement.
CATCCGCCAGCGCCCTGCTTATGATGAGCGGAATCAGCTTTTCCGGGAAATGATATGGTCCATAGTTATTGGAGCATCTGGAAATTGTCACCGGGAGTCCGTATGTGCGGTAATACGCCAGGACAAACAGGTCTGCACTGGCCTTGGAACTGCTGTAAGGACTCGATGTGTGGAGAGGTGTCTCCTCCGTAAAAAACAAATCCGGACGGTCAAGAGGAAGATCCCCGTACACTTCATCCGTAGATACCTGGTGATACCGTTTTACACCGTATTTTTTTGAGGCATCCAGAAGAACTCTGGTTCCCATTACATTGGTTGTCACAAAGATACCCGGATCTGTGATGGAGCGGTCTACATGGCTCTCCGCCGCAAAGTTGACGACCATGTCAAAACGCTCTTTTTCAAACAGGTCCATGATAAACGGCTCATCCGCGATATCTCCCTTTACAAACTTATAGTTGGGCTTGTCTTCCACAGGTTTTAAAGTCTCCAGATTCCCTGCATAGGTGAGCAGATCCAGATTCACGATCTCATCATTCGAATACTTATTCACCATGTGATGAACAAAATTCCCTCCGATAAATCCGGCGCCGCCGGTCACTAAAATCTTCATAATGTTTTCTCCCGTCTTACTTGTCTATATATTTCCCATTCATTACATCCAAAAGGTATTGTCCGTACTGGTTCTTTTTCAGAGGCTCAATGTCTTTTAACAGCTGGTCCCTGGTGATCCAGTGCTGAAGGTATGCGATCTCCTCCGGGCATGCAATCTTTCTGTGCTGATGTGTCTCCACCGTTTTGACAAAGTTGGTCGCCTCCACGAGGGATTCATGTGTCCCTGTGTCCAGCCAGGTGAATCCCTGTCCCAGCAGAGTAACTTCCAGTTCTCCGTTTTCCAGGTAGATTTTATTCAGATCTGTAATTTCTAACTCACCTCTGTCCGAAGGCGCAAGGTTTTTTGCGTACTCTACAACCCGGTTGTCATAAAAATACAGTCCCGTCACACAGTAGTTGGACTTTGGATGTTCCGGCTTCTCTTCTATGGAGATCGCTTTTCCGTCAGAATCAAACTCTACAATGCCGAACCTCTCCGGGTCATCTACATAATAGCCGAATACCGTAGCCCCGCTCTTTTTGTTGGCCGCAGTCTGAAGACGTTTCCTGAGCCCGTGTCCATGAAAAATATTGTCCCCCAGGACCATAGCCACATTGTCATCACCGATAAATTCTTCTCCAATGATAAATGCCTGTGCAAGCCCGTCCGGTGAAAGCTGAACCGCGTAGGAAAGCTCGATACCAAACTGATGTCCGTCTCCTAAAAGTGCCTCAAACCGGGGGGTATCATCCGGAGTGGAAATGATCAGGATCTCCCTGATGCCTGCGTCCATGAGCACAGACAGCGGATAATAAATCATCGGCTTGTCATAGATCGGAAGCAGCTGCTTTGACGTCACCATTGTCAGCGGATACAGCCTTGTCCCGGAGCCGCCGGCTAAAATAATTCCTTTCATAATGAATATTCCCTTTCTCTTTGTCCGTTATCAGTTAGTGTTATTATAGTGGGTGACGTAACGTAATCGTCAAGACTTGATTTTATATTCTAAACATTTTCTTTTTTGTAAATATATTGTCTTATCTTTAATGATAACGTTTGGAATGTTCATGATTGCCGAAAGCAAATAATTTCCTTACGCATCCGTGCACAACCCGCGTAGCACCTTTATGTTATAGGAGGTTCCGCAGGAGCTTCCTATAACATAAATAAACCTACCTTTGTACTTTGCCAGTCAAGGTAGGTTTATTTCTTACCCCAGAGGCTAACCACCGATGTGGGCAGTTTGCTCCTTTCTTTATTTTCAGTATAAATCTGTTTTCTTATCATTTCGCTTTCTTCGATACAAATACACCAGACTGTTTCGTAATTTTTACTTGCCCCTGTGTATCTATTTTCTTTTTGAGAAACTCCTTAAATTCCATCTGACGGTCATTTAATATCTCATTCTGGTTTCCATGGCAGGAAAGAATATAATCCAGCAGAGGCTCTGCCTCGGTAACGATCAGGGCATCCTCGTACTCAATCTTTTTCACATCTGCAAAATACCTTTTGAGGACAGCTTCCCCTCCCTCAAGGCCAAACATGTCAAAAAGATTCACTTCCGACAAGCTGATACGCGGATCAAATTCCTGGACCAGCATAGTAACTTCTTTCATATGTTCTTTTCCATAAGCGCTGCAGTAAAAAATCCCGTCATCTTTCATTACTCTGTGTATTTCCTCCAATGCCTTTTGAAGACTGCCAACATAAAACAGCACATGATTTGCAATGACCCTGTCAAAGCTCTTGTCAGAAAACGGTATGTTCTGGCAGTCAAACCTCTGAAACGAAAAATCAGGTCCTTTCACCTGTTCAATATTCTTTTCGGCATCAGACAGCATCCCCTCCGAGATATCGGATAGCACGACTTTCAGACCGGACAGTTCTTTTGTTTTTTCATTTTTCCACATCTGCCCGTTGCCGCAGCCGACCTCAAGCACTGCGCCTGCGTCCTTGAAATCCACAAGAGAAAAAAGCCACGGAAACCACCCCTGTTTATTTACAGAAAACCTGTCGTGCAGGCTGATCCTGATATCCAGATTCGTGGAATTTTGATAATGTTCTACCAGCGTCCGCTCCATACTCGTCATATGGATCAGGCCAAGAATCTCATTCCAGTCTACCTCGCTGGTCTCTTCAATCACTTTTGTCGTCTTTCGCAGAGCTTCTTCCATCAGCTTTAAATGCTCTGCTTTTTTGTGCAGCAAATCCGCCTGCATCTGGAGAGATTTCGTAATATCTGATACGTCATCGTTAATGGTCATATTTTTGATCTCTTCCAGGGAAAATCCCAGATATTTTAAAGACAGCACTTTTTGGAGTTTTAAAAAGTCCTGATCTGTATACATCCTGTATCCGGCATCGTTGCGGAAACTCGGCTGTAAAATGCCTTTTTTATCATAATACCGAATGGTCCGGATGGTTACTTTCGCCTTTTTGGCAAATTCACCGGTAGTATAACACTTCTGCATAAGATTCCCGCCTCCCTCGCAGTTTCTATCTACCAGTATAAGTGATTCTCCTTTCTCTCACAAGCCTGTATGAAAGCAGATAAAAAGCTGAAGAGACTCCGGGGATCAAAATCTGTTCAGCTTCGATCATTATTTTATATTCAATTCCTTCTTTAGCTGACCAATCATAGTCTCATATTCTTCATCTGTGAGGAATTTTGGTTCATCGTTTCCGATGGCAAAAGCACCTCCTTCATTGACCCACTTCGATCATAAGATCCTTTCTGCCCTGATGGTTTGGATCACAATAAAAACATACTTCAACTTTTCCTGCCATAACGCACTCCTTTTGATTATTATTTGATTATATTATTGTTATATTATAATACTATTTTTATAATATTTCCACTACTTCTTCAAAATATATCTCAACACAAGACATTCCCGGAGGCTCCTGCCCCCCGGGAATGTTCTCCTGTTTATTTATAATTTTCAAACTGCTTCAGGCCTGTGCCGTCTCTTTCAAAAAGTCTTCGATCATAAACATATTCATAGTGTCTGTGACCTTTTTACGGTTTGTTTTCCACACTGAAAAATAGATTTCGTCGAGAGTGAACAGGTCCATGTTTCCAAGAAGCTTTGAAGTATCGGCTTTCAGACTGAAGGCATATTCCAGCTCTTTTTCTTTTGTTCCATCCTCCTTTTTAGCAGAACGGTAATAGAGAAACGCCTGCTGTACATAGATACGGATTGACATAGGATCAAAACCGCTGCCTGCTTTCTTAGGATCACTCATACTGCTCACTGTACTGTTCAGCTGAGTCTCCATATCCGCAACTTCTTTGTCTCCTTCTTTGGCTCCCATTAGTTGCTTGACTTCCTCCACCATCTCCTGTATGGTCATTCCCTCCTGTCCGGCAGAATCCGTCGGTGCCAGCAGGAGCATCATGACGTCCCCGTCCTTTTCGAGCGCAGCCACAAAATGATTTTTCAGCAGCGTAAATTTCACTCCCGCATTGATGCGTACAGGGATCGCGACATCTGTTCCCGTCCCTCCTTCCAGAACTATTTCCGGTTCCTTTGGCACTACTTCGCTTGGTTCTTTTGGATCTGGCATAATGTTTCTCCTTTCTCTTTTATGAAAAATTTTTAAACTTCTCTAAATCATTCAGGATATCCTGCGGCAGCTTCGGTTCCGGCTTCTCCATACTGTTTTGCTTTCCAAAGTCTCCCACATAAAAACCATTGGCAAAAAATCCTTCTCCCTGTTCCAGTTCCAGAGAATACACCCGGTCATAATAAGGCTCATCATAAACCTCATCCACCGGACTGTACAGTTCTCCATCCATGCAGATCTGATCTGACGCAGTGACCTCTCTTGCCTGTTTCCATCCTTCCTTTGTCATGACCGGATGGTCCATTGTCATCATGATGGTTTTTCCTCCGGCCTTTATATATTTCAGGATTTCTTCATTTCCCGTATAAATATTGATGACCTTTTCATAGGTTCCCTTGGCGGAAGCCACGTAATTCCCAATCTTTACATCACACACCGGAATACTGCCCCGACCCCTTGTTTTGATCACAGCTCCTTTTTCAAGGCATCCCCAGAGCAGATGCATACAGGGGATCTCCACAAGATTGCCTCCCTCATATTTTTTTGGGACCAGCTGACTGTCCATCTGCAGAGAATATCGAAGCCCATCTGTACACGAGAACTCTATATACATGGATAAATAAAAGTCATCTTCCCCTGCCACGCCGCCCTGGCTGATAAAGCTGTTCCACGCCTGAGGCAGAACTAACAGGTATCCCTTTGTAAATCTCTGTGATATCAAAGGATAAAACGGCGGCATATTGCTCCACTGAGATGCAGGGATTAATTTAATCTGCTGAAAGTTTTGAAACTGCACCGTGGAATGTCTGGTGCTATAAATATAAATATCTCCCTGCACCCTGGGATTTTGAGCCGCCTGCTTTCCTGCGTCCATCTCAAACTGAATGGCAATCGGCAGATAAACACAAAAATTATTGTTCCGTCTCTCGGGATTCGCATAAAAGTAGTCCGATGTACCCATGGCATCTGTGCGGAAATAAACAATGTTGATCTTGGACCTTCCGGCTTTGGACACCGGATGAAGAATCTGGCCCTTTCCGATAATATCCAGGCCCGCACCGATGACCGCGGTTCCCCTCAGATTTCCTGCCTTAACCGGCTTCCAGAGGGCGGGAACCCTTAACATATAATTGATTTCTGCCTGTATTCCGGACAGTTCCTCCCGTTCCATCCTTATCTTCTCCTCAATCATAAGGAAACTGCACTGCGTTACTGCATAAGAAAAAGTCCATGTTTTCCCCTGCTCATTCCAAATTTTCAGCCTTGCAATCAAATAATTGGGACCGCCTGATTTATGGATCTTTCCTTTTACCGTGAGTATTTTTGCCTTTGAATCATAAAACAGCCTTAATTTTTCAAATTCCTCCCATCCATCAAAATCGGCGTTCTGTGTACTTGCCCTTCCCTCTTCATTCCGGTTCCCGGCCTGCTTTTGTGCCGTTACCATGTCTTCATACAATGCCGGGTATTCCTCTTTTAATTTCTGCTCTCCTCCGAAGATACTGACGAGTATCTCTTTTTCTTTGCCCTTAAAAAGTTCCGTCTGTATTTCCCGCATAATATCCCCCTTTCTTAACTTTCAATGAATTTTGACTTTTATTATCCTCTGTAAATATACTGGCTGCTGTCCTCATAAATATTTTCAATTTTGGTCCTGACTGTACGAAATTCAAACAGATACTGATTGCCCGTATTGGAGATTACTCCGGCCCGGAGCAAAGAGTCCGCAGTAAACCCGTCTCCGCTGTCATAAAGATTCCAGAATTCTTCTGAGAGTTCTGAATAGATTTGATTCTCTGCCATTTTTTCGGGACTGTTTCCGTCATTAAATTTCCTGCTTTTCAAAAAGTTAAAAACACTTTTTTCGTTAATTTTTAAATAATCCACCAGCTTATATACCGGTGACCTGGGAAGCACACCCCACATATTTTTTTCTTCTGCATGGTTTCTGTCAAAGTCTGTAAAATGTGTATGATTTGGATGCTGCCTGACATAAAGTTTTACGGACCAGTCGAAGATTGATCCAACGTAACTGTACATAAATTTCTGCTCCGCCGTGGGATTGACAGCCCCAAGCGGATCGGCCAGTTCTTCCGACAGATCTTTCATCCATGGCATATCCCATTTTCGCCGGTCCCAAAGTGCTTTCTGTAAAAACTCGCCGGTAAGATCATCTCTTCCGATTCCAATCGTCATCTGATTGGCACATCTGATAACGGAGTGGTACTCATTCCGGAAAAAATAAAATTTTCTGCGGTCTCCGGGTTTTCCTTTTATCTTATACGTCTCCAATCTTTCTCCCTGAACCTCTGTCGAGAATTCACCGGCAATATAATGTTTCCCTGCTACTGTAAGGTCAGCGTCCGCAGGGTTTTTTGTCTGTTTCTGCATGGGCACAAATTCCCTGACAAAAAGCTTAATCGCTTCTTTTCTTTTTCTCCATCGGTCCGCTTCATGGTTTCCTGCGGGCGTGGTGGCAAGCTCCAGCTGAAAACACGTCCCGAATCCTGGAATGGTAATTCTTGTGTCTGCAGTCACATCAGCAAGCTTCTCCTCCCCTTCCCAAATAGAAGCAATGGCCTTGCTGTCCTGGTCCAACTCAGCCGGCGAACCATCTTCATTGACGAGAAACAGATATACTTCTTTTATTTCCTGTTCCGTACCGATCGTAATACTTTCGTATGCCATAGTAACCTCCTTATTTCAGTTCAAACGGATAAATATCCGCAAATTCAATTTTCCCCTTTTCTCCTGCATCACACCGGATAGAAAGCGTCACGGTGTCCCCGCCTGTCCGGGTAAAGGACGCATGTCCGGAAGCACTCTTTGCAAATGTGCTCTTGTGATCCGACGCCTCGATGATCACGTCCTTTCCGTCATTGTTCACAATCCTCCACGAGAGCTCATACCTTTGCTCATTCCCATTCTTCATCATCACATATTTAAGCCTCTGGATTTCCAGTGCGTCCGATCTTCCCGCCTTTACCGTCTTTTCTTTATATCCGGTTTCTCCGCCGGCAGCCAGAATGTCATATCTATATACGGTGTATTGGTTCTTTAAAACATAACTTCCTGAGTTCCCCTCGACTCTGCCGATTCCATGATCTAAATACCCAAAATCAGTTTTTCCCAGCTCAAAATCAAATTTGGTCTCCTCACCGGCACTGACAGGACCCGCAGGGGATACAGAAATCTCCTTTACATCTTCTCCCCCGCTGATTTTTGCTGTAATCTCTTTTTGTACACTCTCCCTGCCCTTGACTGCTCTGAGGATTACGGTCATTGTTTCATAAATATAGACTTCCAGTTCTCCGTTTCTGTCGACTTTCCAGTTGTACGGATAGATCATACAAAAATCACAGTCCGGACAATCCCACATAAGCTTCAGAAGTTCTCCTGCGGCTGCCTCGTATGTCTGCTCCGGGTCGGTCCCGTTTATTTTAAATGACTTAATTTCCATGGCATTCCCCTTTTTCTAAATTGTAATCTGATAACCTTTGTGTGCTCCGTCATCATATCTTTCCACATACATCGTCACCAAAATATTCTCTCCTGCCCTTGTTGCCTCTGTTCCCGTCAATATCTGCTGCCAGCTTCCCTCCGTTCCCAGATTCTCACCTCCCTTTATGTCGTAAAGTTCATTCCGCTCACGATCCTGATAGACAATGCGGATGGATTTTGCAGTATTTTTGCTTTTCAGCTCATAAAGTTTCCACAGGACGTCCAAAATCTGAAAGCCTTTATAAAATGTAATTGTTTTCTGAAAATGTACGATATCAATTCTCTCATCTTCTGTTCCATAGTACACTGCACTCTCCACAGACGTATTTTTCCCCTCTGCGGTCAGAACAACAGGGAGACCCGGCGTATAATCGCTGAGATTTGCCGACCCGGAAGAAAAGCTTGTGGAAATATCGTTTATTTTAATATGTTTCCCGCAGCATACGTCCCACTTGATCTTTTCTTCCTCATAGTCGGCCCAAAACTGTCTCAGGCAGAGCGGCAGTACCTGGATCAAAGTTTTTCTAGAATCCTTCTTCTCACCGTTGACTGCTTCCAGCGTATATTCAGCCGTATTTAAAACAGTGACCACCTCGCTGCTCTTTGACGGGTCGATCTCTTTCTTTACTCCTCCGGAGAAAAGAAACAGCTTTTGGGCGTTTTGGGCAAACCAGTTAAGCCTGACTTGTTCTCCGGATAAAGCACACCCCGACTCGGGATAAAAATCCTGGACCTTCACTGTGTGATCCCGTTCTTTTTTAATCTCCAACCCATATTCCTGCGGATCTTCTGCAAGAATCCCGACAGTGCACCGGATAACAGAAGCACCTTCCGCGGCAGTGGTCACCACGTTTTCCATCATCAGATCCATAATCTGTTGATCCTTCATAGACCACGCTTCGCCCGGTGTTAAAGCATAGATAAATTCTTCTTCCTCCTCAAACCTGCACGCATACCACCCGGCATTTCCACTCCGCTTTTCTTTCTTCTGACTTTTCAGTTCCATAAATTCTTCTTTTGAAACATCAACCACAGTCCAGTCATCTATCTTGAATTCTATTTGTCTGAGATTCTTTAGTTCCGCAAAATCTTTGCCTTTCGTTCCCGCCGGAAATGCATACTCGATCTGGCTGATCAGCGGTTCCTCATTCTGATCATACGTAACCTTGATCTCCAGTTTATTTTTGGCAGGAGACGCCTGACTGTCAGAGACGATCAGTTTATTTCCTCCCACAGTCTCAAACGTAAATGTTCCTTCCATCACAGTCACCCCATTTCTTTCGCACCGGCCTTAAGCAGCAGCCAGCCTTCTTTGATCTGTTTCCATTCTTCTTCCTGGTCCATGTCCATCCACGGAGGTTTGATGTCCCGTTCCTCATTTTTTATTCCCGGTTTTTCAAAGGATAAAAAGCTCCATTCTTTTTCCATAGCTTTGGGAAGAAACATCTGAAGCTGGCTTTGCGGCGTCAGGAAAGGCCCGTAATACAATGTAAGATAAATATTCTCTATAGCCCGCTCTGTCCAGGCTTCGCTGAGTTTCATCTCTTTGACCGGAAGCAGCCCTGTTGTCATACTGATATTTCCTGCCGGATGAAACAAAACAGTCAGTCTTGTGGGCAAAGCGTCTTTTGCCGTTTTCATGTTCAGCGTTGTATTCTGATCCAGATATGCCGTCCTGCTCTCTGTTCCCTTCTCGCTCCGGCACTGATGAAATACGCAAAATCCCCCGCCTTCTCCGTGCAGATAAAACCCTGCAGTCCCGTCTGTCTGGCGGACTTCGTCTCCGATGCGAAGGGGTATCTGAAGCCGGTCAAGCAGAGACTCTGCCCTTTCACTGTTATCGTAAATCATGGGCACAGGGCTGCTGCCCTTCACTTCCACCTTAATTTCAATCCCTGCCAGTGCCAGCGGCCTGCCCATGCCGGCCTGAATCTGTTCCTGAGCAGTACCGCCTCCGGATCTGCTTGTCCACATACTGTCATCGAGAGCCTTTAAAAATTCCGGCAGCGTGGACGGTTCTCTCCTGCCGGCTTCTAAGAGCCCTTCTGCAAATCCCCGGAGGCCGGGCCCCATCCCGTCTAAGATCTCCTCTTCTTTCCCTGTCTGCCCCGGCGGGTTCCTCAAAGAAATTTCAAAGATGCCGCTGCCGTCCATCCTCATGGTATTTTGAATACTGCCGGCCATAGTGCCGTCTGGATGGTAGATGTGCAGACAGGAATCCAAAAGGTTCACCCACAGCCATCCAAAAACCGGTGATATTTCATCACCTATGCCTGTCTCCTGCATAATCCAGCGGCTTCTAAGCCTCATAGGCGCCAGGATTCTCGGCCTCAGCAAAAACCTTGGTGCAGGATTATCCTGCCCCATTCGAAGGTTCTCAGGCACGATTACGTCTCCTACATCATACTTCAGCACCCTTCCAAAGCTGTCGATCACACGGACCCGGTCAATCCTTCCGAAACCCGCCCTTATGGGATAAAAGGCCTCTGTCGGCTTTCTCTGGTTTCTCTTGGACTGATTCAAGTCCTCGTAAAGTTCTGTCCCCTGAATGGCCCGGGAAGTCAGGGCCGTGATCTCCTGGTCTAACGTCCGGTTCATCCATGGAGCCACAACCACACTTTCCTTTCTGGTGATCAGTTTGTCATGAAAACCGTCCAGGCTCTGTGACAAAATCTTCATCCCTGTCATCTTATTGCCTATATCCCTGTATTTCTCATCCGACACATATTTCTTAAACATCCCCGACAAATAGTCAGCCCCATATGGTGATAAAATACATCTGCCGGTGAAAGGCTCAAAAACTTCCTCCCCGATCGTTTCTCCTTCATAGTCAAAATCCGTCTCTTTTAGCCTCCAGTTTTCAAAGCCCGAAGCCCCCTCTTTTATTTTCGGGTCGGGATAATACTTGATACTCCACTCAAGGATCAGGGGATTCCACGCCGGAGACCATACATAGTTTCCAATAGGACTGGCCATTGTTCCTCCGCATAGGTTTTCTCTGCTATTAAGACAGTCTTCATATGCCGTGACCGCATGAGACATCAGCCTTGTATCTCTCTGTTTTTTATACCGGTGCAGAAGCTTGTCCGCCGTATAAAAAATACAGCCCCTGGCAGTCAGTGCCCCCTCCCGGACAAGCTGCTCTATGACCGGTTCTTTGATCCGCTCCGTCCCCTCTAAAAGCTGCTCACCTGAAATTTTGACCTTTTCTCCCTCCGTAACTCCCGAAATCTTTACTATGACTTCAGAAATGATATCTTTCCGGTTCCGCCCGGGGATCTTACCGTCAATTTTATACTCTTCCAGCCGCTTATAGATGCTGCTCTGGCCGGCCCCTTCCAGCAAGAACGTAAGGTCTCTCGGCCTCCAGTATCTCTCTCCCGGTGCCTCGATCAATGCTTCCCCGTCTCCAAGCAGAGCTCTGAGTTTTTTGACCGCCTCCTGCTCCAGGGCTTCCTCATGTTTCCTTTTCTTTTCCAGATCAGTGACCGCTTCCATCCTCTGTGAAATTCCACTCTTTGCCTTTTCAAGAAATTTGGGGTCCATCGCATATTTTCGCCAGAGCAGATAGATCTCCTGCCGTTCTTCTTTAATCTGTTCCTCATATTCCTCCTGATGTCTTCTGCGGCGGAAAATCTCATAAAGGATTTCCTCCCTTTCCCGAAAACACCCGGCTTCTTTTCCCTGAATTTTAAGCTCTTCCCTGGAGGGTTCGGGGAGGAACTGGTACTGTTTGATCTTCTTCTCCCCCTCCAAAGCTCCGTCAAGCTTCTCCCACTCGGACAGGGTGCCGAAAAACAAATGCTTCAGCACTTTTTCCATCTCCGGCTGCTTCAGATAATAGCTTCCGAGGGCTGCCGCGGCCTCTTCCAGTGAATTTCCCACCGCCACATTGGGCATGCTGGTGCCGCTTGGGAGCCCTGTCTCATAGCTGCCGGAGGGACCCGTCCATTTGATTCCGGTGACAATTCCATGGCACACCGTATGATCTTTGGGGTCCTCATTCTCTGTCCAGCCGCACACAATATAAGTAAGTCTTATAAAATCCTCTGTCCCTTCTTTGACCTCAAGATCAGAAAGACTGTCATAACAGCCAAGGACATTTTTACACTCCGGATAATATCCGCTGAAATGAGGCTTCCCCGTACTCACTGCCGAAAGATGGGGAAGATGTTCTCCGGGAGAAGTAATCACGCCGTCGCAGTCTCTCATTTTGCCCAGAAACCGGTACGGTTTTTTCGGATCATGATATCCGATGGACGTGTACTGTTTGTCGCTGTCGGGGAACGCTGAGAGAAGATCACTCTCAAGAATCCAGTTTTTTCTCGTCAAAACCGGTTCCTTTCCTTCGCTTTCCAAAACCGCGATCCTTGTTACAGTCCACCGGTTCGGAAAGTCCGGATAGACGATATCCCCGCCTTCCTCCTGCTGGCTTCCGTGGGTAAACTCCTCCGGAAGAATAAAATGCAGATGTACCCCGGGCTCCTCCGGGCTGTTGTTTCCCGTAAATGTTTTGCTCTCCATGTCATCTCCCGCCGGCGCTGCCAGCAGGCTCCGATAATTTTCATTGATGTTGGCCATGGAAACATTTCTCCCGCTGCCGAACACAGCAGCCTCCACATGGATTGGGAGCAGGCGCATTTCTTCAAGATCATCTGAAATTCTCATTTAAATTCCTCCCCCATTGTATACACTCCGGTCTGTGCGTTTTGTATCATCTCCAGTGCAAATTCTGCCGATGTCATATTTTGAAGTCCTGCTGCCTCCTTCAGTTTGGCCGCCGAGGCTTTCACATCGATCACTCTGTCTTCTTTGGATTTCCAGACAAGCTCCGCCTGTTTGTCACCCAGCTTTCCCTCGTTGATCTCCCGGACCGTTTTTTTCATCACCCCATCTTCGGTATGGAATCCAAAATGGAGCCCCTCCGGGGGCTGCGCAATCTCAAGCCTGCGGATCTCTCCTTTAAAAATTCCCAGAAGAAGCTGTCGCCCGAGAGTTTCAATCCGAAGCGCCTTTAAGGGCTCTCCTCCCTCCCGCTGACCATATGCCCGAAATTCCAGTCCCCGGAAATTTTCTGTCAAAACGGAATTCAGCAGAAATCCGCTGATCACTTCCGGGACATCCTCTTCTGTATCCGTGTATTCTCTTTCCTGGAGCTTCAGGCGCACCTGCTCATTTTCCCTTAAAGCCTGCCGGTAAATATCCACGATCAGCTCCGTGTCGTGGGCATAGTCGATGGATGCATTCCTTCCCACACTGCAGATCCCATCCAGCATTGCCAGCACCCAGTTGTGGTCCACCTGAAAAAAGTTCAGGCTGTCCTTTTTCAGCATATCCGGCACCGGAAACAGGTACGCCGCCGGAACATGATAAAACAGGCTTGCCTCTTTTAACAGTTCCAGCACTGATTCCGGAAATCCTTCGGAGCCCAGCCCCTCAAAATAGCCGGTACGGTCACACTTTCCCTGAATCCACCGTCCCATCGGCCTCATCCCCTTTCTCGGCTGCCAGCTGACTGGCCGCCCGGACACATGCGTTTATAAGCTGCTCCCCCACATCTTTTCCCTCTGCAGGAATCCGGTCAAAAAGCTGGCTCTGCTGAAAATTCTGTGCCGCCTCCGAGCAGTGATCCAGCCTCCATGAAACAAGCTCCCTGCACACCGTCAGATGATTCATGGAAACCATCCGTCCCAGCTGCCATGCACATGCATAACTCACATCCATCATTCCGCAGGCGGGATCATAAAAATAAAATTGATCCGAGAATATCCGGTATCTGGGTTTCATCTGTTTTTCTCCGTATGGAATCCAGGGTCCCCGATACCAGGAAACCGTTTTGCTCCCATCCCTGACATCGTGATTCACCGGACAGTACCCCCTGCTTAAAATATCCACAAGCTCCCCCTGCTTTCCTTCCGGGCTCACCGCCCTTTTCAGCACACCGGGAGAGATTCTCTTCAAAGCTGCCCGGAAATCATACGGTTGTTTTGTGACGACAAACTCCCATGCATACAGGCAGATCAGACGCACAAATCCTGCATTTTCAGGAATGGTGACCCCCTCATACTCTTTAAGGGAAACTACATAGGCTTTATGGGCAGTCTTTTTCCCCTTTTCTTCCGGCTCCTTCGGATACCTCTTCGACACCAGGCAGGAAAATGTCCCGTCCCTGACCAGAGGATCTGTTACCTTGTCATCAAGCTTCACCTGTCTTACATGAGTGAGGAGTTTTCGCTCTTCCGAGTCTGTGAACAGCCGACGGTATAATTTCAGGGGAATATCCACAAACTCACATGTTTCATCCCCGGTTTCGGCATCGCTGTTCTGCGCCCGGAGGTGTTCGGATACAAAAACACCCGGTTCTTTCGGACAGCAAATGTCTGCCACTTTCATCGTGCGCTTTTGCACTCCCTCATCCTCCGTACAGAGGAATACAGCCAGCCCCGGGCTTCCGTCCCGGCACCCGAACTCCCACGGCAGAGTCCCCCGGTTAAACACAATATGGGGAAGACAGTTTGAAAACTCTCCTTCACTCCCTGCCGCCGGATAAACAGAATACACCTCGCCGGGGTCCATCGAAAATCTTTTTGCCGCGGCGACCAGGTGAATTGTCTCTTTGCTCTGTTTTTCCGTGCCGTCTTCTCTGATCCCGGTATTCAATTCTATTTCCAGCTCATAAAGCCCGCTCTTTATCTCAGGCAGATCTTCGTCTGCAAACCTCATGCTCACTTCCATAGCCGGACCTCCTTATTTTTTATCTCCCCGGTATCCCATACTCCTCATCTCCGCCGGTGCAGAGAGGAGCTGCTTTAAATGTGCTGCAAAATGCTCCATATGGATCTCGTCTTCCGTCCTCACTCCAAACTCATTCAGTTCCGAGAGCCATTCTCTTCTCTTATCATTTTCCGCAATGGAATCCTCCATCTCTTCTCCCGTAAAATCCTTTCCCTCTATGTTTTTTGTCTTCTCCCACATAAAATGCTCCGGACAGTGGTACTCCTCATTTTTTAAGAGCTGTGCCAGCCGGTACCATCCCGGACTTCCTCCTTTATCCGGCGGTATGAAGTGTCCGGTCTTTTCGCCGCCCCAGATGGAAAGTCCCATGCATGCGTCCTTTATCATGTCCTGGTTCATATCCGGTCTCCGGTCATTCCACAATGCCCTGGGGACATTTTTATAGATGGGCCGGTAATTCACCCCTGTCTCCGACATCTTTCCATCCGCATCGTATCCGTAAAGACGAACATCCAGCGCAGCATGAAGTCCCGTAAGCCCCATGGGGTATATCCCATACCCCGGGTTCTTAAGTCTTTCACCCTTTTTGTTCACCTGTGCAGACACAACCGGCAGGGCACTCTCAATTTCCATTTGAAACTGTCTCGCACTTATGTAATGGTATTTGGTCCCTTCTTTCTCCCTTTCTCCAAGATAACCTCCCTGCGGATTCATTCTTGCCAGTTTCAGCGGCTCCTGGCTCTTTTCACTGATGTCGGACGAGGACACTTCTCCTCTTACGCCGCCGCCAAAATCCGGCAGAAATTCTGTGTAAAACTGTTTCCAGTTAAGCCTTGGCGGCTGATTCTGGCTTCCCGAATTGAACTTTATAGTAAAAGAGATGATAAACCATTTTATATGTGCGGTTCCGGAAAATTCAGGCCCCCACAAGTGCAGGTCCGCGCCCAGTTCGATCCTGAAAGTCTTATGAATGAAGCAGAGGTCCAGACGGTAGGACGCGCCGACACTCACTCCTATGTTAATATCGTAGTGAAACGGCTTCCACCGGATCAGAAAGTCCGCATAAGCATGACACCAGGCCGCAAGCTTTCCTGTATGATAATTAAGTTCCAGTTTGCCCCCTGCCATCAGACAGTTTGGCGTCAGCGCAAAATAAGCTTCTCCGATCAGTTCCAGATGATCGCTGATCTTCCAGTTCAGTCCCACCCTGTCCACCGCCGGATAATGCCTTCTCTGGAACTGAGGATGATATCCTCCTACAGAGAGCACAAAATCCCCTGCATATTCTCCTTTAAGCCAGGAATAAAAAGCAAATCCTCCGGTGAGTCCGGCATCCCTGCAAAACAGGTAAGAGTCATTTGACATTGCCCCCTCGATCAGCAGAATTCCGTCATCCGGTGAGAAGACCGCTCTCAGATTAAGGCATCCGTAGACAACCGGATCACTGCACTTGGGAGGAAGTGAGATCTCAGACGTCCCCAGGAGGGAAAGCTCAAATTTCGTCCCGAACTCCACGT
The DNA here is from genome assembly GCF_002270485.1 of Anaerostipes hominis (ex Lee et al. 2021). GTDB lineage: Bacteria > Bacillota > Clostridia > Lachnospirales > Lachnospiraceae > Anaerostipes > Anaerostipes hominis. The sequence continues at coordinate 71,464 of NZ_NQOG01000010.1, read as the reverse complement.
TGACAATCACAACCGACTCTACGATGCCGAAGGATGTAAATTTGACCCCTGCCGTCAGAAAATTCATGCCCTCACACGGTTCAATATGATCACTCAGAGTATTCAGGGCCTCGGAAGCTCCTGTTCCCGGCTTTAATGTCCCGCCTGTGCCCCTTGCCGCTGCCACAAAAGGAAAATCCTTGACCCCGGACAAAGACGGTATGTTGATTTTCCGGTTCAGGCCAAAACCTGCGCATAATCCCGTAATATAAAAACAAGGCGGCCCGCCGAACGCATAATCAAGCATCAAATATACGAAAAAAGAAGGTTTGTCTGTTTTTTTCGTCAGTCCGTAAGAGCCGAGGGCTAAAAAAGTGAACTTCTCAAATGCCACTGTAACTTCACCGTTATAGAGCCGTCCGGGTTCAGCCACATACAGTCCTCCTGAGATCATCAGGGGAGGTTTTTTCACCGTCACTGCCATGCCTTTTAATCCAAACTGAAAATCAAATTTCGGTCCGGGCTTGATCCCCAGAGAAAGTTCCATGAATTCAAGAGTCAGGACCGAGATCGTAATTCCTGCATCCACACACACCTGGATTGCTCCGTCCTGAAACGCTCCTCCGATTCTTTTTACAAAACAAGGGCCGATTTTTTTGTTCAGTTCCATCCAGTGTACGCCGGATTTCTTTTCTTCTGACGGAGACGGCGGCTTTGATTTCTCAATGTCCTGCTGGGGAAGTTTGACGTCCTCATCTCCGAATTTGTACTCGTTTCCCGAAAAACTGGCTTCTATGAGACACTGTCCCCGGAATCCTCCCTCTTCCTGGTATGCGGCCTGCATATAACGGACTCTGATCAAATCCTGCTCTCCCAAGTATTTTCCCATCACGGGCAGATCGCGAAGCCTGCAGGAGATTTCAGGATATAGTCTGAGACTGTAAATCCCTTCTTTTATTTTGGCAGCAAACAGAAGTCTCCTGTTTTCGGCAGTGCTGATCTCCATTAAAATTTCCTGTCTTCCCGCCCTGTATAATACTCCTGCTCTCTTAAGCTCCATTTCCCAGTTCAAAAATTGGGGAAGACCCAGTGACAGACTGTCCATGATACCCCACAGGCTCAGCTTGTGATGATTATCATTTTCCCATCCGGCACCCAGACAAAGGCCGTGTTCACCATAGACAATGGACGCCCGAAAAGGCTCTCCTGCTATATGTACTCCTGTCTGGAGTGCTGCCTTAAGTTTCGGTTCTTCTGCCACATGATCACCTCCGTCTCAAAACAAAGTCTTTCCTGAAAAATAATAAACAAAAAGACCCCTCAGCAATGAAGGGTCTTCTTATTATTACCGTTATGTATCTATGCCTGTTAAAACTCCGATGTCATCTGTTTTCCCAAAGACCCTGCAGTTTTGTTACAATGCTTATCTTTTACTATATCGGGGTTTTGTTGTATTTTCAATCATATTCTGCCAATGACTGCTCAGGACAAGTCAATAACCAAATATTATATATAAATTTCGTTTTGTCTCTGGTTCACTGCGCGCAGAACCTTTTCTTTGATCTCCCTGTATTTTTTCTCAGGAATCGGAAGCTCAATTCCCTGGCTGATCGCCAGCTGGTATCTCTTAATTCCGGTAATATATCTGCTGTTGACAATAAAACTTCTGTGCGTTTTTATGAAACCTTCTCCGACTTTTTTCTCCAGATCGGATATAGATTCCCTGGACAGAATATCCCTGTTCAGACAATGGATCACACTGTCTGTATTTTCTGCTTCTATATATACAATGTCTTTATTCCTTATAACATAAGTCAGATCATGTTTCCCGTAGGCAATAAGGCGGCTCCGATTTTGGCTGAGCAGTTTTTTAACATATTCATATGTCTCTGTTCCCATCGAATGAGAAAAACGTTCATTATTTTTCTGGGATTCAATCGGATTTGATACATGAAAATGAAGCAGCTTAAACTTCTGCCCCTCTGTCTTCCATATAAGAGTAATGCGCTGAACTGCACCTAATATTTCACCCCTTCCCTGTGAAGCGGCAACCTTCATACACCCTGCTACAATAAAAATCTCATCACTGTTTGCAACTACCTGAAATTCTTTTTTAAGAATATCACATCTGGGCACATCAAAATTTTTAATGTATTCACAAACCTGTTCATAGCCTTTGATACACTGTCCGTCCGCGGCTCCGATCCACGTTACATCCGGATGAAGTTTTTGGATTAAATTATTCGAATCCTGATGATAAAAGCTTTCAATTACTTGCCTGGTTAATTCTTCTGCCTGATGATAAATTGAGATCATATCCAGTCCTCCTTTACGTTTCCGCGGAAGCATTACTCCCGCACACTTAAGTCAATCGCCTGTATTCTCTCTTTTCCATTATATCACATTGATCATTTTATTAAGTCCCCGGTCTTTTTACTGCTCATATGTATTTTTTCTGTGCCCGTTTCCCGAACCACACCGACACGCTGGTCCCTATCACCCATCCGATGGGCCAGGCAGCCCATATTCCTGCAGCACCAAACGGAACTGACAGCACATAGGAAAGGGATACCCTCGCGATCAGATCGGCAAATGTGGAAGCCATAAATCCTTTCATTTCACTCATGCCCCGGAGCATTCCGTCGCAGACAAATTTTACACTGACCAGCGCAAAGAACGGAGCATTGATCCTCAGAAAATCAACCCCCACTCCCATGCTCCTGACTGCCTCTGCAGAGTTTCCGGAAAGAAACAGCCCCATTGCCTGACGGCTGAAGACCAGACAGAGAACAGAAAATACTGCGGCCATAGCCACAATAATTTTAATCCCGGCATTTGTGCCTTCCTTTGTTCTCTCCCATTTCCCGGCGCCAGCATTCTGAGCTGTAAAGCTTGAAACTGCGTTGCCGATAGTTCCAAGTACCGAAAGGATAAAGATCTGTATTTTAAATCCTCCCGAATAGCCTGCCACGACCACAGACCCAAAGCTGTTGATCCGTCCCTGCACAAACAGCTGTCCCACCGATACAAAAGACTGCTGCATAATGCTTGGAACCGCGATCCATGTCATTTTTTTTAGAAGAAGAGGACTGAATCTCTGATAGTTTCCGGCCTGTATTTTGGCATTCTTTTTAAATACCGTCACCACGGCCAGAACAGAGGCAATACCCTGGGCTATAAAGGTAGCCCATGCAACTCCTGCGACACCCATGGAAAACGTGGTGACAAACAGCACATCCAGAATGATGTTCAGCACCGATGAAAAGATTAAAAAGATCAGCGGTGTGATAGAGTCACCCAGCGCTGTAAAGATTGCATTTGCCCCGTTATAAAGCATCAGGAACAAGATGCCCATGATATAAATCCTCAGATACAGGGCCGAATCTTCAAATATATCGGACGGGGTGGACATGGCACTCATCATCCACCTGCATCCCACCAGCCCCAGCACCGTCAAAATAACACTCATGATCACGATCGTGATCACCGCCGTGGAAATACAACTTTTTACTCTTTTATATTTTTTGGCTCCGAAAAAGCCGGATATGACAACATTAATTCCCATGCCGGTCCCCACGGCTATGGCAATAAAGATGACTGTAATAGGCTGAGACGCGCCTACTGCTCCCAGTGCATTGACTCCAATGAACCGGCCGGCCACAATGCTGTCCACAACACTGTACACCTGCTGAAATATCATACTGAGAATCATAGGGAGCGCAAATTTTCCGATGACTTCAAATGGTTTCCCTACCGTTAAATCCTTCATATTTTCCTCTCTTTTTGCACGCATGGCACACAATTTACTGCATTCAAAAACCCCTCTATAAATTTAGAGGGGTTTGTCATAACTTTAACTATTTTATTTAAGCAAACTTGCCTGTGTCAATTTTAACTCCAGGTCCCATTGTAGAAGTGATTGTCACATTCTTAAAATACTGACCTTTTGCTGCTGACGGTTTTGCTTTGATAATAGCATCTATTAACGTCTGGAAGTTGTCCGCTAACTGTTCTTCTGTAAAAGAAGCCTTACCTACCGGTACATGAATGATATTGTTCTTGTCCAGTCTGTATTCGATCTTACCTGCTTTGATATCTTCGATCGCTTTTGTAACGTCCATTGTTACAGTGCCGGCTTTCGGGTTCGGCATTAATCCTTTTGGTCCAAGATCACGACCTAAACGTCCCACGATACCCATCATATCCGGTGTTGCAACTACTACGTCAAAGTCAAACCAGTTTTCTTTCTGGATCTTAGGAATCAGTTCTTCTGCTCCTACATACTCTGCTCCTGCTGCCTTTGCTTCTTCTGCTTTTGCATCTTTCGCAAATACAAGAACACGAACTTTTTTACCGGTACCATGAGGCAGTACGACTGCTCCACGGATCTGCTGATCTGCCTGACGGCCGTCTACTCCGAGACGGAGATGTGCTTCGATCGTCTCATCAAATTTGGCATTCGCTGCTTTTTTTACTACAGATACTGCTTCCTTCACGTCGTACAGTTTCGTTCTGTCAACTAATTTGGCAGCCTCTGCATATCTTTTTCCTTTTTTCATTCTAAAAATACCTCCTGTGGTCATATCGGGAGCAACCCTCCCACTTTCTAAATTTAAGGAAGTTACACTCGACTAAGCGTTCAGGCTTCGTCTTCGACTCGCCTTCACTGAGTCTCGGTAACGGCTTTCACACTAAATTCGGCCTGCGCCTCTGGCTTGCCCTCATTAAGTGTTTAATGCCTATTCCTCCACTTCGATTCCCATGCTTCTTGCTGTTCCTGCAATCATGCTCATTGCAGCTTCGATAGATGCAGCGTTTAAGTCTTTCATCTTTGTCTCAGCAATCTGCTGTAAATCTGCTTTGGATACTGTTGCGACTTTCTTTCTGTTCGGCTCTCCGGACCCGGACTGGATCTTGCAGGCTTTCTTTAATAAAACTGCTGCCGGAGGAGTCTTTGTCACAAAACTGAAACTTCTGTCCTGATATACTGTGATCACAACAGGAATGAGCAGGTCTCCCTGATCTGCAGTCTTTGCATTAAATTCCTTTGTGAACTGTACGATATTTACACCGTGCTGACCAAGTGCAGGTCCTACCGGCGGTGCTGGTGTTGCCTTTCCTGCCGGAATCTGAAGTTTAATATATCCTTCTACTTTCTTTGCCATAATCGTTAACCTCCTGATGATTGTGGTAATTACGGGAGATATCCCTCCCACCTTGTTACGTGCAGAGGTTTTGTCATTTACTCTGCTTTTTTGATATCTAAGAAATCAATCTCTACTGATGTGGCACGTCCAAACATCTCCACCTCGATGGTCACTGTCTGTTTGTGCTCATTTACTACGGTAACTGCACTTGTCGTACCTTCCCAAGCACCGGAAGTAACAACAATGATATCACCTACTTCAACATCAATATCAATTTTTTCCTTCTTAGGCGTTTCTTCGTTTGTACCGCCCACGTTGATTCCCAATGGCTTCATCTCAGCCGGTGTCAATGGGACCGGTTTGGAGCCAGGGCCTACGAATCCTGTCACACCTCTGGTGTTTCTGACAACATACCATGTATCGTCGTTCATCACCATGTGGATCAGCACGTATCCTGGGAACATCTTCTTGGAAACCTGTTTTTTCACACCATTCTTCAGTTCCGTTACGTCCTGAAGCGGTACCCGGACTTCTAAAATCTGATCTTGAAGCTTACGGTTCTCGATCGTCTTTTCGATATTTGCTTTTACTTTATTCTCATATCCGGAATAGGTATGAACTACATACCAATTTGTTTCTGCCATATGCTCTCCTTACCTTTACCCTACTAACATCTTGATTCCATATTGAAGTCCCAAATCCAGAACAGCAATAATCATACCAATGATAATAGCACACACGACCACAACGCCGGTTTCTTTGGCAATGCGTTCTTTAGAAGGCCAGATGATTCTTCCGAATTCTGATTTCAATTCTCTGAACCAGCTGGTTTTGCTTGATTTGCTGGTATTCTTCATGTTCTCACTTCCTTAAATAAACGTGCATTACTTAGTTTCTTTGTGTAATGTGTGTCTTTTACAGAACTTGCAGTATTTCTTTGTTTCCATACGTTCCGGATGTGTTTTCTTATCCTTCATCATATCGTAATTACGCTGCTTACATTCTGTACATTCTAATGTGATTTTTGTGCGCACAACTTCCACCTCCATTGTTTTTAAAATAAGGCATAAAAAAAAGACCTCTTCCAACGCTAAAGTCTAGCTTACACATTGTATCATGGAAGAGGCAGGCCGTCAAGCCTTGTTTTATCTTATGTACAGCACTTTTTTCATTTGTTCCAGCGACTTTTTCACATCGATCACCTTCTGGTTGGAACTTCCCCTCCATTTGAGGGCAGTGTCCTTTAAGTCTTCCTCAAAACGACCGTCCACCAGAACATCTGTATTTTTTACGGCATCCAGAGTACAGACTTCATCCCACAGAAAACCGGTATACATCCATATGGTCTTTTCCGGAAACTTTTCTCTGACCTCTTTGACCAGCTGTTCTACCGGCTCCCGGTTCTCAGGGTGCAGAGGATCTCCTCCGCTTAACGTCAGACCGCTGATATAATTTTTACTGAGCTCTTCAAACAGTTCTTCTTTTGCCGCCCGGTCAAACTCCAATCCGCCATGGATATCCCAGGTGACCGGATTGTGGCAGTTTTTGCACTGATGGGTACATCCTGACAGCCATAAGACAACTCTTAAACCGTCCCCATTCAGCATATCGTCCTTTGTAATGTTGTGATACCTCATACTTCCCACCTCTATGCTAATATCATCCTTTCTACATCGACTTCCGGTCGGCGATCTCCGCCATCTTTGCGTCATTGAGCCTCGTGTCTCCCTTGACTCTGGAATAAGACAGATAACCGTTCATGCGGTCGATCTTGGTCAGATTCCTGCTTCCGCAGACCGGACACACATCCATTTCCAGCTCCTCATGCCCGCAGTCGTCACAGTATGACAGGGATAGATTCACCCCTTCATAGTAACCCAGGTCCATGGCACGCCTTACCAGCGTCCGTATAGCGTCTTTATTGTAGCTGATCGGATACTTCACGTACTGGATCTTTCCGCCGTTGCATTTTTCCCAGAAACGTCCCTCTAAGTTCTGTTTCTCGATCGGCGTCAGATCTTCGGATACATGGCAGTGAAAAGAGTTGCTCACATATTCCCGGTCAGAGACATTTTCGATCACACCGTACTTTTTTCTGAACTGTTTCACCTGAAGTCCGCAGAGGTTTTCTGCCGGTGTTCCATAGATCGCATACAAATGCCCGTCTTCTTTCTTAAACTTAGTCACCTCACTGTTGATGTACTCAAGGACTTCCAGTGCAAATGCGCCGTCCTGAGCAATGGATTTTTTGTTGTGCAGCTGCTGAAGTTCATTGAGCGCCGTGATCCCAAAAGATGCTGTGGCAGACTCAAGCAGCGGCTTGATCTTGTCGTGAAGTCCCAGATGTCCTCCCAGGAAGCCTCCCTCACAGTATGCCAGAGGATTTGTGGATGCCTTCATCTCTCCCAGATAATCGTAGGTCCTTCTGTGGAGCTCCCTGATCAGATTCAGATAATAGTCCAGCACTTCATAGAAGTCACGGCTTTCCTGCTTTGCCTTTGCATAGATCATCGGCAGATGCAGACTTACCGCCCCGATGTTAAAACGGCCCACAAAAACCGGCTTGTCCTGCTCGTCCAGAGGCTCTGCCCCTCCCTTTTCATACCAGGGAGATAAAAATGCTCGGCAGCCCATAGGGCTTACGATCTTTCCATATCTTTTATACATGTCCGGGACATATCCGTCCCCTGTAAGGCTCAGCCAGTCGGGATACATCGTCTTGCTGGAACAGCGGATGCCCGCTTCAAACACATCCTCCAGTTCTCCGCCGGGTCCATGGAGATTTTCATCGTAGAGAAATACGATCTTTGGAAACAGCACCGGTTTTTTATGTCCTTCTTTTCCCTGTCCTCTTCTCCTGACATCCAGCATCGTAATCGTTGCCATCTTTGCAAACCGGCCTGTGCCGGTTCCTGCGGTCACTGTGATAAAAGGATAGTCTCCGCGGCTGGAAGAAACACTGTTAAACTTATATTCAAGCCCCTGGAATCCCTGACAGAATTCTTTCTGCACATCCTTGAGGGACTCGGTCTCTGCCCGCTCTCTGGAAAGGCCGAGGGCTTCATACTTTTCAATGCCTTTTTCATAAGACTTCTCGGCATACGGTTCCAGGATCAGTTCAATATTCGGCACCGTAAATCCGCCATACTGCTGGCTGGCCGCGCTCAGCACGATGTCTCCTATGACGTCAAAGGCCACATCCAGTGTCTTTGGTTCATTGTACCAGAGATTCCCCATCTCAAAGCCGCCTTTTAACACGGCCTCCACATCAAACAGACAGCAGTTCATCGTATCTCTTCTGGCTGACATATCATGAATATAAATGTACCCGTCCCGGCAGGCCTGAATCTCTTCTGTCGTTAAAAAAAACTTCTGATACAGAGACTTGTTCAGCTCATTAAAGATGAGACTCCGCTTCGTTGACACAAGGGCGCTGTCTGTATTGCTGTTCTCTTTGTCTCCTATGTACATGATGGACTGGCTTTTCTTATACACATCATCCAGCATTTCCACAAAATCCTGTTTATAATTCCGGTAGTCCCGGTAGCTTTTGGCCACGTCGGGATTTACCCTCTCCAGAGCCCCTTCCACCACATTGTGCATCTCCGTAATATGTACTTCCGCCTTATTAAGCTCGTCCACTCTCCCATTGACAAACCGGCAGATCTCATCAAGCTCATCTTCCGTAAATTTCACAAGGGCACGGTAGGCGGATTTATTTACCGCCGTCACCACCTTCTGAATATTAAAATCCTCTGTTGTTCCGTCCTTTTTTACTACCCGTATCATACTCTCTCCTCCCTGACTGTTCCCAGAGCATCGTCCTGCCTGCGGCATATCCCGCTGAAAGCAGGAGACACCGCAGGCAGGGGACTCATCGCTATTTTCTCAATCAAATTACTATATATTGTTTGATATGATCTTTTATTCTACTATATCTTGTGTGAATGTATCCATCTTACCATCTCATCCGATACAAGTCAAGGCTGATTTTTTTCACTTTCTGCCGTAAATCCTGCCAAGGCTCAGATCCTTGGGCTTTTTCACTTTCGGAGAACTTTCAATGCCTTTGGCCATGTATTCACCAAAGGAGACAGGCAGCTCCTTCTCGATCGAAAAAAGCTCTTTTAACTGTTTTTTACTTTTAAGAATCAGTACGGATTTTGCGATTTCCGAATGATTTAAAAGCTCCTCTATCATAGTATCATCAATCTGTCCGTTGGTAAATACAATCACCTTTAAATGCCCGAAGTTTAATTTTTTCGGCTGGGTTCGCTCAAAACTTTGGTTTGTCTCATTAAAAGACCTGCCTGAATAAACCACAGACTTGGACGGCACGTTCGTTCCCTGGTTGTCCTGAGCCTTGGAAAAATCTGCACAGGAATAATCGATCAGATATCCGTTCTCTGTCTTTTCGATGCCCATTGCCAAAACATAGCTGCTGTCCTCGATGTCCCCGGCTTCTTTGCAGCCCGTAAGTGCCGCTGCTGTGACTGCGGCCATCAAAAGGCTAATGATGATCTTTTTCATGGGTGCCTCCTCTCCGTTCCAGCCAAAACAAAACTGCCGGAATTAAAATGCCCAGCAATAGATTTGCAAAAAGGAACACAGAAATATAATTTTCCCAAAGACGGATCATAGGGATCAGAAATCCAGTGGTCAAAAACAGTCCGCCGTAAGAAATCCACCTGCCCCATTTCTTTTTCCCCGGAAATGTGTTTTCAAAACTCCAGTTTCCATAAAACAGGTATCCGCTCAGCACACAAAAAACTCCAACGATCCAGAATGCGATCAGGAAAATGTCCAGCCTTGCCATGATCCCTCCCGGCATGGCTACATTCTGGGCCATGGAGATCACCGGAAACGGGTCTCTCCTGATCATCCGAAGACCCAGGCTTCCCGCCGTGGCGGCAAACACTCCTGCCGATAAAATGATAATTCCAAGCAGCGTCCTCTTATTTATTCCCTTTTCCTTCATATGCCCCTGATAAAACCACACCAGTTCCATAGGATGAAACAGTGCGAGCACATACAGCCCGCCCATCGCCAGATTCTCCGGTTCAAACTTCCGGATCAGGAAGGGTTTCATAGAAAATTCCGTGGTACTGAGAAGAAGGATAAAAATAAACGGGATCAGGATAAACCAGAACAGCCCTTCCATGACTCTCGCTCTGTCGTCCAGCCCCTCCCCGTTCATCCGGAAAGCCAGAAAAATGATCGGCAGTCCGATCCAGTAAATATTCATATACGGCAGAAGGAACACCCTGGCTAAGATCAGCATATATGCATAAAAAAATGCGGCGTTTATAAAAAATCTCACATAATAGAGAAAGGAAATCACCCGGTGCTTTTTTAATACCTCTTCCATGGTCAGACTGCCTTCTGCTTTTTGTACAAGCCACGGATAGCAGGCCGCGGCAAGGGCCCCAAGGAGCACCGTATAAAGCCCTGTTTCACCGGATTTCAAGGCAGATGCCTGGGGAAGGAACATGCCCACTCCGCAGAAGGTTTCCAGAAGAAAGATCCTGCTTCCCTGCTTTTTAGAAATTTCAAGATTCGCCGTCCACATGATGTTTCCTCCTTCCCTGGCGTTTTTTCGCCCCGTCCTTTGTAAACCATGGCCTGAAAATCATACGCCTGATAGGCAGGCGCACCATATAATCCTCCCAGGGGTCCGTTTCTTCCACCGTGGCTGATACGGTCGGAAACAGATACGGGATTCCATAGCTCTGAAGCTTCATCAAATGGATTGCAATCGCAAGGAATCCGAGAAAGAATCCATAAAGACCCCATATGGCACAGACGATCATAATAGAAAATCTCAGCAGCCGGAATACCCCCGAAAAGCTTTCATTTGGTATAGAAAACGATGCGATGGCTGTAAAGGCTACAACAATTACCACGATCGTGCTGACAATATTGGCATCCACCGCTGCCTGTCCTATGATCAGCCCTCCTACAATGCCTATGGTGCCGCCCAGCTGTCCCGGAAGGCGGATACCCGCTTCCCTTAAAAGTTCAAACGCAAGTTCCAAAAGCAGAACTTCCACGACGACAGGGAAAGGCACTCCCTCCCTGGCCGACACAATGGACAGCATAAACGGTGTGGGAAGAATCTCCGGATGATAATTTGCAATGGAAATATAAAATCCCGGCAGCCCGATGGCAATAAAAGAAGAAATATATCGAAGGATTCTGGCAAATGTGGCTACTTCCCACCGATTATAGTAGTCATCACTGGCCTGAAAAAAAATGTTCAGCGTCACCGGCAGCACAATGACCTCCGGAGAATTGTCCACCACGAGCACAACTCTTCCCTCCATGAGCCCGCTTGCCGCCTTGTCCGGCCTCTGAGTCAGCTGGTACTGGGGAAACGGAGATTTGCTGTCCTGCTCCATGAGCTGTTCCAGCATTCCGCTGTCAAAAATTCCGTCAATATTCAGTTCATCCAACTGTTTTTTTATCTCCTTTACTACCTCATCTTTGGCCAGATCCTCGATATACATAAGCGCTACATCTGTTTTGCTCCTTGTTCCGATCCTGAGCTGGACAACCTTCATTCTCGTATCCCTGACCCGTCTTCGGATCAGTGCCGTGTTGGTCCTGAGACTTTCATTAAAGCTGTCCTTCGGACCGATCATTGCTACTTCCCTGTCGGCTTCCTGCACTCCTCTGGTAGGGAAAAACTTGCTGGATATAAAAATCCCCTGATCAAGCCCGTCAAAAAACAGTACCGTATCTCCTGATAAAACGGCCGTGACAACTTCATCCATTGTCGTAACCATTTTCCGGTCTGCACTCTCAATCACCCAGGAGGTCACAGACTCTTTCAGAGGGTGAAGAGGGTCTGTGAGGAGAGGTTCCAGTACATTTTCCTGGATCATGTCGGCTTTGGCAAGACCGTCCGTGTAGATCACATACATTCCTGTGTGTTTTTTCTTCCCAACGTAAAACTTCTTTTTTACAATATCATTGCAGTCTGAAAATACCGCTTCGAGATATGCAATATTCTGCTCCAGATCCTTTGATATTTTACCTTTCATTTTGTGATTTTTATCATGAAATCGATCCATTTTTTCACACCACCTTTGAAAGTAGTATGAGCAAAAAAAAGAACTCTATGCGCACGCACAGAGTTCTGTCTGAAAGTCCACGGACCTATTTTTCTTCTTCCTGAATCTTTTTGATTACCGTCTCTTCCTGATTGTCGATATGACGTTTCATGATCTCTTTCGCTCTCTCTTTGTTGCCTGCGAACATGGCTTCCACCAGTTCCTCGTGTTCTTTGAGAAGAACCGCATGATATGCCGTATCCTTGACATATTCCAGACGGTAGCGGTAAATCTGTTCTCTCAGATTGTTAATGATCTGGATCAGCCTCTTGTTCTGAGTCGCCTCGAAGACGGCATCATGAAATTCCACATCACAGTCTGCGATCTTAGGATTGTCATCCGTCTGGATGGCCTCCCGGAAATTGTCGAGGGCTGCCTGAATCTTCTCTCTGGAACTTTCATCCAGGCGCTCCGTGGCAAGTCCTGCTGCCAGTTCTTCCAGAGAACTTCTCACTTCCAGGACATCTCTTAAATCTTTTTCCGTGATGCGGGCTACTTCCGCGCCCTTTCTCGGGATCATGACTACCAGACCCTCAAGCTCCAGCTTCCTTATGGCTTCCCTGACCGGGGTACGGCTGACTCCGAGACGGTTTGCCAGCGCGATCTCCATCAAACGCTCTCCGGGCACAAACTCTCCGGTGATGATCGCCTGTCTGAGTGTATTGAACACCACATCCCTCAGCGGCAGATATTCATTGACATTTACTTTTAATTTATCACTGCTCATCTTTCGTTCCCTCCAATTATGATTCTCTATTGACCGGCGCCACCACATAGGCCTGCTTCACATCTTCAAAGGATCTTAGATTGGAAAGGGCTCTCTGTGCCTTTTCCTGTGAAGCAAAGATTCCAAAGACCGTCGGTCCGCTCCCGCTCATGAGTGCATTCTCGGCTCCCTGTTTAAGCAGGAACTCTTTGATCTCATCGATCACGGGATATCTTGGTATGGTGACTGTTTCAAGAACATTTTCCATCCTTCCTGTGATCCCCTTCAAATCCTGATTTTCAATGGCAGATATCATTCCTGTGATGTCCGGGTGTGAGGAAAGCCCCGGCACGTCCAGATTCTCATACACAGTTTTCGTGGATACACTGATCCCCGGCTTGGCAATCAGTATATGGCAGTCCGACACAGGGGGCAACTTTGTAAGTTTTTCTCCGATCCCTTCGGCCAGTGCAGTTCCTCCTATGACACAATAAGGCACATCCGCTCCCAGCCCGGCTCCGATCTCACACAGTTCCTCTTCCTTAAGTCCCAGTTCAAACAGCTGGTTCATTCCTCTCAGTGCTGCGGCGCAGTCAGAGCTGCCGCCCGCCATGCCTGCGGCGATAGGGATACGCTTTTCCAGATACGCTTCCACGCCGTCTTTGAGCGAATACTTTTTCTTTACGGCTGCGATGGCCTGACAGACAAGATTCTGTTCATTGACCGGAAGAAATCTAAGATTGGCGGAAAGTGTGACGGAATCACCGGAAGTCTTTTTAAGCTCCAGCCGGTCAAAAAGACCCACTGTCTGCATGATCATCCTTACCTCATGATACCCGTCATCTCTCCGCCGTACTACATCCAGCCCTAAATTTACTTTTCCATAAGCTTTCAGAACTACCTTTTTCATCTGTACTCCTCACTGTCTCCTGCCGCTGAAACTTAGTATTGTATACAGAACATTATAATATTGTTCCTATAAAAATGCAATCCTATTTATCAATTCCATTCAATTTCTTTGACTATTAACAGTTTATCACCTGGCTTTACTTCCTCAATGCCTTCATTTTGATCACGGATATCGTCAACGGTAGTAAAATAACGTTTTGCTATGGACCACAGAGTATCCCCGTCCTTCACGATATATCCGACGATTCCCGGGATCTTCTGCAGTTCTTCATAATCCAGAGGCTGCTCAGATACATTTGTCATAATCTTTTCCGCTTTTTTGTGGAAAGAGATGAAGTCAAATATAACATTTGCTTTGATCTCGATCTCATCCCCTTCCGTTGGAGTGGCGCTGATATGATCCAGCATAACATCCAGCTGATAATCGTCCTCTTTCATCAGACCCTTAGCCTCGATAAAGTAAGAAAACGGTTCCATATATGAGCTGCTCATTACCGGGTTCTGGTCCTCGCTGGACAAAAACAGCACATCCGCCATCAGGACACCCTCCACCTGGAGCCCCTGCTCTTTGACTTCCACATCGTCTAAATTGCAGCTTCCTTTGACAGAAAGCACCTGCAAAAGCTTTCCAGGCTCCTGCTCGATGGAAAAACGCTTCGCCATCTTCATGGTAGCCTGATTTTTTCCGATCAGGGATTCAAAAGCAAAGTCTTTATATTCCGGCACCAGAGTCTTCTGCATCGTATAGCAGTCTCCCACGTAAGAAAGCACCTGATCTTCGTAGACTTTAATATCACACTCAAGAGTTGCGTCAACCGATACCACTCTCTCTTCTCCGTCCACATCCGGACGGATCTCCAGCTGATGGTTTCCAAGGGAAATGTGGATCTTGCCGATCATTCCCGGTGCACATTCATAGCACTCCAATTCTGTGTGCAGCGGGATCTCCCACCTGGCATACTGGACCGGAAGCTGTTCATCCTCTCCGAGATATAAAATAAACACATGCATATCACCCTGTATGTCGATGCTGTGGTCTTTTAACTTTCCCTGTACATTCTCAAGCTCCACCTGGCTCCAGAGAATCTCATAGATGTTGGATTTGTTGGCCGGCAGAACCAGCTCCTCTTTCATTCTGGCAATATCCTTTTTATTGACAATCAGGTCTGTCACCTGAACTTCCTTTTTCAGGGAAGATATCCCGTCACCAAGAACATCGATAATGCCTTCCTCTTTAATCTCCTCGTTGACATGGAGGGTCAGGGTCAGAAGAATCCTTATACTCAGTTTCCTGGAATTGATCAGCACTGTGTTGATGTCATCAATGACATAAGAAACTTTCACATAATCTGTCGGCACAGCGCCGTCCATATGTATATACTCCTCAAAAGGGAGAACAAAATCCAGAGACTCTAAATAGGTCCTGGCGTCAATTGTCCCGTACAGACCTGAAAAATGGAATTCTCCTTTGATCCGGATACGGTCCACCATCATCTCTGTCTCCTGCATGATCACCAGCCCTTTGGTCTGGATCATCTTCTCCACATCCGGCTTCGTATCAGGCACATTGCAGTCCTGGTCGATTGTTATTTGTACCTGCTTTCGTTCTTTTGCAACGATTCCATAAAAATCCTTTTTGTTAAAATCCATAAAAAATTCCTCCCTGTCTTGTATATACAAATATATTCAGACAGGAAGGAATCTATTCCTTCAAGATTAAAATTGTATCCGGTACAGTGTCAGCCTTCCAGCAGCATCATCCTGACATCTTTCGTGATCACGTCCTGATAACTGAAACTGACAGTTTTGCTTTTAGTGCTGCTGTCGTCTTCAATCTCTACCAAAAAAATGTTCGGATATGTCTCCGTAATGACTCCCTGTGATGTTACAAACTTGTGTCTACCTTTATTTGAGCTGATCTTGATTTTGCTGCCAATGCGCTTCTGAATTGACTTACGAATGCATTGAATATCCATCTGTGTC
Organism: Anaerostipes hominis (ex Lee et al. 2021); assembly: GCF_002270485.1. Classification (GTDB taxonomy): domain Bacteria; phylum Bacillota; class Clostridia; order Lachnospirales; family Lachnospiraceae; genus Anaerostipes; species Anaerostipes hominis. The sequence goes on along the minus strand of NZ_NQOG01000010.1, from coordinate 55,628 downwards.
ATTCTTTCACCCCATTCTATCTATACAGAACTCGTGACACCTTCTGTATACTGTGAACTTTATTGTATCATTATAACCGAATCCTGTCAAATCTATACATGGGATGTCCAGAATGTTACATATCCTGAGAATTTTTTTCCATATCTTCCGACGGCTGTTCCTGTGCAGGCTCATCCTCTGTCGTGGAGCTTGAGGCATCTTCCCTGGAATCTTCCTCTTCCTGTTCAGAATTTTCTTTCTTGGCATTGAAGATTTCCATAAACTCTTTTCCTGTGATCGTCTCTTTCTCGATCAGGAACTGTGCAGCCTCATCCAGTATGTCCATGTTGTCCCGGATCAGGTAAAGCGCTTTTTTATATGCATCTTTCAAAATTCCCATAACCACCTCGTCTACCTTTGCCGCGGTGGATTCCGCACAATTCATAACGGGACGTCCGTCCAGGTAACGGTTGGTAATGGATTCCAGGCCGATCAGGCCGAATTCTTCGGACATACCGTACTGTGTCACCATAGCTCTCGCGATGGCCGTAGCCCGTTCGATGTCATTGGACGCACCGGTTGTCACCGTGTGGAACTTGATCTCCTCGGCCGCACGGCCTCCAAAGAAGGATACCAGGTCTGCCAGCATCTCGTCTTTTTTATTCAGGTACTTCTCTTCCTCCGGCCTCTGCATCGTATATCCGAGGGCTCCCATGGTCCTTGGCACGATGGTGATCTTCTGCACCGGCTCAGACTCCTTCTGGAGAGCCATGACAAGCGCATGTCCCACCTCGTGGTATGCAACGATCTGTTTTTCTTCCTTGCCGAGGATACGGTCTTTCTTTTCTTTTCCGGCGATGACCACTTCCACAGCCTCAAACAGGTCTGACTGAGACACATACTCCCTTCCTGCTTTGACAGCAGCCAGGGCCGCTTCGTTGATCATATTGGCCAGATCCGATCCCACTGCCCCGGATGTAGCCAGGGCGATCTCTTCAAAGTCTACGCTCTCATCCATCTTAACGTCTTTGGAATGGACTTTTAAAGTCTCGATTCTTCCTTTCAGGTCCGGGCGCTCTACGATGACGCGCCTGTCAAAACGTCCCGGGCGCAGAAGTGCTTTATCCAGTACTTCCGGACGGTTGGTAGCAGCCAGAATGACAAGTCCTTTGGAAGTATCAAATCCATCCATTTCAGATAAAAGCTGGTTTAATGTCTGTTCACGCTCATCGTTTCCTCCGCCCTGGATGCCCGTGTCACGGCTTTTTCCGATGGCATCGATTTCGTCTATAAATATAATACACGGAGCCATAGACTGGGCCTGCTTGAACAAGTCACGGACTCTGGACGCACCGACACCAACGAACATCTCCACGAAATCAGAACCGGACAGGGAGAAAAACGGAACATTCGCTTCTCCCGCCACTGCTTTGGCGAGCAAAGTCTTACCGGTACCCGGAGGTCCCACAAGAAGTGCTCCCTTGGGCAGTTTTGCACCGATCTTTAAATACTTGTCAGGGTGATGCAGAAAATCCACCATCTCGGTCAGGGACTCCTTGGCCTCCTGCTGTCCCGCAACGTCGGCAAAGGTGACGCCTGTCTTCTTCTCCACATAGACCTTGGCGTTGGACTTTCCTACGCCCATCATACCGCTCTTTCCGCGCATCATAAACATCAGCAGTCCAAAAATAATGATGGCAGGCAGAATGCTCACGAGAACACTCATGAGAACCTCAGATCCGTCCTTTGCCTTTGCCTGGTAATTTTCGATCCCTGCCTTCTCCAGCCGGTTGACCAGCTGATAATCAGGTACGGGAAGCTGGACTACTTTGTATGTAGTCTTATACAGCGGGTTCTCTGATTCTTTCGGAATAACGGTGATCACATCACTTTCGAACACAACCTTTTTAATTTCTTTTTTCTCGATCATCTTGACAAACTTGCCGTAGGAAATCTCGGTCTCTGTACCGTTTTTCCATTTGCCCACTACAAAGTTGAACAAGACAGCCACTAAAATAGATGTAATCAAAATCGATATGATCATCTGAATGGAATTCTTGTTATTTTTATCCGGTTTCTTCTGTCTATTATCCACGAATGCTTTTCCTCCTTCGATCTTCTCAAGCATTTATAGACTCCATTATATGGTTTCACTGCTTGAAAATCAATAAAACAATTCTAAAGTTTTTGTGACATATCACAAAAATACTACGTCTTTTTCATAATTCTGGCTCTTGATCACGATATATGGATATGAATATCCTTTTTCCTGCTGCCGCTTCGGAACTCCGATCAGGTTCGTGTCAATATAGACATGGCCTTCATCCATGGTCATCTTTTTCACCCGGACCTTATATCCGCTTCCTGTCTGTTTCCCATATCCGATCACATAGTACATTGTCTCTTTCATAGAATACGTAAAATGAAAAACTTTATCCTTCTGTTCATTAATTCGTGCCGCTAATTCTTTCGGCAAATTTTCTTTTTTGCAGACTGCATAGTCTACATTCTCTTTTGCGCCGTGCTTTTCCTGATTTAAGCATCCGACACACAAACAGCAGCTTACAGCCATCATGATAAAAACGATATATCTTTTCATAGTGCGCTCCGTTTTTTTATTAACTTATGAAAAAAGAAGCCCTCTCATGAATTCTTTTAAGAAAGTATCTCTTTGATCAGCGGCCCCGGCTCCTTCATCTCAGACTCAACCGTCACATTTTTCAGAAAATGCTCTTTTGCTTTTGCCAGTTTTTCTTTATCGTTGGCGTATATGACTGCCAGTCCTTCCCCTTTTCTTACTGCCTCTCCTTTTTTCTTCCGGAGCACCAACCCCACAAACGGATCGACCGCGCTTTCCTTCGTTTCTCTTCCTCCGCCCAGCAGGAGAGAACAGACTCCGATCTCCTGTGTGTTAAAAGCAGTGACAAAACCGTTTTTTACAGAGGGGATTTCTTCTATATAATCTGCCTTGCAGAAATTTTCCGGATATTCGATCCATGACGGATCTCCCCCCTGTGCCGTGACAAATTCCGTGAATTTATGCAGCGAGCTTCCGTCCGAGATCTTCTGTTTTAATATCTTTCGTGCCTCCTGCGGTGTTTCCGCTTTCTTTGCCATACAGAGCATCCGGGAGCCAAGCGTCAGCACAAGCTCCGTAAAATCTTCGGGACCTTCTCCCTTAAGTGTATCAATGGCCTCTTTTACCTCCAGCGCGTTGCCGACTGCTCTTCCCAAAGGCTGATCCATATCCGATATGACCGCTGCCATATTTTTTCCGGCAGTTTTCCCGATCCGGATCATAGCCTCCGAAAGCTTCCTGGCATCCTCAAAGTTTTTCATAAAAGCACCGCTGCCGCACTTCACATCCAGCAGTATGGCATCCGCGCCGGCCGCAAGCTTTTTGCTCATAATACTGCTGGCGATCAGCGAGATCTGATCTACGGTTGCCGTCACGTCACGAAGTGCATATAAAAGCTTATCCGCCGGTGCCAGGTCTTTTGTCTGTCCCATGATCGCTATGCCCACAGATGCTACCTGTTCCATAAACCGCTCCTCTGTGAGCGCTGTCTGAAATCCCGGAATGCTTTCCAGTTTATCAATGGTTCCTCCTGTATGTCCCAGTCCTCTTCCCGACATTTTTGCAACAGGAACACCACAGGACGCCGCCAGCGGTCCCAGCGCAAGAGAGGTCTTATCCCCCACTCCTCCGGTGCTGTGTTTATCTGCTTTGATGCCCGGAATCCCTGACAGATCCAGCCGGTCTCCGCTCTCTGCCATGGCCATCGTGAGTTCAAAAGTCTCCTGTGTGTCCATTCCCCTGAAATACACTGCCATCATCATTGCCGACATCTGGTAATCCGGAATTTTTCCATGTAAATAGTTGTCTGTCATCCACCTGATTTCTTCTTTTGCAAGGGAATATCCATCTCTTTTTTTCAAGATCAGATCATACATTCTCATAGGGGCCGCCTCCTTTAAGCATACATTGCGTCCATTAATTGAATATTTTATCCTTATTGTACCATAATAATAACAGAGTATGTATTGACTTATATACTTATATCTGAGACAATAAAACAATAATAATTACTATTATAAAATTAGGAGGTTATGTGAAATGCCAAATTTAAAAGGAACGAAGACAGAACAGAACTTGATGGCTGCATATGCGGGGGAGTCACAGGCACGTACAAAATACGATTTTTATGCAAGCCAGGCAAAAAAGGACGGCTATGTGCAGTTCGGCAATATCTTTGCTGAAACCGCATTGAATGAAAAAGAACATGCAAAAATCTGGTTTAAACTACTGCATGACGGAATGCCTTCAACAGAAGTCAACTTAAAAGATGCTGCTGCGGGAGAAAATTTTGAATGGACGGATATGTATCCGACTTTTGCCAAAGAAGCAAAAGAGGAAGGTTTTGATGAAATCGCAGCCCTGTTTGAGATGGTTGCAGGCATCGAAAAACGCCATGACGAACGCTATCAGCAGCTTACAGAGAATATCGACAAAGGAATTGTTTACAGGAGAGATACAGAACAGGCATGGATCTGTACAAACTGCGGACATGTACATTACGGAACCGAGGCGCCTGAAGTATGTCCGGTCTGTGCACATCCGAAAAAATTCTTCCAGATTCATTCAGAAGACTATTAAAAAGAAACGGAGACAAAAAGCCGCGGCAGACTATGATGTTCTGCCGCGGCTTTTAAGTTAAAAATTAGCCTTGACAAGCGACCATTGGTCGCTATATAATAAAAGCGAAACAAGAAACGACCGATGGTCGCTATGGGGAGGTATCATAAATATGCCAAAAGGAATTATGCTTACACCAGAACAACAAGAAGAACGCCGAGAAGAAATAATCAGTGTTGCTTTGCAGCTCATAGAGAAAAATGGATTCCAAAAAACAACAATGAGGGAAATTGCGATTTTAGCAAACATGGGAAAGTCCAGTCTGTATGATTTTTTCAAAACGAAAGACGAGATTGTTGTATATGCAGTTGAGAAAGAAATAGAAGAAACAATTAAAAAGGTTCATAGGATTATTGCCGATGAATCCTCGCCGGAACAGTGTCTTAGAAAAATCATGCTGAATCATCTTGGAGTACCAAAGCAGTATCGAACGGTGCTGATGTGGTTAAATACAGAATCTGACTATTTAGAAGAAGATTATCGAAAGCGGCTGAAAACTGCGCGTTACGCATATCAGGATATTATAAAATCTGTAATTGAAAATGGAGTGGAATCAGGCGTCTTCCGTAAGACGAATGCCGATCTTATGACGCATTTGTTAATTAACTCCATTATATCAATCATTTACACATCCCGACCATCAGCCAGTCCGGAGAAAATGCTTGATGAAACAATGGATATATTTCTACACGGAATTATGAATGATCGAGGTTAATTATTATGATTTATTATACTCTACCCTTGTTGCATAAACAGGCAACCCTTGAAATGGTCGGCGGAAAAGGTATGTCTTTATCAAAACTTTTGACAGCGGGTATCCCTGTGCCGGAGGGCTTTCATGTTACGACTACTTCATACAAGATTTTTGTTGAAAAGAACCATATTCAGCCTCACATTAATAAGTTGCTGGACGGTATTGACTCTAACAATACCAGCCAGCTTGAAAATGTATCTACGCAGATAGGGATGCTTTTCCATAATGGAGAAATGCCGCAGGAAGTATCAGATGCAATTAAAACCGCATATGCCGGATTGGGAAATATAGCGGTGGCTGTCCGTTCCTCCGCAACCGCCGAGGATTTGCCCGACGCTTCTTTTGCAGGCCAGCAGGAAACCTATCTTAACATACAAGGTGAGAATGAAGTTCTTGACGCTGTAAAGAGGTGCTGGGCTTCCCTATGGACAGCTCGCGCTATTGCTTACCGCATGAAGAATGATATAAAGCAGGAAATTGTCGCACTTGCTGTTGTAGTACAAAAGCTTGCGTTTTCCGATGCGTCCGGCGTTATGTTTACGCTAAACCCCACCAATGGCAGACGTAGCGAAATGATTGTTAACGCCGCGTGGGGACTTGGCGAATCGGTGGTTTCTAGCTTAGTCACCCCTGATACAATCGTTGTAGATAAAAATGCTGAACGAATTGTATCGTATGAAGTAGCAAACAAAGAGATTATGACAGTCCGCAACTCAGATGGAACAGAAGAAATCCCAACTCCTGAACAGTTGAGGAAAAAACATGCTCTTACTCGCAATCAAGTTATGCGATTGACACAGCTTGGAAAAAAAATTGAGAAGTATTATGAAATGCCTATGGATGTAGAGTGGGCACTGGAAAAAGATAAGTTGTATATTGTTCAGGCTCGCCCCATTACTGTCCTACCGCCGGAATGGACGTTACCGGAAAAGGATGTTATATATACAAGAGGCAGTCTAGCGGAACACTTGCCAAATCCTGTTTCGCCCTTATTCGCCACACTTGGGCTTGAAATAGTCAACCGTGCGTCGGCGCTTTTATGGATAGATATGTTTGGTAAAAGTGCGAAAAAGCTACTGCCAGAAAACGGAGCATATACGATTATTAACGGATATGTTTATCTTTCCGCTAATTCAAAGCCTCTTTTGATTGCTGTCAAATCCCTTTCACCCCGATCTTTACGCCGTGCGCTCACGAACAGTGTTGCACGCTGGGAAACAGCACGAAAAGAATTTGAGAATGTGATTAAACAATGGGAAGAAAAGCCCTTGCATATGCTGAATGCTCATCAAATAATGGAGGGGATTCAGACTGTATTTTATGGAGCGTGTATTTATTTCACGAGGATTCAGCTTACATTGCCAGCCGCCTCTATCAGCGAAACATTATTTACAAAATTTTTTCAGGGAGCGGCTCGTCGCGCTGGTATGACAGATACTTCTGTTTTCCTGCTTGGATTTGATACGATTGCTCTGCAAGCCGAAAAGAACCTGTGGAGTCTCTCGGAATGGGTAAAGCAAAATAATACTCTCAACCTTTATCTGCAAAGTAATCCAACAGCAAAGATAGCGGAAAATTTTATGTCCTCAGTTCCGCCTGACGAAGTTTCGCTGGAAGTATGGATAGAATGGAAAAATCGAATCAATCAGTATTTTAAAGAGTTTGGTCGTACCGCTTATGAATTTGATTTTGCATATTCCACACCGCAGGAAACACTTACACCAACCTTTGAATCCATAAAAACCTTTGTAGAAGGCAAAGGTGAAAGTCCTTTTTTACGTCAATCCAAATTTGAAAAGCATAGGAAACAGGCAGAAGAAGAAATTTTACAACGTATAGGTAGCTCACGCAAAAAACTGTTTTTGAAGTTGCTCCATTGGGCGCAGGAAACTGCTCCTATGCGTGAAAATGCTATTTATTTGATGGGAATGGGGCATCCTCTGATTCGCCAGATGTTTCATGAAATTTCAGCACGCCTTATACGTGGCGGAGCTACTTCGCATATAGATGATATTTATTGGCTCACAAAATTGGAATTGGAAAAACTCATAATACAGTTAGACGAAAATATACCTTTATCCGATAGAAGAAATTCGATACTTGAGCGAAAAGCGGAACTCAAAAAGTATCAGGGCTATGTGCCACCAGCTCAGTTACCTGAGAAGAAAGTAAAAAGCATATCACATGCACCACAGAAACAAAAAGATGGAAAAACCGTGTTGAGGGGTATAGGAACCAGTTCTGGTGTCGTGACGGCTCGTGCCTGCGTACTAAATAGTCCGGCAGATTTTAAAAATTTCCAGCCGGGAAGTGTTTTGGTTGCCGTTACTACAACTCCGGCTTGGACACCCTTATTTGCCTCTGCAAGTGGAATTGTAACGGATATTGGAGGTCCTCTCAGTCATTCAAGTATTGTTGCACGGGAATGTGGTATCCCTGCCGTTATGGCGACACACACAGCCACGAGAAGTATTAAAAATGGACAAATGATAACGGTGGACGGCTCGGAGGGGACGGTGACGATTGATGAATAAAAAGCCGATTTTCGCTTTAAAGCTTGCTACTTTGGTGATTGCGTTAGGATATAGCTTAATTCTTCCGGTCATGCCATTTTACATGGAAAATCTAGGTGCTGGCGGTCGTGAGCTTGGATGGCTCACTGCCGTATATGCTCTGGCACAAACAGTATGCGCACCTTTTTGGGGTGCACTGTCCGACCGAATTGGTAGAAAGCCGATTATCAGCATTGGTATTATAGGATATTCCATCAGTTTGTTCCTGTTCGGTTTGGCTTCATCCTTTTGGACACTATTTATAGCTCGCAGTTTATCGGGTATTTTGTCATCTGCTACGTCCGTTGCATCTTTGGCATATGTTGGAGATTCCAGCTCGGAGGAAGAAAGAAGCAAGAATATGAGTCAACTTGGAGCTTCAATGAGCGTTGGCGTAATGATGGGACCATTATTGGGAGGCATTCTTGCAGGCTATTCGCTTGCGCTCCCATTTTTTACAGGAGCTGGCATTTCATTTATTGCCTTTCTGCTAATTCTAACACTTTTGCCAGAGTCAATTGAGCGTTCAGGACAGACGGAAAAAAGAAAACCCTTTGATTTTTCAGACCTGAAAAGTATAATTTTTGGCTCAGCAGGAATGGTTTTGATACTTATTTTCGTCGTGCATTTCTGTCAAACAGGCTTGCAAGGAATTACGGGGCTGTATGTCGTAGATAAGTTTGGATTTTCCACTAAGCAAGTTGGTGTTATTTGGATGGCTCTAGCAGGTATTTTGATTGTAGTACAAGGCTTTTTGACTGGTCCTTTAGCAAAAAAAATTGGTGAGAAGCGACTAATACTGATAGGTATGTTTTGCAAAGCCTTAGTAGCGTTTGCCATGGTATTGACAACTGGGTTTGTTAGTGTGTTGGTGGTTTTTGGCTTATTTGCGGTATCTTCTGCTATTACAGTACCCACATTAAACGCAACCCTTTCAAAAACTGACAATCAGCATAAAGGAACACTGATGGGATTTGCCAGTACCGCCGGAAATCTTAGCAAAGTTATTGCTCCTTTATTAACTGGGTATCTGTATGAAAGCAATATTGAATTACCATATATAACCACGGGAGGGATAGCCTTAATCGGAGTGGTTATCTGCTATATCTGGATAAAAAATCAAAAGAACAAATGATGGAAGAGGACGTTTATATGGAGGTTATACACAGTAACTAATCTGGTATAGAAATTCAATTGAGGCTTTTCTGCTTTATTAAAGTCTTGCTACTACTTAAACCTATAAAAAGAACTGTCAGCCTCCGAAATATTTTTCCTCATTTTTTCATACTTATGCTTTTCCCCTCTATGTAATAAAAAGCACACAGGAACTATAAATTCCTATGTGCTTTTTATACTTATTTTTTCTTCACGGATAAAATCTGCATGTTTGCCTGGCCTTCTAAGGCTCCATAAGTAAAGGAGATCTTTGTGCCCGGTTCCATGTCATTTAAAGCGTCCATGACCTTCTCATCCTCTATGATGAACGTCTTGTATTCCCCGCTGGACATCTTTACTTCCACTGAATTACTGTCGCCGAAACCATTGTATACTCCAGTTGCACTTATCGGTTTCTTCTGCTCATCCTTTTTGTCTGCGATCGTAGCTTCAGTTGTGGATTTCGCAGCTTCAGTGGTTGCTTCGGTCTCCTCAGTAGCTACCGTGGACACTTCCTCGCTGGCGGTTGTCTCCTCTGTTTCAGCCGTTGTGGCTTCTGTGGAACCCTCGGAGCTTGGGCTCTTCTTTCCACATGCCATCAGGCCAACAGCCCCGATCATCAGCATACATGTTATAAATAAATATTTTTTTCTCATATTTTTGTTCCTCCAATTGTACTTCTGTAACATTTGTAACATTTAGATTAATACCAGTATACCTCATTTTTTTCCGAATTACAAGACGATATCATATCCGGCACCCCGGGCACATACAATTAGAGGTAGAACTTTGAGGAGGGCATATTGTGAACGACAAATACAAAATACTTTTAGATCAATATGATCTGCATATTGATTATTTAAAAAGAGGCCGCGGCGAGATCATCTGCGGCACTGATCAGGGGTTATTTGCCCTGTCTGCTACGAAACTGTCCGAAGAACGTCTGGCTGTCGAACATCAGTGGAAAGAAGAATTGATTGACCAGGGATTTACAAAAATTGACCAATATATCGTAAACAAAGAACATGAATTTATTTCTTATGATAAATACTATGAGCCTTTTGTTATGAGAAGGACTTTCAATGGTACAGAATGCAATATCCACTCTCCTTCCGATCTGTCTTCCGCCTGCAGGAATCTTGCCTCTTTCCATCGCGCGTCAGGCAGAATTCCCTACCATGCGGACTACGGGACGCCTCATTTCTCCCTGACAAAGAGCTATCATCAGCGGAGACGGGAGCTTAAAAGTATTTGGAAATATATCGGGAGCAGAAAGAACAAAGGAGACTTCGAGTATCTTTTTTTGCAGGAGATTCAGCCTTTTTGGAAACAGCTTGAGGATTCCAGCGCGAAAATGGAAAAACTTACAGGGTTAAGGGAAGGCTGGTGCCACGGTTCCTACAACCATCACAATGTGCTGATAGGACCCCATGGGACTGCCACACTTCACTTTGAACATTTTTATTATGGCTATCCTCTGACCGATCTGTATTATTTTATCCGAAAGGCTCTGGAAAAAAATGATTATCAGTTCAGTATCTGTGAGACTATGCTGAAAGGCTACAATAAAGTTCAGCGCCTCACAATGAATGATTATTCTTTTTTGTATGTGCTTTTTTTATACCCGGAAAAGCTTTGGAAAATCTCAAATCAATACATGAATCATAAGAAACACTGGGTATCTCCAAGATATCTCAATAAGCTTCAGGATATTGTTGATTTAAAAGAAAAAAGAGAGAAATTTCTTTTACAATATCACAACTTTTATAATGTTTTTTAGGCCCAAATAAGTTATAATAAAACATAAGGAAAAACGTAAAGGAGGAGCACTACTATGAACTATCAGGAAACATATCAGGAATGGCTTAACAATCCATATTTTGATGAAGCTACAAAAGAGGAACTTAAGAACATTCAGGATGATGACAACGAGATCAAAGAGCGGTTTTACTCTGACCTGGCTTTTGGAACAGCAGGCCTTCGCGGGATCATCGGTGCCGGCATCAACCGTATGAATATCTATGTTGTCCGCAAGGCGACTCAGGGACTCGCAGACTATATCCTGGAACAGGGCACGGACAAAAAGCGCGTTACCATTGCTTTTGACTCCCGGCATATGTCTCCGGAATTTGCTGAGGAAGCAGCCCTGTGCCTGGCAGCAAACGGCATCAAAGCATATATTTTTGAATCACTTCGTCCGACTCCGGAATTGTCCTTTGCAGTCCGTTACTATAACTGCATTGCAGGAATCAATATTACCGCCAGCCACAATCCTCCGGAATATAACGGCTATAAAGTATACTGGGAGGACGGTGCCCAGTTTACGCCGCCTCACGACAAAGGGGTAACCTCCAAGGTAAACGCCATCACAGATATTTCCAAGGTTAAGACAATGTCCAGGGAGGAGGCGATCAGAGCTGGATTATATGAAGTAATCGGCTCCGAAGTCGACGATGCATACATCACCGAAGTAGAAAAGCAAGTACATAATCAGGATGCGATCGACCAGATGGCATCAAAATTAAAAATTGTCTATACTCCTCTGCACGGAACAGGAAATCTCCCTGTCCGCCGCGTATTAAAGGATTTAGGCTTCCAGAATGTCTATGTAGTGCCGGAGCAGGAACTGCCCGACGGGGCTTTCCCAACCGTAAGCTATCCAAACCCGGAATCCAAAGAGGCATTTGAACTTGGCCTGAAGCTTGCCAAAGAAAAGGATGCCGACCTTGTATTGGCAACAGACCCTGATGCCGACCGCCTCGGAGTCTATGTGAAAGATTCAAAGACCGGAGAATATATCGCACTGACCGGCAATATGTCCGGTTCTCTTCTGTGTGAATATGTTTTAAGCCAGAAGAAAGCCATGAACGGATCTCTCCCGGATGACGGAGCCATTGTAAAATCTATTGTCACAACCAACCTGGTGGACGCAGTGGCCGAGGGCTACGGCGTAAACCTGATCGAAGTGCTCACAGGCTTCAAATTCATCGGACAGCAGATGCTGAACTTTGAAAATACGGGCAAAGGAACTTACCTGTTCGGTCTGGAAGAAAGCTACGGCTGCCTGATCGGAACTTATGCAAGGGATAAGGATGCGGTATCCGCAACCGTAGCCCTCTGTGAAGCTGCCGCATATTATATGACCCAGGGTAAGACCTTGTGGGATGCAATGACCGACATGTATGAGAAGTACGGCTATTATCTGGATAAAGTCAAAGCCCTTGAATTTGCAGGGCTGGACGGAGCTGAAAAGATCCAGAATATGCTCAAGTCTCTGAGAGAGAATCCGCCGAAAGAAATCGGAGGACTCAAGGTATTAAAATCCCGGGATTACCAGAACGACACGATCACTGATCTTACCACTGGTGAGACAGTTCCAACCGGTCTTCCATCTTCTAACGTGCTCTACTACGAACTGGAAAACAACACATGGCTTTGCGTGCGTCCTTCCGGAACAGAGCCTAAGATCAAGTTCTACTATGGAGTGAAAGGTTCCTCCATGGAAGATGCAGAGGCCATCGGTGGCAAGATCGAGACCTGGGTAGGACAGTTTTCTTAATCATTAAACTATGACGGAAAAGACGGATCAGGAGGATGCCTGCTCCGTCTTTTTTCTGCCCTGTTTATGTGATAAAATAAATGTAATAAAACTTCTACACAAGCATTGCAGACAGTGGGTTGATTATGGGCGGATATCAGATAAAAAACAGAAGAAGCCGCTCCCTCTTTCTCTTCCGATTCCCTCAAGGATGCTTACCTTCAGTATACAAAGGATGATCTTCTGGAGATCGCCCATATCCATCAGCTGGATCACTGTTCACAGATGGAGAAGCCTGATCTGGCCTCATATCTTTCTGAATACATCTTAAAACCCGGCGCCATGAATACAGAGAATTTCAGGAAACGCAGGGAACTGACATGAAAACAGATCCAGTACTGCTACTACTGTGTCCGTATTTACGGAGCCGCACCGCTTGAGCATATCGCCGAACTGTACAACGAGTATGAGCAGGCAGATACCTTTGCCGGGAAGATGATGGGTCTGTACGCAGACACCCGTCTGTTCATAGCTTCCGGCCATACCCCGGCAGAACTGGAGCATATGAAACACCGGGAAAATTCCTGAAATCATTCACCTTTTTATGATTACAAATGTTTCTATACTAGAAGGTATCATGGAAATTATAAAAACTTTTTCCCCTGAATATCATATCATTGGCCACAAACTCTCAAAAACGTGATATTTACATATTCAGGCATATACTTTCTGTCAAAAAAAAGACCCTGCCCTTTAAAGGCAAGGTCTTTTTTCTGTTATTTGGTTGTGCTGCCGAATCCGCCGTTGCGGACTTCCTTTGCATCATCGTCTATGGTCACACCATATTCCATAAAAATGCCCTGTACGATCCCGGTTCCCGCTTCTACTCTGACAACCTTTCCTTCATTAGAATCGTTGGTGAGCTTTACAAAGATATGTCCCTCGTTGTCTGAATAAAAGTAATCACTGTCAATGATCCCTACCGTATTGTTCATCTGAAGGCGGAATTTAAACCCAAGGCCGCTGCGCGGAAACAGGTTCAGTACCCAGCTTTGCTCCATATACACACGGATGCCTGTCGGGATCTTGATCGTCTCACCCGGTTTGAGTTCAAAATCAACCGGACTGTAAAAATCGTACCCGGCGGAACCTCTGGTAGCCCTTCTGGGAAGCTCAATGCCGTCAAAAATCTGTCTCACTTCATCCTCGGAGGTACCTTCAAAGGTATCCTGCCAGCTTTCTAAAAACTGTCCAAAACTTACTTTATGGAACTGTGCAATCTTTTTCATTTGTTCTCCTATAATCTCTTTAATAAGTCTTCTCTTCTGTCTTCAAATCCAGGTTTTCCAAGCAGGGCAAACATATTTTTCTTGTATGCTTCCACTCCCGGCTGGTCGAATGGATTCACGCAGTTTAAGTAACCGCTCATACCGCACGCAGACTCAAATGTGTAGAACAGCTGCGCAAGATGGTATGCATCCATCTTAGGAATATCAAATCTTAAGTTCGGAACGCCTCCGTCCACATGAGCTAAGATGGTTCCCTTCATAGCGTTCTGGTTTACGAAGTTCATAGACTTGCCTGCCAGATAATTTAATCCATCCAGATCGTTTTCTTCTGCTTCGAGCACAATATCTAATTCCGGTTCTTCCACGTTCAGCACGGTCTCAAAGTGGTTGGAAGATCCGTCCTGGATGAACTGTCCTAAAGAATGAAGGTCTGTGGAGAAGTCAACGGATGCAGGGAAGATACCTTTTCCGTCTTTTCCTTCGCTTTCTCCGTATAACTGTTTCCACCACTCAGAGATAAAGTGGAGGTTCGGCTCGTAGTTTGCAAGTATCTCCATGCCCTTTCCTCTGCGCATGAGAATGTTTCGGATCGCAGCATACAGCATAGCCGGATTTTCCTTAAACGGCGCGTTAAGGAACATCTCTCTTCCGTCCTGGAATCCTTTTACGAACTCATCAATATCAATTCCCGCAGCTGCGATCGGAAGGAGTCCTACGGCTGTCAGGACTGTAAAGCGTCCTCCTACATCATCCGGCACAACGAAGGTCTCGTATCCCTCGTCTGTGGCAAGTGTCTTCAATGCCCCCCTTGCCTTGTCTGTGGTAGCGTAGATGCGCTTGTTTGCTTCTTCTTTTCCGTATTTGTCTTTGAGAAGTTTTTTGAAGATACGGAATGCAATTCCGGGTTCTGTCGTCGTTCCTGATTTGGAGATAACATTTACAGAGAAATCTCTGTCTCCGATCACGTCGATCAGCTGTTTTACATATGTACCGCTGATATTATGTCCGGCAAAATATACTTCCGGAGCTTTTCTCACTTCTTTGTCCAGCTTGTTGTTAAAGTTGTTGGACAGCCCTTCGATCACGGCTCTGGAACCAAGGTAGGATCCTCCGATCCCAATGACAACCAATACATCGGAATCGCTCTTAATCTTGTCAGCAGCTTTTTTGATTCTCACAAACTCTTCTTTATCATAATCCACAGGAAGATCTATCCATCCTAAGAAGTCATTTCCCGGGCCTTTTCTTGACAGCAAATACTCTTTCGCATCCGAAACCTGCTTCTCGATCATATCGATCTCATGGTCCCTGATAAAATCTTTTGCGTTGCTGTAATCAAACTTAATTTTTCCCATGTCTTTCTCCTTTACTGTTGTCTCTCTTGTTTAAATGCGTTATCTATATTTTAACAAATAACACCCTTCTATTCAATAGTCCGGGAGCTTTTTCAGCGACCGGAATTCAAATCCTTTTGCCCTCATATTCTTGATAACGGTCTCCAGTGCTTCCGCGTTAGACTGGGATACATTGTGCATCAGCGGAATGGCTCCATTGTGGTAATTTTCTTCAAAATGCCGGACCACATAGTCTTTGCCCGGCTGGCTGTTCACATTAAAATCCACATATGCCATACTCCAGAAAACTGTCTTATATCCGAGCTTCTTTGTCAGCGCCAATGTATGTTCGCTGTATTCTCCCATAGGCGGGCGCATAAACATATCCATATCATAACCGGTTGCTTTTTTGCAGTATTCCGCACAGTCAATGAGTTCCTGCTTATTGTCCCTGTCTGAGACCGTCGGCATGCTCTTATGGTGGACCGTATGATTTCCCACCACATGTCCCTCTTTCTTCATTCTCTTTACTAAATCCGGATTTTCCCGGATGAAAGGCTTTGTCACAAAAAATGCCGCCGGCACTTTCTCTTTCTTCAATACATCCAAAATTTTGGGCGTAAAACCATTTTCGTATCCGCA
The DNA here is from genome assembly GCF_002270485.1 of Anaerostipes hominis (ex Lee et al. 2021). Taxonomy (GTDB): domain Bacteria; phylum Bacillota; class Clostridia; order Lachnospirales; family Lachnospiraceae; genus Anaerostipes; species Anaerostipes hominis. The sequence goes on along the minus strand of NZ_NQOG01000010.1, from coordinate 39,689 downwards.
GTCAAAGGTCAGATACATCACTTTCTTATTTTTCGCCTTCGTATCCACCGAGTATGCATCATATTTGGACAGATCCACATTCTGTGAAAATTCCGGCTGCTGATGTTCTTTATTTCGTTTCAGCCACCATCCTTCTTTTGTATTGCTTCCCTGGCTGATCACTTTCGTAGTCTCCACCTGTGCCTCTTCCTTTTGGCAGCCGGCGAGACCAAGCATGCAAATGATACAGAATAATAAAAAAACTTTCCTCATGTTTTGATTTCCTGCTTTTTTATTATTCTATTATGTATACATTAGATTTATAATCCATTTATAAAATCTTTCACCGCCTGCATTTCCTCATCAGTCAGTTCAAATTCTCTGGATGCGGCAGCTTCCTGCCAGTGTCTTTCTATTTTTTTTGCCTCTTTCTTTTCTTCCTTTACCTGCTCCTTTTCTTTCTGCTTCTCCTTCTGCTTTGCCTGTTCTTCTTTTTCCTGTTTTTTCACTGATTTCAGATAGCGGTTAGGGAGGATATTTTCGAGGAAATGGATCAGATTGGCCCTGACGAGCTGTTTTCTGCCATCAAAGGTGATCAGCCTGTCCACAAACACGAGAAACAATCCGGCCGACAGGCTTAAAAACAGACTCTCTGCCACAACACTTAAATCGGCTCCTTCTATGTACCCCCAGACTGTGCCAAGACAACCCATGAAAAAACTCAGGACAGCACACAGCCCGGTGATCTGTTCCATAATCTCGGAAGACACTCCGGCTATCTTGTGATTTTTCATATACTTGTCCACAACACAGGGAATGTTGTTCAGGTTTGCTTCCAGCTGATAGTAACTTTCAAACTTTTTTTTCAGCACTCCCATCCACTGTTTCTTATTCCCGTCCATCTCATAAGAATCTCTCAAAAGCCTGCGGTAATTTCTCCAGACAATAAGCTTTGACAAGACACCTGCTGCCATGACTGCAATCAGTCCCGGTAAAAAAAATGCGTTTTTTAATACATCCATGATATTTCTCCTTCTTCCTTTATGATTCTTATATTATAGAATCACAAAGAGGGGAATACACGGATTATTGCCTTACAAAGTTTGACGCTTCTTTGTCTAAAATACCGTGAATGAGTCTAATTATATGCTTTATTGCAGCTTCCTCAAATTCGCTGTAATTTACTGTTGCTGTGTCGTCGCACTTGTCGGAGATGGCTCTTAAAATCACAAAGGGTACGTCATTTAAGTATGCTGTCTGGGCCATGGCCGCCCCTTCCATCTCCGCACAGTACCCGCCAAAATTTTCGATCAGCCAGTGTTTCTTTTCGTCGCTGGAGATAAACTGGTCGCCGCTTAAAACCCGCCCGGTAAAGCATTGGATATCCGGATTGGCCTTTTTGCAGGCTTCCTCCGCCTCTTTTATCAGTGCAGCATCCGCCTGGAACACAGAACACTCCATACGCGGGATCTCTCCCAGCTGATAACCAAATCCCACGGCATCCATATCGTGCTGTACAGCATCGCTTGAGATCACAATATCCCCGATCTCAATATCCTTGTACAGGCCGCCTGCGACCCCGGTATTGATCAGTTTTTCCACACCAAAGCTGTCGATCAGTATCTGTGCGCAAACAGCCATGTTTACTTTTCCAATGCCGCTCATAACAACAACCGTGTCATTTCCCCAGAGCCTTCCCTCATAAAAATCCATGGAGGCTTTTGTCTTCTTTTTTACATTCTCCATAGAAGAGATCAGGGATTCCACCTCTTCTTGCATTGCCCCGATAATTCCTATTTTCATAAATCATTCTCCTTTTTACTGTCATTATTTCCGTCTGATAAAAATTATAACACAGCTTCCCCATCTATGTATTCTCCGATTTTTATGATATAATACGGATTACCCATTTGGTATACAATAAAAAAATCAGGAGGTAACTACGATGGTTTACAAAACAAAAGGCGTCTGCAGCAGCGCTATTGAATTTGAGATAGAAGACGATATAATAAAAGACATACAGTTCCGGGGAGGCTGCCAGGGAAATACCACAGGCGTGGCAGCCCTTGTAAAAGGAATGTCAGTAGACGAGGTGATCGAACGGCTTTCAGGCATCCAATGCGGTTTCCGCGGTACCTCATGTCCTGACCAGCTTTCCAAAGCTTTAAAGGAATATAAAGAGACTCATTAACATCTGTTTAATTGATGGAGGTATTATGAAACGAATCGTATTGACCGGAGGGGGTACTGCCGGACATGTCACTCCGAATATGGCATTGGTACCTGCACTGGAGAAAGAGGGATATCAAATCAGCTATATAGGCTCCAAACAGGGGATGGAAAAGAAGCTGATCGAAGACATTGGTCTTCCCTACTACGGTATTTCCTCCGGTAAGCTCAGAAGATATTTTGATGTGAAGAACTTTACGGATCCCTTTCGGGTCATGAAAGGTTATTTTGACGCTAAGAAAATATTAAAGCAGTTGAAACCCAATGTCGTGTTTTCCAAAGGCGGATTCGTCACCGTACCTGTGGTCATGGCGGCTAAGCATCTGCGGATCCCTGTCATCATCCATGAATCTGACATGACACCAGGTCTTGCAAATAAATTAAGCATTCCAAGTGCCAATAAGGTTTGCTGCAATTTTCCGGAAACCGTAAAACATCTCCCAGAAGGAAAAGCTGTACTTACTGGTTCACCGATCAGAGAAGAGTTGTTTACCGGTTCTAAGGAAAAAGGCCTTAAGCTTTGCGACTTTACATCTTCAAAACCTGTACTGCTGATCATCGGCGGAAGCCTTGGTTCCGTTGCCATCAACAATGCGGTCAGGGAAAATATTGATGAGCTGTTGGAGGATTTTCAGATCATCCATATCTGCGGGAAGAATAACCTGGAATCCATGCTTGCAGGCAAAAGCGGTTACCGCCAGTTTGAGTACGTGAAAAAGGAACTGAAGCATCTCTTTGCCTGTGCAGACGTTATCATCTCCAGGGCAGGGGCCAACGCCATCTGTGAGCTCCTGGCCCTCAGGAAGCCAAATATCCTGATTCCGCTGGGATTAAACGCCAGCCGGGGAGACCAGATCTTAAACGCCCAGTCATTCCAGCGGCAAGGCTACAGCTATGTACTGAACGAGGAGGAGGTCACCTCTAAGTCCCTGCTGAACGCAGTGCACGAGGTTTATGACAACCGGGCAAGCTATGTGAATGCCATGAATCAGAGTGAGCTTTCCGATCCCATCGGAACCATCGTTAAGCTGGCCAACGAGCTCGCAAGAAAATAGACGGATCAATTAAGTATTCCATGCAAGAAAATAGTCAAGCCCTTCAAAATGATAGGAAGGGCTTGACTATTTTTATTCTTGATTATTTTTTTCTGTTGAACTGTCTACTTCACGATGCTCTCAAGCTGGGGCAGGATTTCATCTTCCGGATGGCTGCAGCCGTGCTGTCCGATACAAATAGACGACTTGGTCTTCCCGTGGTAATCACTTCCGCAGGTCACAAACAATTCATACTTTCCGGCCTCATGGCTGAAAAACATAGCATCCTCCGGTGAGTGATAGCTGCTGAAGGCTTCTACCCCGTCAATGCCGGAAACGGCGATCTCTTTCCAGAGTTCCATGTGGTCCTTTAAGTTCACTCCCGGATGCGCCAGCACTGCCTTTCCCCCGCTTTCATGGATCTGAGTTATCACCTCTTCCATAGAAGGGAACTTTATACCCACATGACAGGGTTTATCCTGGGAGTAATAATCCCAGTAAAAATTCACGTAGGGATTGCTGCTTCTGTCTCCTCCCGGACGGTAAGGCAGGAGCAGTTCATGTTCCTTATATTCCGGTTTATTTAATAGAACTTCCGCAAACATCTCCCCTGTCCACCGGTTTTTCCAAAACATAGTTTCCGTCAGGGCTTCCATGTCTTTCTCAGACACATCAAATCCTAATTTTCTCGTCCCCTCAAGCATCTTAACCGATGCTTCACTGCTCTGCTCTGATATATTGTCCTCGATCTTTTGAAAAGCCGCGTCCCTTTCATCTATTCCATACCCAAGAACATGCAGATTAACCCCTTGAAAGGTGCAGTCGATCTCTATCCCTGAGATAAAATGAATCCCCTCTTTCTGGGCTGCCTTTCTTCCTTTCTCCACGGCCCGGACACAGTTATGGTCTGCAATGGCCATATACCGGATGCCCTTTTCCTTGCATTTTTGCACTAATTCTTCCGGCTGAAACTCCCCGTCATCACTGTAATAAGAATGCATATGTAAATCTATCATAAAAACCCATACCTCCTGTATATCTGCACACCAGTCACCTTAATATATAAATACCGTCTTTTGCTGATTGAAACAATATAAATTTGGACCTATAATATAAAAAAAGCGACAAAAAGGAGGAATCTCTATGCCTTTGCAGGATTGTACAATCTATACTGACCAGGACAGGCGGGAAGTGCGGCCCCATGGAACCATCGAATTCCCGTGTGCCGGCTATGACTCTGTCTATTCTGTTGACAACGTCAGCAGGATCCCTTGGCACTGGCATGAAGAACTGGAAGTCATCTATCTGTACTCCGGGACTTTAGAGATAAGGGTCCCCGGCAGATCCCTGCGCATGAATGCAGGAGACAGCCTGATGATCAATTCTAATATCCTTCATGAGGCTGAAACCTCCGGCACCTGCCGGCTTCATTCTCTTGTATTTCATCCGGATTTCATATGCGGCTCTGAAAGCTCTGTTTTCTATATAAAATATATCCAGCCGCTCATCAGCTCCTGTGCCATAGACTGTCTGCAGTTTTCTCCAGTAGACGATACTGTGCCGGAATCCACACAGTGCATCTTAAAGGCTTTCGAGGCCTTTTCTGAAGGTTCACAGGGCCATGAATTTACAGTCAGGGAACAGCTCTCCCGCCTTTGTTTTCTTCTATATCAAAGCCATGAATCTGTGATCTCAGAAACCACGGCGAGGCCGGACCAGGATTCCTGCCGCATCAAAACAATGATTCATATGATTGAGGAGCGGTTTGCGGAACCATTAAAGTTATATGACATCGCAAAATCCGCCAATATTGGTGAAAGGGAATGTTTACGGTGCTTCCGACGGACACTGGGGATCCCGCCCATGCAGTATCTGATCCGCTACCGTCTGTCCAAAGGCGCCCTTCTGCTCACCAAGACCAGCCAAAGCATCTCAGAGATCTCCATAGGATGCGGTTTTGACAGCCCCAGCAACTTCTCCCGGATGTTTAAAAGGACTTACCAGTGCTCGCCCCGTGAATACCGGAACCGTAATAAAGAACAAAGTGGGCAAGCCCGCCGTCCTGTTATAATATAAAATGCAGGGAGGAAACCTGATTCAAAGGCTCCTTCCCTGCTGTTCATTTATAGCTGACCCTGAAGTTCCCGTTCTGTCAGTTCCTCCATGATCGTTTCATATTTTTTGTCCAGTTTGTATAGGACAAGTGTTATGATGACTACGACCCAGACAATGATCGGTCCCATTTTATAAATGTTTATAATCATATCAATGGCCGACTGGGGCTGGGTGACTGCTCCTGCCGCAGAACTCAGATAGCCTGCCAGTGAGAGAAGTCCCGTCATGATGGCTGAGGCCAGGCCGGAACCAATCTTTGTTCCCACTGACCCGCCGGCAAATATCAGGCTCTCCTGGCGGATATGGTGCTTCCACTGTCCGAATTCCACCACATCGCCCAGCATGCCAAAGACAATAGCATTTAACGGCGATAATCCGATACCCCTGATGATACAGCACAAAAGCATCCACTGAAAACTGTAGGGATTGGCAAAGAACACAAGCTGTCCGGCCAGCGCTAACACCGCCCCCGCAAGCGCCATATTTCTCTTGCCGAAGTGTTTTAGCAGGATAGGGCATACGATACACGTGGATGCCACGATGGTCAGAGTTTCCGTCAGATACAGTGTACTGTACATCCATGTATCGTTGTGGAATATGTACTTGCAGTAATATGGCAGAATGGTCCCTGTCACACCGTAGATCACATTCTGCATCATCCAGAGGACCAATACGGCCCAAAAATACTGATTGGTCACTAAAAGCTTTAATGCCTTGAGCGCAGGTATCTTTTCCTGCTTCTCACGGGCTTCGATCTTTACGGTCTCCTGGCAGTTGGCAAAACAGATGATTAAAAGGACCATGGCGATCACAGCCCATATGCCCATGACGATCACCCATGAGGACTGGGTATCCCCGAACAGCTTTACTAACGGCATGGTGCAGGTTACTGCCAGAATACGCCCGAACGGTGACATTCCCATTCTCACGATACTGAGCATGCTCCGCTCCTCAGAACTTCTGGACATCATAGCAGATAGGCTTCCGTAGGGCAGATTGATGGCCGTATAACAGATGGTCGTACAAAAATTATACGTCACAAACATATACAGAAACTGCAGAAAGTTTGTCGTGTGGGGCACTGTGAATAACAGCACGGCTGAGACGGCATACGGTGCCGCCATCCACAGGATCCACGGCCTTGATTTCCCCCATTTGGAGTTGGTTCGTTCCACAATAAATCCCATGATAACGTCAGAGAATCCGTCAAATACTCTGGAGAGCAGCATGACCATTCCGACTGTTGCGGCAGAGACTCCCACGTAATCTGTGTAAAACAGCGTCAGCACCGTGCTGATCATCCCAAAAACCACATTGCACGCCGTATCTCCGCATCCATAAGAGAATCTTGTTTTCCATGATAATTTTTCTAATATCGTTCCTTGCTTCTTTTCCATTCTCACTCTACCCTTTCAGCAGTTCCCGTTCAATGCGTTCTCTTGCCTCCGGCGCCTGCTTCTCCATCTTTTCCGGGAATCCGAACATGGATACACATGCAATGTTGTCTCCTCCGGCTTTCGGTGCATCTTCCCTTAACTGGCTGTTTGCGAAGTCCATCTCTCTTAACGTCTCAAAGATACCGTCAAAGTCCACGTCTCCCTCTCCCATGGCTAAATGCTGGTGGATGGTCACATCCGCTTTTCCTCTTCCGTTTAACCACGGCGGGTTGGCGATATAGCGGCAGTCCATGGTCTGGTTGAACGTATCCGCAAACAGTACGTGGGTCAGTTCTTCCCCTGCGTACTGTAACATGGAGCGCACATCCCCTTTTCCCTCGTCATAGAAGAATCCATGTGGGGAAGAATACACATATCCAAGGTTCGGGGAGCGGAAGGATTTCACCAGATCACAAGTCTCATTGTTTAATTCGCAGAAGTCATACGGATGGGACTGGATCTCCACCCGGAGCCCTTCCCTCTCAATGATCGGCAGAAGTTCTTCCATAGAATGGAACCACATGCCGTTGCAGATCTCCTGCTGGTTGGGATCCCCGGAGAGTTCCGTGTTAATCACCGGCACACCCATGTCCACGGCAATCTCAATCATCCGCTTCCAGTTGGCTACTGCCATCTGTCTCTGCTCCTCTGTAGGTCCGGACCAGCGGTACACTACGATAAAGGAGGAGATCTCCACTCCGGTTTCCCGGAGTGCTTTCCTGTATTCTGCCTCACATTCCCTGGAGAACAGCGGGTGTTTATAGAATGGATTGATCCTTGGATGCGGAGACTGTTCGATGTATTTATAACCCCAGTCTGCCACCTGATGCACCATCCGGTTGATATCCATCTGCTTTGCCAGCACATCCACGTCAAATGCTATTTTCATCTCATCAGCTCCTTACTTATAATCTACCCACTGTGCGCCCTGATCTGCGGATTGTACACAGTTTTCTACCCAGCGCACGCCCTCTGCCCCTGCGTGTACATTGGGATACCAGAACTCCACGTTCTCTCCTCTGTCACATGCGTCCATGGCCTGCGCAAAGCGGCTATATAAGTTACTCCATGCCTCAAACAAACCTTCCGGATGCCCTGCCCCAATACGGTCTTCCTCCAGGGCAGAAGGTGCCAGATATCCCATGCCTCTTTCCAGAACACGTACAGGTTCATTCTGCACTTCATAGGTCAGCTGGTTCGGATGCTCATCCCACCACTCAATAGATGCCTTTTCACCGATGACACGAATCTTCTGCCCATGCATGGAACCGCAGTTTACACAGCATGACCAAACGTATCCCACGGCACCATTGTCATATTCCATGATGGTCATAGCGTTGTCCTCCAGAGGTTTTCTGGACTCGACGAAGGACTGTCTGCTGCACATCAGCCGTTTGATCTTCATATCCGGAAGCATGACTTCAGATAAGTACAGCGGATGGGTTCCCACATCACCCAGCACATAGGACGGTCCTGCAACCTTTGGATCTACCCGCCATTTTGTGGAGGCTGTATTTTTTTCGACTGCCACGTTGTGGAATCCATGGGAGAACTGCATATTGACAATACGAATCTTTCCCAGCTTTCCTTCGGCGATCAGCTGTCGTGCCTCCTCGATGACCTGATGTCCCGCATAACCGTAAGTAACACCTACGATTTTATTTTGTTTTGTGGCCAGTGCCTCTAATTCCTCCGCCTCTTCGGTTGTAAAACAGAGAGGTTTTTCACATACAACATGAAGCCCGGCAAGCAAGGCTGCCTTTGTGATCTCAAAGTGTGTTCCGTTGGGAGTTGCAATGGAGACCGCCTGGATCCCGTCCTGGCGCTTAGCTTCCTTTGCAAACATAGTCTTATAATCTGGGTAACATCTGTCCTCATCCACATGAAGCTGCTTACCAAACTCTCTGCCCCTCTCCGGGTCAATGTCAAAGGCACCTGCAACCAGGTCAAAATTAAAATCTCTCATTGCGGCAGACCGGTGGATATAGCCAATCTGGCTTCCCTTTCCTCCCCCTACCATAGCCCAGCGGATCGGTTTTTCAATTTTCTTTTCTCCGTAATACATAGTTTTGCTCCTTTTCAGAATTAGATTTCATATCCTACACTTTTTAAATATGTAACACTGGCCTTCACGTCCCGGAGGCTTGTGTCTGAATTTCTTGGATCACGTTCCTGTTCTATGGTGATATATCCGCTGTACTGGATATCCTCCAAGGTCTGCTTGATCTCAGGGTAGTCCAGTGCGCCTTTTCCTATGGGACACATGGCTCCTTTACCACAGCCCTCAAAAAAGCGGATATGTTCTCCCAGAACTTCCCGGTATACCTTTTCATCCACATCTTTAAAGTGGACATAATCCAAGCGGTCCGCATACTTTTTCAGCCATTCTGCCGGATCCATGCCGGAGTAATAAAGATGCCCTGTATCCAGGCAGAGACCTGCCAGCTCATAAGGAATGTCCCTTACCACCGCTTCGATCTCATCTGCAAACTCAATATAACCTCCAGCGTGAGGATGAATGACCGGCCGCACACCGTATTCTTTTGCTTTTTCACAGATTCCCCTGATGTGGCCCATCATCGCTGCCCATTTTTCTTCTGAAAGCCTCGGCGCTTTGTCAGGATGTCCGGCCGCATAATCCCTCTCATCATGACCCCAGTCCATGATGGTCATATAAGGCGCAGCAAAATGCTGGCCCTCATGTACCGGAAGCGGCGGAAGCTTTGTGACCAGAGAACAGATCTCTTCTGTCTGTCTCAATACGTTTTCATAGTTTTCTTCACTCAGCAGATCGTCGAAGATCGTCCCTGCCACAATGGCTAATCCATTCTTTTTTAACTCCTCAGAGACTGTCTCCACATCAATCGGAAGATATCCGTAAGGTCCAAGCTCAATGGCCCGGTAACCCGCCTGGCCTGCCTCCTTAAGTACCCTCTGCCATGGCGGCAGATAAGGGTTCTTTACATCATCCACGCCCCAGCAGCAAGGAGCTCCGCAGATATTCATACTCATGTTAAAACCTCCTGTTTTGTTTGTTCAGCATCGCTTTCTGTAATTATTATTTTAGAAAAAACAAAGGTCCTCCGCCTTTACTATTTTGTTCGCTGTGAGATCAAAAACAGGGGCATTTCAAAGAAATATATTAGAAATGAGAACAAGGACTCCACTATCTTGTATAAGACACAAACAAAGTACCCACAAATTACTCATATAATGATTTTTAAAAAGACATGAAAAACCATTGACTCTCACGTAACGTGATAATGTAAGATAGAATCAAAGATACACAACAGATTGGAGATGATGTCTTGAGAACCATAAAAGAAGTTGCAGTACTTTCAGGCGTCAGCGTGCGGACCTTACAGTATTATGATGAAATCGGTTTATTAAAACCCGCAAAGGTCACCGGCGCCGGTTATAGACTATACAACGATGAATCCATAAACACTCTACAGCAGATATTACTTTTTAAGGAGTTGGAATTTCCTCTGAAGGATATTAAAAGGATCATGGAAAATCCCAATTTTAATAAAAAAGAAGCTCTTAGCAGGCAAAAAACACTGCTAAAAGCAAAACGAGACAGGCTGAACAGACTGTTAGACCTGATTGGCAGACTGGAACAAGGAGAAACCTATATGAGTTTTAAAGAATTTGATTTAAGTGAATATATCCAGGCATTGGAGCAGTTTAAAAAAGAGAATACAGAGGAGATTATGAAATACTGGGGAAGTACCGAAGCCTTCGATGAATTTATAAAAAGAGCCAGGGATCATAAGTCCAGCATCGCTCAAACGGCGGTGGAGTATTACGGCAGTGTTGAAAAATACACAGATGCCATGAAAGAGAGCCTAAGCCATTTCTCTGAGAATATGGAGAAGATGCGGAAGATCAAAGAAAAAGGGTATGTAGAAAAGAATAAAGACTTGATGGAGCAGCTGACAAGTGACGTTTCAAGGGATGTCAAATCTGAAGAAGTACAGAATATCATCGGCCAGATGTTAAACCTGCTGGATGAAGAAGACCAGCCTACAATGGATCTGGGCGAGAACTACTATGATAAGCTGATTGACGGATATCTCCACAATCCAAAGCTGATCGAGGCTATGGATCAGCAGTACTGTAAAGGAGCTTCAAAGTTTATAGGGGAAGCATTACAATATTATCTCAAGAAAAAAACATGTAACTCTAAGTTTAGAATTATTTGATTGCTATCTGTCCTACTACCTTTTTAGAATTAGAATCTATCAGAAGTATTCTGAAATCATGCCCTCTTGTATGTATTCCTGCTCTTTTCACTCTCATGACTGGTCTCTCCTGCCCCTCAGCTTTTCCAGATACATGTTCCGGTACCGGATCGGCGTCATACCAACGGTCTTTGTAAACAGTGTGCTGAAGTAATTGGTGTTGTCGTATCCCACCATAGTGGCGATCTGGGTCGCCGTGAGATCGGTAGAGATCAGCATTGTCTGGGCAAGGCCGATCCGCCTGCGGATAATATAATTGATGGGAGTCATACCCGTGGCTTTTTTCAGGCCGTGGGAGACATAAGTGGCAGAGCAGTGCATGTCCTCAGCGATCTTGTCCAGATTTAATTCCTCCGTGAAGTGTTCATTCAAATAATCCAGAATTCTTGAGATAAACTCTTCCTCCCTCGTCTCCGCGGCCATAGCCTGCGGAAATGTATCCAGCTGGCTGGCAATGACCACCATGGAGGCGCAGAAAAGCTGCGATGCCAGCTGGCCTGCCGGATTCAGCTCTTCCATCATGTAGATCTGATCACACATCATCTTTAAAAACGGAAACAGGGATCCTGCATGGCGGATATAGGGCCCTCCCTCCGGCACCATCTGGTTTTTCTTAAGTTCCTTTAAGTGAAGGTTTGTAATACCGATACAATAATGGCCGATGTTGGTCTTCTCAGCCGTTGCGATCTCATGAAGGTCTCCCTGGTTATAATAAGCCATACAGCCTTCTTCTATGGGATAAATACTGGTGCCTACCTGATAGGTTCCGGTCCCCTTATATACAAGCAAAAGTTCACAGATAGATTCATGGCTGTGCAGCGGACGGCTTATTTTCTCCGGGGTGCTCTCCTGTCTGGATATGTATACCATGGCTGGCAGCTTTCCGTCCTCAAAAACTTCTTTTAAATTCTGGTTAATATCAAATCGAATCAAAGTTTCACCCCTTCTCCGTGACCACAAGGTCCATTGGCACATCATAGCTGTCTGTAGGAATCTCCTCCCACAGAAGCTCTTTTCTGCATAAAACCACCTTCAAAAATTCTGTATCGCTTAGATACCGGTCATAATACCCGGCTCCATGTCCGAGACGTTTTCCACAGAAGTCTGCGCTGATACAAGGAATAATCCCCAGGTCAATCTCTCGTTTCTCCACAATGGGAGTATTTCTTTTTGGCTCCATGAGTCCGTAGATGCCGTGTTCTAACTGGTCCATACAGGTGATCTGCCTTACTTCCATGATTCCGGGAGCTGTGCACAAGGGCACTCCCACCCGTTTTCCCTGTCGGAAGCATTCTGTTAAAATCAATTCTGTGGATACTTCCTTTCCCACGGATATGTAGCAGAAAACAGTCTCCGCCCTCTTAAATTCCGGCAGCATAAGGATCTGTTTCTGAATCTCTTCTTCCGAATCCCGAAGATATCTTGTGGATAACTTCTCTGTTTTTTGTTTGATCTGTTGACGGATGTACTGTTTTTCTTTCATATCCTCCACACCTCTGTCTGACCTTTCTTTACCAAAAAGGATAGCATATGAAAACAAAGTGGACAAGCCCATCATCTTTCCATCCAGCCATACAGACCGGTACTAAAACATATTTGAGATCACCTCACCTGCGATCTCACAGATTAAATCCGCTTCCTCTCTCATCTGTATAAACGGCTCAGTGATACAGGATATCGCAACTGTAAGCTTTACTTTGTTCTTCATTGTATCCTCTAAAAGTCCGGTAGACATTAACCTTTCAGACAGGGTGTTCGTTACGATCAATGGAAGCGGCAGTTTATGTTCGTCTTCATGCAGATATGGAAAAGTCTTTTCCAGACGTCCAAAATCAAAATCCTCCAGGAACTTTTTCACAAACATCTTTGGGTTTGTAAAGAACTCCATATAATAATCCAGATTTCCAAGAGTTCCTTCTATGTGCTCCAGGATCACTTCTTCATATAAGTCATAGATATCTGAGTAATGCAAATAAAACGTTCCCTTATTGATCACAGCCTCCCTGGCCAGTTCCGTCACTGTGATCTTACGGATGGGCTTTTTTCTCAGAAGCTTCTTTAAGACCCCTTTTAAATTTGCCTTTGTCTTTACAACTCTTAAATCTTCCCGTTTTTTCATGGTTTCAGAATCCCTCCTAAAAGTTCTGTATTCCTATCTGTGAAAGGTAATGAACACATCGTACGATGCCGTAGATTAATCAACGATATTTAAAAACCGTTGATTGAATAATAGACGATTGTTGATTATTATATTAATTTGTATAGAGAAAAAAGTAAAGGAGAAATGTTATATGATTCAAACATTAGGAAAAAGTATAAGGCAATATAGAAAAGAATCTATTAAAACACCGGTTTTTGTGACCTTGGAAGTTATCATGGAATGTATCCTTCCTCTGGTTATGGCAGAACTGATTGACGAAATGACTGCAAATTCAATGAATCCGGTCATAAAATACGGGATTGCTTTATTTATCATGGCAATGCTGTCGCTTGTTTTTGGTATCCTGTCCGGAAAATATGCGGCAACTGCATCCTGCGGATTTGCAAAAAATCTGCGAAAAGATATTTATTTTAAAATACAGGATTTTAGCTTTGCTGATATCGACAGGTTCTCGTCATCCTCTCTTGTGACCAGACTTACAACAGATGTCACCAATGTACAAAACGCTTACCAGATGATTATCCGTATTGCGGTGAGGACTCCGCTGATGATGATTTTTTCAGTGATTATGAGTATGGCGATCAATGTAAAAATGTCTCTCATTTTCCTGGCTATGATCCCTGTCATCGGTCTGGCTCTTTTAGGAATCGCATGGTTTTCCTTTCCGGTTTTTCAGAGGATTTTCCGAAAGTACGATGCATTAAATAATTCGGTTCAGGAAAATGTCTCCGGCATCAGAGTTGTGAAATCCTTTGTCCGAGAAGACTATGAGAAAACAAAATTCCAAAAAGCGTCTGAGGATGTCTGCAATGACTTTACAAAGGCCGAAAAACTGCTCGCCCTGAATAACCCGATCATGATGTTTGGGATTTACCTTGCAATCTTCCTTGTAAGCTTGATCGGTGCCCAGATGATCATCAAAACACAGGGGAGTGTGTTAACTACGGGCCAGCTTTCTTCTCTTATCAACTATGGCGTTCAGATCCTGTCCTCCCTCATGATGCTGTCTATGGTGTTTGTCTTATGTTCCATGGCCGCAGAATCTGCCAATCGTATCTGTGAGGTGCTCACCCACGAAAGCAGCCTGGTATCTCCTGAAAATGGTATTACAGAAGTGAAAGACGGCAGTATCCGATTTGACCATGTTTCGTTTAAATATAACAAACACAGCAAAAAGGACGCTCTATCTGATATTGACCTTATGATACCGTCCGGCGCTACTATAGGGATTATGGGCGGAACAGGCGCTTCCAAAACAAGTCTGATCCAGCTTATTTCAAGACTTTACGATGCCACAGAAGGGACCGTGTATGTCGGCGGAAAAGATGTACGTGAATATGATCTTGAAGCGTTGAGAAATGAAGTGGCGGTTGTACTGCAGAAGAACATTTTATTCTCCGGAACTATTAAAGAGAATCTCCGATGGGGTGATCCGAATGCAAGTGACGAAGAACTCAGACACGTATGCAGGCTTGCCCAGGCAGATGAGTTTATCAGCCAGTTCCCGGACCAGTATGACACCTACATAGAACAGGGCGGAACCAATGTTTCCGGCGGGCAGAAGCAGCGTCTCTGTATTGCCAGGGCACTGTTAAAGAAACCGAAGATCCTGATCATGGATGACTCTACTTCAGCGGTAGACACCAAGACCGATGCCCTGATCCGGCAGGCCATGAGAACAGAAATCCCTAACACCACAAAGATCATAATCGCACAGCGTGTTTCTTCCATAGAAGATGCTGACTTAATCCTTATTATGGAGGGCGGCCGGATCAAAGAATCTGGAAGCCATCAGGAGCTCATGAAACAGAAAGGTGAATACTATGATGTCTATGTTTCACAGAACAGCGGAAAGGAGGAACAATAGATGGACGAAAAAAAGAAGATTCATAGTTTTAGAAGGCTGATAGCCTATATTTTTCATCATTATCCGGTTCAGTTAACCGTTGTAATGATTTGTATCGTAATCAGTTCCTGCGCTTCAGTGGTAACTACATTTTTTCTTCAGAGACTGATTGATGATTGTATCACCCCGGGAATCACTGGAGGTTTGTCCAGCGTGTGGGTTACCTTCACCTCTATCCTCTGTATTATGGCTGCATTTTATGTGACGGGCATTGTCTGTGCATTTCTGTATACCAGAATCATGGCCGTTGTGACACAGGGTACACTGCGGAATCTGCGCGATGATATGTTTAAGCATATGCAGAAGCTGCCTATCCAGTACTTTGATACCAATGCCCATGGGGATATTATGAGTACCTATACCAATGATACGGATGCGATCCGCCAGCTGATCGGACAAAGCCTTCCGGCCCTGATACAGTCTATGCTGACCGTAGCCGTTATGTTTGTCATGATGCTTTACTACAGTCTTTGGCTGACGATTACTGTTCTGGTCATTCTGGGAATCATGATTGCTTTAACCAAACGGCTGGGAGGCGCCAGCTCCAGATACATGATGCTTCAGCAGAAATCCCTGGCCAAAGAGGAAGGCTTTGTAGAAGAGATGATGAACGGGCAAAAAGTAGTAAAAGTCTTTTGTCACGAGGAAGAAAGCAAGGAAGCTTTTACTGCGCTGAATGAGCAGTTATTTATCAATGGGGAAAAGGCAAACCAGTACGGCAATATCTTAATGCCGATCCTAAATAATATTGGAAATATCATGTATGTGTTGTTGGCTGTAGTTGGCGGACTGCTGGTTTACTTCCATGCCTCTAATTTCTGCCTGACAGGTGTAAGCCCTGTCACCGTCGGTATTATTGTTTCATTTTTAAGTATGGCAAGGCAGCTGTCGCAGACCATCGGGCAGGCCTCTATGCAGATTTCTATGATCGCTATGGGAGTTGCCGGAGCCGGAAGAATCTTTCAGCTTTTAAATGAAGAAATTGAAGAAGATCATGGATATGTCACTCTTGTGAATGTGACAAAAAATGAAAACGGAGATCTTAAGGAATCTTCTGTCCCTACAGGAATGTGGGCATGGAAGCATCCTCACAGAGAACAGGGCACCCTGACCTACACAGAATTAACAGGAGATATCCAAATGGAAGAAGTGGATTTTTCCTATGTACCGGAGAAGCTGGTCCTTCATGATATCTCATTGTATGCAAAGCCAGGACAGAAAATCGCTTTTGTCGGAGCCACCGGGGCGGGTAAGACTACGATCACAAACCTCATCAACCGCTTCTATGATATTCCTGACGGAAAGATCCGTTATGACGGAATCAACATTAATAAAATCTGCAAACCGGATCTGAGAAGGTCCCTTGGTGTAGTGCTTCAGGATGTAAACCTTTTCACCGGAACGGTGATGGAGAATATTCGTTATGGAAAACTGGACGCCACAGATGAAGAGTGTATTGCTGCTTCAAAACTGGCCAATGCAGATGATTTTATCACAAGGCTTCCTGACGGGTATGATACGGTTCTCACGGGAAATGGCTCAAGCCTGTCACAGGGACAGCGGCAGCTGATCTCTATTGCAAGAGCCGCTGTGGCTGATCCTCCGGTAATGATCCTGGATGAAGCTACTTCCTCCATTGATACAAGAACAGAGGCTTTGGTACAGAAAGGAATGGATAATCTGATGAAGGACCGGACCGTATTCGTCATTGCACACCGCCTGTCCACCGTAAAAAACAGTGATGCTATCATGGTTCTGGATCATGGCCGTATCATTGAACGCGGAGACCATGATGAACTCATTGCACAAAAGGGAGTATATTATCAGTTGTATAGCGGTGCCTTTGAACTTGAGTAGGTTGTTCGCAATACTCTTGTTTTAGGAGTATCCTCATATTATAATAAAATTGAATACTTGCTTTGGCTTTGCCCATAATCTTTATGAAAGGATGTGTTTCCATGCCCTTAGTAAAAGAAAAACTTTATACAATAGAAGATATTTATGGTCTTCCTGACGGTACGAGGGCAGAACTAATCAACGGGCATATTTACTATATGTCTCCGCCTTCAAGAAATCATCAGAAAATTGTAAGTAAGCTCAATCAGAAAATTGCAAATTATATAGACAGCCACGATGGTTCCTGTGAAGTATATCCTGCTCCATTTGCCGTTTTTTTAGAAAATGATCATATAAATTATGTGGAGCCTGATTTATCCGTTATCTGTGATAAAGACAAACTGGATGATAAAGGCTGCCATGGGGCTCCGGATTGGATCATCGAAGTTGTCTCCTTAAGCAGCAGACGGATGGATTACAGTATTAAGCTTTTCAAATACCGCACTGCCGGTGTACGGGAATACTGGATTATTGATGTTGAGAAAAACAGAATCATGGTTCATGATCTTTCCCATGAAGATATCCATGAATATACGTTTAATGATTCCGTACCCGCCGGAATATATGAGGATTTGGTCATAGATTTTAATCAATTTAATTTATAAAAATTTAATAGAAAAACACATTGGATCTCCGTACACAACATCCAATGTGTTTTTCTTTTTTACAGTTCTCTCGTTATCTCACTTAAATCTTTCACAATGAGATCTGGTTTTATATCTCCATTCTCCACATCTTTCAGGGTACTCTCACCGCTTAACACAAGAATGGATGTCACTTCGCTTTGATCGGCCACGGCAATGTCTGTATACAGCCGATCACCTACAATGGCGATTTCATCCGGGCGGTATCCCGTCTCCTGAATCATATAATTTAATGTATATTTTGAAGGTTTTCCGAAAAACTCCGGGTACCGTCCGGTGGAAGCCTCCACAAGCCTTGCCATGGAACCGCAGTCCGGGATAAACGTACCTCCCTCCATGGGACAGTTTAAATCGGGATTGATTCCGTAATAGATGCAGCCGTTCCGGATAGAATGGCAGGCCCTGGACAGCTTTTCATAGGTCAGAGTCGTGTCAAATCCCAGAACAACAATATCCGGATCTTCTTCCACCAGAGGTATCCCAAAGCTTCTGAATTCGTTCAGCAGAGAAGGTGTTCCCACGACATAAACACTTTTTCCAGGATGGTTTTCCAAAAGAAACCGTATCATCACATGGCTGGAGATCATCATCTGCTCTTTGGAGATAGCAATGCCCATATTGGAAAGCTTTTCAATATAGGCCTGCTGGCTCTTGGAAGAGTTATTTGTGAAGAAGTAAAATTTTCTGCCTGTCTCCTCCACTCTGGAAAGAAAGTCCTTCGTAAACGGAAACAGTTCATTTCCAAGATAAATCGTTCCGTCCATATCCAGGACAAAAGCTTTGATATTTTCTAACATAGCCCCTCACTTTCCGGCGTTTCCGTAGTAGGCATTGGGGCCGTGTTTCCGGAAAAAATGCTTATCCTGGATGGTCTTGGGCGCCTCACCCACTTCTATCTTCAGCTGCTCTGTCCTGGCAGCCATTTTTGCCACCTCTTCCATCACGACAGCATTGTGTACTGCCTCCTCTGCATCCTTTCCCCAGGCAAACGGTCCGTGGTTTGTGCAGAGAACTCCTGGAACATAGGCTGGATTCATTCCCTGAAATGTCTCGACAATGACTAGCCCTGTATTTTTCTCATATTCCGTTTCAATCTCTTCCGGTCTCAGACTTCTGGCACACGGGATCTCCCCATAAAAATAATCTGCATGTGTGGTTCCGTAACATGGGATTGGCCTTCCTGCCTGCGCCCAGGAGGCTGCCCAGGCAGAGTGGGTGTGGACAATGCCTCCCACCTGCGGAAATGCTTTATACAGTTCCAGATGGGTCGGTGTGTCGGAGGAAGGCTTATAATCTCCCTCCACACACTCTCCGTTTAAATTCATAAGAACCATATCAGATGGTTCCAGGTCTTCATAGGCAATGCCGCTTGGCTTGATGGCAAACAGCCCTTTTTCACGGTCGATGCCACTTACGTTTCCCCAAGTATAGGTAACCAGTCCCTTTGCGGGAAGTTCCATATTTGCCTCATAAACCTGCTGTTTTAATTCTTCCAGCATATCTTTCACCCTCCCTGATTCTTGATCACTTCTTCATAAAAACTATAGAACTTGAGAAGCCTCATAAACGTGATCCTGGCTCTCACATAAGGAGACAGCCTTGCGGTCTTTTCCTGGAAGCTCTCGTCAAATCCAAGATCCTCAAGGGATCTGACCCCGTCCACCTTTGCGAGCATCTCCGTAAGAGCCTCGGCAGAAGGAATCTCGTCAATGACAGCTGCGATCTCATTCTTTTTATCCAAAAGCTTTTGGGAATCAACCTTTTCCAGAAGATTCGGTGTATTTTCCTCCATAATGGACTCGTACATACCGAGCTTTGTAAAATTCACTCTGATCAGTTCTTCTTCCACCGGCATGGATTCTTTTACCGTAAATGCCCCGCTGCGCATTTTCTGGGCTGCCTTGTGATAGATCTTAGAAGCGAGGATCAGACCCACGCCCACTTTTTCTCCGTGGTAAAAATCAATGTAATCATTCAGCACTTCCATCTCCCACAGATGGGACATATGATGCTCCGCCCCTGAGGCCGGCCGGGAGTTTCCTGTCATCTGCATAGCCAGTCCTGAGAGCAGAAGCCCATACATAAGCTCCTCATAGGCTCCGGCATCTCCCCTGGCCAGCCCGGAAAGACTGTTTGTCAGCGCATCCAGCGCCTTGTACTCCATCTCACATATTTCTTCACAAATGTATTCCCCGGTCAGGATATGTGTGATCTTCCAGTCTGCCAGAGCCGTATATTTTCCAAGCAGATCTGCAACCCCGGAAGCTGTCAGACGCATCGGCGCCTTGCTGAAGATATCAGTGTCCGCGATCACCACAACCGGTGACACGGCAGTAAAGCTTTTTTTAAATCCATGCCATGTCATAGCTGCCACCGTGGACACATAGCCGTCCACACTGGCCGCTGTAGGTACAGAGAAGAACGGGATCTTTCTCTCATAGGCATGATATCTTGTGATATCGTGGATCGTTCCTGATCCGACGGCGATCATCAGATCCACGTCTCCGATCTGGTCAAGCTGGTTTTTGGCTGCCTCCACGCCGTGTTCATTGGCGTGAAGGTTGGCTGGGTCAAGAACTGCCTTTTTCAGACCCGGCACAAGGCGTTCCACCGTCTTTCCCGCTGCCTCATAAGTATTTTCATCACAGATCATGACAATATTCTGGAACTTCTTATATGCGTCCCTTGAAAGGATTTCCGGGAGCTTTGAGACTGCCCCGCTTTCTATGATTATATCGTCCACGACGATCTCATGTTTTCTGCCGCAGCTGCACGGTTTCAAAAATTCTTTTACATCCACTTTCATACTCTACACCCCTGCCTCTTCTGCTGATTCATTTTTATCTGCCTGACGGTCTAAGTAAGCTACGATTTCCTTGTTTTTTAATTTAAATACTGCAAACATTGCCGCATAAACTGCCACCGCGATGGCGATGAATACCGGATTTCCGGAAAGGAACGCGAGGAATACGAAACCAAGCATCGGTTTTCCAAGAATGTTAAAGCTGGTGATCATAGCTGCTCCTGCCGGAATGGCAAAGCCTGCAGCCATGGCTACCTGTGTGAACAGCGGCGCTGTGTAGGTACACATCAAAAGCCCTAAACTGAACCAGATGGTTCCTGCCACAAGAATCTTTGACATATTTCCTTTATACACGGCTACCAGACCCTGTACCATGTATGGAATTGCCAGCAGATCCACGACCGGCAGCACCTGGTTGCCCGGAAGAATGGTGGAAACCACGATCATGATCGGGATCAGGAGAAGTCCGCTTGTAAGAGTCGCAGGTTCTCCGTATCCTACCGCGTCATTGACTGCAATGTACCATTCTCTGTCTCCCGCTTTTCCCATAAATCTTCGTGCGGCCTCTGTGATCGGCGCAAACGCCTGGGCAAACATACTGGCGATCTTAGGGAAAATGGCCATGACTGCACTCGTTGCAATGGCAGCTTCTAAGATATCACCCCATCCAGCAATCGTTCCGAGCTTATTTACGCTTCCAAGTATTCCGATAAACATTCCAAGGAAAAATCCAAGTGTCATCGGCTCACCGAGGAAACCAATTTTCTTTTCTATGGATTTCGGGTTCAGCTTTAATTTATTGAATCCGAGTTTATTTAAGATCGGGTCAAACAAGATGGCAAAAATAGCCGGTTCCACGTTGTGCATGGCGATGATCGTACAATTCGGATAGTTATAATACTTGGACCACCGCTTTGCCACCAGCTCGGATATGAGCAGGCTGTACAGATTCAAGAGAATCATACATGCGATTCCGAGGAAAAAATTATGGGTCTTGAAAATAACCATGGCACCCCAGACAATATAGGAATAGTTATTCCAAAGGTCAGACGGCTGAAAAATATTTGTCCACTTCACAAGGAACAGGATCGTCTGCAGCAAAATACCCAGGCCTAAATAAATCATTCCCGCACTGGTGGCAAAGGCAACTACTGATGTTGCCTGCCAGCCCACATCGAATGTATTTAAGTTGACTCCCGTGATACCTGCCATAACCTGGGACATATTTTTAACCATCGGTGTGATGATTGGTGTAAATGCTCCGAGAATCAGCGTAAATCCCATCAGGGATACTCCTGCATAGAGCGCCGATAAAAATGCTTTTTGAACTTTTACTTTAAATATTAATGCAATGATAAAAATAATAAATGGTACGATGATAGCCGACCCGAAGTTGTCAATGATTGCTTTCAATGTTGTAAGAATTGCTTCCATATGTATTTCCTCCGTTTTACTCTCTTTTTACTTTCCGACAGACTTCAGTGCCTCCACAATCTGATCAAAAAATTCCTCCTCTCCCATACCGGTAATGCATGCGAAAGCATTGACTGTCGGGATGCCGTAATCCCCGTCCGGAAGCGGACTGGTATGGGCAAGGATATGAAATCTACCTGACTGTGCTAAATTTAAAGCCTCGGTAGGTCTTGCCTCCGTGGTGGATACAGAGTATCCTCTCTCTCCTAATTTTTCTTTCAGCTTTGCTGCTACCATGGATGAAGTTACGGTTCCTGATCCGCAAACGGATAAAATATTTACAACTGACATAATATATCTCCTTTCGGTTTTCCCTGTTTAGGAAAGTGACTGTTCTTTGTCTTTAATTATTTGGATCACGTCCTGTTTCGCCTTGCATTCAGTCAACCCTCTCAATGTCTCTGGATCCTGCAGTACCTGCAGTATTTTTTGTAAAAATACGAGATGTTCCTCTGGATCGTCCACGGCGAGCATAAAGATGAGCCTTGCCATGACAACTTCATCTGTGGTGCCCATCTGATAAAACTTCACAGGCTTTTTTAACACTCCGATAGCCACAGCGCCCTTATGCACATGGCTTTTGTCCGTATGCGGTATGGCGATCCCGATTCCTGCCATATTAACTCCTGTAGGAAAATCCTTTTCTCTTGCCTTCAGAGCGTCAATATAGGAATCCTTACAATAGCCTTCTTTTATCAATGTCTTACCCAGACGTTCAAAGACTTCCCCGGAGCTTTCGGCATCCAGGCCTGTGAGCACCAGTTCTTCTTTTAAATCTTCCCAAATCATGTTGAATTACCTCATTTCATATTCATATCGTTTGATCGCGTTATAGACTTCTTCCCCGCTCCCTGCATCCCGTATCTCATCTCTGAACTTCTGGTTATGGAACAGGTTCACCAGATGGAACATAGCCTTTAAGTGGGTTTCCTTGTTGATAGCACTTAAACAGCAGACCCATTCAACCGGGTCAAATTCAGGCTTGCCGAACACTACCGGCTCTGCCAGTCTGATCAGGCTCATACCCACCTTCTTAGCCCCCGCATTTAAGGCTTCATGGGGAAGGGCGAAGCCCGGCGCCACCAGAATATAAGGGCCGTTCTTTTCCACGTTCTCAATCATAGAGCTTATATACCGCTCCTCGATGCAGCCGTTTCTAAGAAGATACTGCGCAGACTGCCTGACAGCTTCCTGCCAGCTTTCACAGCTTACATTTAACCTGACTGCCTCGCTGGGAAGCATAGCTAAAAGCGGCATGCTCACTTCCTTGTGGCAAAACTCATTTACAACCTCTTCAATTTGAAATACCATCTGTTCCGGGGGCGTATCCGCGGCAAGGATCTCCTTGATCCGCTTCATGTGCACAGCCTCCGGCTTCTCTTTTACCTTTGGCCTGCTGATGGCTTTATGGCTTCCCTTCAGCCGTGAAAGCTTTTTTCCCACATTGATACAGTCCTCATCATTTAACAACGGGTCCACTTGGATGTATTCCATATCGGTATCCAGCGCTACTGTGGAAAGGATCACATCCGCCTCGTTTATGTCTGCGTTTTTCAGGTCATGTGCCGGTATGATGTCCGCCACGTCGAAATTAAAATACTTCTTCAGCCTGGCCAGCAGAAGCTGGGATGTTCCGATGCCGCCGTTGCACACAAGGATCACGGAATAACGCTCCGTAGAGTTTTTGTTCCGTTCCATGGCAGCACAGATATGCACTACAATGTACGAGATTTCCACCTCATTCAGCTTCCGTCCGATATATTCTTCCAAAACAGATACGTTATTCTGCACTGCTTCCTGAATCTTCGGATAACGCTCCAATACTTCTGTCACAACTGAATTTACCGTGTTATCCTGGATAGCCGATGAAAACATGGATTCCAGATGGTTGATCAGATTTTCATAGAAAATATAATCCCCCTGTAAATTCAGGTCGATGTCAATGGACACATGTTCAATGAAGGTTCTTGTGATCACCTGCATCTTTACGATTTCCTGGTTGCTGGTCGTTTTTTTGATATAACGCATCTCATTTAATATTCTGCCGAGAAACTTAATCTCCTCCTCCATAACCTCAATCCCTGCAAAATCACTGAGCTGTTTTAAGATGTAACCAGCCATCTCGTATTTGCTGTTCTTCTTGCTGTCCTGCTCCGCATACTTTTTTAGTCTCATGCGGTACAGGCTTAACACCAGGAAGTATTTCAGGTTTGTAAAAGAGGTATCTGTGAGAAACCTTCCTGAGAAATGTTCCGCCAGATTAATCACCTTTTCCATAGTCTTCAGATCTTCCATGTCCACCCGGCACTCTTCTTTCAGAGAACGGATGAGCCTCTCAAAGACCGGTGCCTCCCGGTAGACAGATTCGTTGCTCTTTATCATGGATAACAACAGCAGCCTTTTATTTTTTTCCTCACCTTCCAGTATCAATCCTTTGTTGGAATGGGAAACAACATACAGCTTATGTTTCTTAAAAAATGCCTTCAGTCCGTCCAGGTCCTGGACCACTGTGGACCGGCTCACATACATGCAGTCCGCCAGATTCGAAAGGGTCCGATAGTCCCTTTCACAGATTAATAAAGTTGCCATAAACATCTTTCTTTCATGTTTCTCCAGCTTATAGGAGTAAAAGTCATCTTGGAAAAGGTACTGCCTGGCTCTTTCCATGTCTTTTCCTGTCTCAATGACTCCCTGTTTTCCGAGACTTACGCCGGATAGTTTGTTCTTATTTAGAAATTCATTAATCTGCTCCAAATCATTCCTGATGGTCCTTGTGGATACTTTGAACTGCTCCGCAAGCTCTTTCATATATGCCGCCTGCCCATATTCTTTTTTCTGAATCAGAGTAGATAAGATTACCCGAGATCTCTTGTTCATATTCATCACCTCATCTATGTTTTGAGTATATCATTCCAACCCTTTTAAAAACAGTTTGAGGTATTTCATCTTTTGTGAAAAGAAATGTCACCCGTACATTTTCTTTCACAAAAAATGAAACAAAAAGAGCAGGGTATATGGTTTTATACATACCTTGCTCTTTTCGCAGTCTCTAAATTATAAACCTGCTTTAGCGGTATTGCCGCAATACAGGACCTTTTATTTGTTGAGTGGTTTTCTTGTGACGGACATAATCAGCATACCGATCACGGCCCCGATGGCTACTGCGGCCAGATACATCCAGCGATTTGTTACAACGCCTAAAACAAACAGTCCGCCGTGAGGTGCCGGAAGCCCACACTTAAATGCCATAGACAATGCTCCTGCTGCCGCAGATCCTATGATACACGGAGGCAGGATATGGATCGGATCCCCAGCCGCAAATGGAATCGCTCCCTCTGTGATGAAGGACAACCCCATGACGTAGTTGACAATACCTGATTTGCGCTCACTCTCTGTAAAGCGGTTTTTAAAGAATGTGGTGCACAGTGCGATGGCCAATGGAGGAACCATACCTCCGGCCATGACTGCTGCCATGATCGCATACTGTTCCGGTCCCGCATTTGCAACCGTAAGCTGTGCTGTTCCGAACACATAGGCCGCTTTGTTAAACGGTCCGCCCATATCCACAGACATCATTCCGCCCAGCACTGCCCCTAATAAAATAGAACTTGTGCCGCTCATGGAGGATAAGAAGTTGTTAAGGCCCGTATTGATGGCTCCCATGATCGGGTTGATAGCGATCATCACAACACCCATCACTAAAATCCCGCACACAGGATAGAGGAGGATCGGCTTAAGCCCTTCCAGAGCGTTTGGAAGCTTATTAAAGATCTTCTTTAACAGGACAACAATATATCCGGCCAGGAAACCTGCCAGCAGTGCACCGAGGAAACCTGAGCTTACCGGTTTTGCCTCTGCAAAATTCATTACATTGCCAAAGGTATAGCCGGCATTGGCCAGTGCGCCGCCCACAAAACCTACCGCTAATCCCGGGCGGTCCGCAATGCTCATGGCGATGAAGCCGGCCAGTACAGGCAGCATGAATCCGAATGCCTGCTCACCGATGGTCTTTAAGACCGCCGCGAGCTCCGTGTTCTTTCCGAAGTTGTTTGGATCAATGGCCTGGTTATCAAATAGGAATGCCAGTGCGATCAGGATACCTCCGCCGATAACAAAGGGAAGCATATGGGACACACCGTTCATCAGATGCTTATAAATGGTTCTTCCGATGCCTTCTCCCTCTTCGTTGGCTGTATCACCCTCAGCGGCTCCGCTGTGGTGGTAGACAGGGGCTTTTTCATCGAGGATGGTCTGGATCAGTTCTTCCGGCTTATGGATGCCGTCAGCGACCTTTGTCTGAAGCACCTGTTTTCCGTCAAAACGTGCCATCTCTACATTTTTATCCGCCGCAACGATGATACCGTCGCAGTGCTCGATCTCTTCCTTTGTGAGAACATTCTTTGCCCCGCCGGAGCCGTTTGTCTCGGCCTTTAAGGCAATGCCCATTTCCTTGGCCTTGTTTTCCAATGCTTCTGCGGCCATAAATGTATGTGCGATACCTGTCGGGCAGGCAGTGACCGCCAATACCCTGAACCCGTCCTTTTTCTCTTCCCGGACATCAGGCTCCGCCTTATCTTCTTTTGCCTCTTCAGGAAACTTTGCCGTCTCCTTCTCGTCGATATACTTTAAAAACTCTTCCTTTGTGCTGGCATTAATCAATTTGTCCAGAAATGCCGGATCCATTAAAATCGTTGAAAGTCTTGCAAGAGCCTCCAAGTGTACATCACTTCCCTCTGCCGGGGCGGCGATCATAAAAAATACCTTGGTAGGTTCCCCGTCCATAGAGTCGTAGTCAACTCCGTCCGGCACTGTCATAGCCGCAAGACCTGCTTTTTTTACTGCTGCGTTCTTTGAATGGGGAATGGCGATTCCTCCTCCGATCCCGGTGGTGCTCATTTCCTCTCTTGCGAGGATCCCTTTTTTATACTCTTCCCTGTCAGATAGATTGCCTGTCTTATCCATAAGTCCGGTCAGACGGTCTATGGCATCCTCTTTTGAGTCGACCGAAACCCCAAGTTCGATCCCTTCTGTCTTCAATAATTCTGTAATACGCATGTAATCACTCCTTTTCATCAATATCCCTCACACATTAAGTCATATATCAGTCAGCAGAAAGTCAATTATAATTGCTCATATAATTCCATGATCTTTTCTTTTGTTGCAAGATCCTCAGAAAATGCGCTGGCGCTTCCTGTTGCGATCCCCATCTTTAAGGCCTCTTCATAATCTCCGTTTTTCAGATAACCGGTCAGGAAGCCTGCAACCATGGAATCCCCTGCTCCCACTGAGTTCTTCACTTCTCCTTTTGGACAAGGTGAGATGTGCACATCACCCTTTTCCGTGATCAGGATCGCTCCGTCTCCCGCCATGGAGATCAGTACATTTCTCGCACCCTTCTCCTGAAGCTTCTTTCCATACTCAATGATCTCTTCATTATTCTTCAGTTCTACCCCGAACATTTCTCCCAGTTCATGATTATTCGGTTTGATCAGGAACGGATGGTATTTCAGAACGTTTAATAACAGATCTTTTGTAGCATCCACGACAATTTGGATCTTTCTGCCCTGAAGCCTTTCCATAATCTTTTCATATACATCTTCAGGAAGAGTGTTCGGAATACTTCCGGCCAAGACCAGAATATCTCCGTCTTTTAATGTATCCAGCTTCTGATACATCATTTCCAGCTCATCTTCATGGATATCCGGTCCCTGCCCATTGATTTCGCTCTCCTCATTTGACTTGATCTTGACGTTGATCCTTGTCATGCCTTCTCTGAGGCGGATAAAGTCCGGCTTAAATCCCAGCTGTTTTGCCCCTGTCTCAATGGCATCTCCCGTAAAACCTGCAATAAATCCGAATCCCACACTGTCGATTCCTAAATTGGCAAGTACATTTGATACATTGATCCCTTTACCGCCGCAGTACATATCTTCCTTTTTGGTCCGATTTACCTTCCCAAGAGTGAGATCATCCACCTTGATGACATAATCGATTGCCGGATTAAATGTTACTGTGTAAATCATTCTAATACCTCCTTGATAGCTGCATATTTTAAAAAGCTTGGTTCCTTAAGTTTCCCTGTGACTATGACTGCCTGATCCAGCTCGGCCACGCAGACTGCCGAAATCCTGCCAAATTTAGATTCATCCGCTAAGATATAGGCATCCAGACAATGACTAAGAGCTGTTTTTTTTACCAATGCTTCGGTTACATCCGGTGTTGTAAAACCGGTTTTTTTCGAAATCCCGTTGATTCCAAAAAATCCTTTCGTAAAGTTATACTTTCTAAGACTTTCCAAAGCTTCTTCTCCGACTACCGCTTCAGTTACCGCACGAAGTTCTCCTCCGATCAAATATACCCTAAAACCATTGTCCATGAGTTTTTTTGCATGCATAATTCCATTGGTGACATAAGAGGCTTTTTTCTCTGTAAGAAAATCAATCATCATCTCTGTGGTTGTTCCGGCATCCAGATAAATAAAGTCGTCCGGCCTGATGATCTCTGCACAGTATTGTGCGATCCGGCGTTTTTCATCCACATTTTTCAAAGATTTCTTCGCAACTGTTTCTTCTACGCCAAATCCTGCATCAATAGAAGTGGCTCCTCCGTGAACCTTATGAAGCAGACCTTTTTTATCCAGAGCCGCCAGGTCTCTTCGGACCGTTGACTCAGATATCCCGATCTGTTTTACCAGTTCCTGCACTGTGACTGACTGGTTTTTCCGTATTATCTCTAAAATCCTCCGAAACCGTTCATCTGGCAGCATGAAATCACCTCTTTTTCTTTTATTATAGCACCATTTCATTCAAAGTCAATCAATATCATGCATTTTCAGTCATTCAAATTTTTCAAAGGCCAGCATGATAAGCTCCTTTTAAGAAATAAAAAACAGCAGATATATAAAAATCTGCTGTTTTTTATGATTATAAAGTATTTATCTGTTTTTATCCTTGATGACAGCCTTGCTTCCAAGATATGTTGCCAGCATATATCCTCCGTAAATTACAAGGATAGCGCCTCCCGAAGCCAGTATGCCGTTGAAAGCATTTACATTTCCCAATGTTGAGATAACATTGCTGGCAACCTTCACACCGATATAGGAGTGTACGAGAGCGAGGCTCAGCGGAACCATGAAGTAAATAACAATCTGTGCCAGCATTGCATGATTGATCATTCGTTCATCCGCTCCTATCTTTCTCAGCAGATTATACCTTTCCACGTTATCTGAATTTTCACTGAGCTGCTGCAGTGCCAGAACGGCAGCACATGTAATCAGGAAGACGGCTCCTATATAAATAGCAATGTAGGTAATCACGGTGCTCAGTCCCGCGCTCTGTTCGATCATCTCTACCTTATAGATTGCTGTGTGATACGGCGCTTTATTTCTTTCCTCCATTGTTTTATTCGGATACACACTTTCCATAAGTTTACTTAGTTTATGGGTATTTTCTTCTGCATCGCCTTTTAACTGACAGTTGTACACAACTGTATGCACAGGGATCTTTTTTGCAACATCGTCAGGAACGATCAAAGTTCCCATGTCCATTGGCAGAGCAGATGCAGAATAATAGGTGCTGTCGATCATAGAACTTTTTGCAGTTAGAGCTTTGCCGCCCATTTTGATCTCTACCCTATCTTTACATACGTCTTCCCACAGCTTCCTCATATTTTCAAAATTACAGTTTACTGCGTATTCATCCGACTTCAGACTGATCGTCTGTTTCCCCTGCTTTCTCATTGCTTCATTGTAGTCTGATAAACCTATAATTTCAGGTGATGACTTTTCCATCGATGCTTTTACACCTTTAGGATAATCTACAAGTTTATCACGGCCGTTTAAAAATATCTTAAATTTAAGTTTTTCGTAGAGCCTTGTGGAAATCATACATGATTTATCAACAAATTTGTTCATATCGATTCCTTTTGACTTAAACTCTTTTCTCATGTCTGTCTTTACTTCAGAGTTCTTTTCATCTTCCGGGAAGTATTTAACATAAGATACATCATATGGTGTTGCCTTCTTCATATCTCTGCCCATTGTCGTTGCCAGTCCGGCCCCGGTAGAAAATACACCGATTGCCACTAAGAGCATCAGACAGAGCAGTGTCATAGACACGAAGGTTGTAGTAATCTTTGAATTGATCTGTCTTAAAATAAACATATTAAGCTTCCGGTAATAAAACTTCTTGTTTGTTTTCAAAATTCTTAAAAAGAATCCGGAAAGAGACAGGAAAAACAAAAATGTCCCAATCGTACCAAATATAATACTCATCCAGAACTGATCGTCTGTCTGCATCATGCCGTTTTCCCGGATACAGTGATATGCAAATCCGATGCAGACCACAGAAATCAAAAACAATACAACAGAAACTCCCAGTTTCTTAACTTTTAAAGCTTCATTTTTTTTGTTCGCTGTTAAAAGTTCAATGACCTTTACCTTGGATATACTGAACGTATTAAAGATCATAACAATCAGAAAAATAACTGCAAAATAAATGATCGTCTTTATAAATGCTTCTCCGGAAAATACAAAAGTAAATTCCTTCATCTCTACCATAAACATTTTTGCAGTTACCGCAGCCAGTCCCTGAGATAAAAATACTCCGGCCAAAAGTCCTGCTGCCAGTGCAAACACTCCAATGAACAACGTTTCAATGATCAGTACTTTAGAAACCTGGCGTTTATCCATTCCCAGACACAGGTAAAGTCCAAGCTCTTTCTTCCGCCTTTTGATCAAAAACCTGTTGGCATAGATCACAAGAAATCCAAGAATCACTGCAATAAACACAGATAAAGAACTGATTGCCATCTGAAGCATTTCAATGATACTTTTCTGTGACTCATTAATTTTAAGCATCGCTTCCTGACTGCCAATAGAGTTAAATACATAAAACAGGCAGACACCGAATGTCAGTGTCAAAAAATATACCGTAAAATCTTTCATGCTCTTTTTTACATTTCCAAATGCTAATTTAGAATACATTGGTACTGTCACCTCCAAGCAATGTCACCACTTCAATGATGCGGTCAAAAAACTCTTTTCTGGAATCCCTGCCTCTCACAAGTTCATTAAAAATCTTACCGTCCTTGATAAACAGAATCCGCTTACAGTAGCTTGCCGTAAACGCATCGTGAGTTACCATGAGAATCGTGGCATGAAGTTCCGCGTTCATAGTTTCCATACTGTCTAAAAGCATTCTTGCAGACTTGCTGTCCAGTGCTCCGGTGGGCTCATCGGCCAGGATCAGGGTCGGGTCGGTCACCATAGCCCTTGCACTTGCCACTCTCTGCTTCTGTCCTCCGGAAAGCTGATACGGATACTTGGACAGTTCTTTTGTTATCATTAATTTTTCTGCGATTGATTTTACCCTGTCATCAATTTCTTTGGCCGGAGTTTTCATAATTGTCAGAGCCAGCGCTATATTTTCATAAGCAGTCAGTGTATCCAGCAAGTTGAAATCCTGAAAAATAAATCCCAGCTGTTCCCTCCGGAACTTGGAAAGATGTTTTCCTTTAAGTTTTGTAACATCCATTCCGTCGATATAAATGTATCCTGATGTTACACGGTCGATTGTGGAAATACAGTTTAGAAGTGTGGTTTTTCCGCTTCCGGAAGCTCCCATAATACCGATATATTCACCCTTTTCCACGTCAAAGCTGATACCGTCCACGGCCTTTGTCACATTTCCTTTGTTTCCATAATATTTTTCCATATTTTGAACTTGCAATACTGTTTTCATATCCCAATTCTCCTTTGCTTTCTTTATGTTATCCTTACTATATCACTGTCTGTGCACTCTATCCATCGAACTTCCTTACAGCAAGCTTACACTTTTGTCACTTTCTATTTTGATTGTAATTTAAAAAGCTATCCTCTATACTGATACTATAACCAAGAAAAACGGAGGTAAAGCTATGTATTTAAAAAATGAAGATGTAAAGTATGAGAGCGTAGAAAATGCACGGGGAGGCAAAGGAACGATCCGGAAGACTGCTTTTCTTACAAATGAAGAGATGAAAGACAGCAGTCGTCTGTTCGGCAAGATCATCATCCCTCCGGGATGTTCCTTCGGATACCATGTCCACGAGAATGAAGGAGAAGCCTATCATATTTTAGCCGGAAAAGGCATGTACAATGACAACGGTACCGAATATGAAGTTAATGAAGGGG
The DNA here is from genome assembly GCF_002270485.1 of Anaerostipes hominis (ex Lee et al. 2021). Taxonomy (GTDB): domain Bacteria; phylum Bacillota; class Clostridia; order Lachnospirales; family Lachnospiraceae; genus Anaerostipes; species Anaerostipes hominis. The sequence continues at coordinate 7,598 of NZ_NQOG01000010.1, read as the reverse complement.
ATACTACATACACTATGAGCGGATGCGGTCACGGCATTGAAAATATCGGTGACACAGACTTAGAAATCATTGCGTTAATATTGTTAGACAAGTAAAAAATTTAGAAAAATCTTCTTGAATGATATTTTTTTCATAGACCAACCATACTAATTGTATCTCAATAAGGAGGTTGATGTCATGAAAAAGAAAAAAGAGCTGACCAATGAAGAGATCGACGAAAATATTTTTGACATGTGTTCTACCTGTTCTACTACCGACTGCACCGGACTGATTCCTGCAAAACCAGTATCCGATGCGGAGATGGAATCCTATGAACAGCTGTATCCATTCCGTCCGCCGGTAATGAATATCGAAGACTGTCCAAATACAGACGAACATGATCCTGAATAAAATAAAACCGCTGACATCCACGTGTGCAGCGGTTTTGTTTTACATAGAGGTTGGGTATTTTGACCCTGGTATCTTACATATAAACAAATGAATTTTTTGGAAATGTTATTTTTATCTGTGTTCCTTCTCCTTCTTTTGACCGGACAGCAAATCCAATCCCAAGCTTATCTGAGAGCTTTTTGCAAAGATACAATCCCATTCCCGTGGATTTGGCATACTTCCTTCCTGTGGTCCCTGTATAACCCTTTTCCATGACTCTCGGAAGATCTTTCCCTGATATTCCGATACCGTTATCCTTTATAAAAAGCTGTACCTGTTCCTTTTCGTCCACTGCCGTAAACTGAATTTCAGGATGATCTTTGCGGTACTTTACTGCATTGATCAGCACCTGCTTTAAAATAAATGACATCCATTTTTCATCTGTATAAACATCATAATACAGATTTTCAAGGCTTACCTTTACCTTTGACTGGATCAGAATCTTTGAGTTACTGCGGATCAGTTCCTGAACCATAGAATTAAGATTCATACGTTTTACAATATAGTCCTTCTCTACTCCGTTGCTTCTGGAATAATACAGTGCCTGTTCAAGATAGTATTCCACTTCCTCCAGTTCTTCGCTGATATTTTTTGTTACCTCAGACGGATTATTTTCTATCATCAGCCTGGAAGCGGCGATGGGAGTCTTCACTTCATGAATCCACATTTCTACATACTCTCTGTAATCCTGGGCAGAGATCTTATACTCTGCCACCTCATCGCTCATAGATTTATTGGTCTGCGACAGACAGTCATAAAATATTTTCCCCTCTGTAAAATCGGGCCTGTCAAGAAGCTCTGGCAGCATGAATTTTTTATCTAAGGAATCCATACTTTCCAGTGCCGTCTCATAAAAACGTTTTTTCTTAAAATATTCATTTCCCAGTGCAAGAACCATAAGAATAAAGTACAGGCAAAGCAGGTAAATAATAGCAAAGGTTGTGGCGTGGAACAGATTCAGCATCCATACAAGAAAAGCCAAATAAAATATTTGAAGTCCGAAAAATAATGACTTATCTCTTAAATATGCCCTGAAGCTCATACAAGATACCCCTGCCCTCTCTTTGTGACAATATAATCGGCAAGCCCGATGGAATCCAGTTTCTTTCTGAGCCTGTTGATATTTACCGTCAGTGTGTTGTCATCCACAAATTCATTGGACTGCCACAGTTCTTCCATCAGATTATCTCTGGATACGATCTCCTCTTTATGCTTCATAAGTACAGACAGTATCTTCAATTCATTTTTGCTCAGTTCTATCTGCTCTTCTCCGTGGCATGCCGTACTGTTTGACAAATTAATCAAAAGTCCTTTATGGGTGATCTGCCAGTCTTCTTTCACATGCTTTGTGCGCTTGAGCAGAGAAGATATCCGGGCCACAAGAATCTGCGTATTATATGGCTTAGAAATAAAATCATCGGCTCCCAGATTCATGCTCATGAGCTCGTCCATCTCGCTGTCTCTGCTTGTGACGACGATGATCGGGACATCCGATTTTTCTCTGACCGCACGGCATATATAATATCCGTCGTACACAGGAAGATTGATATCCAGAAGGACCAGGTCAGCCCCTTCCTTCAAGATATCTTCCACTATATTTTCAAAGTTATTGAGTGCTTTTGTCTCATAATCATATCTTCCCAGAAACTCACAGAGTTCTTTTTGGATCTTCTGATTATCTTCCACTAAAATAATCTTTGCTTTTTCCATATAAAATCCTTTACTGAATGACTTTCATTCCGCCCATATAAGGCTGAAGTGCCTCCGGTATCTTCACACTGCCGTCTGCCTGAAGATTATTCTCCAAAAATGCAATCAGCATCCGAGGCGGCGCAACGACCGTGTTGTTCAATGTATGCGCGAAGTACTTGCCGTCTTCTCCATTAACACGGATCTTTAATCTCCGTGCCTGTGCATCTCCGAGATTAGAACAGCTTCCCACCTCAAAGTATTTTTTCTGGCGCGGAGACCATGCCTCTACATCTACTGATTTTACTTTGAGATCAGCCAGATCTCCGGAACAGCACTCTAATGTCCGGACCGGGATATCCAGAGATCGGAACAAATCTACAGTGTTTTTCCACAATTTTTCGTACCAGTCCATACTTTCTTCCGGTTTACATACAACGATCATTTCCTGTTTTTCAAACTGATGGATTCTGTAAACTCCCCTCTCTTCCAGTCCATGAGCTCCTTTTTCCTTTCGGAAACATGGAGAATAACTTGTCAGAGTCTTTGGAAGTTCTTCTTCCCGGATCATTGTATCAATAAATTTACCAATCATGGAGTGTTCGCTCGTTCCAATCAGATACAGGTCTTCTCCTTCGATCTTATACATCATGGCATCCATCTCGTCAAAACTCATGACACCGGTCACTACATTGCTTCTGATCATAAACGGCGGCACACAATAAGTAAACCCTCTATTGATCATAAAATCACGGGCATAAGATATGACTGCGGAATGAAGCCTCGCAATATCTCCCATCAAATAATAAAATCCCTGGCCTGCCACTTTTCTTGCGCTGTCGAGATCAATACCGCTGAATTTTTCCATAATTTCCGTGTGATAAGGAATCTCAAAGTCAGGAACAACCGGCTCTCCGAATTTCTCGATCTCTACATTTTCACTGTCATCTTTTCCAATCGGCACTGAAGGATCAATGATATTCGGAATTGTCATCATGATTTTTAAGATTTTTTCTTCTACTTCTTTTTCTTCCTCTGTCAGTTCCTCAATCCTGCCGGCCTGATTTGACACTTCCTGTTTCAGCTGTTCCGCTTCTTCCTTTTTTCCCTGTGCCATCAATCCGCCAATCTGTTTGGAAATCTTATTCCTGTTGGCTCTCAGAGACTGTACTTCCTGTTTGATCTCCCTGTTTTTTTCATCTAATTCTAAAACTTCATCTACCAGAGGCAGTTTACGGTCCTGGAACTTATTTTTAATGTTCTGTTTTACTGCTTCCGGGTTTTCTCTCACAAATTTAATATCTAACATGACTTCCTCCTGATATATTTATTTATTCATACAATCTTCCAACACAATCTGCTCTTCCTTTGAAAGCGCCACCTCTGAACGGCCCTCTTTAATTTCTTTTACATACATATAACTTCCGTAGCGGTTGCTCATGGCATTCAATACGATTCCATTGTTCCTGTGATCCAAAAGTGCAATCGCGAAACTCGTCTCTCCGCCCATCTCTTTAAATGCATTATATTTTAAAACCTGCATTTTGGAATATGATAATTGAAGCTTATCTTTCAGTCTTCCCATTTCTTCATCAAGTATTTTATGATTCTCTTCAATTCTTTCCAATTCATCAAAATGTTTTACAAAAGTCTTTTCAAGGGACTTTCCATTTTCCCCCTTCATAAACATGCGGTACTTCTTTTTTAAGCTGCTGGTCTTCACCAACAAAACAACAATCAGCAGTAATGCCAGGGCACATACGCCGGCCAAACCACATAAAATATAAAATAAGTCAATCCCAAAAATTGTAATACCTGTTGTCATTTTATTCCTCCTATAACGTTCTCAGCATATCTACTAAACGGTCCAGTTCTTCTTTTGAGTAATACTCTATCTCAATCTTTCCTTTGTTATTTCGATTCTTTATATTCACTTTACTGCCGAGTGCCTGTTTCAAGGATTCTTCTATATTGGCAAACAGATATTCCTGAATTTTATCCTCCTCTTTAGGAGTTTCCTTCTTTTTCTTTGACATTTGTTTTACAAGCTTTTCAATCTCTCTGACACTGAGTTTTTCATCGAAAACTTTCATCGCAGTCTCATACTGCTGATCGGGATCATCGATTGCCAGAAGCGCACGGGCATGCCCCGTAGTGATCATTTCTTCCGACAGCAAATTTTGGACTCTCTGATCCAGCTTTAAAAGTCTCAGTGAATTCGTGATGGCAACACGGCTTTTTGAAACTTTGGCTGCCACCTGGTCCTGCTTCAGCGAGAATTCTTCCATAAGCCTTTTGTAGGCCAACGCTTCTTCGATAGGATTTAAATCTTCTCTTTGAATATTTTCGATCAGTGCAATTTCTACTATTTCATTTTCTGCATAATCTCTGATTAGTACCGGCACTTCCTTTAAGCCCGCCAGTTTGGCCGCTCTCCATCTTCTCTCTCCCGCAATAATCTCATAAAATTTTTCGTGTTTTTTTACGATTAGCGGCTGAAGAATTCCATACTGCTTGATCGAATCTGCCAGCTCCTGAAGAGAGTCTTCATCGAACTGTCTCCTGGGCTGATCTGGATTTGGTTCTACTTTCAGTATCGGTACCATAATCTCCGATTTTATCTGCTCCTCTTTTTTTAAAATCTTCTCTGATTCGGCATCTTTGGCGGGAGCACTTGGTATCAGTGTATTCAATCCCCGTCCCAATCCTGTTTTCTTTTTCGTCGTCATTCCTCTTTTCCTCCGTTTGCAATTACCTCTTCTGCCAACATCTGATAGCTCTCTGCACCGACTGATTTAGGATCATACAGATTAATTGGAAGTCCATGGCTAGGTGCCTCTGCCAAACGCACATTTCTCGGAATAATTGTCTTATAAATATTTTGGTTCAAATATGATTTTACATTTTCCACAACTTGCAGCGATAAATTCGTTCTGGCATCATACATGGTAAATACCGCTCCCTCAATTTCCAAATCAGGATTGAGACTCTTTTGTATCAATTCAATGGTATACATTAACTGGGTCAATCCGTCCAAAGCATAAAATTCACATTGAATCGGTACAATTACGGTATCCGCAGCCGTCATAGCATTAACTGTGAGCATTCCCAGGGCAGGCGGACAGTCTATGATAATAAACTCATAGTTTTCCACAGTCGGCTGAAGTTTCTCTTTTAGTATGTACTGCATCCGATCCACAGTCATCAGTTCAATTTCTGCCCCTGCCAGATTACGGTTAGCCGGAGCCAGCGACAAATTTTCAAAAACTTCAGGACAAATACATTCATCAAATGTAATTTCATCTGAAATCACTTCATAAACTGTATGTTCTAATTTGTTTTTGTCCAAGCCCAGACCGGTTGTTGTATTTCCCTGAGGGTCCATATCTATGATGAGTGTCTTTTTTCCTGCAGCAGCCAGGGCAGCAGAAAGATTCACCGCCGTCGTTGTTTTTCCGACGCCGCCCTTTTGGTTAGCAATTGCGATAATTCTTCCCATATTATATATTCTCCTTTTAAAAAATATTATATCACTTACAACTTTTCATTTCCATATGTTTCACGTAAAACATAAAAATAAGTACAATAATGTTTCACGTGAAACAAAAAAGCAGATATGAAATTTCATATCTGCTTCAAACAACTTTATACTCTTACTACATCTGTTCCGGACATTTCATTCCAAGAAGATCAAGGCCATCTTTGATTGCTTTCTTTGCAATTATCACTAACTTAACTCTTGCTCGTTTGAGTTTCTCATCTTCCACATTGCACTGATTTTCATGATAAAAATGATTGAATGCCTGGGCAACCGACATAACGAACCTTGCGACAACCGATGGTTCCAGACGTTCAGCTGCTGTCTTCACGACTTCTGGAAAACGAATCAATTCTTTTAATAAAGAAACTGATGCTACGTCTGTCAATAAAGAAGGATCTATATCTTCAGGCACATCCGTTATCCCTGTCTTTCTCAAAACACTGGCGGCACGCGCATAAGTGTATTGAACATAAGGTCCTGTCTCACCGTCAAAACTATGAATCTTATCCCAGCTGAATGTGACATCCTTTATTCTCTGGTTATAAAGATCATTAAAAATGATAGCACCAATACCAACCATCTTTGCAACTTCGTCTTTGTCCTGAAGATCCGGATTTTTATCATTGATGACTTCTTTGATCTTTGATACAGATTCACGGAGAATATCTTCTGCATAAATAATATTTCCGCTTCTTGTAGAAAGCTTTCCGCCTTCCAGACTTACCAACCCATAAGGAACATGAATTAGATCTGTTTTGGCCCACTCATACCCCATAAGTTCCACCACTTTAAATACCTGTGCGAAGTGAAGTTTTTGTTCCATACCTGTGACATAAATACATTTTTCAAAATCATAAGTTTTTTTGCGGTAAAAAATTGCAGCCAGATCCCTCGTAGCATAAATAGAACTTCCGTCTTTTTTCATAATCAGACAAGGAGTCATATCATACTCTTCCAGATCAACAATAAAAGCGCCTTCGCTTTCTTTCAGCATTCCTTTTTCCTTTAACTCATCTACCACGGCAGAAGTCTTGTCCCTATAAAAACTTTCACCAGCATAAGAATCAAAATCCACATTCAAAAGTTCATAGATCCTTTTGTATTCGATTAAACTAATATCTTTAAACCACTCCCAAATGGAAAGAGCTTCTTGATCACCTTGTTCCATTTTGACAAACCATGCCCGGGCCTCATCATTTAAAGTATCGTCTTTTTCTGCTTCTTCATGAAATTTTACATAAATCTTCATCAGTTCAGAAATACCGTTCTGTTCTACAGCCTCTTTGCTTCCCCACTTTTTATAAGCCACAATCAGTTTTCCAAACTGGGTTCCCCAGTCACCCAAATGATTGATTCTCTCGACCCGATAACCAAGCTTTTTATAAATACGGTAAATAGAATTGCCTATCAAAGTGGTCCTCAAATGACCGACATGAAAATTCTTTGCCACATTCGGAGAAGAATAGTCAATACAGATAGTTTTTCCGCATCCCATCTCAGAACTGCCGTAATTATCCACAGAAACCTGATTCAACATCTCACTTACAAACATCGTTCTGTCAATAAAGAAATTTACATAAGGACCCATAGCCATAACTTTAGAGACAAAATCTGTTTTCTTTATTCTTTCTGCTACCTCTTCTGCTATCATATTCGGAGCTTTGCGGAAAATCTTAGCCAGCTGAAAGCATGGGAATGCAAAATCGCCCATATTCTCCTGGGGAGGTATTTCTAAAATTCTGCTTACTGTCTCTCTGTCCAATTCTTCAATAGAATCTGTGATTAAATCAATTATCTTATCTTTCATTTTTATATCCATTCCTTTCGCTTCGCTCAGGCACAAAACGTTATGAAAATATTTCCCTGAGCTTATTTTTTCTTTATAATTCTTCTTTGTAGGGAACTCGGTATACTACAAATCACGAGGAGGTGAGTGGGC
>NZ_NQOG01000001.1 GCF_002270485.1 Anaerostipes hominis (ex Lee et al. 2021) | reverse complement strand
TTCAATCGGCTTGGTAAAACCCATGATCACGGAGCATCAACACCCTCGCATATAAGAATCCGGTCTGAGATGGGCTGATGCGAACCACACTGCTAAATGGCAGTCCATGTACTCAGACAAACAGCCAGCTGGTTTGAAGCTAACTTCCATGTCAGGGGAACAGACTATCTTTGAAGCAACCATTTTTGGTTCAACAGGAGAAAACAGAACTATTACCTGATTGACACTAGGGAACAATTATACCATGGCTTTACTAAGCCTATTGAACAATTTTTATTCAGTTATCAAGGTACATTTAATGTATCTAAAAGATATTATACGAGGAGAACAGGTTATGAAAAAGCAGATGAAGAAAAAATTGGCGGTATTACTAAGCCTTGTTTTAATCATTTCTCTGGCTTTGGCCGGATGCAAGAAGAAAGAGGAAATTCCGGAGCCGCACAAGCTTGCAGAAGCATATTATCTTTTGTATACCAGAGGTAATACAGAGGAACTTGTAAAATATGGTATTACGGAAGCAGACGCAAAAAAGGCATTAAAGAGCTATAAGACAAGTATGAAGTCTTCTTTCATGACATCTGCAAATTATGCCGGAGGCATGTTTAAATCTGAGGACGCGGATAAAGTTATTGATTCAATACTCCATGCGTTAGCAAAGCTTAAATATGAAGTGAAAACAGATGAAAAGGACGAAGAGGAAGGAACAGCAACAGTCATTCTGAAAACACAGAGTATTAACCTTGCAAAAATACAGTCTGAGCTTATGAAAGATATGCAGAATGCTATAAAATCAGGAAAAATCAAAAAGAAAGAACAGTTAGGCTCCTACATTCTTTCCAAAATGGCGGAACTGATTAAAGAAATAAAGCCTACAGAAGAAATGAAAGAAGTCATTTTAACCATGAAATTAAAAACAGTGAAGCAAAATAAGAAAGAAGTCAAAAGATGGATGCCTGAAAACAGTTACACATTTGGGACACAGATAGTTAAGATTCTGATTACCCAGTAAGTTCTACAGTAAACTGCTGCTGTGTCAGAAATTATTAGTAATCCTAAGACTTTCTTCAGGTCATTTTATACTTTGTTTAGAATTGTTTATTTTCTATCCATTGTTTCCGGGGAGGATTCTGATATACTTAGACTATAGTTTTTCATATATATTAATCCTCTCTTTTCATTAAATAGGTAACCCCGCATTTGACATTGCGGGGTTATTTTTATTGAATTGGCGCTGATACCTTTTTCGCAAAAATGCTCTTTAACTGTGTAACATTTCAAGGAGAAATGCTTTTACTTAGATTATCCATTTCTGTTAAAATTTCTTATTCACCTATTAAATTTGAAATACGACTTTCTTTTTCCACAATAAACCTTTTCTGATAGAATATATCGGCATACTCAAGCACTTTTTTCATTTGTGCTGTATCAATCAATGCACCCGTAACTGCGGAAGCAATCGGCACTGCTTTTCCTATCGCTTTTAATGTCAGTTTTCGGCCAATTTGCTCAAAGGCTTCTTTGAAAATGTTGTTTTCCAATCCCTTTGCCCCTACATTTTGAAGTGCCTTTTGTGCGGATTTATGTGCTAGCGCTCTCATTTGTGCCAACAATAATGGTATTCCACCACGAGCTGCCATATCCGTCCATGTTTTTTTTCGCTGTTTGCTTCACAACGGCAGCTTGACTCATCAACATAATCTTACCAATAATATTCGTTGCTTCATTGTTGGCATCGCTTGTACTTGGACTTAATGCGTTTGTAAATACTTCACTTGCTATTACTAATTAAGTACTATCGTTTTTTACATCATATCCATAGAACATTGCTATTGATTGTACTGCTCTGAAATACAGAAAAGTGCTTAAAACAATGTTAAAAGGCTAATTTTTGTATTTCAAAACCAGAGTTTTGGTTTACCTTAGTGATGATCTGCTTCTCATTAATAGAAAATTTAGCCGCCTGTTCCTCAATAGTCTTAAATCCACTTCCGATTACATTCATCATTTGAGAATATAATTTTTTCTCCGATATATTAAGGCTAATATCAATTCCCCATTTCTTAATTTTCTCGGGTACAAGTTGTCCTGCCTTTGTACCTAACTTTGCAAGTTTGCTGGGTTCAATAAGTTTAGTGTGTTGTATTTTATAACACAGCTTGTAAATTTCGCGAGTGTATCAATAGGTATTACTTGTATCGACAATCATCATTCAGAAATAGCCATTAATGCCAATCTGTTTGATATTAAGTATAGCTCGCAGAATACAATAAATCCATATCAATTAATCTTAAATCCGCTATGTAACAGATAAGAAAGCGAAAGCAAATTTCAAAGTTCATGACTTTTTAATAGCACAGAAACTAATACTATTTTTTATTCCATAGGTCTGCTTGAGTCCTAGCTTTTGATAGTCGTCGCAGCTTCCGAAAGAATAAAAAAGCCCTATGGGTGTTATGATGGGGGCTGGTCTACTTTGTTCTTTTCTGTTTCTTTAGAGTATGATATCATGGTACACACATGTTGGGATGATGGAGGAGAGCCAGGATGTTTAACATACAGGAAGAATTAAAAAAACTTCCGGCAAAGCCCGGGGTTTATATCATGCATAATGACAAAGATGAGATCATATATGTAGGTAAGGCGATCAAACTCTGCAACCGTGTGAGACAGTATTTCCAGGGCAGCAGAAATTTGACCACAAAGATCCAGCATATGGTATCTCATATTGCATATTTTGAGTATATTATTACAGATTCAGAACTGGAAGCACTGGTGCTGGAGTGCAACCTGATCAAGGAGCACCGGCCCAAATACAACACCATGCTGAAGGATGACAAGAATTATCCGTACATCAAAGTTACCACCAATGAAGAATATCCCCGGATCATGCTGGCCAGAAAGATGAAGCAGGACAAGTGTAAATACTTCGGGCCATATACAAGTGCGGGGGCAGTAAAGGATATCATTGAGCTGCTGAGGAAGCTTTTTAAGATTAGGACATGCAGCAGGAAACTTCCAAAGGATATCGGAAAAGACCGTCCTTGCCTGTACTATCAGATCAAGCAGTGTGAAGGGCCGTGTCAGGGATATATTTCTAGGGAAGATTACCAAAAATCTATTGAGAAAGTACTGAGCTTTTTAAACGGAAATTATAAAGATGTATCCGAAATGCTCACCGAAAAGATGAACCAGGCGGCTGCCGAGCTGGAATTTGAATCGGCCGCAGAGTACAGGAATCTGCTGAAAAGCATTGCAAAGATCGCAGACCGTCAGAAGATCAACAGCCATGGATTTGAAAACAGGGATATCATTGCCTTTGCAAAAGAAAAAACAGATGCAGTAGTTTCTGTCTTTTTCATTCGGGACGGAAAGCTTTTGGGAAGAGAGTATTTTCATATGACCCAGGACGAGGAAACTTCGGATCAGGAGCTCATGAGTGCATTTGTAAAGCAGTTTTATGCGGGGACACCATATCTTCCAGGGGAGATTTTCCTGGAATGTGGTATGGATGACATAGAAATCGTAGAAGAATGGCTGTCCAAGAAACGGGGAGGACGTGTCCATATCAGGATCCCGGTACGAGGTGAAAAACACCGTCTGGTGGAACTGGCGAAAGAAAATGCACGGAATGTCCTGAACAGGGATAAGGAAAAGCTGAAACGGGAAGAACAGCGCACAATCGGGGCGGTTAAGGAAATTGAGCAGCTTCTGGGGATTAAGGGACTACACAGGATGGAGGCTTTTGATATTTCCAATATCAGCGGATTTCAGACGGTGGCATCCATGGTCGTGTTTGAGGATGGTAAAGCCAGAAAGCGGGATTATAGAAAGTTCCGCCTGAAGTCTGTGGACGGCCCGGATGATTACAAGAGTATGGAAGAAGTCCTTACAAGAAGACTGTTACACGGACAGCGGGAGATCGAGGAGTTGAAAGAGAAAAATCAGGACCTGGAATTTGGCAGTTTTACGAAGTTTCCGGACCTGCTGCTGATGGACGGAGGAAAAGGACAAGTCAATGTTGCGGAGAGGGTTTTAAAGGATCTGAATCTGGAAATCCCTGTGTGCGGTATGGTGAAAGATGACAATCATAGAACTCGTGGATTGTATTATAATAATGATGAAATCTACTTTCCAAAACGAAGTGAAGCTTTTCTGCTTGTGACCAGGATTCAGGATGAAGCCCACCGGTTTGCCATTGAGTATCACCGGTCACTGAGAGCAAAAGGACAAGTCAGTTCTGTGCTTGATGATATCAAAGGCGTCGGTCCAAAGCGCAGAAAAGAGCTGATGAAACATTTCAAACAGATACAAAACATCAAAGATGCTACGGAAGATGAGATCATGCAGGTGCCGGGTATGACTCGGAAAGCGGCAAAAGAAATCTATTCGTTTTTCCATTTGTCTCAGGAAGAAAATGTGATAAACTAAGAATAACAATCGGACAAGGAGGATTCATTATGAGCGAAGAATACAAGGTATCGGTGGCAGAACTGGCAAAAAAGCTGGAGTTGATCCCAGTGATCCCGGACATCAACACCAATGACATTTATATTACACAGGCAGAAGTAAACCGTCCGGCATTGCAGCTGGCAGGCTTTTTTGACCATTTCTCATCATCCAGGGTGCAGATCATCGGAAATGTGGAATATATATACATCAACAATATCTTGGAGAAGGAAGATAACTGCGACCAGATCCTGGACCGCCTTTTTAGTGCCCAGATCCCGTGCCTGGTATTCTGCCGGGGAAAAGAACCGTGTGAAAAGATCATTAATTTCGGAAGAAAATATGGAGTCCCTGTTTTTATCAGCAAGGATTCCACCTCAGAATTTACTGCGGAAGTGATCCGCTGGCTCAGTGTGGAACTGGCTCCGAGGATTTCCATTCATGGAGTTTTGGTGGACGTTTTCGGTGAAGGTATTCTGATCACAGGAGAGAGTGGTATCGGAAAGAGCGAAGCTGCCCTTGAGCTGTTAAAGAGAGGACATCGTCTCGTATCAGATGATGTGGTGGAGATCAAGCGTGTGAGCAAAGATACCCTGATCGGCTCATCCCCTGCTGTGACCCGGTTCTTTATTGAACTGCGGGGTATCGGCATCATTGATGTGAAGAATCTGTTCGGTGTGGAGAGTGTCAAGATGACCCAGAGCATTGATCTTGTCATTCAGCTGGAAGACTGGAACAAAGAAACAGATTATGACAGGCTTGGACTGGATGAAAATTATATAGAATACCTGGGGAATAAGGTAGTGGCACATGCGCTGCCGATCCGTCCGGGAAGAAATCTGGCCATCATCGTTGAGGCTGCGGCCATTAATCACCGCCAGAAGAAGATGGGATATAATGCCGCGGAAGAATTATACAAAAGAGTGACCGGGAAATTGGAGGAATAAGCAGTATGAATTACATTTATGGAGTCGATGTAGGAGGCACCACCGTAAAACTGGGACTGTTTCAGGAGGACGGAAGCCTTATAGAAAAGTGGGAAATTCCCACCAGAAAAGAGGACGGCGGAGCACATATCATAGAGGATATCGGAGCGGCGCTGAATGAAAATATCGCATCCCGTGGGATAGAAGCCGGACAGCTGATCGGGGCAGGTGTGGGTGTCCCCGGGGCAGTACTTTCTTTTGAAAAGGTCAATGAATGTGTCAACCTGGGCTGGGGCCAGGTCAATGTGGCAGAAGCATTAGGAAAGCAGCTGGGCTGTCCTGTCAAAGTTACCAACGATGCAAATGTGGCGGCACTGGGAGAACTCTGGGCAGGAGCCGCAAAAGATTATCGAAGTGCGGTCATGGTTACTCTGGGAACAGGCGTGGGCGGAGGCATGATCGTCGATGGACAGGTTATCAACGGCAGCCACGGATACGGCGGCGAAATTGGTCACATGACCGTAAACCCGGCGGAGACACGCAGATGCAACTGTGGGAAGACCGGCTGTCTGGAACTGTATGCTTCAGCGACAGGAATTGTTTATGAGACAAAAAAAGCATTGAAGGCATCTGACATAGAAACGCCGCTGCGCCGGCTGAACGGCTTTTCGGCAAAAGATATTTTTGATCTGGCAAAAGAAGGAGACGCCTTCGCCATGGAACAGGTTGACCGGCTGGGAGAGAAGCTGGCAATGGCATTCGGAAATATAACACTGACAGTAGACCCTGACGTATTTGTCATCGGGGGAGGCGTGTCAAAGGCGGGAGATATCCTTCTTGACGCCATTAAAAAGCATTATGGGACATATACCTTCGGCGCTGTAAAAGAAGGGAAATTTATTCTTGCGAGTCTTGGAAACGACGCGGGAATTTACGGCGCTGCAAGGCTGATTAAAGGAGAATAGCATGAGTACGATTCTTGAAGAATTGAGACAGAAGATCGCACCTGAACGGGTACTTACAAAAGAACCAATGAAAAAACATACGACCTTCCGCATCGGCGGAGAGGCGGAACTGTACGTCGTTCCTGAAACTTACGGGGAAGTGCAGTGGACAGTGAAAACCGCAAAGAAATACGGAATTCCCATGTTTATTTTAGGAAATGGAAGCAATCTATTGGTAGGGGACCGTGGAATCGACGGCATTGTCCTTCAGATTTATAAAAATATGAATGAGATCACAGTAAACCGGACCGAGATCACGGCTCAGGCAGGGGCATTGCTAAGTTCCATTGCCAGTGAAGCGCTGAACCAGAATCTCACGGGATTTGAGTTCGCGGGAGGCATACCCGGAACATTCGGAGGGGCGATCACTATGAATGCGGGAGCCTACGGAGGAGAAATGATCCAGGTGTTAAAAGAAGCCACGGTACTCACGAAAGAAGGAGATATCCTTACCCTTACTGCCGATGAACTGGAACTTGGATACCGAACCAGCAATGTCATTAAATGCGGATACACGGTGCTTGGCGGTACGATTTCTTTGAAGGAGGGAGACCCTTCTGAAATAAAAAAACAGATGGATGAGTATACATTGGCCCGAAAGACGAAACAGCCTCTGGAACTGCCGAGTGCAGGCAGCACCTTCAAGCGCCCGGAAGGTTATTTTGCAGGGAAATTGATTGATGATGCAGGACTCAGAGGATATCAGGTCGGAGGTGCACGTGTGTCAGATAAACACTGCGGATTTGTGGTAAATCAGGAGAATGCAACGGCGAAAGATGTTCTTCAGCTGATCGAAGACGTTCAGAAAACAGTGAAGGAGAAGTTCGGAGTGGACCTGGAACCGGAAGTGAAACGGGTCGGAAAGTTTTAGAGGAATTACGTATGAGATTTGTAATTGTAACCGGGATGTCGGGGGCGGGAAAGAGCAGTGCTCTCAAAATGCTGGAAGATATTGGATATTTTTGTGTGGATAATCTTCCAACCAGACTGCTGTGCAAATTTGCTGAGCTTACCCTTGACAAGACTGCAAATATATCCAATGTCGCTCTCGGCATTGATATCCGGAGCGGAGCATCCATTGATGAATTTTTGGATGAGTTAAAAAAAGTCCATGATATGGGTGTCAAATTTGAGATTCTGTTTCTCAATGCCAGCAACCGTATTTTGATCAAACGCTACAAGGAGACCAGAAGAAATCATCCCCTGGCACGCAGCGGCCGGATTGAAGACGGCATTGAAAAAGAGCGGGAAGCAGTGAATGAATTAAAAAAATATGCGGATTATGTCATAGATACCAGCCAGCTTCTCACAAGGGAGCTGAAGGCTGAAATTGACAGGATATTTGTCCGGGAAGAGGAATATGCTAATTTCAATGTGGCAGCAGTGTCTTTTGGGTTCAAATTCGGCATACCGGCAGATGTAGACCTGGTGTTTGACGTAAGATTCCTTCCCAATCCTTATTATGACCTTTCCCTGCGTCCTCTGACCGGCAATGACGGTCCTATCCAGGAGTTTGTCATGAAGCATGAGGAGTCCAGAGTATTTTTAGAGAAATTAGAAGATATGCTCAAATTTCTGATTCCCAACTACATCAAAGAAGGAAAATATAATCTTGTCATAGGGATCGGCTGCACCGGAGGGAAACACCGTTCTGTCACCATCACGAATGCACTGGCAGAAAAATTAAAACAGCTGCCATATCCGGTGAAAGTTGAGCATAGAGATATAACGAGGTAGGAAATGTCATTTTCAAGTGAAGTGAAAGAAGAACTTGCAAGACTTACGAGCGGAGCAAGACACTGTAAAATCGCAGAGCTTGCCGGTATTCTTAACTTTTGCGGGGAAGTCCGCGAAGAGCAGGGAAGCTATCTGGTAAAGGTCCATACGGAGAATGTATCTGTGGCGAAACGGTTTTTTACGCTGCTGAAAGATACATTCGGTATTCATGGAGAACTTCAGGTAAAACGCAACGAATATCTGAAAAGAAGTCGAAATTATTCGGTTTTTGTTGACAAACATGAGGATTGTGTTTTATTATTGAAAGCAGTGAAATATTTCGAGCCGAAAAACTTTGGATTAGTCCTGCAGAACACGTGCTGTAAAAGAGCCTATATCCGGGGAGCATTTCTGGCAGCCGGTTCCATGAGTGATCCGGAGAAGAATTATCACTTTGAAATTGTAACTCTTCATGAACAATTTGCGGAACAATTGCAAGATGTGCTTGATTTTTTTGAATTAGATGCTAAAATAGTTATTCGTAAGAAGTACTATGTAGTGTATATCAAAGAAGGTGCCAAGATCGTTGATGTACTGAACATCATGGAAGCACATATAGCTTTGATGAACCTCGAAAATGTCCGTATCTTGAAAGATATGAGGAACACGGTGAACCGCCGTGTAAACTGTGAGACTGCCAACATCAACAAGACAGTGTCAGCAGCCGTGAAGCAAGCCGAGGATATTCGATTTTTACAAGAGCATAGAGGGCTTAGTGAACTGAACCAGGGACTACAAGACATCGCCTATCTGCGATTGGAACATCCGGAGGCTACTCTGAAAGAGCTAGGAGAGATGCTGAATCCCCCCGTCGGCAAATCAGGGGTCAATCATCGTCTTAAGAAGCTGAGTAAGATCGCTGAAGATATGAGAATGGGAGGATCATTATGATTTCTAAGAGTATCGATATTCATGTGACCGAGAACAAGGAAGAACGTCCGGTTGCTTTTCTTGTCCAGATGGCCAGCCAGTTTGAGAGCAAGATTTTAATCGAGGCAGGCAACAAAAGGATCAATGGAAAAAGTATCATGGGTATGATGAGTCTTGGGTTGGATGATTTAGACAATATCACTGTTGTTGCTGACGGAGCAGATGAAGAAACTGCCATCACAACAATTGAAGAATATTTGACAAAAGGAGCATAAAAGGCTCCTGACATGCTGAAATAGCTCAGTTGGTAGAGCACTTCACTCGTAATGAAGGGGTCGCCGGTTCAAATCCGGTTTTCAGCTTTGGCGCAAACACTGTAGATATCAGTGTTTGCGCTATTTATTTATTTCATAGGAAAGTTCTACGACCTTCCCTATGAAATAAAAACGCTCCGCGGGTTGTGCACAGATGCGTAAGGAAATTATTTGCCTGCGGCAAATTGCATCAGGCACGCAAAGTTGTCAAGCCCCTCAAAGAGTGAGGGGTTGGGGCGTTGAAGTGGGCTTGCCCACTTTGTTCTGTCTTTTTAGAAGCATCGAAAACGGTCTTTGCAATGTTTTTTCAATGTATCGTAAATTGGAAGCTTCTTTCTCTATGGATTTTATTATCAATACATATGATCTGTATAGGATTGTTACAAAAGGTAACGATCAGTTGTTTTTTACAACGCATAATACTGATATACTGGATTTGCCTTTACCAAAGCTTTCGTTTGTATTTTTGAGAAAAGATTCAAATGATGAGTCTCAACCAATTAAATGTATTAGTGCTGCTCAATATTTAAAGCGAAACACAGATTCTTTAAGGAATGCAGTGGATAATGATTTGTTTTCGTCAGCGCCAAGTGTAGACTATGTTTATAAAATAGCTGATTTAAAATAAGAGTTTTTATGCAAAAGAGGATAGTAAATGAGTGAAAAGAGAAAAAATAAATATTATCATTATTTGGTCGAAGGAGAAGATTGTAAAGTACTGTAAAGGAAGTTTTGTGTATTACACAAGTGAAAAATTTAGAGGATGAATTAATACGAAGCTGTGATATAAGGCAAATTAAGGAGTTGACTGGAAGCAAATCAAATAAAGACTTTAAGCGTGATGTAATAAAAGATAATAGTTTTCATAAGAAATTACTAAAACATAATTCTAATTTTCAAAAATTTTGGATATCTTCAGATGCGACCTATAAATGTATAAATAATGATGCAGAGAGAATTAAGCTCAGGAACTAAATAAAAATCAGCACTTCCTCCTTTGGAAAATGTTCGTAAACAAAGTGTATGACACGGCAACAGTGGTAAAAGGGAAGACCTTATACAGGAAAGATGCCCGGACTGTCCAACTGCGATGGAATCATAAAACCCGGATGGTCAGAACAGTTTATACCGGAACACAAAGACCCCAAAAAACATACTGCTTTTTTACCAATCAAAATCGTCGGTTATAAGAATGGGAAGCCAGTAATGGCATCTTACTATTGTATGAAATTAAACGGGGCACATTAAAAAGAATAATTGAGATAATAAAAAACTCATATCACATGGCTGTTGGACATATGATATGAGTTTTTTATTGTAAGACTTTTGCCAAGTCAAATATGTTCTGTTATATATTGTTAAGCAGCTGCTGTTCAATCTGCAGAAGCATTCTGTCATTTCTGGATGTGTATAGCGGGGTGTGCTGCCTTCTGATATGCTCCATCCTGCAGTGGAGGCATAAATCTTCCGATGAATTATAAATTGTCTTTCCGCATATCATGCAGGGCTTTATACTGTAAATAAATTCTTCCATATCATCATGATAAAAATGACGGTACATGGCCTCGTCAACATCACTTACTTCTCTTGCTGCGGATTCTTTCCAAAGTCTGTAATTCTGAAATGCGTAGGACCCGGCCTCTCTGCTGATCTGGAAAACCGAGGAGACATCATCCTCATTCCGGCACTGTGCAAAATGAATGACCATTCTGGGGGCCAGAATATTGCTTGCAAAAAAATTGGCCTGCTGTTCGTTACAGGCACATTCTCTGGAATGTCCCAGCATAATATGTCCCAGTTCGTGCATGATGGAGAACCGAATCCTGAAAGGGGATTTGCTCTCATCATAGGCTATGATCCGATTGGCTCCGTAACGGAAAGCGTCTTCCGAATAATTTCTGCAGTATTGATAGAGCCGTTCATTGATATCCCGCATATTCTGATAGGTGAAAATACGGTATCCATAGTGCCTTAAAATGCTGTAACAATCAATCGGAAATGACTGGACTTCACAGTCTCTGTAAACATCGAGTATCTTAACAAGTATATCGTGATAATTCAAATCCACCAGTCCTTTATAATTCAGATAACATCTTTATAAGTTCTAATTTTTCCTCAATAGACATTTCTTTTCCGTTTCTTGCGATCAGTGTTTTCAAATCTTCATATGATGGTTCTTTTTTGCTGTCAGAGGTCAGGAATTCATCGTCGCAGAAATACTCAGTGGTGACACCGAGTTCCTTCGAAATCTTTAATAAAACTTCTATGTCTGCCTTTCTGCTGTCTCTCTTGATCATCGAATAAATAGTCGTAGGTGCCACATTGATTTTCTTGGCCAGTTCATTGGCATTCATGTGATGTTCCTGCAGTAACAGC
Source organism: Anaerostipes hominis (ex Lee et al. 2021) (assembly GCF_002270485.1). Classification (GTDB taxonomy): domain Bacteria; phylum Bacillota; class Clostridia; order Lachnospirales; family Lachnospiraceae; genus Anaerostipes; species Anaerostipes hominis. Next base: position 468,219 of record NZ_NQOG01000001.1, on the reverse strand, counting down.
TCCAACTTTGCTCCAATTCCCATAAAATATACCGCCTTTCTAATAGAAAGAATAGCATAACAAAAACCAGAAGTAAACAAAAAAATATGCAAATGCGTATAATTATCTTGACATATAACTCATATGCGTATATTATATCAATATAAGATACGCAAACGAGTAATATCAGGAGGTGAGCTGTTGCCATATTTAAATTTAAAAACTGAATTAAAAAAAACAAATATTACAAATGAAGAAGTTGCACATGTATTGAGGCTGCGGACAGAAGACGTGCTGGACAAACTGGAAGGCTCAGGGAGCTTCACCATCGGAGAAGCAATGCTTCTGAAAAAAAGGTATTTCCCCCGGATGCCGCTGGAATATCTGTTTGTACATACAGCGTCTAAGCCGTAACAATTTTACTTTTTATATTAATGAGTATAGAACATTTGTTTGGAAAAGGCAATGGGCATAATAGACAAAATTTAGAGAGGAGTACTATGTTTGACTTTCAGACTGAAAAGGGAAAAACTGACGCAGTTATCAGCATTTTGCTGCATCACTATACAAAGGAGCAGTTATCAGAATTTTATGGAATTTCCATAAGAATAATCAATGAGTGGATCGGGGCATACCGGAGCAGAGCGGCGACTGAGATCAGAGACAGGCAGATCCGCTTTAACGGAAGAGCCGTAAATAAGATGAGGCCTCTTGTGACCGTTTACAGGCCGACGTCCGGAGCAATGTATATGGGATGGAAACACATCAGATAAAGAAAAGAGGGATTGATTTGACAGAAAAGGAATTGGGTCAGATGCACTATCTGAACAGGGAAATTGAGAAACTGAATGAAGAACTCAGCTGGATGGAATGTAAGAGTATGATAAAGTCACCGCTGCTGACGGGGATGCCGTTTGGGACCGGTGTCAGTGACAAGACAGCAGACTATGCGGTACGAATGGAGGAGATCCGGGAGCTGATCGACCTGTCCATTAAAAAACTTCTGCACACAAGGGCAGAGATCGAACGGTTCCTGCAGGAGATTGAAGACCCGGAACTCAGGCTTATTATACGGCTTCGTTCCATCAATAATCTTGGATGGCAGGAGATTGGGGAAGAACTTGGAATGGACAGGAGGACTGCGTCAAGGAAGTATCAGAGATTTTGTGAGGAGAAGTTTATTCACAATGTACAAGAATAATGGAGGAACGTATGGACATATGGAAGAACACAGTTATAACGGATAGAGGAATAGAACTTCAGACAAAGTTATTGGATGGACAGGGACTGAAGATTACAAAGGTGAAGGCAGGAGCCGGGCAAGCACCGCTTTATGATCTGAGGAGCCAGACAGAGGTTCTGGATGTCAGGCAGGAAATAAATCTTCGTCCCGCTGTCATAAAAAATGATCAGATTACAATTCCTGTTCTTTTAGAGAATACGAAGCTGCAGGAGAGTTATGATCTGTGGCAGATAGGGTTTTATGCAGAAGATCAAGATGGAAATGAAGTTTTATATTGTTTATCTCAGGCAGAAAGAGGAAGGTTTATACCTGCCGTAAACGAAAGCCCTGGTTTTTCGATTACATGGGAGTTTTGTTTTAAGAATTCGGATACTGCTCCGTTTGATATTGATATCGATCCAAGCGGATTCGTATCCCTTGAAGAATATAATGTACATTCTGCAGCCATAGATAATTTAGAGGCGGATATACAGCAGATCCTTTCTTATTTGTATCCGGTTGGAATGGTAATTGCTTTTGCAGAAGAATTTAATCCGAATGAATCTTTGCCAGGAACTTGGAAGAGATTTGCAGAAGGAAAAACCTTAATGGGAGTGAATGAAAATGACAGCGATTTTATTCATGTAGAAAAGCCAGGAGGTTCAAAAACACATTTACATTCGACTGGAGATTGTAAAATAAATACCAGACAGCTTCCTACTCATGATCACGGTCAAAGAAATATGTCAGGTACTTTTCGGGCGTATTGTTATAAAGATTGGAAATACTCCGGAATTATTTCAGGGGCATCAAAGGCTTTGACAAATGATATGACCACAGGCAATAAGGATGTGGGAGGGATAACTTTTACAGTAAATGCTTCCCATAAACATGACTCCGTCGGAGAAAATCAACCTCATAATCATGGAAACACAGGAAGCGGATTAAATTTACCGCCATATGTAACGGTATATTACTGGAAAAGGGAAAGCTAGATTTGCCCACAATGTCCCCTATAAGGATGATATAGTTATCATAGAGAATAAAGGATAAGAGACGTCAAGTAAGGTAAAAGGGTCTCATTATCCTTTATTCTTTTTTTAGCTACAGCTATTTGAAAGGAGATGGAGATATATGGACACATAGAGCAAGATAAGATAACAGATGTTAGGAAAGGAGCAAGCAGTGCTGGAACAAATTTTAGCAATATGCGGTGGCATCAGCATCATTGGAGGAGCGGGTGCGGTTATTTATAAAATTGTATATCCTGCTATGCATTTCAGCCACCGCGTAGACCAGTTAGAAGAACATTCGGAGAAAGATTATCAACGATTAAAGGGATTGGAAGAAATGCAGAAACAGCAATCCAAATGTTTAGCTGCAATGCTAAACCATCAGATTACAGGAAATGGGATAGAAAACATGAAAAAAATAAGGGATGAACTTCTGGAAAGTATCATCGAAAAATAGGGAGGAGATTACAAATGGATTTAAATTTTATCAGTGAGTATTATATGCCGATGGTACTGACAGCGTCTTTCATTATTGGTTATGTAATTAAAAAATCTTTAGATTTTATTCCTAATAAATATATACCATTGATTCTGGCTGTCTGCGGTGCATTTATGGGATGTATCTTAAATAAGCAGATAAATCTGGAGTCTATTATATCTGGAGCTTTTTCCGGGCTTGCCAGTACGGGACTGCATCAGACATTTACAAGGCTAGTGGAGGGGGAGAAATATGGCGAGCTATAACATAAGTGCGGGGCACAATCCATCTAACAAAGTTGCCTGTGGTGCAGTGGGATATCTGGATGAATCGAAAGAGGCCAGACAAATTGTAAAAGAGATCATACGGCTTTTACGATCTGATGGACATAAAGTTTATGAATGTACCTGCAACAATGGAAAAAGTCAGGGTGACGTTTTAAAAAAAATTGTTTCTAAATGCAATAAAAGAGAGGTTACGTTAGATATCTCGATTCACTTAAATTCAGGGAGAAACGATCTTGTTGGTGATGGAAAAGTAGCCGGAACAGAAATCTGGTGTACTGCCTCGTCAGGAATAAAAAAGCGTGCCGCAGAAAAAATATTAGATAATATGAACAAGATTGGATTTAAAAATAGAGGGATTAAGACAACCAGCGGTCTATATTATCTAAATCATACAAAAAATAAAGCAATTTTAGTAGAAGTCTGTTTTGTGGATGATAAAGATGACTATGAACTGTATAAAAAAGTTGGTTATAAAGCGGTGGCAAGAGCAATAGCAGAGGGAATTATTGGAGAAGAATTAAAGGGAAAGAAAGAAGAAAAATATACTACAGTAAAAAGCAGTTCATCTAAAAAGGCAATACGCTGGCTTCAGGCTAACTTAAATAAGTGTTATAAGGGAAGTCTTATGAAACTTTCAGAGGACGGAATTTGGGGTCCTAAAACTCAGGAAATGCTTGAAAAATATTGGGAGCAGCTAAATTGGAGAAAAGGAACTTATGCGGGAAGAAAAACGTGTAAAGCCCTGTATAAAAATAGGAGATAAATAGTTTGCCCACAATGTCCGCAGCATTAGTGCTATGATAATAATACACTAAGAAGGGAACGTAAGTTTGGTAGGTGTAAATATAAAAAAGGAGGTGAATCTATGAATGAACTTGTTTACCAGAGGTTAACTGAAAACGCATGGATGATAGAGAATCTTGCAAAATACAATGGAAAACCCGCAGTTTTCTTAAGAAATGCACCCAAAGATTCAGACGAATTATGGGAGGGGGATATCTACCCAAGAATTGTTTATGATTTGCTTATTCAGTCAGATCCGAAAGGTGACATTACAGGAAGGCTGGCCATAAGGATGTTCTGTAAGCCGGATCAAACAGCCGTCTGGGAAAATTTCGAGAGAAAATTAATTTCTTTATTTCATCACTGTTTTTTCTCTTTTGACAATATGACAATAGGAATGAAATGGTTGCGGTCCAAAACAATTAAGCCGGAAATTGGAGAGGATTCTAAAGGATATTTGGTTTGTTTTCAGCCGGGAGCTTTTTTTAAACAGGACGCGGGCAATTCAGATATTGTTGCTGTTTTTCAGAAGTGGCTGAAAGAGTTGAATGATCAGATTAGAATACCTGGAATGGAGAATACAGGTCCCACATGGAAAGCTACAGACGAGAATCCAGCTGTTTATTGCCGTCTGGGGAATATTCTTCCCGGAACGTATAATGATACATGGGAGGTATCTTGGCTGACGGCAACCGTGAAGATTCATGTAATAGCTCGAAGGAGAAAAAGCATAGAACTGATCAGATCTATATGTGAGCAGTTGAACCTTAAAGACAAGTTGAAAATGAGTGATGGGGGTATGTTTTTTATAGATTCGGTAACGTTTAAAGATAATGCGGATAGCTTTAAAGATGGACAAATTTTAGTCAAAGGACAGTACGGTGTTCAAAAGAAGGAAGAAGAGATATCCAAAATAAAAGATGTAAATTTTAAGGAGGATCAAAATGCAAAAAACGATTTATAGCTTAGAAGAATATGCGTCAAATCCGGAAAGTCTGGATGCATCAGCAGACATGGTTCGTGCAGCTTTCACTTTTGCAGGAAAAACAGAGGCGGAGATTAAAGAAGCTAAAAAATTAGTAAGAGATTTTAAAAATAAGGAGGTACAATAACATGATGACAGGAACTTATGATCCAGGAGAAACAAAAATCAGACCAGGGGTTTATCGAAGATACACAACCCCGGAAAAGAAAACCGTGGCGGAAGCAATCAATGGAGTATTCGCGATTCCTATCCAGGCAGACTTTGGTCCGGTGGGAACCGTACAGGTACATACGAAGGCAGAAACTGTGGAAGATATGTATGGTTCAGGCGGAACAGTAAAAGGTGTTCTTAATTTATTTGATAATGGGGCATCTAAGGTCTATGTATATAGACTTGGTTCAGAGGGAACAAAAGGAATTTTGGAATTAATGGATGATCAGGGAGAAAAAGCGGTAACACTTGAAACAAAATATCCGACAAAACTCGTGTTCTCATTAACTCTGAAGCAGCCTCTTTCCAGTTCTTCTAAAAAGGAAGTGACGATATACCAGGGAAGTTCCTTAAAAGAGAAGTTTACCTACGAGACTGGAAGTGAAGAAAATGAAGTAGATGCATTTATCAGAGAGATTAACCAGAAATCTTTTGTATTTACAGCAGTTAAGGCAGATGGAGAGAAGAACAGCCTGGCTCAAGTATCACAGAAAGAAAGTACTGCGGGTACAAATCCAACGGTTGTTACAGGAAATTATGAAGAAGCATTTGAAGCATTTGAGGCATATACATGGAATGCATTAGTTGCGGATACAACTGACACAGCAGTACATGCACTGCTGAAAGCCTATATGCAGAGAATGAAGAGTAACGGGTGCGCAGGGATTTGTGTAGTAGGAGAGAGTGCGGAAGTTGACTTTGCTGAGAGAATGTCTCATGCGAAAGAATTTAATTCAGAAGCTTTTGTTTATGTTGGTTCCGGATTTGTAAATAAAAATGGAGAAAAAATTGACGGATATGAAGCAATTACTGTGATTGCAGGAATCATCGGAAGCTGTCCGGCGAATCAGTCCATTGTACATTCAGTTATAGCAGATGCCGTGGAACCCCTGGAGATTCTCTCAAAAGAAAAATATATTCAGGCAATTGAAAACGGAATGCTGATGCTCTCTCAGGGACCGGAAGGAGAAGTCTGGTTTGACAGCGGAATCAATACTTTGAATGTGTTAGAAGAAAATCAGGATGCAGGGTGGAAAAAAATCAGAAGGACAAAGACAAGATTTGAATTGTTCGATCGTCTTCACAGGACTATTTCACCGGTTATTGGGAAAATCAATTGTGACAGTGACGGAATTGCAAATGTGATCAAACTGGCAAAGGATGTGCTGGATGCGATGACAAGAGAGGGAAAACTTATGGACGGAGCAGATATCTATGAGGACCCTCAGGAGCCGCACGGACCGGAAGATGTACATTTTATTGTTGCTGCCACTGATCTGGACAGCCTGGAAAAAGTATATTTAAATTACCAGTTTAATTTTTCAGCAGAAGCGTAAGGAGGAAAAGAAATGTCAAATACAAATTATAGAAACATTATGACAGGGAAAGACGGAAGATTGTTTGTCAACTTTGAAGGAGTGTCAACACTGCTTGCGGAAGTAAAAGAGTTTGAGATCAAAGCGAGCTTTGGGAATGTAGAGTATAAACCACTCGGAACTGCTCAGCAGTATGCTATCCCGGATAAAGTAAAGTTTACACTCTCATTTTCAGAGGCTGTTGTGCGGGATGATCTGGTTATGGAACCTTTGCTTAAGAGTGTCAAAAAGGGTGTGATTCCATCCTATGATTTTCAGAGTGTCGCACTGCGTTCAGCAGATGGGAAAGAACAGCGTCTTTTATTAAATGGATGTGTACCGGATGGAGATTTTGACCTGATGACTCTGAAATCAGGAGAAATCATTACAAGACACCAGAGTTTTGTAATTAACCAGACACCGGAATTCTTGAAATCATTGCCGGAAGGGGCAAGCTTGAACTAAGAAAAAGAGAGGAGAAAAGATATGTCAGATAAAATGAATGGAATGCAGGTAACCGCAGAGAACGAAGTTGATTTAATCCAGGGACTGCTTCATGCAGCAGATTATAAAAACGATGAGGAAATGCAGAAGACTGTTGAGATTAAACGGAATGGCAAAGTTTATTTTTACTTTAAAATCCGTCCACTAGGAGAAGAAGAACTTTTAGACGCAAGGAAAAAAGCAGCCGTTATGATGCCAAACCCAGCAAATCCAAAACTTCCTCCTGTAGAAAAGGAGATCCGGCTCGATGAATTTTCTGCATGGAAAATCTATTTTGCAACGGTAGATCCTGAGAAAGTATGGGATGCACCGGAAGTGATCCAGGGGCTTAAGGCTAAGGGATTCCCAGTACTCAGAGGCATCGATGTCATTAATACTGTGCTGAGAGCAGGAGAAAAGGACAAGATTGATGCAGATATTGATAAACTCAGCGGATTTTATGATACAGAAATGACCGAAGAGGAATACGCAAAAAACTGATCAAAGCCAGTCCATTAGCTGAAAAACTTCATTATATCTGGCAGAATCAGGGGAAAATGCCTTCAGAGATCCTTCAGCTCCCGAAGGGGGAGAAGGCATTTATCCTGGCCTCCACCCAGATTGTACTGGAAGAGCTTATGGAGTGGCAAAAAGAAGAAAAATAGGATATAATTATTCCAAAGAACAAGTTGTTCGGAGGACATGATATGCAGAAGTTTGGAAATGATGGGACCGAGTTTTGGTGGAATGATGAGGTTCAAAATCTTGGATTAAAAATTGGTGTTTTTTTTTGTATCATTTTTTTTATTATCCCATTAAAAATGGAAAAACCAGGCTCGCTTTTATTCATATTATCAGGTTGTATTTTAGTTTTTTTGGTTGTTGCTTTAATACACATTAGTATGTTAGAAAGAAAAAAAGTTCCTGCCCTTTATATGAATGAGGAAGGAATCGTCGTATGGGGAGATTTTTGTTCATGGAATCATGTTAAGTCTGTTGAGATAAAATCTTTGTATCGAGGAGCAGCGGGTCCGCGTGATTGGATTTATATTTATTTTCAGCTTCCAGAAGACGAAAAAGAACGGTGTTTTGCCATAACTCCTGAAAAAGAAGAAATCATGGAAATAAAAATATATATAGAAGCATTTTGGGAATATTACAAAACAAATTAAATATTAAATAAAAAATGAAGCAATCCTGCTTCTTTTTTATTTGAAAGGGGGGATATATATGAGTGATAAATCTTATGAAGATTATTTGGAGGAACAGGTCAAAAAAACGGCTAAAAAATTATCGAAAAATCAGCGGGAATATTATCAAGTGTATCAAAGGCTGGAAAAAAAGAAAGAAATGATTTTGAACATGCAGACAACTGAATCGGCGGTGAAGCCTTCTTCTGATGATATCATAGGGGTTGGAACTAATGTAACTGCCACTATCCTGGATAATAAATATCAAGCCATTATTCAGAGGGAATTGCCTGAAATAACTCCTGCCAGAACTTTCATGCCGGCTACCATACTTGTTTCTGGATATAACGTTGCAAAAGAAGCAAATAAAAAGGATGGAGACCCTTTTAAACAGACAACAATCGAAGCAGCATCTGTGGGAACAACATCAGCAGTAACTGGGATAATAGAGGCTGCTGCGGGAGCTAAATATGGAGCATGGGCCGGACCAGTGGGAATTCTGGCTGGTGCAATTGGAGGATATGTAGTATCAAAATATGGAGATACCTGGTATGAAGGTGCCAGAAAATATGGAGAGGAAGTTCATAAAAAGAAATTCCATCCTTTTATTGATCAGATTAAGGATAAAGAAGGCGACATACATTATACAACTGCAAATAAGGAGAAAGCCATAAAATATTTTGGTACAAATAAAAAGGCTGTCAAATATGGTGCTGCAATGTCAGTAAAAGACAGACAAAATGAATTGAGGGAATTTCAGAAAAAGAGAGCTGCAAATAACAGCGTTTCCAAAAGGTCAGCACCCAAAAAGAAAGATAGTTTCTTCAGCAGATTAAAGAAGCAGCTATGGAGTCTCTTTAAACATAATGCCAATGGAAGTTTTGTGGACAACCCAATGCTCAGCTGGGTTGGAGAAGAAGGTCCTGAAGTGATCATACCTTTAAGTGGGCATAAACGAGACCGGGGTCTTGACTTGTGGCAGCAGGCGGGACAAGCACTTGGAGTTACTGGTTATGCTAATGGCGGAATGATAGGAGGAACACCAGGGAAACAGTCCCCGCCGAGTATGGGACAGACGAAGGAAGGAATTCGTGTGTCTGTAGGAAATATTAATATTTCGTTAAAGAGCAGCGGCGGCAGAGGAAAGAGTACCAATATGCTTTCTGCACTAAAGGAGCAAAAAGAGGAAGTTTCTGATGAACTGTGTAATATTCTTGCGGATGCGCTGGAAAGTGCTTATCAGAATATTCCGGCAGTGTCCTAAAGACAATTAAAATAAAGGGGAAAATAGGGTATAATTATTTTAATAAGTGATGATTGGGAGGAAATCTTATGCAGAAATTTGGAGATAACGGAAATGAGTTTTGGTGGAATGATGATGAAGGAGATTTCATTTATATAGGAATTTGTATACTTGCGTTTGCAGGGCTGATATGCTTAATGATTCATGTGCACCTTGATCTGTTTGGTTTGTTTTTGACTTTTTGTTGTTCATTGTTTTTTGGAATATGTGCAGTAAAACTAATTTATCTCCGAATAAAGAAGATTCCTATGCTCTATATGAATGAAAAGGGGATTGAATTAAGAGGACACTTTATATCATGGGATTGGATAACAGAAGTTACGAAAAAGAGAGTGCCAAAACACTATGAGATTAAAGAAAAATATCAAATTGCAATATATTACTATGCGCCAGGAAAGAAACGCAAAAAAAGTTCTGGAATTCTGCCGCCTCAGGAAGAAATTCAGGAATTAAAAGAATATATAGAAGCATATTGGAACTATTATAAAAACCAGTAAAAAAGAGCTGATTGCTCTTTTTTTTATGGAGGAAGGAGATATTGATGACAAAAGAAGAATATGAAGATTATTTGACATATTTAGAAACGTTAAATAAACAAATTGAAAAAACGGCGCAAAAAATTTCAAGTCCAGGATTAAGCTATAATCGATCATATAATTACCTAAAGCAGCAAGAACAGAAAATACTTGGTTTTTCCAATCAAGATGTTAACTATAAATTAAAAGGAGTACCAGATTATATATATGGCGGAGGAGGTGAAGTTACAAAAGCTCTGGCAGATGAATATATCAATAAAGAAATAGCAAATGAAATTACAGGACTTGCAGGAGAAGAAATAAAGAGTATGGGATTGTATTCCAAAATAAATAGTGTAAATGGTAAAATAATAAATGCTAATAATTTAGGGAAAGCAGGGAAGCTTGCAAAAAAAGGGTATGGGAACTTTCTTAATATCGGATATTTAACAGCTGCACATAATGTGGTTAGTGAGGCACAGAAAGGAGGAGATGTAGGTAAACAGCTGATTATTGAAACAGGTTCAACGGCGGCTTCAAGCGGAACGGCAACTGTTGTATCTGGTGTACTTGCTAAGTACAGCGTACTTGCAGGGCCAGCAGGGCTTGTTGCAGGGGCAATAGCAGGATACCTGGTCTCAGAATATGGGGATGATGCATATGCCGCTGCGGAAAAACATGGAAACAAAGTTTGGGAACAGACGTATACTCCACTGGTAAAGAAATATAGCAATAAGAAAGGGGAATTGCAGTATAAACCTTCATATAGCCGTGAAATTTTAAAAAGTTATAATAAAAGTAAGGCTCCCACATATGGTTTTGCAGTATCTGATAAGTATAAGCAGCAGCAAATGGACAGCTATAATGCAATGATGAGACAGAGTAAAAAAAACAAAGTGCTACAAAGACAAAATGCAGCAAAAAAATCGACACCTAAAAAGAAAGAAAACTTTTTCAGCAGGTTAAAGAGGCAGCTATGGGGGCTCTTTAAACACAATGCTAATGGAAGTTTTGTGGACAACCCAATGCTCAGCTGGGTTGGAGAAGAAGGTCCTGAAGTGATCATACCTTTAAGTGGGCATAAACGAGACCGGGGTCTTGACTTGTGGCAGCAGGCGGGACAAGCACTTGGAGTTACTGGTTATGCTAATGGCGGAATGATAGGAGGAACACCAGGGAAACAGTCCCCGCCGAGTATGGGACAGACGAAGGAAGGAATTCGTGTGTCTGTAGGAAATATTAATATTTCGTTAAAGAGCAGCGGCGGCAGAGGAAAGAGTACCAATATGCTTTCTGCACTAAAGGAGCAAAAAGAGGAAGTTTCTGATGAACTGTGTAATATTCTTGCGGATGCGCTGGAAAGTGCTTATCAGAATATTCCGGCAGTGTCCTAAAGACTATTAAGATAAAGGGAAAAATAAGGTATAATTATATTAATAGGTGATGATTGGGAGGAAACGTTATGCAGAAATTTGGGGAAAATGGGAATGAATTTTGGTGGAATGATGATGATCAAGATGCCAAATCTATTGCAGCTGGATTTTTACTTATTGTTGGATGTATTCTATATTTGAAAATAGGGACTTCATCCTATATTATGACTATTGTTATCTTGCTTTTACTTTTGTTGTTTGCGGGTACTTTAGGATGCACTATGTATCGTCGAAAAAAAAAGATACCTGAACTTTATATGAATGAACAAGGAGTGAATATAAGGGGAAGTTTTATCTCATGGAACTGGATTATAGAAATGGAAATAAAAACTGTTTCATATGGACCAACGGTTAAAGATTCAGAAATGATATTTATTTATTATCATAAACCTGAAGAAACAGGGGAGCATACCATAAGTATAATGCCGGATGAAGATGAGATAGAAGAAATAAGAAGATATATAGAGGCATTTTGGCAGTACTATAAGACCGAGTGAATATAATGCATTATAAGATGTACTTTGAGATTCTGGCTTTTAATAAATATAAGAGCAGCACGGGAGAAAATAATATGCAGAAATTTGGTGACGATGGAAATGAATTTTGGTGGAATAATGATGATCAAGACACTATGCTAATTATACTCAGTGTCCTATTCGCCACAGGGTGTATCTTTTTCTTAAAATACATAAAAGTTCCAATAGGAGTTTGGATTTTAGTAGCAAGTTTTACAGTGTTTTGTATAATATTACCCATACGATTGGTTTTTCTTCGTAAAAAAGGGATCGTCATGCTTTATATGAATGAACAAGGTTTAAAGGTTAATGGATATTTTATTGCTTGGAATCATGTCGTAAAAATTGAGATAAAAAAAGTACCAAGTGGAAGAGGTTCAAGACCTAAAGATGAAATTTTTATTTTTCATTCAGAACCGGGAAAAAAAAGAAAGTTTACAGCCTGTTTAAGCCCGGAAGAAAGTGAAGTTGTAGAAATAAAAGAATATATAGAGGCATTTTGGAACTATTATAAAACAAGTAGTTCAGAAACCGGAGAAATTACTGTTTGACATACAGAACTCATGAGAATAAAGAATAGGTTGTTTGGCGAAATAAAAGGGTGGAGGAAAAGACATGCAGAAGTTCGGGGAAAACGGAAATGAATTTTGGTGGAATAATGATGATCAAGATACATTGGTAATCATAATAGGTGTTATGGTTATAATAGTAGGTATTTTCTTTTTTCGGTATATTAAAGCACCGCTGATTGATTTAGTCTATGTAGCTTGTTTAATGGTTTTATTTGGAGTAGCTATAGGACGGACTGTATATCTTCGCAGACGAAAAATTCCTAATTTATATATGAATGAACAAGGTTTAAAAATCAATGGTTCTTTTATTGAGTGGAATTTGGTTATAAACGTTGAAATAAAAAAAGTGCCAGTTGGAAGAGGTTCAAGACCTGAAGATAGAATTTTTATTTATCATCGTAAACCGGGGAAAAAGAGGAAATCTACAGCCTGTTTAATGCCAGAGGAAAGTGAAGTTGTAGAAATAAAGGAATATATAGAGGCATTTTGGAACTATTATAAAACGATTTAAAAAGAAGCGTAAGGGCTTCTTTTTTTGTGGAGAGGAGGACATATGACAGAAGAAGAATACAAAGAATACCTGGAGTATTTAGAAAAACTGGATCAGGAAATAAAAAAAACTTCCAGGAAAATTTCTAATAACGGACCGGGCTATAATCGCTCTTTTCATTATCTAAATCAGAAAGAACAGCAAATTTTAAGTATCATAAATCAAAATGTAGATTATAAAGTAAAAGGTGTATCAGATAAAGTATATGGTGGTGCAGGGAGCATAGCGACTGGTCTGTCAGATGAATATATTAATAAAATAATGGCGAAAGAAATCACAGATATGGCTGGAAGTGAAATTCAGAATACAGGGTTGTACTCAAGATTAATTCGTACAGATGGAAAAATAATCAATGCAGCGAACATAGGTAAAGCAGGGCGCTTTGCAGAAAAAGAATATGGAAAGTTTTTGAATCTTGGAAATTTGATGGCTGTTCATAATGTGGCAGAAGAAGCACAGAAGTATAAACGTTATAAAGAAGGGAAAGGAACGGAAATAGGTGATCCAGGGAAACAAGTAATTCTTGAAGGCGTATCATGGGGAACAACTAAGATTGCACAAGGTGGCACAAAGCTGTTATTTAGCAAACTGGGTGCAGAGTATGGTGCATTTGCAGGTCCGGCAGGAATTGTTGCGGGAGCACTAGCAGGGTACCTGGTCTCAGAATATGGGGATGATGTGTATGCCGCTGCGGAAAAACATGGAAACAAAGTTTGGGAACAGACGTATGATCCACTGGTAAAGAAATACAGCAATAAGAAAGGGGAACTGCAGTATAAACCTTCGTACAGCCGTGAAATTTTAAAAAGTTTTAATAAAAGTAAAGCTCCCACATACGGTTTTGCGGCATCAGATAAATACAAACAGCAGCAAATGGACAGTTATGATGCTATGAAGAGAGATAGCAAAAAAAATGCAGCAAAAAAATCGACACCTAAAAAGAAAGAAAACTTTTTCAGCAGATTAAAGAGGCAGCTATGGGGTCTCTTCAAACATAATGCCAATGGAAGTTTTGTGGATAATCCAATGCTCAGATGGGTCGGAGAAGAAGGTCCGGAAGTGATTATACCTTTAAGCGGACATAAACGAGATCGGGGCCTTGACCTGTGGCAGCAGGCGGGACAGGCACTTGGAGTCACCGGGTACGCGAATGGCGGAATGGTAGGCGGAGCACCGGGAAGACAGTCCGCACAGGGTATGGGGCAGGCGAAAGGAGGAATCCGTGTGTCTGTCGGAAATATTAATATCTCATTAAAGAGCAGCGGCGGAGGAGGAAAGAGTACCAATCTGCTCTCTGCACTAAAGGAGCAAAGAGAGGAAGTTTCTGATGAATTGTGCAATATTCTTGCGGACGCACTGGAAAGTGCTTATCAGAATATTCCGGCAGTATCATAAGAACAGAAAGGAAACGAAAAAATGGATATTGAATTAAAAGATAAGGCGAACAAAAAAATAAAAATTCCTATGCTTCCGGAAGAAATTGAGTATTCCAGTTCAGCAAGATTCCAGGAATATAAAATATTGGATCTGGGAGAGGTAAAACTGCCAAAGGGAAGAAATCTGTGTACCTATAAATGGACAGCATTATTTCCCGGCAGTTCAAGAGAAAAAATGTCATTTATCCATGGAACATTGAAAACACCATCCTATTATATCAATATAATGGAGTACTGGAGGAAACAGCATAAAAAACTCAAGCTTATTATCAGTGGGACATCGGTGAATGAACAGGTATATATTGACAGCTTCAGTTATGTACTCACGTCGTTGGGAGATTATAAATATACCATTTCTCTTGTGGAGGCGGTTGACCTGAAGGTAAAGGCTAAGAAAAGATCTTCAAAAAAGGGAACCAAGAAGTATAAGGTAAAGCGAAACAGAGAAACTCTCCATGGAGTCGCAAAGAAGTTTTATAAAGATGGGACCAAATATAAAGTTATTTATAAAGCTAATAAAAAATTAATTGATACCAGAGTGAAGAGAGAAAGGAAAAAGAAAAAATCAATCAGTAAATATACGATTTTTAAAGGGCAGGTGCTGACGATACCATCAACAGCAACTGCCTTTTCTGCAAAAAAAGCCTCCGTGCTTAAATTGCAGAAAGCTATTAATAAAGATAAGTATGCAAAACTGACGGCGAATGGGGTGCTGGACAGCAAGACAAAAAATGCAATGAAGAAAATTTTTATTAAGAGAGGATCCAGGGGTGCAGTTGTCTTCTTTGTACAGGAAAAGGTAAAGGTATACCAGGATGGTATCTGTGGAGCTAAGACAGTTGCTGCTATCCGGAAATACCAGAGAAAACATGGTTTATCAGTGGATGGTATCGCAGGGTATGATACATTGAGAAGAATGTTGAGTTAGGAGGGGAGAAGAATGAGCCAGACCTATAAAGAACCCAAATATTCCTGCATTATAAAGACAAAGAAAACAAAATATGATGTGTCAGGGTTGATGACGAATCTGGTCATCTCTCAAAATAAAGATGACCTGGCTAAGGGTGTATCATTGACAATTCCAAATCTCAAAGATACATACAAGCATTTATATAACAACATTAATGTCAGAGATTCGTTAGTTTTGTACTGTGATACAGGAAGCGGAAGGAAAGAGATCTTTCGCGGGATTATTTGGGAAAAAAATTATAACAGTGATGTAGAAAAAGATCTTACATTGACTGCATATGACAGACTGATTTATCTTCAAAACACAAAAGATAATTTCTTTTTTGCAAAAGGGAGAACGACTGAGAGTATTGTCAAAAGCATATGTAAAAAATGGAATGTGAAACTTGATTATGATTATGAGGGGACGAAACATAAAAGAAAGGTTTACAGAGGAGAAAAAGTTTCCGATGTCCTGACTAAAATATTAAAAGAGGCAAAAAAGAAGACAGGAACAAAATACATTGTGTTTTGTAAAAAAGGCATTGTTTATATAAGAGAGAGAGGGTATAACAAAAAAATATATGAGTTGAATCATAAGGAAAATGCACTATCCCAGAATACAAAAGTGACAATGGATGGTATGGTGACAAAGGTTTCAATTTATAAGGAGCAGGAGATTACTGGTAAAAAGGATAAGGCGCCAAAAAAGCTTACTTCAATGAAAGAAAATACAGAAAAATATGGAACTTTGCAGGAGATTATCATTCGGGATCAGGATGATAAAAATTCTAAAAAAGCGAAGAAGGAAGCGAAAGAACTTCTTAAAAAACATTCTAAGCCGGAATATACAAGAACAGTGAAGGCCGTGGATAATCCGTATATAGAAAAAGGACATAAAATCAAGAGCAATGCTGGTGCGCTGAACGGATATTACTATGTCAAAGGCGTGGAGCATGACTGTGCCAATGGGACAATGACATTGGAGGTGGAAAAGTAAATGGCAAAGAAGGGGAAGTCAAGACTGGCAGCTGTTTTGCAGAGCAGAATGGGCACGGTAAATCAAGTAAATCAATCCCAGACAGCAGAAGTGGGGAAAATGCAGAAAAACGGAATTATATTAGAGGATTTTCCTGATGATGTAATAGGACCTGATGAGTATGGTTTGTGTTGTCTTGGTAAGGAACAGGAACCCCGAGAAGGGGATCAGGTTCTGATTGTCTGGGCTGATGATCTGCCAGTAATCGTAGGAGTCTTAAAACAAGAAAGTTAAAGAGAGGTGGAAATATGGAAAATGTATTCCCGGAAGATTTGGATATAGAAGAAGATGAGCTGGATCAGCTGGAAGATGAACTGACAGAAGACCGTCCCGGATACAAAAAAAGTATTTTTTTTGATGAGGAGACAGGAGATCTGAAAAGAGACGGAACTGGAAAAATTGTAGAAAGCAGTGGTATTGAGGCGTGGATTCAGTGGTGCATGAAAATATTGAAAACCCAGCGCTACTCATGTCTGACTTACAGCGATGATATCGGAATTGATATGGAGGCAGCTTTTCAGGCTGAATCCAGAGAAGAATCCGAAAATATTTTAAGAACAGAAATTAAGGAAGCGCTGGAAGCAGATCCGTACGGTAGGACTGAGGTAGTGGAATCTGTGGAATTTCAGTGGCAGGAAGAGGATTCTTTAATTGTAACATGTAATATTACCGGGATGGATTCCAGCAATATTACAATTAATACTAAAATGGAATATTAAAAAGGAGAGATTGTGATGGATGAAGAAATTTTAGAAATGATTGAAGAGACAGATGAGGATGATTTTCAGATTCCCGAGTTTTTAGAAGAAGGAAGCGAAGAAGAAATTCATAATACAATGCTGGGAGAACTGCCTAATGACATTGACGTGTCAGAAGGAGGATATATTTATGACCTCACAAGACCGACAGCAATGGAAATATCAAGAATGAAACAGTTTGAACTGATTGAGGCATTAAAGCTGATTTGGCCAAGATTTGCAGAGGGGATTTACCTGGACTACCACGCAGAGACAAGGGGATTGGAACGGAAAGAAGCTGCAAATGCGGAAGGTATCTTAACAATTACCGGAACACCGGGTACGGTGATTGAGTCCGGAAGTGTTTTTACTACAGAAGAAATCAATGGTGAAGATGCAAAGGAATATGAGACACTGGAAGAAGCTCGAATCCCTGAATTAGGGAGTGTAGAAGTACCAATACAATGTGTAGAAGCGGGGACCATCGGAAATAGTGCTGTAAACACAATCGTTTTGCAGCAGAGCACAAAAGAAGGTATCACCGGGGTAACAAATTATGTTCCGATTTCAGGCGGATATGGGGAAGAAGATGATGACAGTCTAAGAGAAAGAATTATGGAATATGATCAGTCACAAGGAATATCCTTTGTGGGAAATATAAGTGATTACAAGAGGTGGGCTGAATCTGTGGACGGCGTGGGATCTGTACATGTGATTGAAGCAAAGGACAGCAGCGGGATAGTAAAGATTGTTGTTACAGATGCATCAGGAAATCCGGCAGAACAAGATCTCTGTACACGAGTAAAGGACTATATTATGGGTACAGATGATCCTGAAAAACGTTTAGCACCTGTCAATGCCATAGTGGAGGTAAAACCTCCTCAGAAACAAAATATTACAGTTGAAGCAAATGTAGAATTAGAGGACATTACAATTGATGAGCTGCAAACAAAGTTTAAAGCATCTATTCAGGATTACCTTAAGAAAGTGGTTGAGGAAGGGAAAATAAGATATACGCAGATTGGAAATATCCTTGGGGATATTCCGGGAGTATATGATTATTCAGGATTAAAGCTGAATGGAGGAACAGCAAATGTTCAGGTTGAAGCACTCAGTATTCCTTTTCTTGAAAATGCAGATTTTCAACTAATGGATGAAACCAGCCAGGGTTAGGAGGTAATTATGTCGAATAGAACTGAGTTGATGAAAAAGATACTAAAAAGTGAGCAGGCACAAAAAATTATTGATGAAATAAGCCCTGTATATGGAGAAAGCTATGTTTGCCTGTGGCTGTTCCAGATAATTGGGAGAGAATTGGACAAACTTGACGACTTTATACAGAATTTGAGAGATGAGACAGTCATTCAGACAGCTGATCAGTGGGCATTGAAATATTGGGAGGAACAATATGGAGAGATAGAGGCGCCTCATCTGCCGGAAGAAAAAAGAAGACAAAATATTATGGATAAGATAAGAAAGAATTATCATAATCCCAGACAGATGGAAAATGCTCTCTCTGCGCTTACCGGATATCAAGTTCAAATTGAAGAGAATACAGAGAAAAATAACTTTGATGTGCTTGTTCGCGGATATACGCAGGATTTAACAGGAGCAAAGGAGTTTATAGACAAAGTAAAGCCAGCTCATTTAACTTATGAAATCAGAGTCTCAGAGCTGATACAGGCAGTTGTAAATATATACTGCGGATGTGCTATATCTGAACATGAACATTATGAGGTAACAGTACTTTACCTCGATGCAGAAATTACAAGGTAGGGGGAATAAAATGAATATTTGGGGAAATACAGTGATTACAAATAAAGGGAAGGATCTTCATGCAAAACTTTATAATGGGAACACTTTAAAGTTTACAAGAGTAGAGGCAGGAGCAGGGAAAGCAGAAGTACCGGATCTGCGGTATCAAACAGAAGTTCTTCAGATGAAAGATAAGCTTTCTGTCCAAGGCGTAGATACATCAGGTAATGTTACATCAGTATTGGTTATGCTGGATAATTTAAAAATTACAGAACGTTATGATTTATGGCAGATTGGTTTTTACGCAGAGGATCCGGACGAAGGAGAAATACTTTATTGCCTTGCACAGGCGACCGAAGCAAAAGTAATTCCTGCAAAAGATGAGAGCAAAGGTTATACTATATCATGGAAATTTGATTTTAAAAGCGGAGGAGATGAATATCCTGAAATAAAAATGGAACCAGCAGGTTTTGTTTCCTCTGAAACATTCGCAAAACATAGAGACAATCAGGAATGTCATGTTTCCGTAGAAGAAAAGGGAATCTATAATGATAAGTATACAAAAAAAGAGACAGATCAACTATTCCAGCAGTTTCTCGAACAGATTTATCCGGTTGGAAGTATTTATACCAGTGTAACAAATGTCAATCCATCTGCTTTCCTTGGAGGAAAATGGGAAAGGTTCGGAAATGGACGAACATTATTCGGGGTTGATGAAAATGACGGATATTTTAACAGTGCACAAAAATCTGGGGGACAGAAAAATGCAGTGGCTGTCAGTCACAATCATGGTATTCAAGGATTTAACTGTAATGAAGGCGGTTATCATAACCATTCTGTAACAAATGTACACTTTTATGATAAAGCTACGGCAAAGGGTGATAACTATGCCAGATGGAATTCTTCCGGAAATAAAACAACAACATGGGGGTCTGTGACATATGGTGGAAAGCATCAGCATTGGATTCCATGGCATCAGACAGATGCGAAGGGAGAAAGTGGTGAAGGGAAGAATCTTCCGCCTTATATTTGTGTATATTTTTGGAGAAGAACAGCTTAGTCAAAATATGTGATATAATGATTAAAAAGTAAACGGATTGTTACAGGAGAAAAGATTATGAGCATTCAGGATGAGGAATATTATTGGAATAATGATAATAGCAACACCGTTATTATACTATCGCTTTGTACTATTGCAGTCAGTATTTTTATATATCACATAGGAATCAAAAATATGCTGTTAGGAGTGTTTCTGCTGATTTATTCTGTTTTGTGTGTGGATATATTAATTAGAGAAACGAGAGCAAAAATACAGGGAAAGAAATAGTAATGGTTGAATATTATCATTCAACAGCTCATTCTATAAAACAGTCTGTTATTAATATTTACCTTAAAGAGGAAAAAAATCTTAAAGTACGGTTGGATATTTTCCCGGCCTTAGCGACAAGAGAGGTTTTTTATGAAATCGTAAAAAGGTGGAAACCTGAGAAAGCAGAGGAAATAGCAAAAAAGCTGGAAGAAGACATATGTATACAAATTTAGAAGGAGCAGAAGCTCCTTCTTTTTTGGAAAAAGGAGGGATTATCAATGGAAGACTGGGAAATAGAGTTAATGCAAACACCAAATACTATTCCATCATATATGATGGGAGAATATCAGAGAATGAAATATAGAAGAAAATATAGGTCTTCCAATAAAGTAGTTGAACCAGGATATATTACAGGTGCTTCAAATTATTCAATGATTGGAGCTATAGAAAAAGGATTGAATCTTACAAAATTTAGCCGGATTAGCAAGTTACTATTTTACTGAATGGATGGGAAAAGCTTATGATGAGGCGCCGGTGTGGGCAAAGACAAAACAAGGGCAGCAAGCTATGAATGAGGCAAAAAATAATCAGAAGAAGCAATTGAAAGGGGTACGATTTGATACACTCAGTCCAAAGTTCATTCAGAGCAATCTGGATCAGTATGGCGGAAAGAAAAGAACAGGGTTGGATATCATTCGGCGCTCCCAAAAAAGATTTGAATCTTCCTATCAAAAAAGTGGAATGTGGAGAAAAACTGCAGAAATAAATAATAATGCAAGATATCAAGAGAAAAATTTCACTAAAAGGCAGCAGGCAATATCCAGACCGACAAAAAGTCAGACAAATAAATCCATATTATATTTTGACCGTTTGATAAAAAGGCAGAAAAACAATGTTAAAAACTATTGGACAAAACGAGTGAGAGGTGCAGAGAACTTTATTAAAAAACATTTTGGGTTTTTTAAAAGAATCAAAAAAATGCAAATGGAAGTTTTGTTTCGGGTCCAATATTGAGCTGGGTTGGTGAGGACGGACCTGAAGTGATTATTCCTTTAAGTGGGAAGAAGAAAGATCGAGGACTTGAACTGTGGAAGCAGGCAGGTGATATCTTGGGAGCTTCAGAGAACTCCCAAGATAACCAACGAAGTAATTCTTCTAATAAAAAAATAAACAAAAAGTATCAGTCTCTGTTAAAAACATCACAATTTCAGATACAAAAAATGAAAGAGAGAAGAATAGTATTGATTTTAATGTGTTAAAAGAACAAAAAGAAGAAATATCTGATGAGCTTTGTAATATTCTAGCGGAATCGTTAGAAAGTGCATATCAGAATATCTCAGCTGTAAATTCTGTGTTATAATTTAGTTACAACAATACAATGATTCGGAGGGATAGAGATAATTTGTCATAATTGCGGCAAAGAGAACAGGGAGGATGCTCTGTACCGCGAATGGTGCGGCTTAAAGCTGGAGGCTTTAAATGAAAAGGACCAGTAATTTCGTCTGTTCCTGAGCAGGAAAAAGCGGAATACCGGTATCTTTTGGAGTGTTGTAACACTTTTCTATGCATGGTTAGCATTAAGTTATTGGTTTGTCTGGTTTGGAGCCGTTTATAGTGTAGTCGTTATTATTTTAAGGTTTGTACAGGCGGAAAAAGTAAAAAATCTATCCGCAGACCTGGTACAGTCTTATCAGAACAAGAAGAAGCTTCTCATCGTAACTCTCATTGTGAATGTGTTAGTTAGATGGTTTCCGGTGGCTCTCGCAGGGTATTGGAACGATAAGATCAAGATTAACTATGTGATGAAAAGTCTTGAGTTTGTAAAACAGTGACAGGAAAATAAAAAGACCAGGAAACAAAAATTTGATTTTGTTTCCTGGCCTTTTTTATTTGAATTGGTTTTCAACATAATTCCGCATTTCCTGCCGGGTCTTCATCTGTTTGGCACCGTCGATGACCTGACGCTGTTGGTCAGAAGTCAGCGAAGAAAATGCAGACAGGGCATTTTCGTGCTGTGCCAGTTCCATCGTAAAGCCAATTGGAATATCTTCATTTCTCATAGTCATCACCTCAGAAATAGTATGACCGGAATCAGACAAAAAATACGGAAATAACATTTTATGCATTGCAATCAGTCGTAATCGTCATAATCATCGTCGTCGTCCCATTCCACATAGACGTGGACATAGGCTTTTACCTTCGGGTTATCTTTGCAAGTCAGCGTGATGGTTGCTCTTCCAGGTTTTTTGCCATAGATATAACCTTTGGAATTGACAGTCGCAACTTTTTTGTTGCTGGAAGAAAACGTTACCTTTTTGTTTGTGGCAGTCCGGGGATAAACCTTGTATTCGATGTCTTCCCAATCATGAACATCTACATCGGTGTAGCGGTCTTCCACCCAGATTCTGGTTGGCTTTGTATACTTCTTTTTTGCTTTTTTCTTTACCGTGATAGTACAGGTCTTTTTCTTCTTTGTACCCCGGATACGGCAGGTGATTTTAGCTTTTCCGGTTTTCACTGCTTTTACAGTGATGTCATCATCTCTGCGGTCTCTGCTTACGATCTTCACAATTTTTTTGTTGCTGGTAGACCAGATCAGCTGGTCATCGTCGTAGTCAGAAGGGCGCGCGTAGGCTTCCAGCTCAAATTTTTGTCCTACCCGCAGGGTCTTCTTAGAGTAATTCAGCCTTCTTATAGAGGTCGGTTTTGGATCATCTTCGTCGGCATGGATGCTGAGCGGTGACATAATGACCGTCAGACTTAACAATGCTGCCAGTACAGCAGGCAGTAATTTTTTAATTTTCATATTTTCCTCCCATGAATCTTTAATCGTCATATTCTACAATAACATATACATAAGCTTTTACTTTCGGATTTGCTTTACATGTCAGTGTGATCTTTGTTCTGCCCGGGCGGATTCCTCTTACATCACCCCGGGAGTTTACTGTTGCTATTTTTGTGTTGCTGGAACGGAAGGTTACTTTTTTGTTCGTAGCTTTTTTTGGATATACCTTATAATCAATATCCTCAGTATCATTCACGTCTACATCCATCCGTTTATCATCCAGTTTGATCTTTGTCGGTTTTATGTATTTCTTTTTCACTTTTTTCTTTACGGTTACTGTACAGGTTTTCTTTTTCTTTGTTCCGCGGATGCGGCAGGTGATCTTTACTTTTCCGGTTTTCATGGCTTTTAATGTAATATCATCGTCTCTGCGGTCTTTGCTGATAATTTTTACGATTTTTTTGTTGCCGGTAGACCAGATGAGCTGATCGTCATCATAATCATATGGTCTGGCATAAGCCTTCAATTCAAATTTCTGCCCGACTCTGACAGTCCTCTTTTTATAGTTGAGTTTTCGGATAGAAGTGGGTTTCGGGTCATCGCTGTCTGCATGGATTACTGCAGGGGACAGGGAAAGGGAAAGTCCCATCATGAATCCCATAAACATTAACAAAATTTTTTTGATTTTCATGGCTTTTTACCTCCTTCGTCATTAAATACGTTTGCAGTGATAAATATCTTCCGGCCTGCCTCGTATGCTGACAGGAAGCAGGCCTGAGATATTTAAAATTAAATTCAGCTGTTAATCATCAATACCGAACTTGTTTTCTAAAGAATCTTCTGCAAAATCAAGTTTGTCTTCGAGAGCGTCAATCTTGCGCTCGATGTCTTTATATTTTTCGGCAGAGAGTTTTCCGGTATCATATTGATGCTCGTAATCGTCATCCAGAGTATCAAGTTCATGGTCGATCGCATCCAGTTCTTTCTTTAAGCTATAAAATTTATCCTGATTTTTGGAAGCGTTGGAAGCGGGTTTTGCCGCCTGGATTTTCTTTGTAATCTTTGAGATTTTTGTCTCATATTTGCTGAAATCAGGTGTGTCGGAAGTGGTTGTCTGAGTCGCTGTTGACTTTTCAGTGGCTTTTTCAGTTCCCTTCGCTGTTGTGGCGATATCCTGTGTGGTAGTTGATTCGGCCTGATCCTTCGGGGTACTCTGGCATCCTGCAAATAAGAATACAAATGTAAGGCAGGCTAATATGGCTGTTATTTTAATTTTCATAATAAAATCTCCTTTCTTATATTTTTGATAACTTTATTATAGTTCCCGATTATTAAAATTAAATTAAAACATTTTCATAAAATTACATTTATATTATAATAGTTCCATATGGAGGTATGACATGCGCCTGTTAATTGTGGAAGACGAAGGGGATTTAAGAAGCATCTTAAAAAAGAAACTGAAGAAAGAGCATTATACCGTAGATGACTGCGGAAACGGCCTGGATGCACTGGATTATATCTCCATGGCAGATTATGACGGCATAATTCTGGATATTATGCTTCCTGGACTTGACGGACTGGAACTGCTGAGAAAGATCCGGAGAGAGGGCAGCGACACGCCGGTATTGTTTCTGACTGCAAGAGACGGCATTGAAGACCGCGTGAAGGGCCTGGACCTTGGAGCCGACGACTACCTTGTAAAACCTTTTTCGTTTGAAGAACTTATGGCCAGGGTGCGGGTCATGATGCGGAGGAAACCGGCCCTGGTTTCTAACCGGCTGACGATTGATGACCTGGTCCTGGACTGTGAATCAAAGGAAGTTACCCGTGCAGATAAAAAGATATCTCTTTCCAGCAAAGAATTTATGGTCCTTGAATATATGCTGAGAAATCAGAATATTGTGCTGTCCAGGGATCAGATTGAACAGCATGCATGGAACTATAATTTTGAGGGCGGATCTAATGTGGTGGATGTCTACATCCGTTATCTGAGGAAGAAGATTGATGAAGGATTTGGCTGTAAGCTGATCCACACGGTGAGAGGCGTTGGATACGTTCTGAGGAAAGAAGTATGAGACGATTTTCGATTAAAAAAAGAGTTACCCTTTGGTATACAGGGATGATCGCTGTCGTGCTGGCAGCAGTATTTGCAGGGGTTTTCATATTTATCAATCAGCTGGAACTGTCCAAGACAGAGGAAGATCTTCAGGGAATGGTAGCCGACTTTGCTCACGATATAGAGTTCCAGAACGGAACCTATTATCTGGACCCGGAGGTAGACTATTATGACGACGGCGTCATGTTTTGTATCTATGATCAGGAAGGAAGGCTGCTGCACGGCAGTATGCCCGTGGAGTTTCCGAAAGAAACAAAGCTTCAGTCTCATGAAGTCCGAAACATAGAGAAGGGAAGCAAGCAGTGGATGATCTATGACGCCGCTTATCAGTACGGTACAGGAAAGGCCATCTGGATCAGAGGGATCGTTTCTATACATGGCATGGAACAGATTATGCATATGGTTCTGCTGGCCTTTTTAGCTGTATATCCGCTCCTGATTCTGGCCATTGGGCTGATCGGATACATGATGACGAAGAAAGCTCTAAAGCCGGTAGATGATATATGTACTACCGCAGGGGACATCAGCAGCGGTGCGGATTTGTCAAAACGTCTCCCGGAGCCAAAATCGGAAGATGAAATGCGTCAGCTGACATGTACGTTCAATGAAATGTTTGACCGTCTGGAAGCATCATTTGAGGATGAAAAACAGTTTACTTCCGATGTCTCCCACGAACTAAGGACTCCGGTTTCTGTGATCATAGCACAGTGTGAATATGCCCTGGAGGAAGATACACTCAGTAATGAACAGAAACATGAGATTCAGATTGTTCTCCGGCAGGCTAAGAAAATGTCGGATCTTATCTCACAGCTTTTGATGATTGCCCGGAGCGAGAGAGGAAAAGAGAATTTCCAGTTTGAGCCTGTGGATATGAGTATGCTGGCAGAAATGACACTGGAGGAGCTGTCAAAAAGAGCCGATGAAAAAAGGATACATTTGTTGAGTGAGATTGAACCTGGACTTACAGCAGAAGGGGACCAGATGCTTCTGACCAGGATGCTGATTAATCTGGTGGAGAATTCCATTGACTATGGAAAGAGAAATGGAATAGTGAAAGTATCGCTGTTCAAAAAAGACGGGAAAATCCGGGGAATAGTGAAGGATGACGGACAGGGCATCGGAGCGGAACATTTAGACAAGATATGGAACCGTTTTTACCGCGCTGACAGGAGCAGGAACAGCCAAAATCAAGTCAGGGGTACCGGTCTGGGCCTGTCTATGGTAAGATGGATTGTCAGGATACATGAAGGACAGATTTGGGTAAAAAGTAAGGAAGGAGAAGGTTCAGAATTTATCTTTGAATTAAAGGAAAAGTAATTATGGAAAAGAGAGAAAAGTTTTCGTCGAGGATTGGATTTATCTTAATATCGGCAGGATGCGCCA
Organism: Anaerostipes hominis (ex Lee et al. 2021); assembly: GCF_002270485.1. Taxonomy (GTDB): domain Bacteria; phylum Bacillota; class Clostridia; order Lachnospirales; family Lachnospiraceae; genus Anaerostipes; species Anaerostipes hominis. The sequence goes on along the minus strand of NZ_NQOG01000001.1, from coordinate 441,838 downwards.
TAGGAATCGGGAATGTGTGGAGGTTTCCGTTTGTAACCGGACAGTACGGGGGAGCTGCCTTCGTATTGGTATATTTGTTTTTCTTATTTGCGCTGGGACTGCCGATCATGGTCATGGAGTTTTCAGTGGGGCGTGCCAGCCAGAAAAGTATCGCAACTTCGTTTCAGACATTGGAGCCCGAGGGAACAAAGTGGCATTGGTACAGCTATTTCGGAATGGCAGGAAACTATCTGCTGATGATGTTTTATACGACTGTGGCAGGATGGATGATCAGTTATTTCTTCAAGATGCTGAAAGGCGATTTTGTGGGTAAAAATCCGAAACAGGTTGAGGCTGTGTTCGGAGAACTTTTATCAAAGCCGGAAGTGCTGATTTTCTGGATGCTGGTTGTCATTATTGTTGGATTTTTAATCTGTTCTCTGGGGCTTCAGAATGGTGTGGAAAAGATTACTACAGTCATGATGTCTTGTTTATTTGTGGTTATTCTTGTGCTGGTCATAAGAGCAGTCACACTTCCGGGGGCCTCAAAAGGGCTTGCATTCTATCTTGTGCCGGATTTCCAGGCCATGAAGGAGCAGGGAATCATGAAAGTAGTCTCTGCGGCTATGGGACAGGCGTTCTTTACGCTGAGCCTTGGGATCGGAGCTATCGCAATTTTCGGAAGCTATATTGACCGGTCTTACCGTCTGACAGGAGAAGCTGTCAGCGTGGCCGTATTGGATACACTTGTAGCTCTTATGTCAGGACTGATTATCTTTCCGGCCTGCTTTGCTTTCGGAGTGCGGCCGGACAGCGGACCAAACCTGGTATTTATCACACTGCCGAATGTATTTAACGAGATGCCGGGTGCCAGGATATGGGGAGCCCTGTTCTTCCTGTTTATGTCCTTTGCGGCGCTGTCGACAATCATAGCAGTGTTTCAGAATATCATTTCTTTTGCACAGGATTTATGGGGCTGGACAGTCAAGAAAGCGAGTGTTTTCAATGGGATACTGATCACCATACTGTCGCTTCCGTGTGCACTGGGCTTTAATGTGTGGAGCCATATCATGCCTTTTGGGGCGAACAGTACGATTCAGGATCTGGAGGATTTTATTGTGAGCAACAATATTCTTCCACTGGGATCTTTAGTGTATCTTCTGTTCTGTGTGACAAAATACGGCTGGGGATGGAAGAACTTCAGTGAAGAGGCCAATGCGGGAAAAGGAATTAAATATCCGGAATGGACGAGAAAATATGTTACATTTATTCTTCCGCTGATCGTTATTTTTATATTTATACAGGGTTACATTGACAAATTTAAATAAAAAGGCAGAATATCAAAAGGGTCTTGGAATTATCCAAGGCCCTTTATTTTCGTGCTTTTTTGGTATTCATCCCAATTTCATTGTACAAACTGAACAAAAAGTGGGATGAAATGAAATTGAATTCATGTATTACGTACAATACAATGAGTTTGTAAGGAGGGAATGCGATATGTATCTGGACGAGAGAAGCAGTGCAATTCTCAGGGATCTTGCCGCAGGATTTCGAAAAAATTCCGGTGAGATTGAAGAGAAATTTCGTCTGACCAGGCGGCAGATGGATTACAGTCTGAAAAAGATCAACGCGTATTTGGCGGAGCAGAATATACCGCCTGTAAAGAAAAAGCGAAATGGAAATCTGGAAGTCGGAAAAGAGATCAGAGAAGTACTCCGGCAAAAGAAGGATTACTTTTATTCCGAGACAGAGAGGGTACAGATCATAGCATTTATGATCCTGACACAGAGTGATCTCTCACTGCAGCATTTTATTTCTGAACTGAAAGTCAGTAAAAATACGGTGCTGAGTGATTTAAAGGCGGTCCAGCAGCTTTTTGCGGACTATGGATCAAAGTTAAAGTATACAAGGCAGCAGGGGTATATCATAGATGGAAAAGAGTTTGAGAAACGAAAGCTTTTGATCGATATGGCAGGACAGCTGATCTGCCTTCTGGACGGCAGGCAGCTGGTGCGGAAACTCGGGAGACTTAAGGAAGACCAGGTGCAGAAATACCGGGATTGGCTGGAGACCATTGAGAGAAAACTGGGCGTAACGTTTACAGACGAGAAAATGGATTCCAGTCCGTACTGTCTGGCTCTGGTATGCCGTAGAATTAAGGACGGCAAATATTTGGATGAGGCAGAAATGCTTTATGAGGAATTGACTGATACGAAGGAATATGCCATGGCCAACGAATTGCTGGCGGAGCTTGGGAAAGTACCCAGGCAGGAACGGTTTTTTATCGCTCTTATGCTGTTGTCCGCAAATATATCTGAACTGGGGATTTTGTCAGAAGAAAAAGTTTCTGTGATCCGGGATGCAATTGAAGAGATGGTACATGACTTTGAGAATAAAACCTGTGTGGTATTTAAGGAGAGAGAAGAGTTAAAAGAGATGCTTCTCAAACACATGAAGCCCGCTTACTACCGAATGAAATATAACCTGACACTATCAGGAAACCTGCTGGATATTGTCAACATAGAGATGTATCAGGAGGAACTAAAAGAAATACATACGATCATGAGAGGATGTATCGGACCGGTGGAACAGCTGATCGGCAGCAGGGTTCCGGATGCAGAACTTAAATTTTTGACGCTGTTCATGGCCAGCTGGTTTCGGCGGCAGGGTACAAAGATTACCGAAAAACCGAGGGCTCTGGTCGTGTGTCCCAACGGGATCACAGTTTCCAAGATCATGCACAGTGCCCTGAAGGATTTGTTCCCCGAATTTATTTTTCTGGATGCAATATCGGTGAGAGAGTTTGAAGAGTGGGAGGAAAGCAGGTATGAGTTTGTTTTTTCATCGGTTTATCTCAACACAGAAAAGAAGCTCTTTGTGGTGGAACCGGTGCTTTCACAGAAAGAGCGGAGGCAGTTGAGACGGCAGGTAATGGAAGAAGTATATGGAATCGCAGTGGCAGACTATGACTTGGAGGAAGTGCTGAGGATTATAAAACAGCACGGCATGATAAGAAATGAAATGCAGCTGCTAAAAGATCTGAAGAAATATTTTTCTTCCAGAATTTCAGATACAGGATTCGGAGACTCAGAGGATCAGGAAGACCTCAGTCTGATGGATTTTCTGAGTGACGAATATATTATCCAAACAGACCGGGCAGAAGGCTGGAGAGAGGTCATGCAGATGGCTTCCGGACCGCTGATCGGCCACGGGAATGCAGAAGAGAGATATGTAAAAAGAGTTCTTGCCCAGTATCACGACAATTCGGTACATATTATTTTCGGAGGAAGAATTGCAGTGCCCCACGCGATGCCGGATAAAGACACAAAGAGAGTGGGACTTTCACTTGTAACTGTAAAAGAGGGGGTTTTATTCGGCGGTCTCAATATCCATTTGTTTGTTATGCTGTCCCCGGTGGATGAAAAGAAGCATTTAAAAGCTATTTTGCAGCTGGCAAAACTATCGGAGAGTGAAAGAGATGTCAGAAGGATCGCTGAAGCAGGCAGCAAAGAAGAAATCAGAGAGATTATAAAAACGTATTGTTAAATTCGTGTTTCATCTGCAGGCAGATTTCGGGCGACGGCCCGGTATAGAAGCAGCAAATTAATTTCATTATCAGGAGGAAGAAAGATGAAGAGAGTTGTTTATTATGGAATTGAGGATATCAGAGTAGAGGATGCACCGGTGCCGGAACCAGGGCCGGGGGAAGTAGTCGTAAAAAACAAAGTGACCCTGACATGCGGTACCGACTGCAAAATGTTCATGAGAGGATACAGATACCAGACGCCGCATCTGATCGGGCATGAGGCTTCCGGAGATGTCGTGGCAGTAGGCGAAGGCGTTACGAAATTTAAAGTCGGAGACAGGGTGGTGGCCCATAATACGGCTCCATGCCATAAATGTTACTGGTGTAAAAAGGGCCAGCACTCCATGTGTGCGGATCTGCCGTCCAATCTTGGGGCTTACGGAGAGTATCAGCTGATTCCGAAAAATATCGTGGAAGAGACTATGTTTAAGCTGCCGGATGATATGGACTACAAACAGGCGGCTCTGACAGAACCGCTGTCATGCGCGGTGTATGGGATCTCAAATGTAGAAATTGAACTGGGAGACACGGTAGTAGTCAATGGCTGCGGACCGATTGGGCTGATGTTTATCCGTCTGGCTTATTTAAGAGGGGCCAGGGTGATCGCCTGCGATATGCAGCCGAACCGTCTTTCTCTGGCGGCAAAGCTTGGAGCAGCCGAGACAATCAATATTGAGGAGCAGGATCAGATTCAGGCGGTGAGGGATTTGACAGAAGACTCCAGAGGTGTGGATGTGGCTATCGAGGCGGCAGGTCTTCCGGCTGTCTGGGAGACCGCTTTCCGCCAGGTGAGAGCAGGAGGCCAGGTGCTCTGCTTTGGAGGCACGAAAAAAGATACCACAGTCAATATTGACTGTACAAGAATGCACTATGAGCAGATCACGATCAAAGGCGTTTTCCATACGACACCAATCCATGTAAATGCGGCATTTGAACTACTGAAAATGGGAGCCATAAAGGCAGAGGATTTTGTAGAACATGAGTATCCGATCGAAGAGACAGAGGCAGCCATAAGGGAACATGCGGCAGGAAAGGTCATTAAAAACTGTATTGTTTACTGAGAAGACAGGGGAGAAGCAATGGAGACTTTATTAAGGAAAGATTACATCTATGATCATCTGCGGGCAAAAAGCAGGGATATGCTTTTTGAGATCATGGGAGGAAGACTTGAGAAGGAAGGTATTACAAAAAACAGCTATGTGGCGGCGTTAAAAGAGCGGGAAGAAAAATATCCTACCGGACTTCACACAGATGGGCTGCTGATCGCCATGCCCCATACGGACAGCGCCCATGTAAATGAGGCCTGCATCAGTATTGCCCGTCTGGAAAACCCGATTCCGTTTCACGAGATGGGAAATAAAAAAAATACATTGGACGTTGAAATGGTCTTTATGCTGGCATTAAAAGATCCGGAGGCTCATTTAAAGATACTTCAGAAGATCATAGGGATGTTCAGCGACAGGGAAGTATTGAAAAAGCTGAGAGAAGCAGAAACTGCAGAGAAAATCTATCAGGTCGTCTATGAGGCGGCAGATCTTTGAGGAAGGAGATATTATTATGAAGACAATCGTTGTAGCATGCGGGGGAGGGGTTGCAACTTCCCAGACTTGTGCGGTAAAACTTGCGGATCTTTTAGAAAAGAACGGGATCAGTCCGTCAGAGTTCCGCATTGAAGCTATCAATATAAATTCTATGCCTCAGTATGAAAAAGTAGCGGACATTTATGTGTCCATCTGCGGAGAAGGAGAAAAAGAATTTGATCTTCCTACCTTTAACGGAGTCCCGTTTATTACAGGGATGGGGGCAGAGGAAGAATTACAGAAGATTTTAGAGGAATTCAGAAAATAGCAAAAGAAAAAGAGGAGGAAAACTATGGATATATTACAGACTGTCTTTCAGGGATTAGTAGACTTAGGAGCCAGTGTATTTTTACCAATCGTCATTACACTGATCGGAATCATATTAGGAATGAAACCTACCAAGGCATTTTCAGCAGGTCTTACTCTGGGTGTGGCTTTAGTAGGAATGAATCATGTGATGTCATTGATGACAGACAGTGTCGGCGCGGCAGCTCAGGCATTCGTGCAAAATACAGGTGTCCAGTTGAAGGCGCTGGATATGGGATGGGCACCGGCACTCGGTCTTTGCTGGACATGGGAGTATGCATTCCTCATGTTCCCGGTGCAGATTGGAATCAATATTCTTCTACTGGCAGTCGGTTTTACAAACTGTCTGAATGTGGATATGTGGAACGTGGGAAATAAGGTATGTACAGCGTTTCTTGTGGCTTATGTAAGCGGAAATCCGGCAATCGGGTTTGCCTGTGCCATTATACAGTGTGTATTTGAACTGAAAAATGCAGACTGCACAAAATACCGGCTTCAGAAACTCACCGGAATACCGGGGATCTCCATGCCGCATCCGATGTTCCTGGCAGGCATTTATTACTATCCGCTCACTCATTTTCTGGACAAAATTATTCCGGACAGCATGAACATCGATGCCCAGAAGATCCGGGACAAGATCGGAATCTTTGGTGAGAATCACATCATGGGATTCATTGTAGGATGTTTTATTGGGATTTTCGGAGGCTATGACTATAAAGAAGTGCTGACTCTTGGCGTACAGGCAGGTACAGCGCTGACGCTGTTCCCTATGGTGGCGAAACTTTTCATGACCGCTCTGACACCGGTGAGCAATGGGGCGACAGAATTTATGAAGAAGAAGTTCCATGGAAGAGATATTTCCATCGGAATGGACTGGCCGGTTATGGCAGGCCGTTCCGAACACTGGCTGATGATGATCCTTGCGATCCCGGTAATCTTCATCTATGCAATCTTTCTGCCGGGAAATATCGTGCTCCCATTCGGAGGACTGATGGATATCTGTCTGATCGTTCCGCTGTTTTATCTTACTATGGGAAATATGCTGAAAATGGCGATCGGTACGTTGATCGGCCTTCCGCTTCATCTGTATGTGGCTTCTTATTTTGCGCCGCATTTTACAAAGCTTGCACAGATCACCGGCGGGGCATCCGTGCCGAAGGGACAGATGCTTGCATGGTTCGGCATCGATATATCAGAACTTCGCTGGGTTTTTGCGGCGGCATCTGAAAAAAACATCATTGCCATTGTCATACTTGTCGTCACCATTCCGCTGGCAGTTTACTATTTTAAATCCATTAAGAGAGAAGATATGGAATTTGCCAAAGAACTCGGCATTAAGACCGAGGCATAGTGCGGAGAAAAAGGAGATTTGTTTTTATGAGTAAGAGGAGCAAGAAAATATTGTTTGCGGTCCTGGCCCTGGTGGATACTTTGTTTCTTGTGGTAAGCGTATTTGCGTGGGATCTGTTTTTGAGCGGCTGCTGTTTTGTGCTGGCTATCCTGTTGACTTATTTTTATGAAGATGCCGGTTTCGGAGAATTTTATGAGGGTAAGAAAATGAGAAAAGAACGGAGGATGAGAAAATGAAGAAAATCATCAACGATCCTCTGAAAGTGGTGGAGGAAAGTTTACAGGGACTGTTATACGCCAATGGAGATTTATATGAAAAAGTGCCGGATGCGTGCGGAATTATTTCAAAAGAGAGGAATGGGAAAACAGCCATTGTATCTGGTGGAGGCAGCGGTCATGAACCAATGCTCTCCGGACTGGTCGGAAAAGGAATGCTTACCGGAGCGGCAGTGGGGAATGTTTTTGCTTCTCCTGATCCATACACGATCAAGGAAACGATCAAGGCGGCAGATCAGGGGAAGGGCGTTTTATGTCTGATCTGGAATTATGCCGGAGATACCATGAACTTTGATGTGGCGGAGGACCTGGCATCGATGGAGGGAGTGAAAGTCTCCCATGTCATTGTCAATGATGATATTGCCTCTGCCCCAAAGGAGGATAAGAAGGGAAGGCGGGGAGTGGCAGGCATTCTGTTTGTTGCCAAGGCAGCAGGGGCCGCGGCAGAACTCGGATATTCTCTTGAAGAGGTGAAAGAAGCAGCAGAGAGAGCCAATGAGCATGTGCGAACCATCGGAATCGCAATAACTCCGTGTTCTATTCCCGGAAATCCACCGAATTTTGAACTGGGAGAAGAGGAATATGAGTACGGCATGGGGATTCATGGCGAACCGGGGATTTCCAGAGAGTCACTCGTATCTGCGGATGAACTGACAGAAAAAATGATTGGCGATCTTAAAGAAGAATTTGGAGATCTGAAAGGCAGGGAGGCAGTGCTTCTTGTAAATGGAATGGCAGCCACAACTGATCTGGAACTTTACATCATTAACAAAAAGGCATGTGAGCTGTTAAAAGAAGCAGGAGTCATCTTATATGACAACATTGTCGGAAAGTACTGTACTTCACTGGAAATGGCCGGTGCGTCTGTCTCCTTATTTATATTGGATGAGGAGCTGAAACGGCTGTATGATCAGCCGGCCTGTACACGGTGTTATACCCAAAAGTATGGAAAGGACGGGTAAGAAGATGAAGGAGATGAACGCCGCCAATGTATCGGAAATGATGAACTATGTGGCGGATCAAATGATAGGGAAAAAAGATCTGCTGTGTGAGATCGACGGAAAAACCGGAGACGGGGATCACGGTATGGGGATCGAGCGGGGATTTACGGCGGTGAAGAAGTTCCTGGCCGAAGAGCAGCCGCAGACAATCCGTGAGATCTTCGGAGGTCTCGGCATGGCGATGATGAATTCCATGGGAGGCGCTTCGGGAGTTATTTTCTCGGCCATTTTTCTAGGTATTTTAAAGCAGCCAGAGCAGGAAAAGCTGGATGCTGAACTGCTGAGGGGAATGTGTGAAAGCGGTCTTAAAAGAATTAAGTCTGCCGGAGGAGCCGATGAAGGCGATAAGACGATGATTGATGCCCTTGCTCCCGCAGTAAGGGCCATGGAGGAATCTGAAGAAAGAGAAATTGAGGAGCTGTTAAAGACTGCATGGAAAGTAGCTGCCGAGGGAGCAGAAAATACAAAAAACTATACTGCCAAATTTGGGAGAGCGAAGTTTTTGGGAGAGCGGTCTCTGGGCTATGAGGATGCGGGAGCGGTTTCTGTTTCTATCATATTTCAGAGTATGTATGAATATACAAGGTCTTTACAGGGAGGTAAACAATGACGGACAGAGTGATGAAGGCACCGTTTATGGAAGAGGCAGTGGAGTCATGCCGATATTTCTGGGAGGCAGGATGGGGAGAAAACCATGCTGGAAATCTTTCGTACCTGCTCTCAGAGGATGAGGTGAATACATGGCTGTCCCAGAGTAACATTTTGAACAGCATACCGATAAAATTTGACACCGGCGGGCTGAGCGGAAAATATTTTCTTGTGACCAGGGCAGGAGCCTTTTTCAGAACAATTCATAAACATCCTAGGAAAGACCTGGGAATTATAAGGATTGATGACGGAAAACTTAGCGTGCTCTGGGGGTTCGACGAGGGAAGAAACCGGCCGACCAGTGAATTTCCGGCTCATATGCTGTGCCACCGGGCAAGATTACAGTCCGATGCAAACAATAAACTGATCATGCACTGTCACCCGACCCACACTATCGCGATGACCTTTGCCCATGAGACAGAAGAGCAGGCATTTACGAAAACCATGTGGAGTCTGAACTCTGAGTGTGTGCTTGTGTTTCCGGAAGGGCTCGGCATGCTCCCGTGGATGGTGTGCGGAGAAGGAGAAATCGGACCAGCCACGGCAAAGAAAATGGAGCAGTACCGGGTGGTGCTCTGGCCATATCATGGAATTTTTGCGGCAGGAAAGTCTTTTGAAGATACAATAGGTCTGATAGAGACGGTGGAAAAAAACGCTCAGGTTTATCTGCTGAACGGGGGAAAGATACAAAGAGGAATCTCGGAAGAACAAGTCAGAAAGCTGGCTGAAGCATTTCAGCTCTGGTAAAGAAAAGGAAGATGCGCAAGAATGCATCTTCCTTTTCTCAAATGTTTACCTATAATCTGATGACGCTGCCTGTTTTCATATAGCGCACTTTTTCTTTCATTGTTTTTTTCAATATGCGGAAAGCGGGAATACCCGTGCAGTGGCCGGTATACACACAGGAGATACCCCGATTGAGAAGATGTCTTCCCAGCGCTTGGATGTCTTCCGGCCGACCGCTCATACTGCCCGGACCCCGGAGTCCCATGGTGTGAAAACCGCCGAATACATAAGAGACTTTCTTACCCGTTGCCTTCAGGGCATGATTGACTTCATCAACGATAGAAACAACACCCGCATGGCAGCAGCTGTTGAACAGCATAAGATCATGTTCACGTTCAAAGACGAGACTCTGTTCGTGGCTGAAATCATCAGGCCTGAAACTGTTTTTTGCCTTAATATACATGTGCCCGCGGCGGCCTCTCTCCGAAAGTCTGGGAATGCTGTGTGAGACCGTCCAGACGCCTGGCTCTGTTTCCACTGTGCCGGACATAAACCTGAGACGGTTTCGATAGTTCTTAAGAACACCCTTCGGTACACCGATGTATTGTCTGTACAGCAGGAATTTAGAATAACAATTTTCTCTGACAGCCTTTTGAAGATAAAGCACCGCTTTTGAATTCTCGGAGAAGAATTCCCGGTACCCGCCGGAGTGATCGTAATGAGCGTGGGAGAGAAACGCCGCATCCACATCGGAAAGACAGATGCCCAGCCGGTGCGCATTTTCTGCAAATTGTCCGGAGGCACCGGTATCCAGAAGATAGTTTTTCCCTTTATACTCAATATGTATTGCCAGCCCGTGTTCTCTGCACAGAGAGTCCGGAGCCTGATTTTCAATGAGAGTCGTGACTTTCATGTGATCTTCCTCCTGAAATGGTGGTTAATTGTCTGATTTTTCTTTTGGTATCGCTACATTTAAGACGATAGCAACCAGAGCCGCGGGAACGATCCCGGAGCCGCCGAAGATCAGCTGAACCGCCTGAGGGAGATTTGCCAGAGCCTGGGAGTTGGCGCCGAGCCCATAGCCGAGTCCTAATGCCACAGATACGATGGTTACAATCCGGTTGCTTACTCCATCCTTGGTGATCAGCTGGATTCCGCTGACTACGATGGAAGCGAACATCATAACCGCAGCTCCGCCGAGCACGGACTGGGGCATGATGGAGACCAATGCCGCCAGTTTGGGAAACAGTCCGCAGATTACAAGGAAGCCTGCGCCCATGGAAATAGAATATAAGTTGACAACCTTTGTCATTCCCACAAGACCTACGTTCTGACTAAAGGATGTATTTGGGAGCACTCCGAAAACAGAAGCGAAGGAAGATCCCAAACCGTCACAGATCACGCCGCCGGAGAGTTCTTTATCGGTGGCTTCTCTGGACAATCCTCCCTCTGTGATGCCGGAAATATCGCCTATCGTCTCAACAGAAGTCACGATAAACATAATGGCGATCGGTATGATAGCCTTCAGGTCAAATACGATCTTGACGGGCATGAGCTTAGGAAGAGAGAACCAGCCGGCATCGGCCACTTTATCCCAATTTAAAACCCAGGAAGCTGTCTGCACGGCACCCTCTGCATTTGTATAGGTAGTGGGCAGAAACAGGCTCATGACAGCGCAGAGAATGTAGCCCACAATAACACCGATCAGAATAGAGGAACTGCTGGTTACACCTTTTGTGAAATGCTTTAAGACAACGATCACAATCAGTACCACAGCTCCCACAAAAAGGTTCGGGAGGGAACCGAAATCCCCAGCTCCGGAGCCGCCTCCGAAAGAATTGATCCCCACAGAGATCAGAGACAGACCGATGGCCATGACCACTGTACCGGTGACCACAGACGGAAAAAACTTTCGCAGGGGCTTTAAGAAAAATCCCAGAACCCCTTCAAACAGGCCGCCGATGATGCTCGCTCCCAGAATGGCTCCGTATGCTGCCACTCCGCCGCCCATAGAGGCTGCCACCCCGGAACACACTCCGATAAACCCGGAGCTGGTACCCATGACGACCGGAAGGCGGGCACCCACTGGTCCAATGGTGAACAGCTGTACAAAGGTTACGAGGCCGGCTACCAGCATGGCATTTTGTAAGATAGATACCTGAAGAGGGCTGCCTGCACCGATGCCGCAGGCGCCGGCGATCAGGATGATCGGAGTCAGATTTCCTGCAAACATTGCCAGGACATGCTGCAGTCCTAAAAGGACAGCCTGGGGAAAGGGAATTCTTCCTTCCAGATCATGAGCGGACGAAAATGATTGGTTTTTCATATAAATCTCCTTTTTAATATTAGATAATGAAGAAAACCGGAGGACAATTTTCTCTTCCCTGAGGGAATCTTCTCCGGTTTGCCTATTTAAAGTAGCACAGCAGACGAAGAATGTCAAAAAAAGACGCATCACAGAAGAATCCATAAAAAATAAACGGGGAAAATATAAGATAAACGGTAATAAAAAAGGAAAAATAAGGGTCAGTAAAAGTTTTCATGACAATAAAACAGCCACTTATTACATTGACGCACAAAAATCTGAAATATGATGTATAATAAATCTAAATTCAAGGTTCCCTCCCTTGAATTAGAGATAACCCTCTCTCACACATTAAGTGTATTTTGGTATAATGAAAGGCCTTCCATCGCCAGGTGGAAGGCCTTTCATTTTTGCATCCGTCAAAATTTTTCTTAGTCAAGGGCTTTTGCCACTTCATACAGCTTCATCCCATTGGATGCTTTGATCAGTACTACATCATGTTCTGATAGATAATTCTTTAAATAAGATATCAGATCATGATTGGAAGCGAACCATTTCGTTTTTAGTGAGGGATTCTTTTTTTGTGCAGCTTTTGCATATTCTTTGGAAAGGGTTCCCGTGATGTATAGATCCGTAATATCTGCCGTGCCCAGGAATTCGCCGACTTCCCTGTGGTAATCCGGAGAATCTGGTCCCAGCTCCAGCATATCGGACAGAACCGCGACTTTTCTTCCACTGTCCTGATAATCTGATAAAATTTTAAGACCTGCTTTCATAGAATCGGGACTGGCATTGTAGGCGTCATCAATGACCGTGTATCCATGCATTTTGAGAATGTTCTGGCGCTGTCCGGAAAATGTGGCAAGCTGCCGTTTGATCGTTTCCATCGGAACATCATAGGCAAGGCCCAGGGCGATTGCGGCAAGGGCGTTGGAGACATTGTGATCCCCAAGAACATTTAAAATGATTGGTTCCCTCATATCTTCATGGACGAAAGTAAAATGGGTCTGACCATTGATCTCTTCTACTTCCTCAGCACGATAGGAGCAGTCTTCTGAAAATCCAAAAAATTTATATGAATGTGTCACATAACCGATATGTTTTCGGATCATATCATTGTCGCCGTTTAAGTACAGTACGCCGTTTTTGGCCAGACCGTTCTGGATATCCAGTTTTTCACGGCAGATATTGTCCCGGCTTCCCATCTGTTCAATATGGGAGACACCTACATTTGTGACTACCGCAGCATTTGGGCGAATGATCTCTCCGAGAATCGTAATCTGTCCCGGTTCACTCATACCCATCTCCAGCACTCCGATCTCATCCTTTGATGTGAGGCGGTCCAGGGTCAAGGGCACACCGACCTGGCTGTTCTGGTTTCCAATGGTCTCAAACACACGGTATTTGCCCTTCAGCACATGGGCGATCATCTCGCGGGTCGTGGTTTTTCCAACACTTCCTGTAATTCCGATGATCGGAAGGGACATTTTATTTCTATAATAAGATGCGATCTGCTGCATGGCCTTTAAGGTATCCGGCACCCTGATAAATGGATGCGGACCTTCTGCGTGGTCATGTTCCTGAGTCAGAGCAGCTCCGCCGTCTTTCAGGGCGCTGTCGATAAATTTATGTGCGTTTACCCGTTCACCGATGATGGGTACAAACAAGGTATCCGGCCCCACTGTTCTGGAGTCTGTGCTTATGCGTTTGATCGGCATAGAAGAATCGCCGCACAGAAGGGTGCCGCCGGTTGCAGCTAAAATATCCTGAATGGTCATATGTTCCATAATCTTACTCCTTTATCTTCTTATCTTTTCCTTAGCATTATAGCACAGGAAATGGTTTTGTGGTAAAATCTATATATCTGTATAGAATTGTTGTTCGATCAACCGAAGGAGGACACGTTATGAGAAAGAAAAAACTGATATTTGCCGGACTGCTGGCTGTGGCTGCTGCAGCGGGATTAGCCGGATGCAGTAATGATAATACAAAGAAGGCAACAGAAAAGGCCACAAAAGCTTCCACTGAGGCAGAAAAGACCACGGCAAAGAAAAAGACAACAGGGAAAAAAGCCGCAGCCACAACGGCAGAATCAAAGAAGCCGGTTGTAAAAGAGTGTACCATCTATGCGCCGGATGACAATGTGGAGACATTGATCCAGGGAAAGGTAAAGATCCAGGATGTGACGGCGCAGAAGCTGCTGAAAGAGATGATCAAGATGGGAACCCTGGAAGAGGGGACGAAGATCAACTCTTTCCAGATCAAGAAGCAGACAGCCTACGTCGACTTTAATAATACATTTGAAAAGACCCTGCGCAGGATGGGCAGCTCCGGTGAAGTGCTGACAGTTCAGGCAGTGACAAAGACCATCTGTGAGAATCTTGGCACAAAGTCAATGAAGTTTACGGTGGAGGGGAAGGTCCTGGAGACTGGACATAATATTTACGATGAGCCTCAGAGACCGGGTGAAGAATAAGTACAGGAGAGAAAGTCCATGAGTTTTACACACTTACATGTTCATACAGAATACAGTCTGCTGGATGGATCCAGTAAGATCAAGGAGCTTGTGCATCAGACCAAAGAACTGGGGATGGACAGCATTGCCATCACAGACCATGGCGCCATGTACGGAGTCATTGATTTCTATAAGGCAGCCAAAGCTGAAGGCATCAAGCCAATCATTGGATGTGAGATCTATGTGACGGCTGGATCCAGATTTGAAAAGGACGGCAGACAGGGCAGCAACAATTATTTCCATCTGGTCCTTTTGGCTGAAAATGACCAAGGGTATCACAACCTGATGAAGATTGTATCCAGAGGATTTACAGAAGGGTTTTACTATAAGCCGAGAGTAGATTATGAAGTGCTGGAGACTTACAGTGAAGGCATCATTGCGCTGAGTGCCTGTCTGGGAGGAGAGATCCCTACTTATATCAGAGAAGGAGACTATGAGAAGGCAAAAGAAGCTGCCCTGAGGCTGGAGAAGATCTTCGGCAAGGGCAATTTCTTTCTGGAGCTCCAGGATCATGGGATCAGTGAGCAGACAACAGTCAACTCGGCCCTGCTAAAGATGTCCAAGGAGACAGGGATCGAGCTGGTGGCCACCAATGATCTCCACTATACCTTTGCGGAGGACGTGGAGCCCCATGATATCCTGCTGTGCATCCAGACCGGAAAAAAAGTGGCGGATGAGGACAGGATGCGGTATGAAGGCGGACAATATTATCTCAAATCACCTGAGGAGATGGAACGGCTTTTTCCGTATGCCAGAGAAGCCATAGACAATACAGGGAAGATAGCAAAGCGGTGCAATGTGGAGATTATCTTCGGAGAGCAGAAGGTGCCGAAGTTTGACGTGCCTGAGGGTTATACATCTACTTCTTATTTAAAAAAGCTTTGTGATGAGGGCATCAGCCGCCGTTACAAAGAGGTGTCCGGGGAACTCAGAGAGCGCCTGGAATTTGAGCTGGACACGATTGAAAATATGGGATATGTGGACTATTTCCTGATCGTATGGGATTTTATCCGCTATGCCAAAGACCATGGTATCGCTGTGGGACCCGGGCGGGGATCTGCGGCGGGAAGCATTGTATCCTACTGTCTGGAGATCACAGATATTGAACCCACCAAATACCAGCTTCTGTTTGAGCGTTTCCTGAATCCGGAGCGTGTATCCATGCCGGATATTGATATTGATTTCTGTTATGAGCGCAGACAGGAGGTCATTGACTATGTGGTCGAGAAGTACGGAAAAGACAAAGTAGTCCAGATCATAACGTTCGGGACCATGGCGGCCAGGGCGGTCATCCGGGACGTGGGAAGAGTTCTGGATATTCCTTACGCCAAGGTGGACAGCATTGCAAAAATGGTGCCCAATGAGCTGAATATCACCATTGAGGGGGCGTTGAAAAAAAGTCCTGATCTGAAAAAGGCATATGCGGAAGATGAAGAAACAAAATATCTTATCGACATGTCGAAGCGTCTGGAAGGACTGCCGAGGCACGCATCCATGCATGCCGCAGGCGTAGTGATCGGCAAGGATTCCATCGATGAGTTTGTGCCTTTGGCAAAAGGTACAGACGATGCCATAACGACGCAGTTTACCATGACCACCATCGAAGAATTGGGACTGCTCAAAATGGATTTCCTGGGACTTCGGACATTGACTGTCATCCAGGATGCGGTGCACCTGATTGAGAAGAAAGAGGGCAGGCCGTTTAACATTAATGATATCGATACGGAAGACGCAAAAGTCTATGAGATGATCGGCCAGGGAAAGACAGAGGGTGTGTTCCAGCTGGAAAGCGGCGGCATGAAATCTTTCATGAAGGAACTGAAGCCGGAGAGCCTGGAGGAGATCATCGCGGGTATCTCTCTTTACCGGCCGGGACCGATGGACTTTATCCCGAGATACGTTAAGGGAAAAGTAGATAAAGAGAGCATCCGCTATGACTGCCCGCAGCTGGAGAAGATCTTAAAGCCCACATATGGATGTATCGTATATCAGGAACAGGTAATGCAGATCGTAATGGAACTGGCCGGATATACACTCGGCCGCAGTGACCTTGTGCGCAGAGCCATGTCCAAAAAAAAGGGCGACGTCATGGTGAAGGAGCGGAAGAATTTTGTATATGGCAATGAAGAGGAAGGAATCCCCGGCTGTATCAAAAATGGCATCGACGAAAAGCTGGCAAATCATATCTGGGATGAGATGCTGGACTTTGCAAAGTATGCCTTTAATAAATCCCATGCGGCAGCCTATGCCGTGGTCTCTTACCAGACTGCTTATCTGAAATGCTACTATCAAAAAGAATTCATGGCTGCATTGCTTACATCCGTTTTGGGAAACACTAATAAAGTATCAGAATATATCTATGCCTGCCGAAAGATGGGGATCAGGATACTGCCGCCGGATATCAATAAGGGTGAAGGAGCGTTTTCCGTGGATGACGGATGTATCCGCTACGGGCTCAGTGCCATCAAGAGTCTTGGAAAGCCGGTCATAGAAGAGATTCTAAAAGAGAGAACCGAACATGGGCCTTTCAGGAGCCTGAAAGATCTGGTGGAACGGCTGTCCAGTAAGGAAATGAACAAACGGACCGTGGAGAGCCTGATCAAATCCGGGGCACTGGACGGACTTGGGCGGACAAGGAAACAGCAGATGTTCGTCTACGCAAGTATCTTGGAGAGTGTCCAGAAGGAACGCAAACAGGAGATCTCCGGACAGATGAGCCTTTTAGACTTTATGTCGGAGGACCAGCAGGAGAGCTTTGAGATAAAGTACCCGGACGTTGGGGAATATGACAAAGAACAGAGACTGGCAATCGAAAAAGAGGTGCTGGGCATCTATGTAAGCGGACATCCGCTGGAAGACGATGTTGAGATCCTGGAGAGACTCACAACAGCCAGTACATCCGATTTTGTTGCGGAAGAAGAGACGGGGCAGCCGGTATTAAAGGATAAGCAGACCTGTATCATCGGAGGCATTATCAGTGACATGAATATAAAACTCACCAGAAACAACCAGAATATGGCGTTTCTGACGGTGGAAGATCTGATGGGAACAGTGGAAGTCATCGTATTTCCGAGAGAATTTAACAACTTCCAGCATCTTCTCAAAGAGGATGCCAAGATCTTTGTAAAAGGAAACACCTCTATCTCAGAGGAAGAGAGCAAGATGATCTGCAGCCAGATCAGCACGTTTGACGACCTGTCCCAGGAGATTTGGGTACAGTTTGATGACAAGGACTGTTTTTTTGCAGAGCAGGAACGGTTTTATGAGATGCTGAAGCCTTACAGGGGCAGCAATCCGGTGATCGTCTATTGCAGGAAGGAGAGAGCCGTGAACAGACTGGACCGGGCTTTCGCGGTGAACAGTGAGAATGAACTCATATATGTACTTGGAGAACGATATGGAAAAGAAAATATCAGGATCAAGAAAACAGGGTTAAAATAATTATATTGAAAATCTTTAACAAATGCATTAAAATGAGTCTAACAAAATATAATTTTATGCTATTATTTGGAGGATTTTAACATGGGAACACCGAAAGTAAGAACAATTGGAGTACTGACCAGCGGAGGGGATGCACCCGCAATGAACGCTGCCACAAGAGCAGTCGTTAGAGTCGGTTTAGAGCGCGGTTTAAATGTAAAGGGTATCAGAAAAGGATATAATGGTTTATTGAATGAAGATATCATCGATCTGACTTCAAGACACACTGCAGATAGTATTTCACGGGGAGGAACCATCTTATTTACTGCCCGCTGTGATGAGTTTAAGACACCGGAAGGACAGAAGAGAGGCGCAGAGGTGTGCCGCGAACAGGGAATCGACGGACTTGTTGTCATCGGTGGAGACGGTTCTTTCCAGGGAGCGCAGAGACTTGCGGAACTTGGGATCAACACCATCGGAATTCCCGGCACCATCGACCTTGACATCGCATGTACCGAGTATACCATCGGATTTGATACAGCAGTCAACACGGCGATGGAAGCCATTGATAAGATCAGGGACACATCCACATCCCACGAGCGCTGCAGTATCGTTGAGGTAATGGGACGCGGCGCCGGATATATCGCACTGTGGTGCGGAATGGCAACCGGAGCGGAAGATATCCTGATCCCGGAAAGCTTTGACGGCAACATGCCGAAGTTAGAGCAGCAGATCATCGAACATCTGCTCAGGAACAGAGCGTTAGGAAAGACTCATCATATGATCATTAATGCGGAAGGTGTTGGACATTCCTACGGCATGGCCAAGAGGATCGAGGCAGCTACAGGAATTGAGACAAGAGCTACGATCTTAGGTCACATGCAGCGAGGCGGAAGCCCTACAGCAAAAGACAGGGTGTATGCTTCTATGATGGGAGCCTATGCAGTGGATCTTTTATGTGCAGGAAAGAGCAACCGTATCGTCGGATATCAGAACGGAAAGTTCATGGACATCGATATGGACGAGGGTCTGGCAATGGAAAAGCATGTGGATGACTATCAATTACAGATTGCCCATTTACTTGGAAAATAAAAAGATTTTATGGAAAAAGCGATCTTTTAAAGATGGCTTTTTCTGTATATAAGGAGAAATGAAAGGGAATGAAGAAGATTAAGCCGGTCCATATTATATTATTTGGATTCTTATTTGTCATACTGATTGGGTCTGTGCTGCTGACATTGCCGATCGCGTCAAGGAACGGCCACGCCACGCCTTATATTGACGCATTGTTTACATCCACAACATCTGTGTGTGTCACCGGGCTGGTGGTGGAGACAACGATGACTTACTGGAGTACTTTCGGACAGTTGGTGATCCTGGTGCTGATACAGCTGGGAGGTCTGGGTGTTATCACATTCACCACAGGAATGTTCTTGTTTCTGAAGAAAAAGCTGACAATGAAAAACAGAATCCTGATTCAGGAGTCCTTCAGCTTGAATACAATGTCCGGTCTCATAGAACTGGTCCGCAAGATTTTAAAGGGGACTTTTATTATAGAAGGGATCGGAGCGGCATTATTTGCAACACAGTTTATTCCGGAATTCGGTGTAAAATACGGCATATGGGCATCTGTTTTTAACTCTATTTCCGCTTTTTGCAACGCAGGGATCGATATCGTGCAGATGGATAGTCTCAGAAGCTACATTACAAACCCAGTAGTGAATTTTACTGTCATGGGGCTGATCATTTTAGGAGGCCTCGGTTTTATCGTTTGGAGGGACTTGCTACGGGTATTCAGGGAACTGATCCATAGGGAATTCCCGCTTCGCAGAGCTTTCGGAAAACTGAGACTTCACTCTAAGATCGTATTGTCCACCACAGTGATTTTAATTTTTATCGGTACCGTATTTATTTTTATCTTTGAATATGCAAATACTAAAACAATAGGAAACCTTTCTCTTGGCAATAAGCTTATGGCATCGATGTTTCAGTCTGTCACAGTAAGAACGGCGGGATTTGAGACTGTTCCCCAGGCGGCGCTGACCGAGGGCTCCTCTCTGATCTCTATGATTCTTATGTTCATCGGAGGCTCTCCTGTGGGAACAGCAGGCGGAGTTAAGACGGTCACATTTGTTGTTTTGGTTTACTGTGTGCTCGTAACGGTCAAGCAGGAGGGAGCGATCCATATATTTAAGAGAACCATACCAATGCATGTTATACCAAAGGCACTGACGATCATTTGTGTCAATCTGATTGTACTGTTGTCTTCTATTTTGATCGTACTGGTATCTGACACCGCATCCTTTATGGATACATGTTATGAATGTGTCTCCGCACTTGGAACCGTGGGTCTTAGCAAGGGACTGACACCGGATTTGAGTGTGATCGGAAGGCTGGCGATCATCGTCACCATGTATCTGGGAAGGGTCGGTCCTGTCTCTTTGGCAGTGGGATTTGCAGTCCGGGGTAAAAAGAAAGTATTGGCAGCGTATCCGGAAGAAGATATTATTTTAGGATAAAAGCATATAAAGGAGTAAGGATAATGGGAAAATCATATGCAGTGCTTGGGCTTGGTAAATTTGGCAAGAGTGTGGCCTTAAATCTGATGAAAGATGGGGCGGAAGTGCTGGCAGTAGACCAGAAGGAAGAATTGGTCAGGGATATTGTGGATTATGTTACCTGTGCAGTCTGCGCGGATGTCACCGATATGGAAGTGATGAACAGCATCGGTTTGGAGGAGATGGACGGGGTGGTCATTGCCACTGCGGAAAGTCTGGAAGCCAGTGTTATGGCACTGATGATCGCAAAGGAGATCGGTGTTCCGTATATCCTCGCCAAGGCTGACGGCAGACTGAAAGGAGAGATCCTGAAGCGGATCGGAGCCGATGAGGTGGTGTATCCTGAGGAGGAAATGGGTGCCAGGACTGCCTACAATCTTGTGAGTGGAAAAGTGATGGACCTGTTTGACCTGTCATCCAAGACCAGTATCGTGGAAATCCATCTGAAAAAAGGCTGGGTTGGGAAAAATCTGCGCCAGCTGGATATCCGTGGGAAATATAACATCAATGTTGTGGCCATCCATAGTGGAGAAGATTTTAACGGGGCGCCGGATCCAGACCAGATATTAAATGAGCGCGACAGCCTGATTGTGATTGGAAATAAAGAAGATTTGATCAAGCTTAGATAAATGGAAGTGATGTCCGGACTGGGGTTTTCCTGTACCGGCTTTAGATAGTGGAGAAAAACTTATGATTACAACATCACAGAATAAACAGATCAAACAGGTGGTAAAATTACTGAAAAGTTCCAGAGAGAGAAAAAAGACCGGACTGTTTGTTATTGAGGGACTCCGCATGTTTCGGGAGATACCGGAGGACCGGAGAGAAAAAGTATTTGTCTCCAGTGATTTTATAAAGGAGCATAGAGAAATACTCCGGGGAATTTCTTTTGAGGAGGTATCTCCCCAAGTTTTCCGTGAGATCTCTGATACAGAGACACCCCAGGGGATTCTTTCCCTGGTGAGAATGGAGCAGACCCCGATTTCTGAAATATTCAAAAGGGACGGCAACAGCATTCTTTTGCTGGAGAACCTACAGGATCCGGGAAATCTGGGGACATTGATCAGGACCGGAGAAGGAGCAGGAGTCTGCTGTGTCATCATGAGTAAAGATACGGTGGATATCTACAACCCAAAAGTCATACGCTCTACTATGGGTTCCATCTTCCGGGTGCCGTTTTGTTATGTGGAGGATCTGGCTGAGATAGTGGAACTGTTAAAGCAGCGTTCCATTCATGTTTACGCGGCGCATCTGGACGGTTCAGATTACACGGATGAATGCTATGATAAAATCAGTGCATTTCTCATAGGCAACGAAGGGAATGGGCTGACAGACCGAATTGCGGCTTTGGCAGATAAGAGGATCAGGATCCCGATGGAAGGCCAGGTCGAATCATTAAATGCAGCTATGGCCGGAGGACTTCTCATGTATGAGGCCAGGAGGCAGAGAAAAGGAGGTAGCTGATTATGTATATGGTATACTGGTTGATAGCGGTCGCTGTTTTCCTCTTGTTGGAGATATTGACCCTGGGACTTACGAGCATCTGGTTTGCGGTCGGGTCTTTGGCAGCAGCCATCGGCGCGGGACTGGGCCTGCCATTTTTCGGGCAGTTGATCCTGGCCGCGGCAGTTTCCTGTGTCGTTTTTGTATTTGCAAGGCCGTGGGCCAAAAAATATCTGAACAGCAAGACAGAAAAGACCAATGCAGAGAGCCTGATTGGGAAGACAGGTATTGTTAAAAAAAGAATCATCAATATTAAAGGCCAGGGAATGGTCTACATCCAGGGTATGGATTGGACGGCGCGTTCTGCCGATGATGAGGAAATCCCGGAAGAGACAGAGGTAATCGTAGAGGAAATTAAAGGTGTGAAACTAATCGTGAGCAAGAAGTAGGAGGTGCAGAATGTTTATTTTATTATTGATCTTATTTTTCATTATCATCATGGCGATGCTTTCCAGCATCCGGATCGTTCCGCAGGCAAATGCCTATGTGGTGGAACGTCTGGGAGCATTCAAGGAAACGTGGTCTGTAGGGCTTCATATCAAGGTCCCGTTCATTGACCGAGTGGCAAGAAGAGTAAACCTGAAGGAACAGGTTGTGGATTTTCCACCTCAGCCGGTTATCACAAAAGACAATGTCACCATGCAGATTGATACAGTCGTCTATTTTCAGATCACAGATCCAAAGCTTTATTCATATGGAGTTGAGAATCCGATCATGGCCATCGAAAATCTGACAGCTACAACATTGAGAAATATCATCGGTGACCTGGAGCTTGACCAGACATTGACATCCAGAGAAACTATTAATACGAAGATGCGTGCTACTTTAGATGAAGCGACAGACCCATGGGGAATCAAAGTCAACCGGGTGGAATTAAAGAACATCATTCCGCCGTCAGCGATCCAGGATGCCATGGAAAAACAGATGAAGGCGGAGAGGGAGCGAAGAGAAGCGATCCTCCGTGCGGAAGGTGAAAAGAAATCCGCCATCCTCCGCGCAGAAGGCCATAAGGAATCAGTGATCCTGGAAGCAGAGGGTGACAAAGAATCTGCGATCCTCCGTGCAGAGGCGAATAAAGAAGCGACCATCAGGGAGTCTGAGGGACAGGCGGAAGCGATCAAACAGATCCAGAAGGCTAACGCAGACGGTATTGAATTCTTAAAGAAAGCCTCCCCAGATAATGCGGTACTCCAGTTAAAGAGCCTGGAAGCATTTGCAAAGGCGGCAGACGGAAAAGCTACGAAGATCATTGTCCCATCTGAGATCCAGGGAATCGCAGGACTGGTGAAATCCATCACGGAAGTGGCCGCGGACGAAAAACCTTCTCTAAGGGACGAAATTGAAGAGAGTTTGACCAATTCTTCAAAATAAGATATAATATCCATTAGTGTGTACTTTTTCAAAACGAAAAGGCACGAATATTATCATTTAGGAGGAAAAAGGAATGAGATTGAAAAAAGTTTTAGCAGTAGGTCTCGCAGCTGTCATGGGGATCAGCCTGGTTGCATGCGGCGGCGGAAATAAGAAAGACTCCAAGGAAAAGACATATAAGATTGCATCTGACACAACATTTACACCATTTGAATTTGAGGATAAGGATGGTAACCGTGTAGGGATCGACCTTGATTTATTAGATGCGATTGCAAAAGAAGAAGGATTCAAGTACAAAGTGACAGCGGTTGGTTTCGATGCTGCCATGGCTTCTGTAGAGTCCGGACAGAGCGACGCAATGATCGCCGGTATGTCTATAACCAAGGAAAGAAAGCAGAAATACGATTTTTCTGAAGCTTACTATGATTCCAAAGTCGCTTTCGCTGTAAAAAAAGGCGGAAAGACATTTGATAATATTAAAGACAAGAAAAAAGCAGAAAAAGAAGCACTTTCCAGCCTGAAAGGAAAGACAGTGGCAGCAAAAGTAGGTACGGTAGGTGCCACATATGCCAATGAAAATGCTGAAAAGTATGGCTATAAAGTAAGACAGTTCAAGGATTCACCGACAATGTACCAGGCAGTGCTGACAGGAAATGCAGCCGCATGCTTTGAAGATTTCCCGGTCATCTCTTATCAGATTGGGCAGAAGAATCTGAAATTACAGGTAGCTTTCACATCCGAGAGCGGAAGCCAGTATGGATTTGCTGTAAAGAAGGGCAAAAACTCTGAACTCGTAGAGAAGTTTAACAGCGGATTAAAGAAGATTAAAGACAACGGAAAATATCAGGAAATTGTAGATAAATATACAAAGACTAAGTAGGCGGACAGATTATGAACTTTATAGAACTATTTCAACAGTATTTTCCGTCATTCTCGACGGCGCTGGGACTGACACTGCAGCTTGCCCTGGCTTCTCTGATCTGTGCCAGCATCATCGGTATTATCTTTGGTATGTTCAGCGTATCAAAAAACAAGATACTGAATATTATCTGCAAGATTTACGTAGATATTATCCGGGGAACTCCTCTTGTCGTACAGGTATTTATCATGTACTACGGAGTGGCGGGAGCCTTTCTGCAGCCTATGGATTTAAACTGGGATGATTTCGGAGGTCCTTTTATGGCTGCCGTAGTAGCCCTCAGTTTAAATGCCGGCGCATATATGGCTGAGATCGTCCGCGGGGGGATCGAGTCTGTGGACAAGGGCCAGATGGAGGCGGCAAGAAGCCTCGGACTGCCTTACGGAAAGGCCATGTCAAAGGTCATTCTTCCGCAGGCGATCAGGACAATGCTTCCTTCTATCATTAACCAGTTCATTATTTCCATTAAGGATACCTCTCTGGTGTATGCCATCGGTATCCGGGAACTTACGATGAACAGCCAGATCATTACGGCGAACGAGCCGACCTCTGTCATGAGCATTTATGTGATGGCAGCTATCTATTACCTGGTGATCTGCACCATCCTTTCTAAGGTGGCAAATATTGTGGAAAGGAAGTTGTCTTATGGAAAATAAAGATAATAAAAAAGTGAAGGTTCAAGTAAAAGGGCTGGTCAAGAGTTTCGGTGAGTTAGAGGTATTAAAAGGAATGGATCTGGAAGTCGCAGACGGAGAGGTCGTATGTCTGATCGGACCTTCCGGTTCCGGAAAGAGTACATTTTTAAGGTGCCTTAATCGCCTTGAAACTATCACTGGCGGAGAAGTTGTTGTCGACGGATTCGACATCACGGACAAGGGTACAGATATTAACAAAGTGAGAGAGAATATCGGCATGGTATTCCAGCACTTCAATCTGTTCCCGCACAAGACCGTACTGGAAAACATCACAATGGCCCCGGTACAGTTAAAGAAAATGACATTGGACGAAGCCAAGACTGTCGGAAGAAACTTACTGAAAGATGTGGGACTCGAAGAAAAGGCCGATGTCTATCCGGCACAGCTTTCCGGAGGACAGAAACAGCGTGTGGCGATTGCGAGAGCGCTTGCCATGCATCCTGACATCATGCTGTTTGACGAGCCGACCAGCGCGCTGGACCCGGAGATGGTCGGTGAAGTTCTAAATGTTATGAAACAGCTGGCCAAAAACGGAATGACCATGGTTGTTGTGACACATGAGATGGGCTTTGCGAGAGAAGTTGCGGACCGTATCATCTTCATGGACGGTGGATATATCGTCGAACAGGGAGAACCGCATGAGCTGCTGGCCAATCCAAAGGAACCAAGAACCATTAATTTCTTAAATCAGGTATTATAATAAACGATACAGAGCAACCGCTTCTTATGATATGAAAATAAGAAGCGGCTGTTTTTATTCTATAAGGAGGTTTCTCATGAAGACAATTCTGTGTTACGGAGATTCAAATACATACGGCTATAACCCGGAAAACGGTTTCCGGTATCCATATGACTTGAGATGGACGAGTATATTAGAGAAAAATATGGAGGGACGGGCCAGGGTGATCCCGGAAGGCCTCAACGGAAGGACCACCTGCTTTGAAGATGAGATCCGTCCTGGAAGAAACGGTTTTGCCTACCTGGAGCCCTGTCTCCATTCGCATGGGCCTTTGGACCTCGTGGTACTCATGCTGGGTACCAACGATCTGAAGATCCGGTTTCAGCTGACACCGGTGGATATTGGGAAAGCCATTGAACGGCTGATCAAAAAGATATTGGAGATCACGCCTCAGAAGAGAGAGGATGGGAAACCGGCCGAAATTCTCCTGGTGTCGCCGATCCTGATCGGGGAGAATATAAGAGAAGTGGCAGATGGAGAGACAATGGGCTTTGAGCGGGCGTGTGAATATTCCAGGCGTCTGGCGCCTGTTTATAAAGAGTGGGCAGACCGTTACGGTATTCATTTTATGGATGCCGCACAGTTTGCAGAACCGTCCGAAAAAGATGCATGCCATTTGAGTGCAAAGGGACACAGAAAGCTGGGAGAAGCCATCAGTAAGGCTTGTGAAAACATATTGGGTGCTATATAATGATTGTTATGCAAAGGCCATAAAACGGAGGAAGAAAGATGAATTTAAAAGGAAGAAATTTTTTAACACTGAAGGATTTTACCCCGGAAGAGATCGGTTATCTGCTGGACCTTGCGGCACAGTTAAAAGAAGATAAGAAAAAAGGCAAAACAGGAGACAGTTTGAAGGGTAAAAATATCGCCCTTATTTTTGAAAAACCGAGCACGAGGACGAGATGCGCATTTACCATCGGATGTATTGATGAAGGCGGACATCCTGAGTATTTGGGAAAGGACGATATTCAGCTTGGATATAAAGAAAGCGTGGAGGATACGGCCAGAGTCCTCGGAAGAATGTTCGACGGCATCGAATTCAGGGGATTTTTACATGAAAATGTGGAAAAGCTGGCGAAATACAGCGGTGTTCCGGTATGGAACGGCCTCACCGACGATTATCATCCGACACAGATTTTGGCAGACTTTCTGACGCTGAGAGAACAGTTCGGAGAATTAAAGGGCTTAAACTTCGTCTTCGCAGGGGACGGACGCAATAACATGGGCAATTCTCTCATGATAGGATGTGCAAAGATGGGGATCAACTTCACCTGTCTGGCCCCTAAAAGCCTTTGGCCGAAAGAAGAATTGATAGAGCAGTGCAGAAAGTATGCCCAGGAGTCCGGAGCCAAGCTTACCTTTACTGAAGACACCGATGCTGTAAAGGGAGCCGACTGTATTTACACCGACGTTTGGTGCTCTATGGGTGAAGAAGACAAAGCCGCAGAGAGGGTGGCTCTGCTAAAGCCATTCCAGGTCAACGATGAACTGATGAAGAAAACAGAGAAAGACACAACCGTTGTCATGCACTGTCTGCCGGCGGTAAAAGGAAATGAAGTCACGGAAGATGTATTTGAAAAGCATGCGGAAGTGATTTTTGATGAGGCGGAGAACCGCATGCATACGATTAAGGCGGTTATGGTCGCAACTCTTGGGGAAAAATAAACAATGAAAGAAAAGATCCTCAGACAATTAAAACAATGCGGAGGCTATGTATCCGGGCAGGAATTGTGCGAAACATTCGGGGTGTCGAGAACCGCAGTCTGGAAACACATAAAGGCTCTGAAAGAAGAAGGCTATGTTATTGACTCTGTGAGTAATAAGGGATATAAACTGGTGAAATGTCCGGATATTCTCCTGGCAGAAGATATAAAGAGCAGTCTTTCAACTTCCTGGCTTGGTAAAACGGTCAAGGTGATGAAAACAGTGGATTCCACCAATCTGGAGGCGAGGAGACTCGCGGAGGCGGGAGCTTCCCACGGGACACTTGTGACAGCGGAAGAACAGACCTCAGGGAAGGGCAGAAGAGGCCGTTCCTGGGTTTCAATGCCGGGACAGGGTGTCTGGATGAGTTTTGTACTGAGACCGGATGTCGAGCTGGAAAACAGCTCCATGCTGACTCTTGTGGCGGCTCTGGCCGTAGAAAAAGGAATCAAAGATGAAGCAGGCATTGACGGAAAGATCAAGTGGCCCAATGATGTCCTGATCAACGGAAAAAAAGTATGCGGAATCCTCACGGAACTGAGCGCTCAGATGGATGAACTGAATTATATTGTTGTAGGAATCGGGATCAATGCCAATATTGGACAATTTCCGGAAGAAGTCAGGGACAAAGCTACATCTCTGCTTTTAGAGACGGGAAAATCTGCCGACCGGATCAAACTTCTCTGCAGGGTGCTGGAATATTTTGAGTGTGATTATGAAATCTTTAAAAAAACTCAGGATTTTTCCATTCTGATGGAAGAATATAACAGTTTTCTTGCACATCGCGGACAGGAGATCAAAGTTGTAAGGGGAAATGATGAATATATCTGTAAGTCCGGGGGGATCAACCGGCGCGGAGAATTGATCGTGGAAGATTCTCTCGGACGGACCAGAGAGATTTTTTCCGGAGAAGTATCGATACGGGGAATCCACGGTTACAGTGTATAAACAGGAGGAAGTATGTATCAGGAGACCATAACTCTATGCGGTTCCAATGGATATGAAAAGAAGTATTATTTAAATGAAGATTTTGAATCCCTTCCACAGCAGATCAAGGATGAATTAAAGATTGCCTGTGTGCTGTACACAGAAGAGATCGGGGGCATTTTAACGCTTGAGTTTGATGAGGACGGGAAGCTGTCATTTAAAACGACAGCCGGGGAAAATGATTATTTTTATGATGAAATCGGAAGTGCACTGAAGATAAAAGAAATGCAGCGGGACAGAGCGGACCTCTGGCAATCGCTGGAACTGTTTTTTCGGGTGTTCTTTCTGGGAGAAGAGGTATAAGCAATGTTATTGACAATGGATGTGGGAAATACCAATATTACAGCCGGTATTTTTGTGGAGAAGGATCTGGTGGAACTGTTTCGCATCACAACGAAACTTCCGAGAACTTCAGATGAGTTCGGAATTCTGATCCGGGATATGATCGCCGCCAAGGGTTTGGATACAAAGGAGATCAGCGCTGCGATCATCGGATCGGTAGTGCCGAATATCATGTATTCTCTCACCAACGGAATCATCAAATATTTTGATGTGACTCCGGTGATCGTCGGACCCGGCATCAAGACCGGGATTAACTTGGGAAGGCTGAATCCCAGGGAAGTAGGAGCAGACCGGATCGTGGATCTTGTAGCTGCCTATGAAATTTACGGAGGGCCTACTCTGGTGATTGATTACGGGACTGCGACCACCTATGACGTGGTTACGGAAGACGGAGTATTTCTGGCCGGAGTCACCGCGCCGGGCATCCGGACCTCTGCCAATGCCTTGTGGAAGGGAGCGGCAAGGCTTCCGGAGATCGAGATAAAGACGCCGGAGAGTATACTTGCCACCAATACGATCACGAGCATGCAGGCAGGACTTATGTACGGGGTCATCGGAGAGACAAAATATATCATTGAGCAGATGAAGAAAGAAACTGGGTTTGAGGACATGAAAGTCGTGGCAACAGGAGGATTGGGCAAGATGATTTCCAGAGAGGTTCCGGAGATCAACTGTTTTGATGATACACTGACATTGAAGGGATTGCGGATTATTTATGAAAAGCAGCAGTAGATTAAAGCCATTGGCCATTGGGGATATTAAAATAGAACATCCCTTTGTGCTGGCACCTATGGCAGGGGTCACGGATCTTCCTTACCGGCTCTTATGTAAGGAGATGGGGGCTGGGCTTCTCTGTACAGAGATGGTCAGTGCCAAGGGAATGTACTACAACAGCCCCAACACAGGTCCTCTTCTTGCAAAAGAGGAAAAAGAAAGGCCCATTGCAGCCCAGATTTTTGGTTCCGATCCCGAACTGATGGCAGACATGGCTGTCAGGATCGAGGATATGGGTTTTGACATCATTGACATCAACATGGGCTGTCCGGTCCCAAAGATCGTCAACAATGGAGACGGGTCAGCTTTAATGAAAAATCCTGAGCTTGCCGGACGGATTATCCGGGCCATGTCAGATAAGCTTCACGTTCCGGTTACCGTAAAGATCCGGAAAGGTTTTGATGACCAGCACATCAATGCGGTGGAAATGGCAAAGATCGCAGAGCAAAGCGGAGCGGCAGCGGTGGCTGTGCACGGCAGGACAAGGGAGCAGTATTATTCCGGGAAAGCGGATTGGGACATTATAAGGCAGGTCAAAGAGGCAGTTTCTATTCCAGTCATAGGAAACGGGGATATCAATTCACCGCTGGATGCGGAGAGGATGCTGGATGAAACTGGATGTGACGGCCTGATGATTGCCAGAGGCGCCAAAGGAAACCCCTGGATTTTTAAGGAACTCAGTCATTATTTTGAGACAGGGGAACTCCTTGACAGGCCGGACATGGAGGAGATCATCCAGATGGTTCTTAGGCATGCCAGGATGATGATCGACTGTAAGGGAGAATACATTGGGATTCGGGAGATGAGAAAGCATGTGTCGTGGTATACGCATGGACTTGCCGGAGCAGCAAAGCTGAGAGATCAGGTAAATCATGCGGAAAGTATCGGAAAGCTGGCTGAGCTTCTGAGCGGATACAAAAACGAAGGATAGGAGAGCTTGGTATGGAAGTATGTACATGTATAGTGCCGTGTTTTAATGAAGAAGAGGCTATACCCTATTATTATGAAGAAATGCAGAAGGTCATGCAGAAAGTCCCTGAACTGGATTTTGAATTGCTGTTTGTGGATGACGGAAGCTGTGACGGGACACTTAAGGTATTGAAAGAACTTGCTCAAAAGGATTCTGGAGTCAGGTATATTTCTTTTTCAAGAAACTTTGGAAAGGAAGCAGCACTTTACGCAGGGCTTCAGAATGCAGGCGGAGATTATGCAGTGACGATGGATGTGGATCTACAGGATCCTCCGTCATTGATTCCGGAAATGTATAAGGTGATTCAGCAAGGCGAGTACGACAGCGTTGCTACCAGGCGGGTAACAAGAAAAGGGGAGCCTAAGATCCGGTCATTTTTTGCGAGGAAGTTTTATCAGATTATTAATAAGATGTCAGATGCGGATATTGTTGATGGTGCCAGAGATTTCCGATTTATGAAGCGGTCTATGGTGGATGCTATTCTATCAATGAAGGAATACAACCGGTTTTCAAAAGGTATTTTTGGATGGGTCGGATTTAAAACAAAATGGCTTGAGTATGAAAATGTTGAACGGGTAGTCGGAGAAACCAAATGGTCATTCTGGAAACTATTTCGTTATGCTTTGGAAGGAATTATTGCTTTTTCAACGACACCTCTGTCAATTGTATCCGTCATTGGAATGGTAATTTGCTTTTTGTCGTTTATCCTTTTGCTCGTGATTATTATTAGGGCATTATTGGTTGGTGATCCAGTAGCGGGCTGGCCCTCTCTGGTGTGTATTATAACATCTTTGGGTGGAGTACAGCTTCTATGTACTGGTATTGTAGGATTGTACTTATCAAAAGCATACCTGGAGACAAAAAACAGGCCGATCTTCATTGTAAAAGAGAAAAACTAAAGAAAGAGAACATCCTTAGTTGACAAACAAATTACCGCTGAGATATAATTTACGGATGAGCGTGTACGAACCAGACGGACAAAAGCATTGATATAGAAGGAAAGGAAGCGAAAATATGGCAGAAGCAAAAAAGAATATTCTGACTCAGGAGGGCTTAAAGACATTAGAGGATGAATTACAGGATTTAAAAGTTGTCAAAAGAAAAGAAGTAGCCCAGAAGATCAAAGAAGCGAGGGAGCAGGGAGACTTATCAGAGAATGCCGAGTACGATGCTGCGAAAGATGAGCAGAGGGACATTGAGGCAAGGATCGAAGAATTAGAACAGATCCTGAAAAATGCAGAGGTGATCGATGAGGAATTTCAGCACGGTGTCATCAGCCTTGGCTGCCTTGTAAAATTAGAAGACATCACATTTGATGAAGAAGTTACTTATCATATCGTCGGTTCCACAGAGGCTGATATTCTGAATAACAAGATTTCCAATGAAGCACCGATTGGCAAGGCACTGCTCGGAGCGAAGATCGGAGATGTGGTAGAAGTGGAAGGCGTAGGCCAGGTGAATAAATATAAAGTTTTAGACGTTAAGAGAAAGTAAGAGGATTGGAAAGTGGCAGAACAGAACAAAGATGCGGGCGAACTTGTCAAGGTACGCAGAAATAAACTGGAAGAATTACAGAGTGCAGGAAAAAATCCGTTTGAGATCATGAAGTATGATACAACGCATCACTCTATGGAGATCAAAGACCATTTTGAAGAACTGGAAGGAAAAGAAGTGTCTGTTGCAGGCCGGATGATGTTCAAGAGGGTCATGGGAAAGGCTTCTTTCTGTAATATACAGGATCTTGAGGGACGGATTCAGGCATATGTGGCCAGAGACGAAATCGGTGTGGAGGAATACAAGGACTTTAAAAAGATGGATATTGGAGATATCATCGGAATCAAAGGTACTGTATTTGCGACCAAAACCGGCGAAAAGTCCATCCACGCAAAAGAGGTTGTACTCTTATCAAAAAGCCTGAAGCCCCTTCCGGAGAAATTCCATGGCTTAAAGGATACCGACGCCAGATACCGTCAGAGGTATGTGGATCTGATCATGAATGAGGAATCCAAAGACACGTTTATTAAACGCTCTAAGATCATCAGCAAGATCCGTTCCTTCTTAGACGGACAGGGATTTATGGAAGTAGAAACACCGATGCTGGTGCCGAATGCCGGAGGAGCGGCGGCCAGACCGTTTGAGACCCACTATAATGCATTGGATGAAGATGTAAAACTCCGCATCTCCCTGGAACTTTATTTAAAGAGACTGATCGTCGGCGGCCTGGAAAAGGTGTATGAGATTGGCCGTGTATTCCGAAATGAGGGTGTAGATACAAGACATAATCCGGAATTTACTCTGATGGAATTATACCAGGCGTATACAGATTACAATGGAATGATGGAACTGACAGAGAATCTGTACCGCTATCTGGCACAGGAAGTCGTGGGAAGCACCACGATCACATACAATGGCATTGAGATGGATTTGGGCAAACCGTTTGAAAAGATCACAATGGTTGAGGCTGTAAAGAAATATGCGGGTGTTGACTTTGACGAGATCCATACGGTTGAAGAGGCAAGAAAAGCTGCGGATGAACATCACGTAGAATATGAAGAACGCCATAAAAAAGGCGATATCCTTAATCTGTTCTTCGAGGAGTTCGTGGAGGACAATCTGGTACAGCCTACATTTGTATTGGATCATCCGGTTGAGATTTCTCCTCTTACGAAGAAGAAGCCGGAAAATCCGGACTATGTGGAACGGTTTGAGTTTTTCATGAACGGATGGGAGATGGCAAATGCCTACTCCGAGCTTAATGATCCCATCGATCAGAGAGAACGGTTTAAGGCACAGGAAGAACTGCTCGCCCAGGGTGACGAAGAAGCAAATTCCACAGACGAAGATTTCCTGAATGCATTAGAGATTGGTATGCCGCCGACAGGAGGCATTGGTTTTGGAATAGACCGAATGGTCATGCTGCTGACAGACTCATCTGCGATCAGGGATGTATTGTTATTCCCGACGATGAAGAGCCTGGATAAATAGAGGCAGCTGTAATCAACAGAACTAGACGATTGTTTATACAATAAATATAAGAGATAATGAAAAGAAAGGGAGACTACTGAGAAGTGGTCTTCTTTTGTTGTTTATAGTGACATTTGCGTGGATGAAATAGTAAGTCCAAAAAAGAGTATCATACACGTGCCAAATGTAACGAAAGAAGGAGGCGTGGAATAAAATGTATTACTAAGATAAATAAAGGAAGGATTATTGTGTTAGCGACGCCTATTATAATTATTGCAGCTGTTGTCATAATAGCTGTGCTGGCTGTTGTCATCGTATGGCGGATCAGAAGCCGCAGGTTTCGTCCGAATGCGAATAAACGGCAACAACAAATGGAATTAAATGCCGACCTCAAAGAAGCCGGGTTTGCATATGAAATAAATGGTGATTACTTCTATTCTCTGATGGACTGTTGGCAGCGGGAAGTTGGATATTGTCGTCTTTATGATGAGGGTGCGCCCTTGTTTAATATGATTATGGATTGTGAGCCTATCACTTTCTCTTATGGGGGAAAAAGATGGCTGATAGAACTGTGGAAAGGTCAGTACGGAATCACTACCGGAGGGGAGATTGGTATATATAATACGGAGAGGGAAGACATCGATCATGAAAAGTTTCAAGGAACTTTTTATGAAAATATACGGGATGATGAAAGACTGCCAATGTCATATGTTCTAAAGAGAAATGGAAAAGTTATTCTGCGCCGTAAGGATGTCCACTGGTGGCTGACTGGCTTCAAGCTGGGGGAATTTTCAGAACCGGATTCACTTGTTATGGATGCATCCATAACATTTCCTAACCGGGAAATGAGAGATGTATTTATAGACAGTTTAAGGAATCTTGGATATAGAAAAAGGGAATTTTCTGTACGCAGGAACACGGTGCGTATCCATTATACGACACCTCATTCAGTGCAGCCGGAAGCAAGGGATGGACTGCAGGAAGCTGTTGTTCAGAAAACAAACAGAAATAACTGTAGATTATATGAATTCTCTACTGAAAAGTATAGTGACACACTTGATAAGGTGGAATATATAAAAGCCATCATGCCGGAGCTCTACGCGATATTTGTGGACTCCCTATATACAAAAGGTCTCTATGGGGCATTTGAATGGATCAAAGACTGGCTGATAGGTAAGAGACCGGATCCAAGACCGCCGAAGCCACCGCGTCCGCCAGAGCCGCCGTGTTCTCAAGACCCTTCATGTCCGCAGGGGCCCGTATGTCATCTCTGTTACCCTTCTCCTCCGAAACGGGAATGCAAGCCGCATGACTGCCGTTGCCAGAATACAGACTCCTGTGATGATTGCAAAGGGCAGAAAGAAGAATGAGTTATAGGACCGTAAAGAGAAAACTGGATCAGGTTTATAAACATGCACCGGTTGTAACGTTTGATTCTGATTCAAAACTGGTGATCATGAGCGACTGTCACCGAGGACAGGGGAACGCAGGAGATAATTTTCTGGCCAATCAGGATGTGTGTCTTGGCGCTCTGGAATATTATTTCCATGAAGGATTTACGTATATTGAACTTGGAGACGGTGATGAACTGTGGGAAAATAGGAGACTGAAGACCATTGCGGAGGTTCACGATGACATCTTCTGGATCTTGTCCAGATTTTACGAACAAAAACGGCTTTATATGGTGTATGGAAACCATGACATAGTCAAACGGAATAAGGGGTATATGAACCGCCACTGCCACAATTATTATTGTAATTCCGCCCATACTGAACAGCCTCTTCTTCCCGGAATTACTGTGGAAGAAGGTTTGGTCTTCCAAAACAGGAAAGATGGAAATGAAATATTTATGGTACACGGTTTCCAGGGAGATTTCCTGAATGATACACTATGGCCGCTGGCCCGGTTTTTAGTGCGGTATGTGTGGCGTCATATGGAGCTGATAGGATTTTTGGATCCAACCGGTGCCGGACGCCCTAGAAAAGCCAAAGAACGAGTTGAGAAAAGGCTGGCTGACTACAGCTGCAACAGGCAGCAGATCTTGATCGCCGGGCATACACACCGGCCCGCATTCTCCACACCGGAGGAAGGATTCTATTTTAATTCCGGGAGCTGTGTGCATCCGCGGTGTATCACATGTATTGAGATTGAAGATAATGAGATCTCTCTGGTGAAATGGTCTGTCCGTTCCGGAGGAGACAGAATCTTAAGAGTGGAGCGGGAAGTGCTGGAGGGGCCGGCATCTCTCACAGAGTACACACGGATGAGAAAGAAAATAAAAGAGTAAACAATGAGGTACAGACGCCTTGGTCTGTACCTCATTTTGTGATATAATGTCACCATGTCCGGCGGTGCAGCTAAAAAGGAGGGGTGAATCCTATGATTTCAGAAAAAAAAATAAAGATTATGACTTCGCTCGCCCAGTACGAAAAAAAAGAGGGCGTCAAGGATTTAAGGATCAACCGTTATAGCTGCAGTGATTATGTAAGAATGGAAACAATGAAAGTAGGAGTTGCTCTAGTGGTGGCGCTCTTGCTTCTCAGCGGGATCATAATCATATTTCAGATAGAAAACGTAATTTCTATGATGCGGAAAGGGACCATCGCTGTACCGGCAATATTGATTTTATTCTGTTTTGGAATCCTTTTCTTTTGCTATGTAAAGACCACCCGGTCCAGAGCGGAGCATCGCTATAATGAGGCTATGGTGCGCATCAATGCATATGAAAGACAGTTGGAGAAGCTTCTGGAAGTTTATGAGGAAGAAGAGAACGAAGATAAAAGCCCGAAGATAGATACAGAGGAGTTGGCAGATGGAAAAATTATTGATTTATAGAGAAAAGCTATTAAAATTCCTGTCATCCCATTGGCAGGTCTGCGGACCTCTGGGAAAGTTCATAGGAGGGGTGTTCATATTTTATGTGATCAATTCACTGTTTGGATATTCTAAAATACTAAGCCAGCCGTTCAGCACATTGATTCTGGCGGGTATCTGCGTATTCCTGCCATTTTCGATGACATATTTGCTGTGCAATCTGATCATTATCATTCATTTATCTGTGGTATCGATGGAGATCGCAATATTGTATTTTATTATCATGGGTATTTACTATCTGCTGTATCAGCGGATGTTTCCTGAAATGAGATATTTATTTTTTATGACCCCGGTATTTTTCTTTTTCCATTTGACTGCCGTCATCCCACTGTTTGTGGGCAGCTTCATTGGGATCACGGGAATCCCGGCGATTGTTATGGGAACATTTCTGTACATCTTTGCACAGACAGTCCAGAGCGGAGTAGTACAGGTAAATAACGGTTCATTTGGCAGCCAGTTGTATAATTTTGTACTTCAGGGAACGATAGAGAATAAGCAGTTAATTATCTATATTCTGTGTTTTATTTTTGTGGCAGCCCTGATTGTGGGGATTCGCAGGATGCAGGTGGATTACGGATGGTATTTTTCAATCTTTATCGGAGGTATTGCCTATGTGACCATCGTGCTGGTTGGCGGATTTTTTACTGGAAACCGCGTAGATATCGGCGGAGAGCTGATCATTGCGGCGGTAAGCATTCTGGTTGTGATGATCATGCAGTTTTTCAAGATCGTCATTGACTACTCCAGACAAGAGACCTTGGAGTTTGAGGATGAGGATTATTACTATTATGTCAAGGCGATTCCCAAGAGCAGGGTCAATGAGGAAGAGATCAATATCACGAAGATCAATCCTGCCGGGAAGAAATTTGGATTTAAAAAACATAAGGGAGAGTAGATTTGGAGCAGTTTTTATCAGTCATCGAAAAATATTTATATTGGTTATCCATTCCCCAGATGTCAATCACGGATATCCTGGATATCCTGATCGT
Organism: Anaerostipes hominis (ex Lee et al. 2021); assembly: GCF_002270485.1. GTDB lineage: Bacteria > Bacillota > Clostridia > Lachnospirales > Lachnospiraceae > Anaerostipes > Anaerostipes hominis. The sequence goes on along the minus strand of NZ_NQOG01000001.1, from coordinate 404,754 downwards.
CAGCGTGTTGATCTATGAAATCGCCAAATGGATCAAGAATACCAGAGCCTGGACCCTTCTGAAAGGCATTATGCTGCTTGTTTTTGTAGCTATGGCAGCTTATGTATGTCAGCTGCACACAATATCCTGGCTGATCAATAATACCATGGGTGTGGGTGTCACTGCGGCGATCATTGTGTTTCAGCCGGAACTCAGGAATGCCCTGGAGCAGCTGGGCAGGAAGAATCCTATTGTAAATCTGTTTTCATCCGACGAAAGCCGGGATGAGAAGGTGGGATATACAGACCGGACTCTTCAGGAGATCGTTAGGGCTACCATTGAGATGTCGAAGGTCAAGACCGGTGCACTGATCGTGATGGAACGTGAAGTCCCTCTGGGTGAATTTGAGCGGACAGGAATTCCTGTTGACGCCAAGATGAGCAGTCAGCTGCTGATCAATATTTTTGAACACAATACCCCGCTTCACGATGGGGCAGTGATCGTGAGAAATAACCGCATTGTGTCAGCTACCTGCTATCTGCCTCTGAGCGACAGCCTGGAGATTGAAAAGGAACTGGGAACCAGGCACAGGGCGGCAGTGGGGATCAGTGAAGTCTCTGATAGTGTGACGATTGTTGTCTCAGAAGAAACGGGAGGTATTTCCATTGCACAGGGCGGCAGGATTTACAGAGGATTGACTCCGCAGCAGCTGAGAGACCGGCTGGCTGTGGTGAAGAACGATTATAGCGACGGAAGGAAATTCAGGCTTTGGAAAGGATTGAACCGCAATGAAAGAAAAATTAGGAAATGATCTTGTCTTAAAAATATTTTCTCTTGTCCTTGCCATCCTGCTTTGGCTGTTTGTCATCAACACAGAAGATCCGGTGATAACCAAGTCTTTTTCAAATATCCCTGTGGATATGCTCAATGAGCAGGTACTGGATGAGCTGAACCGGACGTATAAGATCACAGAGGGCTCAACCGTGAGCTTTACGGTAAAAGGGAAAAAGACAGTTCTTGACAAATTGAAAAAAAGTGATTTCAGGGCAACCGCAGATGTGTCCTCCATGTCTAAGGTAAATTCCATCCCGATCAAGATCGTACCGCTGAAGTTTGCTGACCAGCTGGAGATTGTATCAGGAAATAACCAGAGTGTCAAAGTAAAACTGGAAGACCTGCGCAGAGTACAGGTGCCGGTGACAGTGGAGACAACAGGAAAACCGGCATCGGGATATGCGGTGGGCAGCAGGACTGCGGCACCGAACCTGATTTCTATTTCCGGTCCTAAGAGTGTGGTTAAGCAGGTGAAAGCCATCAAAGTGATCGTAGATGTGTCTGGATTAAAGAGAGATGTATCCATCACTCATAAAGTTGTCTGCTATGACAGCGAAGGAGAGCAGGTAGACCAGTCCAGGCTGAAGCTGGATGACGATGAAGTCAAAGTAAGGATCAAGTTCAGCAGGACCAAGACTGTACCGATCGTAGTAAAGACAAAAGGAACTCCTGCAAAAGGGTATGCTCTGGGAAGTATCGACTACTCTCCGGAAGAGATCGAGATCACCGGAGAAAAGGACGTTCTGGATGAAGTGGACGAGATCGCTTTGTCCACCATTGATATCAGCAGCAGTACCAAGAGTATCGAAAAAACCATCAAAGCAGAAGATATCAAGCTTCCGGAGGGAATTACGTTTGTAAAGGATACAAGCAAGATCGAGGATATTGTAGTCAAAGCAAATATTGAGAAGAATAAAAAGCGCATGATCACTCTTTCTACGGACCAGATTCAGCTGATCAACAATAAGAATAACTATCATATAGAGTTTGACCAATCTGAAGTGCCGATCAAGGTTACAGGATTAAAATCAGTTGTGGATGAACTGACAGCTAAGGATTTGAATCCAAAGATTGATGTGTCTGTCTATGAGACCGGAACACACACGGTGCAGGTACAGCTCAAAGAAGTAAAGAATATGGATATTATTGGAAATGTCCAGGTGAAGATTATAGTATCAGAATAGGAGCCTATTTATGAAGACAATGTCAATCGTTCTTCCGGCTTACAATGAAGAACAAATGATAGAAAAGACGGCCAGGATCATACCAGAGCTTATGGAAGAAGAAAACATAAGTTATGAACTGGTGTTTGTCAATGACGGGTCTAAGGACCTGACATGGGAAAAGATTGTTAAAGTATCTGAGGAGAATCCAAATATAAAAGGGGTCTGCTTTTCCAGGAATTTTGGAAAAGAAGGAGCTGTGTTTGCAGGGATCGCCAATGCTTCTGGAGATTGTGTGGCAGTCATGGACTGCGATCTCCAGCATCCTCCTGAGACTCTGGTGACTATGTACAGGCTCTGGGAGCAGGGTTATCAGGTGATCGAGGGAGTAAAGGCATCCAGAGGAAAAGAAGGGATGATCCACAAGTTTTTTGCCAAGACATTTTATAAGATTATCAGCAATGCCACAGGTGTGGATATGTCAAGAGCATCGGACTTTAAACTTCTGGACCGGACTGCTGTGGACGAATTTCTTAAGCTGCCGGAACGGAATGTATTTTTCCGTGCACTGTCCTCCTGGGTGGGCTTTAAGACTACTTATGTAGAATTCCACGTACAAGAGAGGGAAGCCGGAGAATCAAAATGGTCTATGAAGTCACTTTTCAGATATGCGATCAATAATATTACGTCTTTCAGTGCAGTACCTATGCAGGTTGTTACATTCTGTGGCGTCATCTTCTTTTTATTTGCAGTTGTTTTGGCGGTACAGTCACTCTACCTATATTTCAGCGGAAAGGCAGTGGCAGGCTTCACCACAGTGATCCTGCTCTTGTTGATCATTGGCAGTATCTTGATGTTCAGTTTAGGAGTGATCGGATATTATTTGTCTAAAATATATGAGGAAGTTAAAATGAGGCCGAGATACATTATTTCGGAGATCACAAAACAGAAGAAATAAAAAACAGCGGAAAGAAATCAAGGCTGATTTCCTTCCGCTGTTTTGCTTTTTGTTCCTTCGTTCCAGTCTGAAGCCTTTACCCAATTTTCAAAGTAGTGCATCTGTCTGTGTTTCCAGATTGTACGGCGTTCCCGGTTGTAGAATGGGAACATCTTTTTTTTGATCTTCATATATTTCGGGTCTTCCGGGGGACCGATGGGCCTCTCTGGAGGCAGCTGGCGGTAATACTTACCGAAATAGTATAAGTGATCAAAATCATGTTCTTTCTTCGCGGCGGATGTGACAATGTTTGAAGTGCCAATATGATGAGGGTGGCCATATTCACCTTCCGGATTATGGGTGGCGATGACCTTCCATTTTTTGTATCTTAAAAGGGTGCGGATGTTCTTTTCGATCCTGTTTTTGTATGGTTCCCAGGAAACCCGTTTTCTGTTTACATAGTCCGGATAATCCAGCATGATGCTGGGAGAACCGGCTACATTCATAGCGTATTTAAATTCTTTGTATCTGGTGAGATGATATGTATTGGCGTTGGTGAGACATACAACAAGGTACCGGTCCTTTGCCAGATGCGCTCCTCCCCATAGAGACTCATCGTCAGGATGTGCCACGATCATAATGTTGTCGATACCTCTAAGATCTAAGGTGTCAAGGTACTGGGGTGTGGCATCTTCCTTGACGGGAAATGAAGAGCCGATGACTCCCAGACACAGGGCAAAGACCAGAGTCAGTGCAAGCATTATCTTTTGTGCTTTATCTAATTTCATAATGTTAATCTCTTTCTGGCTGTGTATGTTTAAAAACTAAAAATTTACTGATAAAGTAGTTTACGATCACTACGATCACCTGTGTTTCCAGTTTGGCCAGCCATTTGGCCTGTCCAATAAACTGTACAAGGACATAGACGCCGCCGACTTCAATGAACATAGTAGATAAACGGCCCAGCACAAACCTGTAAAATTCTAAAAATACTTCTTTCCAGGAACTGCAGCTGGAAGAGAAGACAAAAAGCTTATTGACCACATAGGCAAAGAGTATTGCCGCAATGACAGAAATAATATTGCTGACGGTATAATTGATATGGAACGTATAAACAAGCACATTAAATATCACCAGGTTTACAAGGGTAGTGCAACCGCCGAAAAAAAGATAGCGGAGCCCTTGATTATACCAAAGTTTTTTAATTAAAATCATCATGATAGTATCCTTTTCTTATATATTATATGTTTAAAATTTATTATAGTATAAAACCTCTGATAAAAGTTTGCAAGAATGTGAAGATTTTCTTACAATCCAGAGAAGTGACTAGAAAGAGCTTAAATTATTGCCGACTTATGGTATAATAAACGAATACTTTAGTTTTATGGAATTTTTTGGATAGGTGGTATGAATCATGAGAGAGAATAAAAAATTAAAAAGTGGATTGATCTATACGGCATTGTTTGCGGTCATATCCTGCATTGTGTTCTACCCTATGTATCAGAGCGGGAAGTCTCTGATATGGGTTTCAATGGCAGGTGACGGATTAAGCCAGCATTTAAATTCACTGGCTTACTGGGGCGAGTATCTGCGGAGCTTTTTTTCGAATCTTTTTGCAGGACATCCCTCGCTCCCTATGTGGGATATGAGTCTTGGATATGGCGCAGATATATTATCTACATTAAACTATTATGCTATAGGGGACCCGCTGAATCTTGTATATGCACTTGTTTCTAAAGAGAATACAGAGTATTTGTATAATTTTATGATCATTTTCAGAATGTACCTGGCAGGTCTTTCCTTTATGTCCTATTGTTTATATATGAAGAAGGGGCACAGGGCAACTGTATTTGGTTCTCTGATCTATGTGTTTACAGGATTTACACTGTGGGCAGGCATAAGGCATCCATTTTTCCTGAACCCGCTGATCTATTTACCGCTTCTTTTGATTGGCGCTGAAAAGATATTTCAAAAAGAGAAACCGTATGTGTTTATATTCTCTGTATGTATTTCGGCTATGAGCAACTATTATTTTCTTTATATGCTCACTGTATTTACATTTTTATATGCATTGATCCGCTTTTTTTCCTATGTCCGGGAAAATTATGTTATGACTTTTATACGGACAGTGGGAAGATTCTCCGGCTATTATTTTTTGGGACTGGGACTCTCCGCAGTTATTTTGTTGCCGGCAGTCATAGGATTTCTTGGAAACGGACGGAGCAGCGAGAATATATCGGTGGGATTATTCTACCCACTGCGGTATTACAGCCGTGTAATGCTGAATTTCGTTGGTTTTGGAAATTCAGGAAATTCGGTTTCTTTAAGTTTTGTTCCTGTGGCAGGATTAGCCGTTCTTCTCCTGTTTGCGGCAAAGAATGAAGACAGAAAATATACACCATTCAAAGCTGCATTTGGACTGGCACTGATCTTTCTCTGTGTCAAAGTGTTTGGTTATGGTTTGAATGGGTTTGCATATGTGACAAACCGCTGGACATTTGTCATAGGATTTATTGTCGCATTGATTTTTGTAGAAATGTATCCGAAGCTGTTTTCAATGACGAACAGAGAAAAATGGCTGGTTGCCGCTGTGATTGGCCTGTTGGCTGTTTATAGTGTGTTTGCTCAAAAATTTGTTGGAGGCGGGTTCTATACATATGGTTCTAACAGTGCTATCATAGCATTGGCAGGCAGTTTTTTATGTATCTGCCTGATCCAGAAGACAGGAGCGGCATATCAAAGCGTGATCAGTTCTGTGATGATAGCTTTGTTGATCATCGGCAGCTTGGGAATACATTCTTATTATCGGTTCGGGCCTAAGAAAGGAAAGTACACCAAAGACTTCTTAGACAGCGGAACGGGATATGAATCGCTGGTGGATGACTCAGCGAAGGGTTTAAAAAGTACAGGAGATTCTGGCGTTTTCCGTGTGAACACCAATCAGAGCCTGAATCACAACTACGGACAGGCTGCTGATTTAAATACAGTAAATAACTACTACAGCGTTACAAACGGAAATGTAGGGAAGACAGTAGAAAGCTTTCAGACATTAAATCTGACGTATTTATTTAAGTTCAAGGGACTGGACCACAGGACTGGACTGTATGGTCTGAATGGAGTCAAATATATTTCTGTAAAGTATAGCAAAAATGCGTCAAAAGCATGGAAGAAGAAAGGCTTTGATCCAATTTCTATAAAAAACGGCAGGCTGCTCTTAAAAAACAGGTATGCTCTTCCATTCGGATATTCCTATGACTCTTATATTACAGCGGAAGAATACAAGAAGCTGAACGGGATTGAGAGAGAGCAGGCAATGCTTCAGAGCGCTGTGCTGGACGAAAAAGAGCAGGGCATCCGCAGAGGAGATCCACAGTTTTCAATCACAGAGCGAAATGTCCCATTAAAGAAAAAATCGATAAAGATAAAAAAAAGGCGTCAGATGTACCAGCTACCAATTCAAATGGTACCGGGAAAGGATAATTATCTCTATATAAAGGGATTGGAATATGAGAACAACAGAAAAGGAAAAAATACATATTTTATAACATTGTCAGGCCAGGGCTGGAGACAGAAACTCAGGATCCAGCAGAAAGGAAGCAGTTATTCTTTTGGAAGAAAAGACTATATACTGCATCTTGGAAGGCTGAAGGACAAGACTCTCAGTATTATTTTTAATAAACGCGGGAAATATAAAGTAGATAACTTGAAGATTTTGGCTGTCAGCCAGGACAAAACTCTGCATCAGCTGATTCGTCTGAAAGACAATAGTGTCATGAAGGAGATTTCATATAAGGATAATGACTTCTCAGGAAAAATTTCTGTGAAGGAAAACAGGATACTTTGCATCCCCATCCCCTATTCCAGCGGATGGAAAGCCCAGGATAACGGAAGGGATATGAAGATCAAAAAAGTAAATGGCATGTATATGGGCTGGCTTTTGACACCGGGAGAACATAAGATTCAGATGACTTACCGGACGCCGGGACTTGTACCCGGTGCGGCTGTCAGTATACTTACCCTTGGCCTGCTTTTGGTTTTGAGGAAACGAAGAAGATTCTAAAAGGAGCGACAAAGATATGACATCACAAAGGAGTACAAAGAAATATTATTTGCTATATTTCATATTATTTATTGTAATGTGTTTTGCGGCTTTTTATCCGTTTATCGCAGAAGGAAAATCGTTTATCTGGGCCGCAGGCGTGGAAGACGGATTGACCCAGCATTTTGAGTCGCTGGCTTACTGGGGTCATTATCTGCGGGAAGCAGTGAAAAGCATTTTTTTAGGGCATCCGTCACTTCCTATGTGGAATATGAATCTTGGCTACGGAGGAGATATTTTATCCACGTTAAATTATTATGCCATCGGTGATCCGCTGAATCTTCTGTATATCTTCGTGCCGATGAAACATACGGAAGTTATGTATAATTTTATGATCCTTCTGCGGATGTTTTTAGCGGGAACAGCCTTTATGTTATATTGCAGAAAGATGAACAAAAATAATTTCGCTTCTGTGCTGGGGGCTCTTGTGTATGTGTTCTGCGGTTTTATTTTCCGTTCAGGACTCAGGCATCCATTTTTTATTAATCCGATGATTTATTTTCCACTGCTGTGCCTGGGCGTTGAAAAGATCTATAAAAAAGAACGTCCTTACCTGTTTATCGCAGTCACTGCGGTGGCATCGATGAGTAACTTTTATTTCTTATACATGTTGACGATTTTTACAGTCATCTATGCACTGATCCGGTTTTATCAATACTATGCCGAGGACAGGCTTAAAAACTTTCTCGTGCTGCTCAGAGGATTCGCAGGATATTATATTCTGGGAGTGGCTCTTTCAGCAGTGATTCTTCTGCCTGCGGTCTATGGCTTTTTAGGAAACGGCCGCGGAGGCGGGCAGGTCCACAATCTGATCGCTTATCCGTTCAAGTATTATATTTTATTCCTGGAGAATTTTGTGGGATACGGAAACAGCGGACAGTCGACCAATGTAGGTTTCATCCCCATTGCAGGCATCGTTGTTCTGTTTTTGATGTATTCCCGCCGGATGAAACATAAAAAATACAAACTGGCCTTTTTGGGCTGTATCATATTCCTGGCACTTCCAGTGTTCGGATTTATCTTTAACGGTTTTTCCTACGTCACAAACCGTTGGAGTTTTGTCTTTACGTTCATCATTGCACTGCTTGTGGCAGAGATGTATCCGAGACTTTTTCATATGTCCAAGCGCCAGATCATGGGGATCCTGATCGGCATCTCTATTTATAATCTGATCATCAGAGTGGCTGAGCTGAGCAAGCCGGATGTGTTTAAAAATGATGGAGCCTATATAGCCGGTATTTTTCTCTTTTTGTTTTACCTGGTGTTACTGTTTTTTCAGTGGAAAAACATGGACAGTAAGAATATAGCTACCAAAATTGTTATCTCAGTGCTGATTGTGATCAGCATCGGGGTCCATGGATTTTACCGTTTCGGTGACGGCGGAAGAAATTATATCAGTGAGTTTTTAAACCATGGAGAAGCCTTGAGACTGCTTTCTTCTGATGAAAATAAACAGCTGAAAAAGCAGGCTGCAGGTCAGATGGTCAGAGTCCACAATGAAACTCAGAGGTTCCACAATTATGGTGTTCTGGACGAATTGAATACAGTCAGCGCTTACTACAGCATTATCCCGAAGGAGACAATGGAGACAGTGCGCAGCTATGAAACGTTGGGCATGCAGTATGCTGACAAGTATCATGGTGTGGATCTGAGACAGGGGCTGTTAAGCCTTGCCTCGGTCAAATATATTATGGTGCCTGAAAATGAAAACCTGAAGGGCTGCCGTCTGCTCCATGAGACAGATGGGGTCAGGCTCTATGAAAACCCATATGCCCTTCCGTTTGGGTATACGTATGATTCATGGATGAGCCAAAAGGAGTACGACTCCATGAACGGGGCAGAACGTGAGCAGGCGATGATCAAGTCGGCGGTTCTGAATGAGGGTGTAGAAGGCCTTAAGAAGCAGGAACGTTCTTCTGTACATGTTGGAGAGAAACGACTTTCCGGCAGACAAAGCCTGTCGGTCAATAAGGGAGGAAAGACCAAAAAGTATCGTGTCAAACTGAATTCCCAAAAGGAGAATTACATCTATATTAAGAATCTCCGGTACAGCCCTTTGACAAAAAACAAATCCAACATCTCAGATATTGCCTTAAAAGGGAAAAAAGGCAACAAAGGGATCGATGTCATGGACGGCTCAAAGGAACAGCATATTTATATTCAGGATAAGATGAGTTCCTACTATTTCGGACGCCATGATTATCTAATGAGAATTACCGGTGACGGGGACTTTGAAGTGAATTTTTTAAGCTCCGGAACATACAGTGTAGAGTCCATCTCTCTGATCTCTGTAAATCCTGAAAAGATGCAGAAAGAGCTGAAAAACAGAGAGCAGAATTCACTTCAGAATATTACCTATCAAGACAATGTATTTTCAGGGGAGATCAAGACCAGGAAAACAAAATTGTTGTGTATTCCGGTGGCATATTCTAAGGGATGGTCAGCGAAAGTAGACGGCAGGAAGACCAAAATATTAAAAACCAACGGTATGTATATGGGGTTAGTCCTTACGCCGGGTGAACACAAGATCACGTTAAATTACACAACTCCGTGGCTGATCCCGGGGGTTGCTGTCAGTACAGCTGCAGGGATCATCTTGATAATTTATATTGTAGTATCCAGAAAGAAGAGGAAAAGAGTATGAGAAGAGCCATAAGTACATTGACTGCAATCTGTCTTGCAGGGGGCCTTATTTTCATTCAGCCAGGGACAAAGCCAGTCCGGGCCGATAATTCTGAGAGTACCGCGGCATCAGTGACAGACCCAAATGAATATAAGACAAAAGAGGTCATTGTAAAATTCAAAGACGGTGTATCCGAGACAAAAAAGGAAAATATCATAGAGGAAACACCAGGAGAAGCCGAACAGGTAACGGGGACGGTAGCGGTGGTAAAGGCAGACACGAAAAAAGAGACGGCAGCCGCAGTGAAAGAACTGAACAAAAATGATGACGTAGAATATATACAGCCAAACTATGTCTATCGGCTGGTAGACGGGAACGGCAGAGTATCAGAGAGAGAGCGCGCCATGAAGACGGCTGGTGTTAACGATCCTTTCTTTTATGCACAGTGGGGGCTCTATAACTATGGAACAAACCTTACAGACTTTGTCCGCACTCAGGGTGGGGGACAGGGTGTTACGATTCCACAGAAAAAGGGATTGGATATTAATGTAAAGAATCTCTGGAAACAGCTGAACAAAAAAAATACGAGTAAGGTCATTGTGGCCAATATTGATACCGGAGTTGACTACACCAGTACTGACCTTAAGTCCGTTATGTGGAAGAATCCGAAAGAAAAGAAAAACGGGAAAGACAGTGATAAAAACGGCTACAAAGACGATATTTATGGCTGGAATTTTTATAATAACAATAACAAAGTCTATTCAAACAGGGCTTATAGCTACAATAATTATGAGGATGACCATGGGACCCACGGAGCGGGGACTATCGCCGCTGTGCGCAACAATGGCTATGGAATAGCGGGGATTGCATCGGGCACCAATGTAAAGCTTATGACCATCAAGGTTCTGGGCGGGAGAAAAGGAGAAGGAACAACCTTGAGTGTCATCAAGGGCATAAAATATGCCAAAAAGATGGGGGCCAAGATATGTAATTTTAGCTTTGGATCCTACCAGAACGATAAGATGCTCAGGGATGTGATAAAAGATAGTAAAGATATGCTGTTTATCTGCGCTGCGGGAAATGAGAGAAACAACAATGACAGGTATCCTGCTTATCCGGCCAGCTATAATTACAGCAACGTGATATCGGTTGCAAATCTTGATTACACAGGTTACTTAGAATCCTATTCAAACTATGGAAAGAAAAGTGTTCTGTTGGCAGCGCCGGGGACGGACATATTCAGCCTGGGTGTTAATGAACGGGGGATCGTTGAGACCGGAACCTCTATGGCAGCGCCTATGGTTACCGGTACGGCCGCTTTGATCTACGCAAAGTATCCGGGAATAACCCCTGCTATGGCGAAAAATGCGTTGAAGCGCGGAGCAACCAGAATCAGCAGCTTAAATGGAAAAGTGGCGTCCGGCGGATATTTGAATGCTGAAAAGACTGTGAATTCCAATTACTATCCACCATATATTACAGTTAAAACAACACAGAAGAAGAATTATTCTCTGGCAAAGGTCAGTGCCAAAAAGAGAGGCAGTACAACAGTTGCTGCAGTTAGATACATAACGGGAAAGAAGACTTCCGCTTACTTTTCCAACGGGAAAAAGGGATATAACGTAAAAAACGGGACACTCAAAGTAAAAAAGACCGGGTATTATACGGTTTTTGCCAGAGACAGCGCAGGGAACCAGACAGTGAAGACCGTAAAGATCACTGCCGGGAAGCCGCCGAAGCTTAATGTCAAAGTATATAAAAAGAGCCGTTCAAAAGCAAAAGTTAGGATAAAAGCCTCAGACGAGAGCAAAAAGACATTAAAATTCAGATATGCAAAAGGGAAAAAATCTGCGTCTTATTTTAAGCAAGGAAAAAAAGGAAGCAGGCTGAAGAATAAGAAAGGCAGTGCCAGCTTTCAGGCGAAGAGGGGCAGGTATTATACGGTTTATGTGGTAGACCGAAGCGGAAACGAGAAAGTTAAAAAAATTAAACTCTAATATCTTAGTTTAAGAGGAGATACATTATGAAAATAATGCGTTATTTAGAAAATTATCTGACTAAAGAAAAACATAAAAGGCGGAACTATTGGATTACTTACACGTTAATATTTTTTATAATGCTGTGTTTTGTTTTCGGTAGTTTTTATATAAAAAAATCAGTACAAAAATATAAAAAATAGAGAATTATTTGTAAATTTATTATTATATGATATAATAAAGGTTAATAACAGTAAAAAATTACAAGAAGATTAGGCATTTTGGAGAGATGAGAGATGAAGAAGGTAAATAGTCATATTACCAAATGGATTATAGGAATAATAATTTGTATATATTTTCTTCAAACTACAGTTTTTGCTAGAATGCTAGAATGGAATCTAAGATTAGAAATGTTATTTTATATAACATTTCTTCTTTGGATTCCTTTTTTGTGGAACTTGTTATATACTACAAAAGGTGAAGTGAAATATATATTAAAGAATAATTGGATGATTATTTTATATTTTACTGTTCGGTGTGGAAGTTTGTTTTTTGGAGATTTTTCTGTGGATCAAAATGCTCTAGAAACAATATATTATGAGATCTTTGGTCTCATAATTATAGGCTATTATAGTTTAAAGTATATAGATAATTTAAATAGTGTTTTTAAAGTGTATATTTTTTTGAATTTAATTATAAATATTTTAAATATATTTATTTTTTACGCTGTTCCCAAAGGAGTGTTTGCGCCGGAAGGGGGAGTGGTGCTTTGGCTTACAAAATATAGCAGCTATGCAAGCTTCCCTTACGCTTCACTATATACAAATTCAAATGGAGCTGGAATTTTAACAGGTATGGCCGTTGTCTTGGCAGCGGCAGTGTTTAAAAAGAGAAAAATATTTTTTTGGCTGTACTGTACTTTTTCCATATATTTTATGTATTTAGTTCATGCTAGAAGTGCACAAGTGGCTCTCATGGTATGTGGCATAGGATATGTATTAATGCAGCTATCAAAGAAAAAGTATATAATTAAAATTTTTGTGACATTAGTTTTTGTGGCATGTGTGTGCATGACAGCAGGACTATATGGTGTAGTTTACAAAAACAGTACTGATATTAGTAAAGTTGAAGTTATGAATCCAATAGAGCAAGAACTAAACCAAAGAAGTACCGGAAGATATTTGATCTGGAAGTATGATATTAACACAAATAAACTCACGGATTTTTGGGGATCAGGAAGCGTTATAAATAGCCAAAATAAAAGAAAAGATATTTTTATGAAAATTTACAAAGATCCTGTAAGGGCAGAGCAACAGAGAAGGCAAATGATGGCATTTGATTTCCATAATGGATACCTTGGCACAATATCTGTATGCGGAGTATTTGCTTTTATTTTATTTTTATTAATATTGATAAAAAAGGTGATTCAGATGGATCATGAAAAAACGGACTATTGGTTGATCTGCGCTTGTTTTATGTTTGTCGTAAATCTATTTGAATGTCAGTTTTTAATTGAAACTTATGTTTATTCAATTATATTAATGTTAGTTCTTAATCAGCAGAAAAATAATTATAATATAGGGAATCAAGTAAGCGATATTTAATTCTTTATTATATATAATAACTGTAATTTGTGATAAGGAGAATTTGAATGAATAAAAGGATTTTTTTGTCGTCACCACACATGAGCGATGAAGGATATGAAATGGAGTACATAAAAGAAGCGTTTGATACCAATTGGATTGCTCCTCTTGGGGAGAATGTAAATAAATTTGAGCAGGAAATTTGTGAAGTAACTGGAGCAAATGATGCAGTTGCTTTAAGTTCAGGAACGGCTGCCCTGCATTTAGGGTTAAAAGCCTTAGGTGTGGAACAAGGAGATCTTGTTTTCTGCCAGAGTTTGACTTTTTCTGCAAGCGCTAATCCAATTATTTATCAAAATGCGATTCCGGTGTTTATTGATAGTGAAAAAGAAAGTTGGAATATGAGTCCGGATGCTCTTGAGAGAGCATTTAAGCATTATGAGACAAAAGGATTAAAACCAAAGGCAGTTATTGTAGTTCATTTGTATGGAATTCCAGCTAAAATAGATGAAATTCGGGAGATCTGTAGGAAGTATGGTGCTCCAATTTTGGAAGATGCAGCAGAAAGTCTTGGGTCATTATATAAAGGGAAAATGACAGGGACATTTGGAGATTATGGAATTCTTTCTTTTAATGGGAATAAGATTATTACATCCTCTGGTGGAGGAATGCTTTTGTGTAATACGGAAAATGCAGAACACATGGCTATAAAAGCAAGATTTTGGGCAACACAGGCTAGAGAACTTGAGCGTTACTATCAACATAAAGAATTAGGATATAATTACCGGATGAGTAACATCGTAGCAGGAATCGGAAGAGGACAATTAAAGGTTCTCGGGCAAAGGGTAGAGAAGAAGAGGGAGATTTTTCATTATTATGAAGAATCGTTTAGAGGCATTTCAGATATATCAATGATGCCAATACATGGGGCATATCAAGAATGTAATTGTTGGCTATCTTCATTTATTATGTCAAAAACATGTCTGATTACCCCTTTGGATATTCAGCTTGCATTGGAAGACGAGAATATAGAGGCTAGGCCAATATGGAAACCAATGCATATGCAACCGTATTTTGAGAAATTTGATTACGTAAATAATGAGGCAACAGCACAATCAATATTTGAAAGGGGTATATGTTTGCCGTCCGATACAAAAATGACAATAGATGATTTAAATAAGGTATGTGAAATTGTTAAAGGATGTTTTGGAAAATGAAGAGTAGCCAAAAAGTATATGTAAAATATATAAAACGCTTTTTTGATTTTACAGTATCAATAATTGCTATTTGTGTTCTATTTCCTGTTTTTTTACTGGTTGCAGTGTTGGTAAGAGTGAAACTTGGAAAGCCCGTAATATTTACGCAAAGTAGGCCTGGATTGAATGAAAAAATATTTAAATTATACAAATTTAGAACAATGACCAATAAAAAAGACTCTAAAGGAGAATTGTTATCTGATGAAGCCAGATTGACAAAATTCGGTAAGAAGTTAAGAGCTACCAGTTTAGATGAATTACCAGAATTATTTAACATTCTAAAAGGTGAAATGAGTCTAGTAGGGCCACGGCCGTTATTAGTCGAATATATTACCTTATATAATGAGGAGCAAAAGAAACGTCATAATGTAAGACCAGGCTTAACGGGATGGGCGCAAGTGAATGGGAGAAACTGTTTGGGCTGGGATGAAAGATTTAAAAAGGACATCCAATATGTGCACAAAATTAGTTTTTTATTTGACTGTAAAATTCTTTTGTATACTGTAAAAGCAGTCTTAAAAAAAGAAGGAATAAGTTCAGACTCATCGGAAACAATGGAGGATTTTAAAGGTAATGGATAGGAGAATATTAGAGACACCATATTTTATGATTGATGAGAAGGAACTAGATCATAACATACGGGATATGCAAAAAGCATTATCACAGAAGTTTGATAACTGGAAAATTGGATATTCTTTTAAAACAAACTCTCTCCCTTATTTATGTGAATATATGAGAGATCATAATTGTTTTGCAGAAGTTGTTTCTTACGATGAATATAATTTAGCAGTTACATTAGGTTATCTTAGAAAAAATATTATATATAATGGGCCCATGAAAGACCAAAAAACATTTCTAGATGCCATAGAATCGGGAGCTATTGTTAACATAGAAACAACAAGGGAAATCCGGTGGTTGGATTGTCTAAATAAAAATAAGAAGTATAAAATTGGGATTAGAATTAATTTTGACATAGAGAAAATGTGTCCTTTAGAAAGCGCATGTGGAGATGAAGGAGGACGGTTTGGTTTTTGTTTACATAATAAGGAATTGGACAGAGCTATAGATCTTTTAAATTGCCAAAAGAATATAAAAATTACAGGAATACATTTACATACTAGTAGTAAGACTAGAAGTCTAAATATTTATAAAGCTATTGCAAAAACAGCTCGAAGTGTAATTGAAAGATATAATTTAGATTTGGAATATGTTGATATTGGTGGAGGTTTTTTTGGCGGACTGACGGATAAACCTTCGTATAGAGATTATATAGAACAAGTGGAGTGTGTTTTAGGTGATTTTATGAATTCTCATGGAATTACTCTTATAGTGGAACCAGGTGCGTCTATAATTGCATCGCCTGTCTCGTTTGTAACATCAGTGATCGATGTCAAAAAAACAAATAGAAATATTTTTATAACAACAGATGGAAGTAGAAATGATATAGATCCTCTTATGACAAAAACAAAGTATTTTTATGATATTGAGAGTAATAGTCATAATGAGGTGGTTGATAATCAGATCATTTCAGGTTTTACTTGCATGGAACATGATAGAATTTTTCATCTGAAAAATTATAAGTTGCTGCAAGAAGGAGATTTAATTAAATATTATAAAGTTGGTTCGTATACGATGTGTTTGAGCCCATTGTTTATTAAATATTTTCCTGCAGTATATTTAAAAAAAATTAATTGTGATATTGAATGTGTGAGAAAAAAGTGGAATGTTACTGAATATTTAGGTAGTAAATGAGGAAATAAGATGAATATTTTAGCATTGAGTACGGGAACTAGAAATAAGTTAATTCAATTTTTCAAGCAAGAATTGGGAGATGAAGGGAAAATTATATGCACAGATTGTGATCCATTAGCGCCATCTTTGTATGAAGCAGATGGTTATTACATTGTTCCACGTATTGACGATCCGGAATATTTAAAAGTTATATTGGATATATGTAAGCAAGAGAATATTGATGGAATATTTTCATTGATTGATCCTGAACTTTCATTATTAGCTGAAAATAAAGAGCTATTTCAAAAAAGTAATATTGTATTGTTCTTATCTAATTATGAAGAAGTTGATATGTGTTTTGATAAACTTAAATTTTATAAATTCTGTAAAAGTAATCACTTCCCTACTGTTAAAACTTTTTGTGGCATAGAAAATGTGAAAAATGCAATTGCTGAAAGTGAATTACAGTTTCCTGTTTTTGTGAAGCCACGAAGGGGGAGTTGTAGCATTGATATTCAAAAAATAGAAAACATAAGTGATCTTAAGTATGTTTTAAATAAACATCACAATTTAATTGTTCAGGAATTTATGGAAGGTAAAGAGTTCGGCTGCGATGTTTATATAGATACCTTATCAAAAAAAGTTATCTCCATTTTTATAAAAGAAAAGATATTAATGAGAGCTGGAGAAACAGATAAATCAAAATCGGTTAAAGATAAAAAGTTATTTAATCTGATAAAAAGATTCGTTGAAACTGCAGGATTCATTGGTCAAATTGATATTGATGTGTTTGAGAGAAATGGAAATTATTATATATCCGAAGTGAATCCAAGGTTTGGAGGAGGATATCCACATGCATATTTGTGTGGTTGTAATTTCCCAAAATATATGCTTAATAATTTGTTAGAAGAAGAGAATGAGATAGAGATAGGCAACTATAAAGAATCTGTATATATGATGAAGTATTTGGATATGAAAATTATAGATTGAACATATTAGGGAGGCTTACGTAGAAGTTTATGAAAATATGGATTTTAAATCATTATGCTACAGATATGTATTTTGACGGGGGAGGAAGACATCATGGATTCGCAAAATATCTCATTAGGAATGGAGATGAGGTAAATATTTTTTGTTCAAATTATGGCCATAATAAAGGAGAAGATATAGAAATAAAAAAGGGCATAAGTTGTGAAAAAGTTGGTGCTGATAACATACCTTATATCTTCGTGAAAACGAAACCATATGAAGGTAACGGTATCTCAAGAATATTAAATATGATTTTATATTGGAAAAATGTAAAAAAAGTAGGAAAGCAAAAGATAAAGAATGGTAAAAAACCTGACATTATTTTAGCATCATCAGTCCATCCTTTAACATTAGTCGCAGGCATTTATTTAGGCAAAAAATATAATATTCCATGCATATGTGAAGTTCGTGATATATGGCCATTAACCTTGGTTGAGTTTGGAAAAATAAAAAGAAATGGATTGTTACATAATTTTCTATTAAAACTAGAATTATATACATACAAAAATGCAAAGAAAGTGATTTTCACCATGGAAGGTGGGAAGCAATATATTAAAGATATGAAGTGGGAAAAATATGTTCCTCTTCATAAAGTTGAATATATTAACAACGGTGTTGATCTAGAAGTATTTAGAAATAATAAGGAAAATAAAATTTATTTTGATAGAGATCTGGAGTCAAATAAATTTAAAATAGTTTATACAGGTTCAATTGGACAAGCAAATCAATTACATTTGTTAATTAAAGTTGCTGAACAGTGTAAAGAAGAAGGGATGCAAGATATTTTATTTTTGATTTTTGGAGAAGGGTCACAGAGAGAAGAATTAGAGAGAGTTGCTAAGGACAAAAAGCTGGATAATATAATTTTCAAAGGTAAAGTGGGGAAGGAATATATTCCTTATATCTTGAGTAGAAGCACTGTAAACTTAATTTTTATTGCTAAATCTGATTTGTATAAGTATGGAATGAGTTTAAACAAATCTTTTGAATATTTAGCATCAGGCCAACCCATTATGTTAAATGCAGATTTTGGATATAATTATTTAACAAGAGATAATTGTGCTTTTGTGAATGAAAATATTTTTCAGGCTGTTAAGACAGTTTATAATTTGAGTAAATTAGATTATACAGAATATTGTGAAAATTGCATAAAGACATCTGAAAAATTTTCATTTTATGAGTTGACTAAGAAATTGAGAAAAATTATGAAGGAGGCAATAGAAAATTGAAAAGTAAAATTTTACAAAAGATTAATGATAGAAAGATAAAAGTTGGTGTTATTGGTTTAGGGTACGTTGGATTACCTTTAGCTGTTGAAAAGGCAAAGGCAGGATTTGAAACGGTTGGGTTTGATGTTCAGTCAGAAAAAGTTGATATGGTAAATAGGGGCGAAAACTATATTGGAGATGTAGTAAATGAGGATTTAGAGAAACTGGTAAAAGAGGGAAAGTTAAGAGCGACTACAGATTTTTCTTTTATAGAGGATGTTGATTTCATTGCGATTTGTGTCCCTACTCCATTAGATGAACATCAGCAACCAGATATTAGCTATGTAAAGAATTCAACAGTGGAGATAGCTAAATATATGAAAAAGGGAACAATGGTAGTTCTTGAGTCAACAACCTATCCAGGTACAACAGAAGAATTAATAAAACCATTATTAGAAAATGGATCTGGATTAAGCTGTGGAAAGGAGTTCTATTTAGGATTTTCTCCAGAACGCGTAGATCCAGGGAATAAACAATTTAAAACAAAAAACACTCCAAAAGTTGTTGGAGCAGTGGGAGAAGATGCAAAAGAGGTTATTTCTGCAATGTATAGAGTGGTACTTGATGGTGATATTTACGAAGTATCTTCTCCTGCAGTTGCAGAAATGGAAAAAATATTGGAAAATACATATAGAAATATAAATATCGGTTTAGTAAATGAACTCGCAATTTTGTGTAATAAAATGCAGATTAGTCTGTGGGAGGTTGTTGACGCGGCAAAGACAAAACCTTATGGATTTCAGGCCTTTTATCCTGGACCAGGCTTAGGAGGGCATTGTATACCTCTTGATCCGTACTATTTGTCTTGGAAAGCCAGAGAATTTGGTTTCCATACATCAATGATTGAGGCATCAATGATGATTAATGACAAAATGCCAGAATACTGTGTTGAAAGAGCTAGTAAGATCTTAAATAAAGATCAAAAGGCTCTAAATGGGTCAAAGATATTGGTTATGGGCGTTGCATATAAACAAGATATTGATGATTATAGAGAAAGCCCAGCCATTGATATTATAAATATATTAAAAAAACAAGGGGCGCTAGTTGATTATTATGATCCATTTATTCCTGAGTACAAAGATAAAGGAGACTTTCACAGTGGATTGAATTCGATTGATAAAAATATTATTTCTTCATATGATTTGGTCATGATCACTGCTTCTCATAGTTCAATTGATTATCAAATGGTTCAGGAAAATGCTAAGTGGGTTTTTGATACCAAGAATGCAATGAAAAATATTATAAATCGTAAAAATATAGAAATTTTATAAATAATTAAGGAGAATCAATGAATATTGCAATATTTAGTTATGATTTTTTGCATATGAAAAGTCAAACGTTTTTGTCTAATTTAATTCTTAAGGGTTACCGGATCAAATGTGTTATTGCTGCCCCTAGAGTAGAATTAAATATGTCAAAGTCTATTAAAAGAATTAAAGTAAAAAAACAGCCATTTTTAGAAACCAAAGAAATATGTGATAGATTTGGAATAGACTATTTTGTATGCCCACATAACTCTGAAACATGTAAAAATATTCTTCTACGCGAAAATATCGAATTAGGAATTGTTGCAGGAGCGAGAATTTTAAGTGATTTTATTATAGATAGTGTAAAAATAGGGATTTTAAATCTGCACCCGGGTATTATTCCTGATGTAAGAGGATTAGATGCAATTAAATGGGCGGTTTATAATGGTCAAGAATTAGGAGTCACGGCACACTTTATAGATAAAAAGATAGACGTTGGTAAGATCATAGATATAAAGAAAATTAAGATTGAAAGAGATGACAGCTGGTATGATATTAGTCAGAAAATGGAAGAACTTGAAATAAGGATGTTGATTGAAAATGTAGAAAATGTTTTAAATGGCACATTTAGCCTTAAGGAAATAAAAGATGCGGATAATTATAATACTCTTATGGATAATAAAAAAGAGTTAATGCTAGACAAAAAATTAGATCAATATTTAAGGCGAATATAAAACAATTTAGGCAAAATTCTTTTCTAAACTATGGTAAATAAAAGCTTTGTAAAATGATAAATGGAGTATTAAAATGATCAAAAAATGTATTTTTCATTATCCTCATCCTATTAATGAGAATCCAGGTACCGGATCTGAAGTTCGTCCATATAGAATGGTAAAAGCATTTGAACAAAATGGATATATTGTTGATAAAGTTATAGGTTATGGAAAAGATAGAAAGAATGCAATTTTAAAAATAAAGGATAATTTAAAAAAGGGAGTACGTTATGATTTTCTCTATTCGGAAAGTCTAACTCAACCAACGCTGTTAGCAGAAGAAGATCATTTCCCTAGATATCCTTTTTTAGATTTTAATTTTTTTAACCTATGTAAGAAATATCATATACCTATAGGGCTATTTTACAGGGACATGCATTGGAAGTTTCCAGAATATAAAGAGGCAGTTTCTTGGTATAAAAGATGTATTACTATTCCTCTTTATAAATGGGATTTATTTAATTACAAAAAGTTATTAAAGATCTTATATGTTCCAGCGGAAGGGTTTAAAGATTACTTATCAAAAGAAATATTAATAAAATCTTTACCACCGGGTTGCAAAGAAAATGTAGATATTGTTAATGCAAAAAAAGTAAGAAAAGATAGAAAGACTAAGGAGCTCCATATTTTTTATGTTGGAGGAGTAAAAGGAATTTATAATCCATATTCTTTTATAAAAGCAGTTAATCATTGCAAAAATGTAACTTTAACTATATGTACTACTCAGGAACAGTGGGAAATGAATAAAGAAAGATATAAAGATTTATTATGTGAAAGAATAAAAATAATACATAAAAAGAGTCAAGAATTAGCTCCATATTATAAGGAAGCGGATGTTTCAATATTGTGTCAGGAATCAAACTTATATATGGATATGTCCTCCCCAATAAAGGCAAAAGAGACGTTGGGATATGGAACTCCTATTATTATATCAAGCAACTTATCATTGTCAAAAGTAGTACAAAAAGAAAATTATGGATGGGTAGTAGATGCAAATGTTAAAGATATAGAAAAGTTATTGGTTTTTTTATCTGAGCATTTTGAAGAAATAAAAGAGAAAACATTATGTGCAATAGATGCTATTAATAAAAACACCTGGGAAGCAAGGGCTGAACAAGTAGCTACAGAATTGATGGAATTTGGGAAGGAGATTTAAGTGGATCTGAAGGCAATTTTAAAAGAGTTGAACATACAGGCAAAATATATTGGAAAAATGGAATTTGATACATTGGGGGTTTCAAAAGAAACAGGAATAAAAAATTTTTGTACATTTATAGATGAGGAACGTTTTATTGAGAAATATTCGAAGAATGTATCACTTATTTTGACCAATGCCGAACTTTGCGATAAGATTAATTTTAACAATAAATGCATAGTAAAAGAACCGAGACTGACTTTTTTCAAAATTCATAATTATCTTGCTAATAAAGATAATTATTCTTACCAAAGGAGAAAAGAGAAAACAAAAATAGGGGTGGGAAGTAATATAAGCAAACTTTCGGAAATATCAGATGTAAATGTTATAATTGGGGAAAATGTAACAATTGAATCTTTTGTATCAATAAAAGAGAACGTAATTATAGAAGATGGTGCAGTTATAAGATCTGGATCAGTAATTGGTGGTGAAGGATTTGAAGTAAAGAGAGAGTCTGACAGGACTTTTGTAGTCAAACATGTTGGTGGAGTGGTGATAGGAAAGAATGTAGAAATACAACAAAATACAGCGATAGATAAAGCTTTATACCCGTGGGATGATACAGTAATAGAAGAACATACAGTAATAGACAATTTAGTTCATGTTGGACATGGAGCTAAGATAGGAAAATGTTGTATGATAGTTGCAAACACGGGAATTGGAGGTAGAGTAGTTATTAAGGATAACTGTTGGGTTGGCTTTTCTTCTACAATTAAACAGTTGTTAGAAATTGGAGAAGGAGCGAGCATAAATATGGGAGCAGTTGTCTCCAAAAATGTAGAAAAAGGGGCAAGCGTGACAGGGAATTTAGCTATAGATCATGATAAGTTTATAAAACATTTAAAGACAATGCGTTAATATTTGATGTAGAAGGATGGAGGAAAACTATGAAATATGTGTTGATTGGATGTGGAAGAATAGCAACGAATCATATAAAGGCTGCAGTTAATAATAACCTTGAAATAGCAGCAGTTTGTGATATATTTCCAGAAAAGATGGAGGAGCTTCTTATCAAACATGAGCTTGAAAATAATCGAAGTATAAAGCGATATACAGACTATACAGAGATGGTTGAAGAAATAAATCCTGAGTTGGCCAGCATAGCTACAGAAAGTGGAAGCCATGCGGAAATTGCGTTGAATTTGATAGATAAAGGCGTAAATCTCATTATAGAGAAGCCAATGGCTATGAGCATAGAAGATGCAGATAAAATTATTGCTCTTTCTGAAGAAAAAGGTGTTAAAGTATCTGCTTGCCATCAGAATAGGTTCAATGTGGCAATTCAGGAACTGAGAAAAGCTGTAGAGACAAGTAGATTTGGGAAATTGTCTCATGGATCTATCCACGTAAGATGGAATAGAAACAAAGATTACTATGATCAAGCAAAATGGAGGGGAACATGGAAAGAAGATGGTGGTGCTCTGATGAATCAGTGTATTCACGGCATCGATTTGTTGAGATGGATGATGGGAGATGAAATAGAAGAAGTTTATGGGGTCACCAGACAGCAGTTTCATCATTATTTAGAAGCAGAAGATGTAGGAATGGCTGTAATTAAATTTAAAAATGGAGCGGTTGGAACCATAGAAGGAACGACCAATGTTTATCCTAGAAATCTTGAAGAAACCTTATATATTTTTGGGGAAAGAGGTACTGTAAAGATTGGCGGTACATCAACAAATAATATAGATGTTTGGAACTTTTCAGATGAGACAGAAGAGGATACTAAAAATAAAGGATTAGAGGAAGAAACCAGTAATGTGTATGGGAACGGACATACAAGTCTATTTGCAGATGTAATTAATGCCATAGAAAATGATAGAAGGCCTTATGTAGATGCAGTAGCAGGAAGGAATGCTGTCGAAGTAATTTTGGCAATTTACAAAAGTCAGAAATACGGACAGCCGGTAAAATTTCCATTAGAAAAGTTCTCTTCAATTGATATGAAAGGGGAATTTAAATAAATAAGTATGGAATTAAAAGTTATACATGGTATGTCAGAAGTGGCAGGACAAGGAATTAATTCGGTTACAGGCTTAAGAAATAATAATGTTACTTCTAATATGGTAGTTTGGAGGAGAAATCCATCTGGATATGAAGTTGATATCGATCTGAAGATAAAAAAAGACATTTTAAAAATGCCTTTCTATGGATTTAAAATGTTTTGTTTTTGTATAAAAGCTTGGACAAAATATAATGTTTTACATTCACATTTTGGCTATTCATTATTACCTTTTGGACTTGATTTGAAAGTTGATAAATTGTTAGGGATGAAAGTTTTTGCAGAGTTCCACGGTTCGGATATAAGGTGGGCATATAAAGAGAAAGAATACAAATATCTGGAGAATTATACTATTACCGTAAACAAACAGAAGCGACAAAAACGATTAAACCGCTTGATAATAAACGCAGATGGGATTATTCTACATGATTATGAACTGATAGAACATTTGCCCAATATATCTAAACCGGTTTATATTGTTCCATTAAGGATAGATATTAAGAAATTTGAACCAATTTATTCTTTACATAGGAGTAAACCTATAATAGTGCATGCTCCGAGTAAGAGGAAGATTAAAGGAACGGACAGAATTTTAGAGGCTCTAAAAAAGGTAAAATGTGACTATGAATTGATTTTAGTTGAAGGAAAAACTCAACAAGAAGCATTTGAAATATATAAGAAAGCAGATATTATAATAGATCAAATTTCAGGCGGAACATATGGGGTATTAGCTCTAGAAGCAATGGCTTTAGGAAAACCTGTAATAACATATATTGCAGAAGAATATCGATCGACGTTCCCTAATGAATTACCGATTGTCAGCGCAGAATTTGATGATTTACATGAAATTGTCAGTGATTTATTAGCAGATAGCAATAAACGTACACTCATAGGAAAAGCAGGTCGTAAATATGTTGAAAGATATCATGATGCAGATAAGGTAGCCTACTATCTGAAGAAAATTTATGAAGGCACTATAGAAGATAATAATCTTTTTAATTTGCTTTAAGGAGATAAGGAGGAATCAAATGATTACTGTTGGGTTGGTAGGATACGGTTATTGGGGACCTAATGTTGCTAGAAATCTCAATATAAATTCTGAATATAATTTAAAGGTTATATGTGATAAGAGAGAAAGCAGACTTAGTAAGGCCAAGGAACTATATGCGCAATCAGTTGAATATTCATTAGATTTTGATGAATTAATTAATGATAAAGAAATAGATATGATTGCTTTGGCTGTAGAGACGAGTGCCCATTATGAATTAGCGAAACGAGTGTTATTAGCCGGAAAACATGTGTATGTTGAAAAACCATTTACAGATAATGTTAAACAAGCAATAGAATTAAAGCAAATAGCCAATGAAAAAGACTGTTTAATTCATGTTGATCATATCATGGTTTATCATCCTGTTATAAAAAAGATTAAAGAGATTATTGATTCTGGAGAACTAGGAGAGATTATTTACTATGATTGTTCCAGGATAAACTTGGGTCAATTGAAGAATGATGTTAGTTCGATGTGGGATTTAAGTGTGCATGATTTATCGATTATAGATTATCTATCAAATGGGCCGATACCTAAGAATATTAAGTCGATTGGTAAGAAAGCATACTCTGAAAAACCCTCAGTTACTTTTTTATCGATTGAATTCGAAAATTTTATTGCTAACGTAACTTCTAGCTGGGTATCACCGATAAAAGAAAGAAGAATTATTATAGCTGGGACAAAGAAGATGCTAGTTTATGATGATGTGGATGTTTTAAATAAGCTGATTGTATATGATAAAGGATTTGATAAAATTGAAGATATGGAATATTCAGATTATGTAATAAAAACGCGTAGTGGAGAAGGAATTATTCCAAAATTAGAGCAATCTGATGCGTTATATAATAGTCTAGAGCATTTTAGAAAATGTATATGTATGGGAACAAGATCAGATACAGATGCAGATGCAGCAATTCGTGTTATTAAAATTCTTGAAGAAGCTGATCAAAGAATGGAGAAGTGAAATGCAGTTTATAGATTTACACAGACAGTATGAAAAGATAGAAAGACAGGTAAATAGCAGAATTGCTAGTGTACTAGATCATAAAGGTTTTATAGAAGGTCCAGAAGTAACAGAATTTGAAGAAAAATTAAAGGAATATACTGGAGTACAGTATGTGCTTACCTGTGCAAGTGGAACGGATGCTTTAACAATACCATTAATGGCTTATAATGTAAAGAAAGAGGATGCGATTTTTGTTCCGTCATTCTCCTTCTTTGCTTCAGCTGAGAGTATATCACTAGCTGGAGCTACACCTGTATTTGTAGATTCAGATGAAAAAACATTTAACATTGATTCAGTAGATTTAGAGGAGAAAATAAAAGTAGTTTTAGAGGAAGGAAAACTAAATCCGAAAGGTATTGTGGCGGTTGATCTATTTGGTTTGTCAGCTAATTATTACAAAATAAAAGCTATTGCAGAGAAATATAATTTGTTTCTCTTAGAAGATGCAGCACAAGGATTTGGTGGAAGGATAGGAGAAAAAAAAGCATGTAGTTTTGGAGATGTATCAGGAACATCATTTTTTCCAGCAAAACCATTAGGATGCTATGGTGATGGAGGAGCCATATTTACAAATAGTAAATCCATGTATGAAAAAATGAAGTCAATTCATGTTCATGGTCAGGGAAAAGATAAGTATGAAAATAACACAATTGGATTAAACAGTAGATTAGATACAATCCAGGCGGCGATCCTAATAGAAAAATTAAATATATTTGATGAGGAATTAAAAAAAAGAAATATTGTGGCTCAAAAATATACTGATATGTTAAATAGTATATTAGAAATACCTCAAATACCGCAAAATTATTTTTCATCCTGGGCTCAATATACAGTAAAAGCAAAATCAAAAGAAGAACGGAATAGAATTGTCTTAAAAATGAAAGAACATGGAATTCCGGTTATGATTTATTATCCTGTTCCTATACATAAATCAAAGGCCTTTAGAATGATTCAATCATGGAATATGGATAAAACCGAACATTTATCTGAAGTTGTATTTAGTTTACCTATGCATCCTTATTTGGAAGATGAAGAAATTGAAAAGATTTGCTTAGCACTAAAAGATAGTATAAGGTGATAACAGTGAATTTAAAAGAAAAATTAATATTATTTCTGAAAGGAAGTATGATATTAACGATTTCTAATATATGTACAAAAGCAATTAACTTTTTTTTACTCCCTTTATACACTAAATATTTAACTCCGGAACAACTAGGAATTTCTGATTCAATTACTACACTAATTAGTTTAATATTTCCAATACTTGTATTAGGGTTGGATGGCGCATTTAGTGCTTTTTATTTTGATGAAGAGAGCAAAGAATATAAAAAAAGTGTATTTTCTAATATTTCATTTATATTAATATTTACTAGTATGGTTCCTTTAGGGCTAATGTTTTTTTCTAAAACAATTTCTAGATTTGTCTTAGGAAGTCAAGAATATAGTTACATAATTATAATTGCATTAGCAACATTAATCTGCCAATTGTGGTATTTACCCTTTTCACTTTATTTGCGGGTAGAAAATCGCATGACCACATTTGGTGTATTAAATACAGTTGCATCTAGCATAATGATAATATCAAATATTATGACTGTATATAAATTACGAATTGGTGCTTCAGCTTTAATAGTAAGTACGTTAGTGACAAATGTTATAATGTTTATAATGTATTTAGTAACAACAGATCAATTACCCCATAAAAAATATGTTAACAGAAAGTTAAATGTTAAGTTGTTAAGATATTCTCTTCCACTTGTTCCTATGGTGATTTCAACATGGATATTAACTGCTTCTGATCGAATAATTTTACTACATTTGACTGGCGAATCAGAAGTCGGATTATACGGTGTTGCAGCAAGATTTGTAGGTATTATAAATGTTTTTACTAATAGCATATATACAGCCTATACTACATTTGTTTATAGTATAAAGGACGATGAAAATAGTAAATATATATATTCAAAAATATTAAATATATTATACTTAATTCTTACAAGTATAGTTTTTACAGTATCGATGTTTTCTAAAGAAATATTACATATAATGGTTGATGTAAAATATTTTGAAGCATATAGAGTTATGCCTACATTATTATTCGCTCAAGTATTATATGCAGCAGTAACAATTGTTGGATACGGTATAGCATTTAAAAAACGTTCTGAGTACATGCTCCTGTCTACAATAGTAGCAGCGCTGACAAACATTATATTAAACTTTTTGCTAATTAAAAAGTTTGGTATTTTTGCAGCAGGTTTAACAACATGGATCGGATATTTGCTAATGCTCATATTCATTACTTACTTTTCTCAAAAATTATATAAGTGTCCGTATCAGATGAAAAAATTAATTGCTTCTTCTATCATTTTATTATTATTGTCCATGTTAAGTGTGATTTACTTGACATTACCTTGGAAAGTTTTTGTGTTTTGTGTATCAATTTGTTTATTAAGTTTTTGCTATAGAGACAATATAAAAGAAATTATAAAAATTATAGTCAAAGCTCTTGGGAGAGTAAAGTACTTTTAGATATTGTTTTCTGTACCGACCTATACAAATGAAAAGGATTTATGGAAAAAGATGATGAGTGATTTAGTTAGAAAATATAATAATGCTTTAGCTGTGATAGTTAGTGTGTTAGCAGTCTTTGGGATGTTTGGTATACACCAAATACGAATCTTTGGGATGGTTGTAACTCCCTATAGGATTTTCATACCAATATTATTTGTTTTATGTTTTACTTTTACGTGGAGATATAATAATCATGGATTAAACCACCAACATATAATAAAAATAGTAGCTTCTATATTTATAGTTTGGCTTCTTTATGGCAGCCTTCAACTTTTGATAATAGATAATCTTAATTTGAAAGAAGGAATTAAAGAGTTATTCGGATTGGCATTAGGCTTCGCGATGGTATTTATTGTTATATATTGCATAATTAATGAGGCGAATTGCAGTATATTTATAAATACTATAAAATTTATTTATGTTCTATTATTAGGCTTAGCATGTCTTGAGATAATAACTAGGTATCATCTATATACATCAAGGCTAGCAAATGAACTAAGTGATAATATATTTTCTACTATAGATTCATCAAAAAAGATAGCAACTACAATCTTTTATAATGAGAATGATTATGCTGCCTTTATAGCGATATTTGTCCCTGTTTTTTTTGTATTTAATACTAAGAAAGAAATGATTTTTAATACTATAATTATCGCTGTAAGTATTGGATTCTTAAGAATGTTTGATTCATGGACCGCCATTTTTGCTGTTGGAGTATCATGTATAGTTTTCTTTTTCAATTACTTACTGGAAAAAAAGAAATCAGTGCTACAGTTAATATATCGTGTGATCATTTTAAGTACCTATTTCTGGTCGCATAAGGTATTGAACGCTATTTTTAGTTTTCTCAGATCAATACTAACGGGCTTTGGTGGTGAGCATGATGTTGAAATTGCAGATCTACAGTCTACAATCAAAGCTCAGTTGATTGATAGAACGGGAACGTCTGGCAGTATAAGAATCAATTCATATATTGATAGCTTTGTAGATACTTTTAAGGACACTTTTGGTTTGGGATATGGGCCGGGCGGATATGCGAAACATTTGCAAGAAGGGGAAAAAGGCCTGTTGCTATCTAATCCGCATTGTTTGTGGTCTGAAATACTCACTCAATATGGTATAATAATATTTCTTGTTTATGTAATGTTTTTAATGTATATATTTATTTCTTTACTTAAAATATATGCTAAGGAACACGATAAAATAATATTAACTTTAATTTTGGTCGATATATCGTATATATTTGCAGTATTTGGGCCTAGCGGTTTCCTGAATTATGGATATAGTTGGTTAGTTATTGGCATTAATGTAGGAAGTGTGATTATATCAAAGATAAATAAAGGTATGTAAAATTTTTAGAATAATGAATTGTCTGTTACGTTAAAATGGAGACGAAAACTTATGATATTTAAAACAATTAGTATACGCAGAATGGGGTTATTTATATTTGATATAATTGCCGTAATATTGGCAGCATACGGAGCTTTGTGGGTACGTTTTAATGGGCAAATTGAACCGTATTATTTGTCTTTAATAAATAAATATATTTATATTATTTTGTCTTTGACAATGTTTATTTTTATATTACTGAAATTCTATACAAGTCTCTGGCTTTATGCTAGTATTTATGAATTCCGTAACATTATTATGGCAAATATAATTTCGTCTGCCTCCAATATGATTATGTTTGTTTTGTTTGAGGAACGTATGTTTAGGTCCTGGTATTTTATTTTTGCTTTAATTTTAACTGCCTTAACAGGGGGGATTCGTTTTTTTTACCGTTTTATTCGCCTGTATCTGCAGGAACGTGGTCTATTTGGAAGATCTCGTAAAGATGCAAGTCGCATTATGATCATAGGAGCTGGAGAAGCCGGAAATCAGATTGCAAAAGAAATTACAGGATCGGACAAACTTAATAAGACGGTAGTTTGTTTTATTGACGATATGGAAACAAAGCAGGGAAGATATCTTCAAGGCAAAAAAGTTGTAGGAAAACGTGAGAAGATATTAGAAGCTTCTGAAAAATATGAAATTGATGAAATTTATATTGCTATTCCGAGTGCAACTGGTTTGGAGAGAAAAAAAATCATTGATATTTGCAGTAAAACTAAGTGTAAAATTAAAGTACTGCCTGGTATGTATAAAATATTGAATGATGAAGTCAGTGTCAGTGCCTTGAGGAATATTGAGATAGAGGATCTTTTGGGAAGAGACCAAATTGAAATTAACACTGAAGAAATCATGGACTATGTAAATAACAAAGTTGTTATGGTGACTGGAGGCGGAGGATCGATAGGTAGTGAATTATGCCGTCAAATTGCAAAGCATGGCCCTAAACAGCTAATTTTGATTGATTTTTATGAAAATAATGCATATGATATTCAACAGGAATTAATTCGTAAATATCCAACAATAAATATAAAGGTACTGATTGCATCGGTAAGAAATTCTAAGAAAATTGACAAGATATTCAAAGAGTATCACCCTGATATCATATATCATGCAGCGGCACATAAACACGTTCCTTTAATGGAGGACTCTCCCAATGAGGCTGTAAAAAATAATGTATTTGGAACTTTTCATGTTGCGAAGGCTGCAGATAAATATGAAGCAAAGAAATTTATTCTTATTTCTACAGATAAGGCAGTAAATCCTACAAATATTATGGGTGCAACCAAAAGGATCTGTGAAATGATTGTACAGGCTTTTGGATGTAAATCAAAGACAGAATTTGTGGCAGTACGTTTTGGAAATGTACTTGGATCAAATGGTTCAGTAATTCCATTGTTTAAAAAACAGATAGAAGAGGGAGGCCCTGTTACTGTCACTCATCCAGATATTATAAGATATTTTATGACAATTCCTGAAGCAGTTTCACTTGTGTTGCAGGCCGGAGCTTATGCAAAGGGAGGAGAGATTTTTGTGTTAGATATGGGAGAACCAGTTAAAATTTTGGATTTGGCAACAAATCTAATTAAGTTTTCTGGATACACTCCTAATGTGGACATTAAAATAGAATTTACAGGTCTGCGTCCAGGAGAGAAATTATTTGAAGAGCTATTAATGGAAGAAGAAGGACTAAAGACGACTCCTAACAAGCTCATAAAAATAGGGAAACCAATCGTTATAGATGAAAAAAAATTATCGAATTCATTAAAAAAATTGTATGAAGCTGCATATGCCGAAACTGAGAATATGAAAGAACTGGTTCATGATTTGGTAGATACATATCATTACAGGAAGGAGTAAAAGGATACTGAAAAGCAGAAACTTCATTGACTAATAACATATGATCTAAACACTCATTTCAAGAGAGGAGATAAATATAATGGTATTGATAATGAAAAGAATTAGTAAAACCTGTGTAGTATTTATGTTAGCAACAATTCTTCTTGTGTCGAATAGCAACTTTGTATCTGCAAAAAGCTACTATGTGAAGAAGATTAAATGGTCAAATGTAAAATCAAAGAGGACTATGTATAAGGGAACCTCAAAATATTTTAAGGTGAAAATTACCCCATCAAAGGCAAAAAAGAAAAAACTTCAATGGTATTCCAGTAATAAGAAAGTTGTAAGAGTGAGCTCAAAAGGTTTGGTCAAGGCTGTTGGAAATGGAACTGCTTATGTAACGGCCAGAGTTAAGACACAAAAGTCAAAAAAAGTAAGATGTAAAATCACGGTTAAGACTAAAAAAGTATCTAGTGTAAAATTTAGTTCTTCTCAAAAATGTCTTGAGGTAGGACAGACATATACAAGGAAACCGAGTGTTTCACCGTCTTATGCATATAACAGAGGTGTTACATACAAATCATCTAATACGAAAATTGCAACTGTATCAAGTTCAGGAAAGATAACTGCCAAAGGGATAGGATACGCTACAATTACGGCAACTGCCAAAGACGGTTCTAAGAAAAAGGGCAGTTACAAAGTAAGAGTAATTGGAAAAATAAAAAGTGACAGCACTCGATTTATTGCTCATAGAGGATTAAGTGCCCAGGCTCCGGAAAACACCCGTTATGCTTTTGAGTTGGCAGCAAAAGAAGGGTATTGGGGTATGGAGACTGATGTAAGAATGACAAGAGACAATAAATTTATTTTACTTCATGATGCGACATTAAAAAGAATGTGTGGAGTGGATAAAAGACCTGAGGATATGGATTATGAGGATATCCGTACTCTAAAGATAACTGGAGGTAACAATATCTCTAAGTATAAAAATATAAAGGATGCAACTCAGATAGCTAGTCTTGAGGAATATTTAAAGATATGTAAGAAGAGTGAAAAGGTTCCATTAATAGAGCTGAAGGTGGAACAAAAGAATGGCGAAAAAATAAATATGAAAGATGAGGATATGAAAAGAGTTTATGATGAAGTAAAGTCGATTATGGGTGACCGTCCTTATACGTTTACTTCTTTTAATTTAGAAACAGTAATTGGAATGCGGTATCTAAAAATGAAGGATAGTGATGCATCCAATGTAAGTCTTCGTCATATTGTTAACTCTCCGGATTTGGATAATTTATCGTATTATAAAAGACGGGGGATCCAGCTGGATTGTAATTATAAAAATGTATCGCTTGGTACATTAAGTGATTTTCACAGTGCGGGATTGACAATTTGTGCATGGGTAATTGATGATAAAGAGACCGCTTGGGATTACATACAAAGAGATGCAGATTATATAACGACTAATACAAAATTATGGTAAAAAGAAAACAAGGCTGCCAATGATAAAGGTAGCCTTGTTTTTCTAAAAAAATTTTATTTTCTGTTTTTAAGGTTTATAAATGTTTGCGCCTGAAGAAATACAAGCAATATAATGATGTTACTAATGATATACAAAGACCTGTTTTTAGGCCAGGTGTTCGGTAGGTAAAAATAACTGTATGTGAGCCTTTTGTTAGAGGAACAGACATAAACATGATATTGCTGCGAGTTATTTTAGTTTCTTTTCCATCTATCATGCATGACCATCCAGGACTATAGGGAACCGCTACATTAAGAAGCTTATTTTTTTCTACACAAATTTCAGCAGATATATTATTATTGTCTATCTGTAGGTTGCTGATTTTACGTTCCTTTAATTTATTTACATAGTGTGAATATTTATGGGTTGGCTGATGTATTACTTTTACGTCTTTAAAAGAGTATGCGCCGGGATTTGTAAATATAACTGAGATTTTTACGGAGTCTGATTTACTATAGCCTGTATTCAATAAAGCAGTATCTATTCCTAAAGTACTACTGTTCTTAGCCTTACATTCATATATACTTTTACCATTGGAAGAAAAAGCAATTATATTGGTAGAAGATATAGAATAATTCTTTGGAATAAAATCTGAATCCTCAAAATAAAGATATATTTCTGAATTTTTTGCACCTTTTGTCCTAAAAGTAAAAGTGCAGTTTTCTTTAGAGACATAAATTTTATTGTTTTTATCAACTTTTATACCGCATTTTGGGTTTTTAGAAATATAAGTTTTGATTTGTTTAAAAAAGTCATTTTTATTTTGTGACACCTGTGTATCAATGGAAACGTCTTTGTTTGTTTTTTTGTTTTGTTTTTCTAAAATGCAGGACTGCAACATAACTTGTTCTCGCTGATATGTGCTATATTCTAAGAAATTGTTCTCGGAAATAGAGTTATCATAGACTGAAAATAATCCAATATAATTAGTATTTTTATGTATTGTGTCTATGGTTTTTTCCCCATTATAAAGTGTACGGGACTTTGATTTTATCTTTTTATACCCAAAAGGGACGGAGTGGTTCCCATGTGTAGAAGTTTCTGTTACATACTTTACTCCAGTCAAAAGATTTAGTCCTGATCTTGAGTCAAAGTTTCCGATAGAAACGGTTACCGTTTCTCCGGCATTCCCTAAATATCTTGAAAATAAAGAAGAATATTTAGATGTAATACTGAAATAAGATGAGACAGTAGGTAATCGGTTCAAAATACCATAATTCCGGCTTTCGCGATCTAAGACATCTACTCGAAATCCAGATGTGAGTTCTCTTTTATGTAAAGAATTTATACTATTATCAGTTAAACGGTTGTTTGCGGTACCAAGATCATAATATACGGAAACTTGATTGTCTCCAAGTGGAGAGTTGTTATAAAATCCTTTGATTGAGACTTCTACTATAACAAATACTAGAATCGCCAGTTTTGCGTATACACTGAAATTAGTGTGGGCGATAAAAGATTCAAAAACCAGCACAAAACAATATGATAGGACAAATGAGAGCAGGAAAGTCCACCGATTAGAAATATAGGAAAAACCATTCAAAGCAAATCCTGCAAATGGGAACAGTAGAAATATAAATAATGTTAGTCCCACAACTTTGAAAGTGAGAAATTTCTTTCTTATTTTAAATAATAAAACAAAAGATATAATTGCTAAGGCAGAATAACCAAGGTAAGAGGTGTTAATATATTGGGAAGTATTCCTCAAAGTGCTGAAAAACAGGGATGGGATTAAAGACTTATAATAGTCTGGATGGTATAAAAATAGGTTGTCTGGCAGCGGTTGATCCAGCCGTTCCGTATTAAAAAAAGAAATTAACACAGGAAGGAAAATCACTGCTGAATTTAAAATACCAAGTATAAACTGTATTGTACAATGGAAAAAGGATTTAAAAAACAAACGGAAATCCCTTTGATCTTTTGGGTGAAGTTCAAAAAAGCGCAGTAATGCATATAAAAACATAAAAAGAGTTAACATGTAGAAAAAGTAAAAGTTACTTATAAGAGATATTATGACCATGATATGAAACAGTACAGATTTTTTATTTTCCAACATTTGATCTATACCTACCAAAAGTAAAGGAAGGTAGATCATAGGATTAATAAAAAATGGATGTCTGGTAGCAAAAATAATAGTGTAGCCGCAAAAACTATACATTATACTGCCGATGAGAACATGCATTCCTTCATGACCATGTGTTTTGCAATAATAAGAAAAATTAAGCCCGGATAAATAAATTCTGAATATCACTAAAAAACTATACAGATATTCCGTATAGCGATAGGGGACTAAAATGCTTAATAAATCAAGTGGATCCCCAAAAGAATAGTAATTAAGAGTCGTAAGAATATCTCCTCCATACCCGAGTGTCATATCCCACATTTTTAATGATAAATGACCAGTGTGCAGAAAGTTAGATATTGTTTCTCGTATGTAAATTCCTAAATATGCAAGGGCTGGATAGTGTTGTTTAGATCCATCAATTTCCCAGACAAAAGAATGTTGTTGATGTATAAAAGGGAAATAGATAAAAATTATTACAAGACAAAAAATAATCGTATATATAGCAAAATTAGAATAACTTTTATTACTTTTAATGTAGTGTTTCATATAAGTGAACTCCTCTAGATTATATTTTTATATCATTATAAATAATAAGATCTTACTTGACAACCAGAGAAAATTAAAATTTGTAATATAATATTAACATATATGGTAGACAAACACTGTCCAAAAAGTTAAGATAGAGAATGTGTATAATGTATCAATATACACATTAACAATGCTGCTGGCTATCTTGGAAAATATTTAGATATGATATATAATAAAGCTAAAGAACAACATGAGAGAGGGTTCATCATGATAAAAAGCAATTCTCAAACAGCTTTAAATACGAGAAATCCCTATTTCGACAATTTGAAATTTGGTTTAATATTACTTGTCGTAATTGGACATTTGTCGGATCTATTAAAGGACTCTTCCTGTATAATGAGCGTTATCCGTTCTGTAATTTATTTTTTTCATATGCCTCTTTTTATATTCGTGTCTGGGTATTTTTCTAATTATGGAGAATTTGGCATAAAAAAGAATTTTCTTAAAGTATTTAATTTGTTTTGCTGGTATATCCTTTTCAAATTTGGATTATTTTTTACTTGGTGAAGGTAATACAAAACTCTCCTTATTTTTAGATGGAGGTGTACCATGGTATTTGTTAGCACTTGTTATTTGGCAATTATTGATACCGTATATTCTACTTTTGGAAAGAAAAAAGGTACAGATAGTGTTGATTCTTACCGGATTGGCAGCAGGGTGTGTACAGAGTATCGGAGATTATATGGCCTTGTCAAGAATCTTTGTTTTTGGTATCTTTTTTTATGGGGGTATGTACTTTAAGCGAGCGAAGACCCCATTTTTTAATAATAATAAGTAAAAAGTATAGGGTACTTACGGGAATCCTATTGTCGATATCTTCCGTTCTTACATATAATTTTCATAATTATATTGTAAAATTAACAATATTTTCAACAGGAAGATATTCTTATCATGTGTGTCATGTCAACAATCTGCAAGGAATTGTCCTCAGAGGGATTTTTTTGCTCCTAGCAGTGTGGTTTGGGTTTCTATTTATGTGTATAATATCTCCTAATGAGCACTTATACACAACATGGGGAAAAAATACGTTACAAGTTTATATATTACATACATTCATATATGTATATTTTTTAAATCATAGACAAGTGATAAATGTAATAGGAAGTACACAGCAAGGAAAAATATTTTTGCTTATAACTTCAGTATTAATTACAATTTTATTGTCAGGAAAATGGATTAGCTGGTGGTTTAAAAAGATATCATCTGCTTTTACTAAGACAGGAGAATTCTTACTGAATTATGTAATAATGGAGGACAAGTATGATTAACAATATAAAAATATCAATTATAATGCCAGTGTATAATGTGCAAGATTATTTAGAAGAGGCATTGCAGTCTATACAAAATCAGACATTTGATGATTATGAAGTACTGATGGTAGATGATGGATCTACAGATGCTTCGTTAGAAATTATGAAAAAATATTCTCAGTTAGATACAAGATTTATTTCATATTCAAAAGAAAATAAAGGTGTATCACAAGCGAGGAATTATGCTTTGGATCGTGCCCATGGTGAGTATGTTGCATTTTTAGATGGAGATGATTTAATGCCTAAAAGAGCACTTGAAGCAATGTACCGCACTGCAAAAGAGCACAAAGCAGAGATTATCATTGGGAAGATGCAGGAGTTTAGTCTTGCAAAAAAAAGTATTTATCAACATACAAAGAATTTATCAGTAAAAAAGCAAATTGATAAATATGATGAGGATATTCTCTGGACTATGATGCTTGGAAATAAATTATATTCCAGAAATTTAATTGAGGAGAACAAGATAAGGTTTGAATCTGTTAAATTTTCTGAAGACGCTATATTTACAATGAGCTGTATCTTTAAGAGTAAAATGATCTGTGGATGTTCCAAAATAACAAATCAATATAGAAAACGTTTTTGTTGGGAGGGGCGTTCTGTTACACAGATGATCAGC
This sequence comes from Anaerostipes hominis (ex Lee et al. 2021), assembly GCF_002270485.1. Classification (GTDB taxonomy): domain Bacteria; phylum Bacillota; class Clostridia; order Lachnospirales; family Lachnospiraceae; genus Anaerostipes; species Anaerostipes hominis. Next base: position 367,108 of record NZ_NQOG01000001.1, on the reverse strand, counting down.
AGAGAACTGTTTGAGGACTTTCTCTATTCATATGAAAAAGTTATAACACTGGCGAAGGACTCTTTGAGCAGAGACATGGAAGAAATAGCTGATTTTAATTCGGGGTTGGGGCTGCAGCTTCAATATAAAAAAATCAGTTATGTATCTGCAATTTATGAGAAGTTAGTAAAGAGTATTTTAGATCAGTTTTATCGTCAGATTTGGAAAGAAAATGAAAATGTCTTTAAATTAATTGCAGAAAAGATACAGGAATATAAACAATATATTATTCCGGAAAAATGGGATAACCTTGTCAGTGGACTTCCAGAATTAAGATTAAATCGTCCTTTGCTCAAAGCAGAGCAATTGGCAAAGCAACCTCTTATTTCAATAGTAATTACAGAAAACCTGAAATTTAGAGAGCTAGATATCATGATGGATTCCATTTATAATCAATTATTCCCAGCATTTGAAGTATTGATTCAGAAATCTCGCACTAAGAATTTAAATATTTTTTATAAGGAGAAGTGTAATTTAAGATTATTAGAAGCTAAAACAGCTACAGAAGCAAAAAATGAAGCTGTGAAAAAAGCTCGTGGGACAGCCATAATATTTATAGACCATCTGGCTTTATTTGAAAAAAATACATTAAATAAAATGTATAAAGCTATCATGTCATCCGATATTGATATGGTGGTCATGAAAATGAAGCATCTGGGTGAAAATGAAGTTATAAATATCGATACACAGGAAGTTGTGAATGTTTTGCGGTATCGACAGCCGCTGAAGAAGAAAACAACATATAATAAGCTTGATAATACAATTTCTAATAAATTAATAAAAAAGAATGTTTTAAAGAGTCACAATTTTTTATTTACAGATAAACCTTGGAAGGATAGTAAGAAACTATACAGGGAGTTCCAGTTTAAAAAAATAATAGATAATCCAATTATTACAAATCTTACGGATAGAGATTTTTTAAAGCATATTTTTATTTTTTCTCCCGTTAGATTTTCTTATAAGTTCAAATATAGCTCTGAATTTAAAAGGACAAAATTATATCAGAAACAATGTTTAGAGAATAGAATAAAGATGAAGCAAAAACGTAAGAAACAATTTTTTGCATTTCTAAAAGCGGTTTTACCTGTATTTAACAGAGTCTTTTTTTACAGTATACGAAACGATGGAGCTTTATTAGAAAATAGTGCGGCAGTATATCATGCGTTGCCTGATGTAAAAAAGGTTATTTTTGCAAGCCGATTGCCACATACAAAAAAAGAAAAAATAGGGATGTATTTTAAACTTCTTACTAGTAGAGTGATCGTCACAGATGATTACTGTAAATATTTGAGAGAAGTTGAACTCCGACCAAAGCAAAAAGTAGTACAAATATGGCATGCATGTGGCGCTTTTAAAAAATTCAGCCTGGATTATCCTTCTAGCGATCGATTTACAGAAAAACTTACTCACTATCAGTATGATACGGTTATTGTGAGTTCAGAAAATGTAAAAAAATATTATGCTGGGGCATTTGGTATTCCTATTGACAGAATAAAGGCTTTGGGGGTTCCAAGGACAGATAATCTTTTGGATCAGATAAATAATAAAAATGATAAGGAACAGTTTTTCCGGAAATTCTCTGAATTAAAAGGAAAAAAAATAATTATATTCTGTCCAACCTTTCGTGAAGTTAATAATAAACAGGTAAAATATAAAACAGGAATAAACTGGCGAGAATTAAATAACTCTTTACAGGATGATGAGGTGTTACTGATTAAAAAGCATCCTATTATGAAATATGATTTGCTTGAGGGAAAAAAATATTCTAAAATTAAAAATATGAACGAGGTATCAACTTATACTTTAATGAATGTTTCTAAGTTAATGATCACAGATTACTCTTCAGTTATTTTTGAATATGCTCTTTATAATAAACCGGTCATTTTTTACTGCCCCGATTTTTATGATTACGAGAGAGATTTCTATTTGAAGTTCCCTCAAGAATTATTTGGTAACTTTGTTACAGATCCTTCTCTGTTAACAGAGACAATTCATCAGGCGTTAAAAGGAAATCAGATTCCGGGCATTGAAGAATTTAAGGAAAAGATGATGGGAAGCTGCGATGGACATTCTGCGGAAAGAGTGGCCGGATTAATTAAGTCGTATTTAAAGTAACAACAGGAAATGAGGAATAAATTGGATAATTATAAATTAACAGTACTTGAATTGAACATTGAAAAAGATAATTTGAAAATTCAACTTGAAGTGGAAGGTATTTATACTCCCGTCATAAGGGCTCCTAAATTAGCAATTTTTTTTGATAATGGAAAAGAGATACGCAGAATTCCTATAATGGTCTTATCATATTATCCTAAAAAAGATTTAAAGACATTTGTATTATTTGCAGAGCATACGTATGATTTAAACTATATTTATTATGCAGAGGAGGAAATAGAGAAGTTTTCCATATATTTTGAATTTATATATGGGGACGACAGGATTCATCATATGCCATTTCAGTTAGAGAAAGGTATGAAGATATCTGGGGATAAAAAATATAAGGTGAAACCATCAAGTGAAAATACTAGATTGTCTGTTGTAAACAGTCAATATCGACCAGTAAGAGTGGTAAATGAAATTGTCGATCTTGGTACGAGTTGTATTCGTGGATTATGGGACTTGGTTTTGATAATTATAACCATTTTTTTGTCTCCGATTTTTCTCGTGGAAGCAGTCCTAGAACAATTTAGATGTGCGGCATCGGCTCCTAAGAATAATGTTCAGAGAGGAAAGCGTTTTTTGAATCACGTTCGATGGAGATATGGTAATTTTTCTCGTATGGAGTTTGGTGTCAAAAGAGCTAAGCTGAATCTATTTAAATTCTATTATAAAGCTATGTGTCTAAGAAGAATAAAGAAAAACCGTATTTTGTTTCTGTCAAACCGAAGGGATGAATTGTCAGGAAATTTGGGATATGTATATGAGGTTCTAAGACAAAGACAAGGTTTAGATTTTGTATATCTATTAGATTCTTCTGTTGAAGGAAAAGAAATGAAACTTTCCACATCATTTAAGCTGGCTGAATATTTGGCAACATCTAGGATTATTTTAGTCGATGATTTCTATTTTATGCTTTACAAAATACCTAAGAGAAAAGGGACCTCAATTTTTCAATTGTGGCACGCTTGCGGTGCATTTAAGACATTTGGGTTTAGCAGAGCCAATTTTATAAAAAGCAAGAAAAAGCAGAGGGAAAAAAGTCATAGAAACTATGATTATACTATTGTCAGCTCTCAGGAGATTGCTGATTTCTATGCAGAAGGATTTGGACTATCTATTGAAAAGGCAAAGGCTACTGGAATTCCACGAACGGATATATTCTTTGACGTAGAATATAAGAAGAGAATGCAGGAAGAATTTTATAAACACTATCCTAAGCTGAAAGAAAAGAAAATTCTTATGTTTGCACCTACTTTCAGAGGACAGGGAAAAGTCAGCGGATATTATCCGGTCTTCCGTTTTGATTTGAAAAAGGTGTATGAAGCGTTAAATGGAGAATATGCAATCATCATCAAACATCATCCATTTGTTCAAGACCGGAATGAAATTCCAGAGGAGTATAAAGAGTATATTATCGATCTGTCTGAGGAGGCAGAAATTAATGACCTGCTGTTTGTTACTGATTTATTGGTAACAGATTACTCCTCTGTTATATTTGAGGCGGCATTATTAGATATACCGATGCTTTTTTATGCTTTTGATCTGCATCAATATATTTCTACCAGAGGTTTTTACTATGAGTATGAATTGTTTGTTCCAGGAAAAATTGTAGACAGTGAGAAAGCGATGCTCACTGCAATGGAAGAAAAGGACTTTGAGGAAGAGAAGATTCAAAATTTTAAGACTAGATTCTTTGACGATCTGGATGGAAAATCATCTGAGAGAGTAGCTGAGTTGATCTTAGATACTATGAATGGATAACGATTTAGGGCCAATACTTTATGTATGGAGTATGGCTCTATTTTGCAATAGAAAAATGACAACAATAGAGGGAGAAAATGAAACAGATTTTAACAAGAGCAGGAATGGCTCCATATGAAAACTTTGATGCAGCACAAGTGATTTTAGACAATGCAATAGGAGATAATACAGGAAATCTAATCTATCTAAATGGTTTTTATCGGGCATTGACCACAGATCATCAGGAATTAATTCCAAATCGCTACAGACTTAGAAAAAGTGTTCATGCTGATTTTATCAACGAAACCTATGATGCTTATGTTATGCCGTTTGCAGATGCTTTTCGATTAGATATGGTCGATACTCTTAAAGATTTAACACATCTTATCCGTAAGCTTAGAATACCTGTAGTCATTGTTGGAGTCGGATTGAGGGCACCTATGGATGCTGATATAACAAGAGAATTTCCGTTTGATGAAGAGGTAAAGGAATTTGTTAAAGCAGTTCTTGACCATTCTGCCAAGATTGGTATACGGGGAGAAGTTACCGCAGCATATCTAAAAAAGCTTGGGTTTAGAGAAGAAATAGACTTTACAGTTATAGGGTGCCCTTCCATGTATACCAATGGGGCGGATCTGACAGTCAGACAGCCGAGATTGTCAACAGATTCAAGGATTTCGATCAACGCTTCTGTTGTAGCACCAAACAATGTCAATCAGTTTTTGCGTAATGTGATGAGGCAAATACCGGACTATTATTTTTTGCCTCAAAGGCTTCAAGAATTGAAAATGACTTTTGCAGGAGAGCCTTACATCCATAAGCAGAAACATGCAAAGGATTATCCAGATAGTATGTTGGATGAAGTCTATAGGGAAAACAGAGTGAGGTGTTTTTTAAATGCGAAAACTTGGTTTGATTTTCTTGAAAAAGTAGACTTAAGTATTGGCGGCAGGCTCCATGGTAATATTGCGTCAATTGTTGCAGGGACCCCGGCTTTGCTGATTCCTCATGACTCCAGAATGAAAGAATTAACTGAGTTTCATCACCTGCCTCATATCCACGCAAAAGATCTAAGACCAGGGCAGGATGTTTTTGAATTAATAGAGAAGATTGATTTTAAGTCCGTATTAAAAGATCATGACAAGAACTTTCACGCATATTTAAAGTTTCTCGAGGAAAATGGTATTGAACATATTTTTAAAAATGGGCAGAATCCAAAAGAAGCACCTTTGGATAAAAGGATAAACAATGTAAAACTACCCCCACCAGTTGACACATTAAATGGGCACAGCTATGAAGACAATATTCACAGGGTAGACAAGTATTATCGAGAAAGAGAAATAAGAGAAAAGCAATTAAGAGTGGATTTTCGGGATTTAAAAAGGGAATGTAATCGAGAAAAAAAGGAATCTCAGTACAGAAAAGAACTTCTGGAAAGTAAACCCGTAAAATATGCGGTCAGTTTGAGAAAATTGTTGAAAAGGTAGGAATCATCAAGAGTAGTTGAATTAAATGCAGATTTACGGTAGAATAGATTAGATAGAATTTCAATTATAAAATGTGAGGTGTATTATGGTATTCGGAGTCATATTAGCAGGTGGAATCGGCAGCAGGATGGGAAATGTTGAAAAGCCCAAACAATATTTAAATCTTGGAGGAAAACCGGTTATTATTCATACGGTGGAAAAGTTTTTTGTAAATAAGAATTTTGATGAAGTGATCATTTTATGTCCTCCATCATGGATAGGGCATACAAAGAATTTAGTAAAAAAATATTTGAATAATGATAAGAAAATTATAGTTATTGAGGGTGGAGAGACAAGAAATGAAACAATCATGGCTTCAGTAACCTATATTGAAAAAAAATATGGTGTCACTGATGACACGATCATAGTGACGCATGACGCAGTGAGACCTTTTGTTACACATAGAATACTGGAAGAAAATATACAGGCAGCACGGGAATATGGAGCATGTGATACAGTTGTTTCAGCAGCGGATACAATTGTACAAAGAACTGAAGAAGGCCATATGATTGCTGATATTCCGGATAGAAGAAGAATGTGCCAGGGACAGACACCTCAGTCATTTCAGGCAGCAAAGATCAGAAAATTATATAATTCCTTATCGGAAGAAGAGAGACAAACTCTTCCTGATGCATGTAGGATATGTGTATTAAAGGGAGAACCAGTATATCTTGTGGAAGGTGAGGTATTTAATACAAAAATAACTTATCCTTTTGATTTACAGGTGATGGAGACAATGATTAAAGGAGATCTCTAATATGCTAAATACGGTTTATCGTTTGACGGCACCCCGTCATTTTGAAGTAGAGTTTAATGAAATCGATTTATTTGGGGAACAGGTAGTTGTGAGACCTACCCATTTATCTATATGTAATGCGGACCAAAGATATTATCAAGGGAAAAGAGCACCCGAAGTTTTAGCTAAAAAATTACCGATGGCATTAATTCATGAGGGGATCGGAGAGGTGGTCTATGACCCGAAAGGCGAGTTTCAGCCTGGAGATGCAGTGGTTATGGTACCGAATACCCCAACGGAAAGTGATGATATTGTATCTGAAAATTATTTACGCAGCAGCAAATTCAGAGGCAGCGGCTTTGATGGATTCATGCAGGATAATGTCGCTCTTGATAGAGACCGCATTGTACGGCTGCCAGAAAATATAGATAAAACAGTTGCAGCGTTTACTGAGATTATTTCTGTTAGTGTACATGCATTGAGCAGATTTGATTCTATTGCTCATCAAAGGCGTGAAAGTGTTGGTATTTGGGGAGATGGAAATCTAGGATTCATTACAGCATTATTATTTAAGGCGATGTTCCCTGATACAAAACTATATGTTTTTGGTGTAAATCAGGACAAATTAGATGACTTTTCATTCGTTGACGAGACCTATCTTGTTCGGGAAATCCCAGATGATCTGTCCATTGATCATGCTATTGAATGTGTAGGAGGGGACGGCTCTCAGAAGGCGATTCAACAGATTATAGATTTTATAAATCCAGAAGGCACTATTTCTATTTTAGGGGTATCAGAGTATCCGATACCGGTGGAGACTCGAATGATACTGGAAAAAGGTCTGCGTATGTTTGGCAGCAGCCGAAGTGGCAGAAAAGATTTTGTTAAGACAGTTGAACTTTTCGAAAAGAATCCTGAAATTGTGGATTATCTCAGCAATATTGTCGGAGCTGTCGTTGAAGTAAATACGATCAAAGATATGACAAAGGCATTTGAATTAGATATCCAGAAAGCTTTTGGAAAGACTATTATGGTATGGAAAAAATGATTTGGGTCAGGGAGAAAAGAAAGTGAAGACATATATTGAGAATTTTAAGAAATATAGATTTCTTTTAGTGGAGCTTGTAAAAAAAGGTATAAAATTAAAATATAGGCGTTCGTATTTAGGGATTCTTTGGACACTTCTTGAGCCGCTTCTTACAATGATTGTGCTGACAATCGTTTTCGGTTCAATGTTTGGAAATCCAGATCCAACCTTCCCTGTATATATCCTGACGGGACGACTGTTGTACACTTTCTTTTCTTCTGCGACGAGCGGGGCAATGAAGTCGATACGTAACAATGCAGGAATGATTAAAAAGGTTTATGTACCAAAATATATATACCCTTTGTCCAGTGTACTTTTTAATTATATTATTTTTCTGCTGTCTTTGATTGTTCTTGTGGCAGTTGCTGTTGTTCTTAAGGTATATCCAACAATATATCTTGTGCAGGCTGTTGTACCTCTGGTTTTGATTTTGGTAACTGCATTCGGGGTGGGTATGATTTTATCTACTATGGCAGTGTTTTTTAGGGATTTAGAATACTTATGGTCTGTTGCATTAATGTTAATTATGTATGCGTCAGCAATTTTTTATCCTGCAGAGAAATTATTAAATAAACCAGGAATATATCAATTTGTACTGAAATGTAATCCTCTATACTTATTAATTCATAATTTCCGTCAAGCTGTCTATGGTCGCCCAATGAATACGCACTTCCTCCTTGCATCGACTGTGTTTGCTGTTTTTTCTGTAATCATAGGTCTTTATTTCTTCTACAAGAAGCAGGATGAATTTATTTTACACATTTAGGAGGATACTATGGCTAAGCAAAAAAAAGAGGTCCTTAAAGTTGAAAATGTCGGAATGAAATTTAATTTAAGTCAGGAAAAAGTTGATGATTTAAAAGATTATGTAATTAAATTGTTAAAAAGAGAACTTCAATATAATGAATTTTGGGCCTTGAAAAATATAAACTTTACATTAAACAAGGGGGATCGCCTGGGCATTTTGGGGCTCAATGGAGCAGGTAAAAGTACTTTACTGAAAGTTATCGCCGGAGTACTGAAAGCGACGGAAGGTACAGTGACCACAAAAGGAAAAATTGCACCCCTATTAGAACTTGGTGCAGGATTTGATCAACAGTATACAGGAAGAGAAAATATCTATTTGTATGGTGCGGTACTAGGTTTCTCTAAAAAATTTTTAGATGAAAAATATGAAGAAATTGTACAGTTTTCAGAGCTGGAAAAGTTTATTGATGTCCCAGTAAAAAATTATTCATCAGGAATGAAAACCAGACTTGGTTTTTCTGTAGCAACACTGGTGGAGCCGGATATCTTGATTTTAGATGAAGTATTGTCTGTAGGAGATGCCAAGTTTAGAAAAAAGAGCGAAAAGAAGATCATGAACATGTTTGACAAAGGAGTTACTGTATTGTTTGTATCACATTCGTTAGAACAGGTAAAGAGATTGTGCAATAAGGCCATACTGTTGGAAGCTGGACAGATTATTGCGAGTGGCACAGTAGAGGAAGTCAGCAAGATTTACGAAGAGAAAACGAATTAGAGCCAAAATAGAGGAGGTTTTACTTAATGAAAAAGGTAATTACCTATGGTACTTATGACTTGCTTCATGCAGGACATATTAATTTATTAAGAAGAGCAAAAGAATTAGGAGATTATTTGATTGTTGTTCTTTCTACGGATGAATTTAACTGGAACGAAAAGCAGAAGAAATGTTATTTCAGTTATGAAGAGAGAAAAAAGCTTCTGGAAGCTATCAGGTATGTAGATTTAGTAATCCCGGAAAATAATTGGGAACAAAAAGTCTCCGATGTTCAGGAATATCATGTCGATACTTTTGTTATGGGAAATGATTGGGAAGGCAAATTTGACTTTTTAAAAGAGTATTGTGATGTGGTATATCTTCCAAGAACAGAAGGTATTTCTACCACAAAAATAAAGCAAGATCTGGGATTAATGGGAGAGCAGAAACAAGAATCAAGTGAATTGTAATAAACAGGAGGGCTCTATGAATACACAGAAAGTGAGAAAGGCTGTCATTCCAGCAGCGGGATTAGGTACTAGGTTTTTGCCGGCAACAAAGGCGATTCCTAAGGAAATGCTTCCGATAGTAGATGTTCCTACTGTACAGTATATTGTCGAAGAAGCGGTATCCAGTGGAATTGAGGAGATTTTGATTATTACAAATTCTAATAAACACTGTATGGAAAATCACTTCGACAAAGCATACGAATTAGAAGAACGTTTGGCTGAATCAGGGAAAATGGACCAAGTCAAGATGATTAATGATATATCCAATCTCGCAAATATTTATTATGTAAGGCAAAAAGAGCCTAAGGGGCTCGGGCATGCAGTATTATGTGCTAAATCATTTATTGGAAATGATCCTTTTGCTGTTCTGCTTGGGGATGATGTTGTAATCAATAAAGGGGGCAAACCGGCCCTTGGACAGTTGATAGAGGCTTATAACAAACACCATGCATCTGTTGTAGGTGTCCAGACAGTAGCAGAGGACCAAGTAAGCAAATACGGGATCGTGGCCCCAAATAAAAATCTACCTGCAGACGGACGAGCTGTAAAGCTTGATAACATGGTGGAGAAACCAAAGCAGAAAGATGCTCCGAGCCGTATGGCTGTGCTTGGACGGTATGTTTTGACTCCGGAGATCTTTGAACTGCTGGAAAGCCAGGGAGCCGGTGCAGGCGGGGAGATTCAGCTGACAGATGCTATCTGCCGGCTGATAGATACACAGGCAGTTTATGCATATGACTTTGAGGGTATCCGTTATGATGTGGGTGACAAGTTTGGTTTTATAAAAGCGACTATTGATCTTGCCTTGGAAAGACCAGAACTGTATGATCAAGTTGCTGCTTATTTAAAAGAAATTAGTCAGAAATTATAAGAGAGTGGACAACTATGAAACAAAAAATCAAACAATTAATAATTGAGATATACAAAAGATTAACATATATTATACCAACAAGCAAAAAAATCATTCTATTCCAAAGCAGCAACGGAAGAAATTATTCTGGAAATCCAAGATATATATATGAAGAGATGGTGCGTCAGGGGCTGGATAAAGAGTATACTCTGGTCTGGTTATTGTTTGATACCACAATCGAGATCCCGGGCCGCTGCAAAAAAATAAGAAATAATTATATTCCATATTTCTGGTATCTGATGAGGGCCGGAGTCTGGGTATTTGACAGCAGGCAGCCTATGTACATGAGGAAAAAAGATTCCTGTATGTATATTCAGACATGGCATGGAACACCTCTTAAAAAACTTGCTCTGGACATGGATAAGATGGATATGGGCGGAAGCCAGAATATCGAAGGCTACCATAATAAGTTCCGCAGGGCCACGTCTCTATGGGATTATCTCATCTCACAGAATCCGTTTTCCACGGAGATATTTAAAAGTTGTTTTGCTTTTGAAGATAAACCTATCCTGGAAATCGGATATCCAAGAAATGATATTTTGATCAACGATGACAATCCGGAAGCCATTCAGAAAATGAGGCAGAAGCTGGGTCTTCCTCTGGATAAGAAGATTATCTTATATGCTCCTACATGGAGAGACAATGAGTTCCACTCTAAAGGAAAATATAAGTTTGCATCAAAGCTGGATTTTGATAAGGCCAGAGAAGCACTGGGAGATGAGTATGTATTTATCGTAAAATACCATTATCTCGTCTCAGAGTCCATTGACTGGAGCCCATACAAGGGATTTGTCTACACGTTTGATGAGACAAAGGATATTGCATGGCTTTATCTGGTGTCTGACCTTCTTATCACGGACTATTCTTCTGTAATGTTTGATTACAGTATTTTAAGACGTCCGATGTTTTTCTTTGCCTATGATCTGGAGGATTATAAAGATAATTTAAGAGGATTCTATTTTGATTTTGTCAATGAAGTACCGGGGCCTATTTCAAGGGATACGGACCAGCTGATCGAAGACATCCTCACTTATGATCCAGTACAGTGGAAAGACAAATACGATGCTTATCACGAGAAATTTAACTGCAGGGATGATGGAAAAGCGGCAGATAAGATCGTGAAAAAGATTACAGGACAATAAAAAAGAAGAGGAAACTCTTCTTTTTTATCTATATGAAAGGTTTAACAGCATGTTAACGAGAAAAAACGAGAAGAAGAAGCATATCTTCCAATGGATCGGATTGGCTGTCATTATACTATACTTTATTTTTGCGGCATTCCAGTACAAGATTTTTCAGGGAGATATATTTAAGGCGTACAAGATTGACTCGCCGGAGACGGAAGTAGTTTGTGACGGCTGGGAGAAGAAGCTAGAGTTTACGGCAGCACAGAGAGAACTGAAGTATTTTGAGATGACCTATCTGAACCCGAAAGGGGACACGGCTCAGGGACATGTCCAGGCTGAGATCAAAGATTCATCCGGGAAAAGTGTGTGGAAGAAAGATTTTCCAGCCTCTGAGATGAGAAAAGGGATCTATGCCAGAGGGATTCAGGGAACGGTCTACGATGTGAATAAAAAGCTTAAAAAGGGTGAGAGCTATAATCTCAGCTTAAAAGCCGTTGATATGCCAAAAGAACAGAACATCACAGCCAGGAGACCGGATCTCACTATGCATTATTATGGGTTTAATACCATCAAGTTTTGTATGCTCCTGGGAGCAATCTTGATGTTGGAGGTTCTTCTGTGGATCCCAAATAAGCTCAATGAAAAATGGAATCTTTACCTGAGCAGGGCTATGTTTGCTGTTACGCCGGTGCTGGCGTTTGTTCTGCTGGAACGGTTTAATCAGACCAGTATACGGAATCTTGGTGTTTTTAAGAGCAGCGTCAATCTGCTGGTCTATATTCTTTTGCTGGCATTTTTCTTTTTGATCACGAACCGGACAAAGATTGCTTCTTTTCTGACGATCATTACAGTGTCTTTGCTGGGGCTGGCTAATTACTTTGTAGTTTCTTTCCGGGGAATTGATCTCATGCCAATTGATTTTACTTCGATCCGGACAGCTGCCAATGTGGCAGCAGGTTATGAGTACAGCATCAACACGGCGATTCTGTGGAATGGAGTCCTGATCCTTGGATTTCTGATCGTTTTATTCCGGCTGAATGCAGGAAAAGGGCTGAAAAAGAAACAGAGATTGATACCGGCAGCGGTATTTGCGGGAATGCTGCTGGTGAATATCAGTGTGTTCAGCAATACCCAGCGTCTGAGGGAATGGGGGATCAAGATCAAGCTGTTTAACCCATCTGTCAGCTGTAAGAGAAACGGCTATGCGGCGATTTTTACAGCCAGCCTTAAGTTCTTAGTGGCAGAAAAGCCGGAAGGCTACTCGGAGGAAAAAGTGGAGCAGATCATGAAGCCTTATGTGAAAAAGGCTGAGGAGGAGAACCGGAATATCAATGTATCCGGGAAAAAGACGACAAAACAGACTCCGAATGTCATTGCAGTCATGAATGAGTCCTTCTCTGATCTGTCGGTTCTCGGAGATTTTAAGACCAATCAGGATTATATGCCGTTCTATCACAGCCTGAAGAAAAATACAATCAAAGGAAACATGTACATGTCAAGCTTTGGAGGTCAGACGGCCAATTCTGAGTTTGAATTTCTGACGGGCAGTTCCATGGCGTTTCTTCCGGGGGGATCTGTAGCATACCAGTATCAGGTAAAGGATGAGCTGGGAAGCCTTACCACCACTTTGAAGGAACAGGGATACCAGGGAATGAAAGCTCTTCATCCATATCTGGCCAGCGGCTATAACCGGGAGGTTGTGTATCCGCTGCTAGGATTCAGCGATTTCCTTTCCGATGTGGACTTTAAGGAACCGGAGATGCTGAGAAGATTTATCTCCGATAAAGAAAACTACAAAAAAGTGATTGAAGAGTATGAGAAGGCAAAAGAAAAGGACAGTACTCCTTATTATATGTTTAATGTGACTGTGCAGAATCACGGGGGATATGACAAAGGATATACGAATTTTAACCAAAAGATTCATATCACCGACGGAAAAGGCGATGAGATTGCAGACCGTTATCTCAGTCTTGTGAAAGAATCAGACTCTGCCTTTGAATACTTGGTCCGTTATTTTGAAAAGGTAAAAGAACCCACAGTGATCGTCATGTTCGGAGACCACCAGCCAAGCCTGGATGTTGAATTCTATAATAAAGTAAACAATGGCAGTGCACAGAGAAAACAAAAGGTACCGTTTGTCATTTGGGCTAACTACGACATTAAAGAACAGACAGTCAATGATATCAGCCCTAATTATCTGGGAGCCTTCCTTGTGAATACTTTGAACCTGGATGAGACACCATATGAAAAGTACTTGCTAAAACTGCACAAAAAGTATCCGGTCGTCACATCCCATGTGTATATGGATGCCAACAGGCAGCTGCACACAATTGACACGCTGGATGACCTGCCGGAGGATTTAAAAGAGTACTGGATGGTCCAGTACTATCATCTGTTTGCAAAGGATAAGAGAGACGATTCTTTATTTTTCCTGAAGGAGTAGGAGGGTAGGGCTATGGTTACAATTCTATTAGCAACATATAATGGAGAGGATTATTTGAAGGCTCAATTAGAATCCATTGCTTCCCAGACATATGGTAATTGGAGGCTTATCACAGGAGACGACGGATCCTGTGACGGGACTCTGAACATCTTGAGAGAGTTTAAAAAGCGCTATCCGGACCAGGTGAAGATCATAAAAAATGAGCCTGCCACCGGAAGTGCCAAGAATAATTTTATCAATCTTCTGAGAAATTCGCACGGACCGTATTTTATGTTCTGTGACCAGGATGATGTGTGGAAACGGGATAAGATTTATGAGACGATGAAGAAGATGGAAGCCATGGAGGAACGGTATGGGAAGGATACGCCGATCCTTGTACACACGGATCTTTCAGTGGTAGACGAAAATCTGGAGATGATCGCAGAATCCTTCTTCCAATATGCAAACCTGCCCAAAAGGATTGCATTAAACCAGCTGATCGTACAAAATTCTGTAACCGGATGCACAGCAATGATTAACCGGGCACTTCAGAAGTATTTTCTGCAGCCGCTTCCTATGGGGAAAATTCTGATGCACGATTACTGGGCGGCTCTTGTCGCCAAGATTTTCGGGAGGATTGCCTTTGTCAATGAACCTACGATGTATTACAGGCAGCATGGAAATAATTCCGTGGGAGCGAAGAATTCAAAGAATCCTGTGTTTTTAATGCAGAGACTCAAAGAGGGCAAAGAGTCCTACCGGAAACAGATGATTAAATCTATGGAGCAGATCCAGGGATTTGTAGAAACCTATGGGGAAGAAATCGAAGGACTGGATGAATATAATCTTTTGAAAACTTATGGGAATCTATATTATAGAGGAAAGATGCGCAGACTTTACTTCTACCGGAATCATCAGGTTCTGAAAGAAGGGAAAATCCGTAAGCTGATGCAGTGGCTGTGGGGTTAAGATGAGATGAAAAGTGGTATGAAGCTTATACTGAAATATATTGTAATGTACTTGTCGTGTCTTTGGCCCAGGAGCAGAAAGGTATGGGTGTTCGGTGCCTGGCTCGGACAGCAGTTTGCCGATAATCCTAAATATCTTTTCATAGAAGCAAACCAGATGGAAGGAATCCGCCCGGTCTGGATTACGAAAAATCCCCAGGTTGTCAGGGAAGTGAGGGCGCTTGGCTATGAGGCCTATCTGTTTTCTGACCGGAAGGGGATTCTCTGTCAGCTCAGGGCGAAATATGCGGTGATGTGCAATGGGATCAGTGATCTGAATCATGCATTTCTCGGCAGAGCCGTATTTTTGAATGTCTGGCATGGAGTTCCGCTCAAGAAGGTTGGATATGATGATACCAAGGAAAAAGACTGGGACAGCAGGGGACAGAGGATCCGGCGTAAAATTCAGCAGTTTCCTCTGGGAAGAGAGTATGTGGTAGCCACGAGCCGGACCTTTTCCGAGATTTATAAGAGTGCATTCCGTCGTCCCGCGGAGCAGATCCTTACTTATGGACAGCCCAGGAATGATTTCTTCTACGATGATGAGGAGCTTTTCCCGGTGAATGAAAAACTGAGGAAGCGGCTTGAGGGACAGAACGTAGTCCTTTACGCGCCAACACACCGGCAGGAAGGGAAGACTCCGTTTCCTTTGAAGGAGCATTTTGACTTAAAAGGCCTGGATGAATTCTGCCGGGATCATCAGATACTGTTTATCATCCGCAGACATTTTTATCATATCCATGAGGATGTAGATCTTTCGGATTATTCCAATATTGTAGACATGACAAAGGATTCGCTGGATATTCAGGAGCTGCTGATAGAAACGGATATACTGATCACCGATTACTCCAGCACATATATCGACTATCTGCTGCTGGACCGCCCGGTCATTTTCTATGATTTTGATTATGACAGCTATATTGAAAAGGACAGGGAGATGTATTTTCCTTATGATGAAGTGACACCGGGGATCAAGGCCGGGACCTTTGATGAATTAATGAACGGCATGAGTCAGATAGTCTCAGGAATTGATGATTTTAAGGAAGACAGAAAAAAAGTCAGGGACCTTTTTTATTGTAAAAGAGGACAGAGGGAAGTGGGCAGAGCGCTTCTGGAAAAGATGCAGCTTTTGTAGGTGATATGCAGACGAAAAATTCCATATGCAGAAAAAGAGACAGTGAAAAGCTGATTCTCCGTAGATGAAACGGAGGATCAGCTTTTTCTTTTATTTATCAGGAAAGACTTTGTTTTTGATCTTTCTTACCTGATGGGAAATAGCCTGGTTGAGGGTAAAGAAAGGGGCATGGTGTTCTTGAGATAAGGTAAGAGGAATCATGCAGTAAAAAAGGAGGAGAAACATATGAGAGCGGCTGTCTATTATGCACCAGATGATTTGAGAATGGAAGACATGGAAACCCCTGAGAAACCGGACCAAAAAGCGAATCCAGATCGCACATCCGGATTTCCGTCAGATACTGGCCGAAGACTATGAGCAGAGATTCCATGAAAGCTGGAGTATGGATGAATAGAAGAGAAATATTTAAGAAATGCCGTCCTTTATCCGGAAGTAATACCCGGGTAAAGGACGATTTTATGAACGGTCATTCTAAATAAAAGAAAGCTGATAAAATAATTTAATATTCTGAGAAATATTCAGCCAGCTGAATAATAAACTGACTGTTTGTAGGACGTTCCAGCGTGAATGTCTGAGTTATGCTCCAGAATAATTCTTTGTTTCCCTTGTTCCAAACAGTGTCGATGGCATGGCGGATCGTCCTCTCTACACTGGTGGACGTGGTATGATTCTGCTCTGCAATATACGGATACAGACGTTTTGTAATGCCGTCAAAAACCGAAGGATCCCGCACTCCTTTTTCAATTGCCTGTCTCAGGTAGAGGTAGCCTTTCAGATTCGGGGTGATGCCCAGCTGTTTTAAAAGTTTGCTGATCTTTCCGGAAAGGTCCAGATGCTGAGTTCCGGAAACTGTCTGATTTAACAGCTGGTTAATGTGAATCACGTGAGATGTGGTGTCAGGTATAGGTGCCCTATCCTTTGAATGGATGACCGAAATTTGTAAAATTGTATCATCTGACAGTACCAATTGAAGATTTTCGTTTTGCATGATATACTCCCCTTATAAAGATAATGTTGGTTCCTTAGATTATGTAATCATGTTCATTATAGAGAATAATGAGGAATATTGTCAACTTATGGAGCAATGGATTTATTCCATATTTGGAAGGTTAAGCGGATGAATTATAAAAAACTAAAGGAAATTATGCAGTCAAAAAATTTTACTGTGGAAGAACTGTCAAAAATCAGCAGGATTCCGATAGGAACTTTATCAAAAATTGTATGCGGTATTACACCAAATCCCAGGTATAATACGATGGAAGAAGTGGCGGCCTCCTTAAATTGTTCTCTGGATGAGTTTTCCAACAGAGAGCCAATGGTGCCATACAGTTACGAGGATTATATTCAGAAGTTCAAGAGACTGCCGGCGCATCAAAAAGAATATATCAAATATGTGATCAATCTGGAATATGACAAAATGGTGTCTCTGACATCGTCAGGTAAAAAAGCTATGAAATGTTTTGAATTTACCAGTGTGGAGGATGGGCTGGCCGACTATGGGAGCCAGAAAGTACATGATGTATGGGTGGAACAGAATCCGCTTACAAGGGAATGTACATTTTTTGTATGGGTGCGCACAAGCAATCTGGAACCAAAGTTTTGCAGAAATTCAGTTCTGGGTTTTCAATATCTGGATGGACGTCTGCCGAAGCATGGAGAGATATGGATGTTTCTTCGGGCCGGATATTTATGCATAGGACGCTATTTTAAGAGACACGGCGTCCAGTTTCTGAGATCATTAAACGGCACCATAGATGATGAATTGATCACCAATTCTCTGGAATATAAGAGAGTCGGAAGATACGTAGGAACGATCGATATTCCCGATTTGACATCCACCGTTTAAAAGCTGTAAATCTGTCAATACTCAAGATATGACGTTAGAAAGGGTGTGACAGAGCATATGAAGCTGGAAGAAAAAGCAATTCTCCATTTTTTGGACAGATTTGATGAGACTCCGTTTCTTGTTAAAATCAGAGAAGAAGAGTATACAATCGGGCACGGAAATCCCAGGTTTTCCATTATTTTTAAAAAAGAGCCGGATCTGAAGGAGATGATCACAAGTACGTCTCTGGCGCTGGGAGAGGCATATATGCGGGGTGATTTAGAGATCGACGGGGATCTGTATCAGGCCCTGTACTATTTTCTCGGACAGATGGGGAACTTTTCTGTGGATACCAGAGTATTAAGGAAACTGATGTTTCCGTCTCTGGGGAGAAGAAAGCAGAAAGAAGACGTCGCATCGCATTATGATCTGGGAAACGACTTTTACAGTCTCTGGCTGGATGAGACTTTAAATTATTCCTGCGGGTATTTTGAGAATGAGCAGGACACGCTTTTTGATGCACAGAAAAAGAAGACACAGAGAATACTGGAAAAGCTTTATCTAAAAGAAGGTATGGAGCTTTTGGACATTGGATGCGGCTGGGGATATCTTCTCATAGAGGCCGCAAAGAAATATAAAATCCGGGGCACCGGGATCACACTGAGCAGAGAACAACAGCAGGGATTCGAAAAGAGGATCAGGGAAGAAGGACTTGAGGATTACCTGCATGCTGAACTGATGGATTATCGTGATCTTGCGGGATATGGGAAAAAATTTGACCGGGTTGTCAGCGTGGGTATGCTGGAACATGTGGGACGAGATCATTATGAACTGTTTTTCCAGTGTATCAAAAGGGCGATGAAGCCAGGAGGGGTGTTTCTCCTGCATTTTATCAGTGCGCTGGAAGAACATCCGGGAGATCCATGGATGAAGAAATATATTTTCCCGGGAGGCGTGATACCGAGTCTGCGGGAGATCACCAGCCTGAGCGCCAAGTATCGTTTTTATTTACTGGACGCAGAGAGTCTGAGGAGACATTACAATAAAACGCTGCTGTGCTGGGATAAGAATTTTAATGAGCACAGAAGAGAGATCGAAGAACGGTTCGGAGAGACATTTTCCAGGATGTGGGATCTGTATCTTTGTGCCTGTGCGTCAACCTTTCAGAATGGCATCATTGATCTGCATCAGCTTTTATTTACCAATGGGATAAATAATGAACTGCCGATGACCAGATGGTATTGATGTATAGAATGATATAGAAAAAGGTATTCCGCAAGTCGTTTTGACTTTGGAATACCTTCTTTTTAATATCCGATTACATTTATAATCTTTTGGTTGATCCGTCCCAGTTCATCGCTGACCTGATAGTTTTCAGTGTCAAACAGGTATTGATGTACCTGGACAGCATTTTCTTTCAGAGTTGTTGGAAAGCCATACCATACTCCGAGATACTTGTATTCCCTCTGATCAAACGGGAATCCTTTTTGACCCTTAATGTCATAACGGAAGATAGACAAGAGCATAGAGAACAGTTCTTTCTGGTCCATATTGGTTTTGATCTGGGGAAGAATCTTATCCATGGCGCCCATCAGGCCAAATGGATTTTTTTTGCCTTTGGCAAAGATCTTTTGAAGAACTTCACGCTGCCGTCCGGCACGGGCAAGGTCGCCTCCTGCCGTATAGCGGATTCTCGAATATGCGACGGCCTGGTTCCCATCCAGTGTCTGTACTCCGCCGGTCTTTATCTTGGGGGAATCGCCTCCGTTTAAACGGTTCATATCACCGATATAGCTGTTCAGATTTTTTAAAATAGAGGAATCAACCTTTACTTCTATGCCGCCGATGGAATCTACGATGTCCGCAAGAATTTTGAAGTTTACGGTCGCATACTGGGTTATGTTCAAATCCAGATTCCGGTTGATGGTGCTGACGGCAAGTTCTGGACCTCCCATGGAATATGCTGCATTAATCTTTGTGTAGTGGCCGTTGACGCTCACATAAGTGTCCCGGTAGATGGACAGCATCTTGATCTCTTTTGTCTGATTGTTGATGCTGACAACGATAATGGAATCAGAGCGGTTGCCGCGGTCCGACATACTGCCGGTCTGGGAATCAATGCCGAACAGGGCAATATTGGTGTAATCTTTCATATTGGCATCCTCATGGACCGTGACCAGTTTGCTCTGATTCATTGGTGTGGAATTGATCTTGCCCAGTTTCGTGTAGGAAACTCCCAAGATCACGCCGATCAGAACAACGATCAGGAAAAGTAGGATAAAGATCCAGCGGATATGGGAATGCCGTCGTTTTTCTGCTTTTACGCCCATAAAAAACCTCCTAGTATGCGTTTTTGTTGATAAATCCTTTGAAAACGGTCAGAAACAGGATTTTAAAATCCAATGATAAGGTCCAGTTTTCAATATAATAGAGATCGTGCTCGATCCTGCCGCGGATGGATGTATCACCGCGGAAACCGTTGACCTGGGCCCAGCCTGTGATGCCCGGGCGGACCTGATGCTTGATCATATAGCGGGGGATCTCTTCCTTAAATTTTTCTACAAACAGCGGACGCTCCGGACGGGGCCCCACAAGGCTCATATCTCCCCGTAGAACATTATAAAACTGAGGAAGCTCGTCCAGACTGGTGTGACGGATGAACCTGCCGAACGGGGTCACCCGCGGGTCGTTTGGTCTTGTCCACTGAGTGGCTTCTTTTTTTGGATCCTGAACACCCATGGAACGGAATTTGTACATCTTAAACGGTTTGTTGCCAAGCCCGACTCTTTCCTGCGCAAAAAAGACCGGTCCCGGTGAGCTGCGTTTTACCAGCAGTGCGATGATCAGCATCGGAATAGCCAAAATGACCAGGGCACAGGCAGATCCGATGATGTCAATGATCCGCTTGGCAATACGGTTTACGACGTTTGTCAGCGGCACATTGCGGATATTGATGACGGGAAGACCGTCCAGATCCTCGGTGTATGGGTTTGTGGAAATAAAGTTATAATAGTCAGGTACAAATTTTGTATGGACACCGGACTTTTCACAGATGGCCACCAGTTTTTCCAGCTTTTCGTATTCATCCAGATTCAGGGTAATCGCCACTTCGTCCAGAGTAGTCTGGCTTAGGTAGTCTTCCAATTCGTTTAAAAGGCCGATTTTTTTGATCCCTCTGTATTCAAAGTTGTCGCTGATGGTATCATCAAAAATACCATGGATATAAAGTCCCCAGTGGGGATTGGCTTTGATGCGGTCAATGTAGGCGGCGGCAGAGGTACTGAAGCCGACCAGGACTACGTGTTTTAAATTTCGTCCGCTTTCCCGTGTTCTGTTCAGCACCTTTCTGATTGTGAAGCGGGAAAGAACTCCGATGACAAAATTAATAGAGAAAAATAAAAGCAGGAGGCTGCGGGGGAAGTTCTGCAGTTTTGTCAGGACAATGGCAACAGACCCGATGCCCAGGCCGATAAGATTTGCCTTAAATAGGTTTAGGATCTCACGGCTTCCGCGCTGATACCTTTTGGGGGTATATAGGCCGAAAAAGGCATATAATAAAAGAAGGATAATGATTGTAATAAAAACCGTCTTCTGGTAGTATGAAAATCCCAGTTCATATTTTCCGACAAAGAAAAATAGCTTAGAGACCCATGAATCCTTTCCCCATTCGAAGCGGATCTTATGTGACAGAAAAGCCGATAAATAAATACAGACCGCATCAATAAAAATATGCAGACGGTTTAAATAGGCTTGGTTTTGCTTAATCATTTGTTTTCTCCTCTTTACGATAATATTACACTGTACTTATTATAAGTGAAAAAGGGCAAAGGCACAATGGAATTATTTCTTATGTTTTTCTTAGTTTTATAACATTTAGAACACATTTTTTACACATTTATTTTGTACTATTTAAGCAAGTTAAATACGAAAGGAGATACAGGTTATGTACGAAGATATGAATTTTAATAATACAGAATATACACAGCCGGATCAAAATCAAAATAGAGGAAACGCAAACAAAACAGTCAGGAGGATTGCAAAACTTGCGGCTGCCGCAGTGGCTTTCGGACTGATTGCAGGAGTAACCATGCAGGGAGTCCAGTATGGGTTTTCTGCAATGGGCATCGGCAATGGAGGAACACAGCTGGCAACGACCAATACAACAAAAACCTCAACAAAGGGAACAACATCAGGAAAAGAAGATTTATCTACTGTGGCATCCAATGTTATGCCGTCCATCGTTTCTATCACAAGCAAGTATGAGACCAGTTCAGGATACCTTTTCGGACAGCAGCAGAATGAGAGCGAAGGAGCAGGTTCCGGCATTATCGTCGGTAAGAAAGACGGGTATCTGCTGGTTGTCACAAATAACCACGTCATCGCCGATGCACAGTCTTTATCCGTCGGATTCACAGACGGTACCAGCGCATCCGGTACGATCAAGGGATCGGACAATGACGCGGACCTGGCAGTTGTCGCAGTAAAGGTAAAGGACATTAAAGCTGCTACATTAAAAAAGATCAAGATCATCACACTCGGAAATTCTGATGACCTGAAAGTGGGAGAGCAGGCAATCGCCATAGGAAATGCACTCGGATACGGACAGTCAGTGACCGGCGGGTATATCAGTGCACTGAACAGAGAAGTGCAGCTGACGGATAAAACCATGACGCTTCTTCAGACAGATGCAGCGATCAATCCCGGAAACAGCGGAGGCGCTCTTCTCAACAGTAAAGGGGAACTGATCGGGATCAATACGGTAAAATATTCTTCCGAAGATGTAGAAGGAATGGGATATGCAATTCCGATCAATACGGCGAAACCGATCATTGATCAGCTGATCAAGCAGAAAACCGTAGATAAATCCGAGCAGGCATACCTTGGAATATCAGGCCAGACCATATCCAGCGATATGGCAGCGCAGATGGATATGCCTCAGGGAGCGCTGGTACGTCAGGTTGTCCGGAATTCACCGGCTCAGAAGGCGGGTATCAGTGCCGGAGATGTGATCATCAGCTTTGGCGGGGGCACGGTTTCTACAATGGAGGGACTGAAAAGCAAAATTGAGAGCAAAAAGGCCGGAGATACGGTAAAAGTTGTTGTAAAACGGCAGAATCAAATGGGGACTTACGAGAAGAAAACGATCAGTGTCAAATTGGAAAAAAAGACGGATGACGGCTCTTCAGGCAGTACACAGAATAACTAAGCGGAAACGGTTGAATTCTCAAAGCATACAAGTTACAATGAAAACGGGCGGCAGGCAGCCGTCCGTTTTTAACGTAACAGAAAAGAGGGTTCATATGATTTCAATTGAGATAGAACACATAAAATCTTTTATGGCCGGCTTTCTGACGGGGGACGTGTGTGACCAGTTTATGCTGTGCGAAGGCCGGCTGTCCATGGGGACCGTGTATGAATTTGACGGAAAAATGATGAAAGATTTTTATGATACAGACGAATGGGAAATACTGAAAGAGTATCCGTATATACCCTGGAAAATGGAGAAGCAGAGAATATTTGCCCTTATAAAGGGGAAAAAGACCCCTCTGTCTTTTCAGTTTGTGCTTATGCTGGCACCGAAACGAATGGAAGCCTTTCTTTTGAAATATAATATATCTGATAGGCCGCAGGAGATCGGAGGATTATTTTTAAATATTTATTTCGACAGAGAACATTTAAAGTGCACGACAGGAGTGTCAAGAAACACATTTGTTCCGGATAAAACCCTGGAGACAGCCTGGGATGAAGAGATAACAATATTTTTGAAAGGCAGATAGGAGGAGCGAGCCTATGAAATTATTAAAAGAGATTTGTCGGGGGATACTGATCGGGGTTGCCAATATCATTCCCGGGGTAAGCGGAGGGACCCTGGCGGTTTCTATGGGAGTTTACGATAAGATCATCTATGCACTCACACATATACGCAAAGAGTTTAAACAGAGCCTTAAAATACTGGTCCCTGTAGGCATTGGAGCAGTGATCGGACTTATAGGACTTTCCTTTGTCATTAAATGGCTGTTTGAGTATTATCCGATTCAGATAAACTTCCTGTTTATCGGTCTGATCATCGGAGGACTGCCTGCCATTTTTAAGAGAATGGAAGGAGAGAAAAAAGGTCTTTCTCATGGGATTGCATTTCTTTTTATGTTTGCACTGGTTGTACTCCTGCCACTTTTAGGGAGCAGCACGGCATCGGAAGTGATCCTGACTGCCGATCCTCTGATGATGGGGAAAATGTTTTTGATCGGGATTATTGCGGCGGCTACGATGGTCGTACCGGGAGTCAGCGGTTCGATGATACTTTTGATTCTGGGATTTTATCAGCCGATTCTCCGTGAGATCACACAGTTTATGATCAATCTGGCGACTCTGAATCTGTCCGGCCTCACTCACGGTATCCTGCTTCTGACACCTATGGCTGTCGGGATCATAGCAGGAGTGGTGATCATCGCCAAGATCATAGAATATTTGTTTGAACATTTTGAAGTCATTACTTTTGCGGGAATCGGCGGACTGATTCTTGGTTCTCCAATTGCAATTCTTTATGAGGCAAATTTTGATCATTTTAATTTGTTCTCAGGGCTGACGGGATTAGCTGCACTGGCTGCGGGCTGCATCTGTGCCTATTATCTGGGCGAAGATTAAAGGGTTTTCATTTATAGAAATATATGATATGATATGTAGTAATGAATACTATATCGGAAAGTTTTAAAAGGAGACGCCATATGAGTTTTAATATTGTCTGTGACAGCTGCACGGATTTGACAAAAAAAGATTTTGAGAAAGGATGCTATACATGGATACCTCTGACATTGCTGATCGGAGATGAAGAGATCATCGATGACGATACGTTTGACCAGCATTCTTTTCTGGAAAAAGTGGCAAACAGCAAAGGAGCCTGCAAGTCAGCCTGTCCGGCGCCGGAAGCTTATATGGAGGCATATAAAAAGGCAGATGATATTTATGCGGTGACTTTATCTGCAGAGCTGAGCGGATCCTATAACAGTGCCGAACTTGGGAAAAAATTGTATGAGGAGGAGCGCGGAGAAAAAAATATTCATGTATTTAATTCCAGAGGAGCATCCAGTACGCAGCTTCTCATAGCAAGAAAGATTTATGAATATGCTTCCGAAGGCATGCCTTTTGAACAGGTGGTAGAAAAGGTAGAGGATTACATCAAAGGGCAGAGAACTTTTTTTGTTCTGGAGACATTGGATGTGCTTCAGAGAAACGGAAGGCTGTCAAAGGTGAATGCAGTCCTTGCCACAGCTCTGAATATAAAGCCGGTTATGGAAGGGACCAAAGAAGGTATTATACAGAAGCTGGCACAGGCCAGGGGACCAAAGAAGGCATTGGCCAAAATGGTGGAATGCATTGTGAAAGAAGGACAGGACCTGACGGATCGGATTTTGGCCATTGCACACTGCAACTGCTATGAAAGAGCAGTGTATCTTAAGAAACTGCTCGAAGACAAGCTGGAAGTCAAAGAGATCGTCATAGTCGACACTAAGGGAGTCAGCAGCCTGTATGCATGTGACGGCGGTGTAGTTGTTGCATATTAGTTAATAGTGGAATGCAAAAGGAAACGGTTCGTCCCCTTCACATAAAGAAGTGGAGGGGACGAGGGCGGCTCTTACAAATTACGGTATGAGACTATGAAAAAAAGTCTGTAAATAAGATTCTTCTATGATAATGAAGGGCGAAAGTCTGTAATCAGCCCTATCTTGATTTTCAACCGTACACCCAACGGTAACATTTTCGTATCCGTCATTCCAATCGCTTGGAACACAATCCATAAAACGCTCAATCCGTTTTGTCAGAAAGATAAAATGCAGGTCGGAACGCTCTCGTATCATATTCCAACACTCTCCACGCCAACCGTCAGCGTCCTCAATCAGAAAATCAGTAGAAAAGCAGAGATACACCATCTGTCCCGATTTTATCTTGTATGCTCCCGATTTGTTTTTAGCAATAGGGGCGTAAAAGTTATCTGTCTTTACAATATTGTTTGTGTCAATCCTCCGCTTGTAATCGCCTTTATGGATATAACAGTATTTACAGCCCTCGCTGTGTTTGTGGCAGCCACGCCACGGATTCCACATTGCCATAAAATCCTCCGTTCTGGTGTAGTTCAAATAATATTATCAGTCCATCGCCTTTGTATCTGGTTCTCTGATAATTGCTATATGTAATTTTATTGCTTCAATCAAACTTTCCTGCTTGCATTTCGTAGCGTGGCAGGGAAAAATTTTTCAGTTTTGTATTTTCCTGTATCTGTACCCTTGTTTTGCTCCAACAGATAGGACAGCGTATCCATTCCTTTGGTATAGTTCTATTTGCTGCCATTTTGCAAAACACCCTTTTTACTTTTTGTCATCTACAAATTCAAACAATTCTTCTACAGTCACATGGAATATTTTCGCTATATCCATAGCTAACTTTAAGGAAGGATTATACTTGCCGTTTTCAAGGTGAACAATGGTTTCTCTTCTCGCACCAACAAGTTCGGCAAGTTCACTTTGCTTATATCCTGCCTGCTCCCGATATTCTTTGATTTTGGTAATGAGAGCCATATTATACCCCCTTACTATCCATAACTACAAACATCACTGTTCGAATAATAGATAAAATCAAAATCGACAAAACAATCGTCCATCCAATAAATCCTGTACTGACGGCATTCGTATGACCGAGAATGGCAGCACCAAAAGCGACTACAACCATTACACCGACAAAAAGTTTTAAACAAATTGAGTCACATCGTTTCAAGTTATGTTCCGCCATTTCGTCGATGCCTTCTTTTTTATACTTGGAAATTCGAATCATTTGTACAACAAAGAAGGAGAAGAGAAAGACACCAAGTACATATTGTGCTGTTTCATACCAGCCTTTCCAATCAGTTCTTGCCCACATCCAATAGTAGGATGTGAGGATGATAGCATAGACAATTTTAGTTCCGACAATTTCTTTTAAGGATACTTTTTTATTCATATTGTGTTTCTCCTATGTTATATATTTCGCACTTGCGATGTTATAAATATATCACTTGTGTTTATGAATGTCAATAGGAAAAGTGAAATATTTTTAACTCCCCCGAAAGAAAAGAGCGACAGAGCTTTTACCCTCTGCCGCCTTGTTTGCTTATGCGAAGATGATTTTCCTCTCCACAATCTCACTTGCACACGCCCGTATGTTATTCATTCTGCCTTTAACTGCTCTGTGATACCCTGTGCCTGTTTCATCTGCTCTGTGAGCATTTCAAAAAATTATGGGGTCTTAGGGGCTTTT
Organism: Anaerostipes hominis (ex Lee et al. 2021); assembly: GCF_002270485.1. Classification (GTDB taxonomy): domain Bacteria; phylum Bacillota; class Clostridia; order Lachnospirales; family Lachnospiraceae; genus Anaerostipes; species Anaerostipes hominis. The sequence goes on along the minus strand of NZ_NQOG01000001.1, from coordinate 340,096 downwards.
ACCCCTAACAAGCGAATTTGGATAATCAAATTCAGTGCTTGGTAAGACACAATCTATCGTAGCTATCTTTAACAGCTTGGCAACCATTGTATACATTTAATTTGCTTTATATGGTCAAGTATACTCAGTATCTTCTATTTAACTACCCACTCCAAGAAATCAAAAGTGTTCAGTTTGCTATTGTTGACTTTGGGCAAAAAAGTGGATATAATATAGTAAAGTACCCTATCGATGATGAAAATTGGGTCAGTTAAGTAGAGGTGGAAGAATGCTTCAGAAAAATGACATTGAAATTTTGAGAAAGCTGTTTAGCCAGTACAATTATATTATGACTACCGCTGAACTGACAGCTTCAAAGCTATATTACGCAGATATAAAATTGCTTTTAGATGAAGGGCTGATTGAAAGGGTAAGACGGGGCTACTATCATTGGATTGAAGACTCTGGAGAAAGCGAAATTGTAATTATCAATCGTCTGTTTCCCGATGCAGTCCTTTGTATGGAAACAGCTCTTTTCTACTACAGATACAGTGACCGAAATCCTGCTGAGTGGAATTTTGCAATTGATAAAAATGTTTCAAAATTGCGTACTAAAATCGATTATCCATTTATCAAGGCATATCGTGTTGAGCCTGCATTGGTTACGCTTGGTGAAACAACGGGGAAAATTGATTTTATTGATATTCGTATTTATGACCGAGACCGTACCATTTGTGATGTGCTGCGGAATATGAACAAGATGGATAAGGAAATTTTTAATAAGGCAATACAAGGTTATGTAAAAGACCCGAAAAAAAACATACCCAACCTTATGGAGTATGCAAAAGTGCTACGGGTGCAAAAGAGAGTTAAAGAATTGATTGGAGTGTGGTTGTAATGGCAGATATAGCGGCTTCTGTTCTTGCGAAACTTAGAAATAAAGCAAAGGCTTCCGGCATCAGTTATCAACAGTGCTTGCAACTTTTTGTGCAGGAAGAATTTCTGCGTAAACTTTCAAAATCGGGATATGAAGATAATCTTATTCTCAAGGGCGGTCTGTTTATTTACACGCTTACCAATTTTGAGAGCCGAGCTACGATTGATGTGGACTTTCTTCTTCGGGCAGCATCCAATTCGATTGAAGATGTAAAGGAACTGATTAACAAGGTAATCAACACGCCAACGGGTAATGATTATATTTCTATGACCGCAAAAGGTTTTGAGGAAATTTCACCGCAGAGAAAATATCACGGTATCAGTGCACAGATTATTGCGCAGATAAAAAATGTTCGTGTACCTTTTAATGTGGATATCGGTGTGGGTGATGTCATTGTGCCTTGTGCCGAGGAACGAGCAATCAACACACAGCTTCCTGACTTTGAAGCTCCCGTTATTAAAACCTATTCTCTTGAAAGTACCATTGCCGAAAAGTTTGATGCAATCCTGCAACGGTTTGAACTGACGGGCAGAATGAAAGACTTTTACGATATCTATTATCTTGCAAGGACTTTTGACTTCGATGGAGCAAGATTGCAGACGGCAATTTTTGAAACCTTACAGTGCCGTGGAACACCCTATGATAAGGATAGCTTCAAACGGATTCTTTCACTTGCCGAAGATGAGGATATGCAGAAACGGTGGAAATATTTTTTGAAGAATATTAAAGATGATACGCTTGAGTTTACTGTTGTGATTGATGAACTTCGAGATTTCCTTGAACCTGTGTTTGAGGCGATTTTTAATGAAGATGAATGGCAAAAGGAATGGACAGTAAATAGTGGATGGAGGTCATTATGAAATTTGAAAGTATAAAAATAAAAAAATTTTAGAAACTTCGAAGATATTGAATTGACTTTATCTAATAAGAATATTTTCTTTGGGTTGAATGATGTTGGCAAAACTAATTTCTTATATGCACTGCGGTATGTGTTTGTTACAACGCATTCGCCATTCGTGCTTTATGAGATGGATAATGTGAATTTAGTACGCATATATAGTGACAGAAAAATTAACGGTATCAGCACTTTTTATAAAGTGCCAGAAAATTATGAAAAAGCAAGAAAAATGTTAAATCGCTGCTTGTCTGAAGCAATTTTTGCAAACAAGGTGCTTTTAGTTGAAGGACCATCTGAATATATGTTATTCAGCAAGGTGCTTGCTATTGTTCACCCGTTTTATGAATCAGATGGGACTTATATCTTACCTGTCGATGGCATCGGTTTTCAAATGTATATATCTATATTAGATGAACTTGAAATATTTAATGCAATTAGAACAGATAATGATTTGAGAGCTGTAAAAGGAAAAGGCACATACAGTGTGTTAGGTTTTTCACGCTGTAACAAGTATATTGGAAAAGAATTGCTACCTACTGAGCAAATCCAAGAAAATTCTATAGCCGCAAAGCGAGCACTATATAACGCAAATATAAAAACTCTTGATAAGATACGCAGTGAGTATAGTATTTTCTTATCAAAAGTAGATTTGGAAAACGATTTAGATGAAGTAATGCATGATAGGTTATTGACCTTATTGGGAGAAACTTCACCTGTTGATTATTTGCAAGATTCAAAGCATTACCATATGGTAAAGTTAATCGAAAAACTTTCTGATACAGATTGCAGAACAATATATAACCATTATAATTTTGCATGTTTAAATGATAATCGTACTCACAAGGTTGTTGCGGCTATTACTTTTACCATTAAAGCAGCACAAGAGATTAAAGATAGATTGTCTGTAGATATTACTCAGCACTTTATAGGAACAAATAATAGCTTCGTGATAGAAGAAATCATAAAGCCATTTATGAAGGATGTGTATGGCTCTGACTATGATATAGATATGAGTACAGATTATTCACGGGAGGCAAAAGTTAAAACTTTTCAGGATGCCATTAATAAAATCAAAAACGAAGGAGTTCTTTACTCGACCCCAACAAAAAATCTGCATTACTTCGATTTAGTAATGATAATGCAAGAATAGGTGCGGATGAGTTATCCGCTAATGGAGTGGAGTACACTTATATACCTCAAACGCCCATTGCAGAAATCACTACAGATACGGCTTGGTTATACTCTGCCATTGCTAAGTATCTAATTATAGAAAAATATTCAGCCTACGATGTTATTTCTGAAATACCTGTTGAAGGAAATGAAACTCGTAAAATAGTATCCAACATTAAGCGAATGCTAAGTAAAATTGAGCAGGCTATAATTGACGAGAATGCTTTCTATTCGGCAGTTGATGATTTGGCTGTATATTTGGGATATGAAACACGAACTGACCATCTAAAGAAATTATACCAAACTTTCGAGGCTGAGAATTTGAGCAAGTTAATTATTGTAAAATTAAATAATTATAATGCCAACTGTTTCCAGAGCAATTTAGCTAAGATATTAGCTAAGAGCAACCTTGGAATTGACAATGTGCTTATTCAAAAATAATGATATTTCCCCAATAAAAGTGAAGTGAGCCATTTTCGTGACATTAACCCACAGAATTCCTAAACATATTCTTTCTCTCAAAACGGCAGAAAAAGTTAATGTTTGCAAACTTTCTTATTGACACAATTCATACATTAGACAAGATACTTAATATAAAAATCAACTTCTATTCTGTTAAATAATCACTTTCATTATGGTATGTACCACCGAATTGTTCAAACAATGATTTCATTGTAGTTTCCTCCGTAATATATTTATTTTACTACAAATTCATCATACCCAACCATCATTACAAATACTTATAAATGCCGGAAGGGACACTTCCTTATGTGAAGTGTCCCTTTTTGGACCGTTTCCTTTTTTCATGGATTGATACAAGGAAATGCTCATTGTATTAAAGCGTAAAATCTTTTGAAATCAGTGCCTGGATTTCATTGATGAGAAGACTGGTATGATAGCCGTCGGCAGCGGCATGGGAAATTGTGACCGTAAACGGCATTTGATAGCTGCTGTTTTTCATCTGGTATTTTCCATAAGTTATAATCGGAAAGAGATTTGGGCTGCCCTCGGCAGTCATGGTGCTGTATCCGGTAAAAGACAGCCAGGGTACACAGGAAATACAGAAAAAATTAGGGGGCTGTCCGGGCCTGGCTTTGATCCCTTTGTTATTTCCGTATGCAGACAGATCCTCTGTCATCTGCCGGTAGAAAGAGGAAAAGTTTTCGGTGTAGTTCGTCCACAGGTCTGAAAAGGTGTGGTCATCATCGTGAAAAACAGTATAGGAAGGATGGACGATATCCCAATATCCGGGCTGTCCGTCTTCGGAAATACCCATTCGGAATTCTTTCATGCGGTTGATAACGGTTGAGACACAGTAGACAAAGCTCGGATAAAATCTGAGGCCTTTGCTCCTGGTCAGTTTTAAAAATTCTGTTACATCTAATTCAGCGGTCAGGCTGTAACCGCATTTTATTGTTTGGGTAAAATATTCAAAATGTTCTCTTCTCTCCCAAGTCTCGGGGTTGATATGTTTAAACATGAGGCACCTCCATTTTCTAACTATTGTATTTTATTATAAAGGAAAAAGAGCAATGTGTAAAAACAGATTGTTAAAAATATGTATAAGTTTTTTGCTGGGATATGAAATATTTTGCACGAAAGCATGAGGGTTCAGCAGTGTGCAGCATGGAAACACTGTGAATAAGATGTTCAAAAAGCCTGAATTTATGCAGTTTTTCGTTATTTAATTAACGGTGTTTTTAGACGAAAACTATTGTATGACAAATGGAAATTGTATATAATTAGATACAATATTTATAAAGAAAGGGTGATGAAATGAGTCGTTTAGAAATTGTAACGCCGGACCGTGCACAGATTGTGATGGAGGGTCTTTATAAAGATTTGGAGAGAAGGATCGAATCCAGTCCGCCGGGGATCTGCCCGGTCGATATGTCAAGGGCATTTCTTGAGTTATGTCATGCGCAGACATGCGGTAAATGTGTGCCCTGCAGGATTGGTCTTGGCCAGCTGAAAAATCTGATCAATGATGTGCTGGATGGAAAGGCAACCATAGAGACATTGGGACTGATCCGGGATACGGCGCGCTCAATCATGGACTCAGCAGACTGTGCGATCGGATATGAGGCTGCAAATATGGTATATAAAGGAGTGATCGGCTTCAGAGACGACTATCTGGAACATATCATGTACAACCGGTGCCTGATGTCATTAAAACTTCCGGTGCCCTGTGTGTCTTTATGTCCGGCGAGAGTCGATATCCCGGGTTATATTGCTTTGGTCAGGGAAGAAAGGTATGCGGATGCCGTCCGCCTGATACGCAAAGACAATCCCCTGCCGACAACCTGCGGCTTTATATGCGAGCATCCGTGCGAAGCTAAGTGCCGCAGAAACATGATCGATGATTCAGTGAACATCCGGGGATTAAAACGGGCAGCCGCAGATTTTGCCGGCAAAGTTCCTCCGCCACCGTGCAGTGAAGAGACCGGAAAAAGGGTTGCCATTGTGGGCGGCGGACCGGGAGGACTGAGCGCTGCTTATTATCTGAGACTGATGGGACACGATGTTACAATTTATGAGATGCTGCCGAAGCTGGGCGGCATGTTAAGATACGGCATTCCAAATTACCGGCTTCCGAAGGAACGTCTGGATGAAGATATTGAGGCTATCCTTGCCACTGGTGTCAAGGTGCAATATGGCACTGTCATTGGAAAGAATTGTTCTGTAAGTGAATTGAGGGAACAGCACGATGCTGTCCTGATATCCATCGGCGCCAGCACCGATAAAAAGCTTGGACTCGAAGGAGAAGACGCAAAAGGTGTCATTTCCGCAGTCCAGTTTTTAAGAGATGTAGGCCATGGACGGTGTGAGTGCCTGGAGGGACAGGAAGTGGCAGTGATCGGCGGAGGCAATGTCTCCATGGATGCGGTGCGGACAGCAGTCCGTCTCGGTGCCAGGAAAGTAAGCATTGTCTATCGGCGGAGAGTTGCCGATATGACGGCTTTGGAGGAAGAGATTCAGGGAGCCGTGGCAGAAGGGGTTGAGGTGAAGACCCTGATGGCTCCGTCAAAGATTGAGGTATCAGAAGACGGATATGTAAAAGGAATCTGGGTCACGCCCCAGATGATCAGCAGGATACAAAATGGCAGAGCCAGTGTGATGCCCACCGGTGAGGAAGATATCTTTATCCCATGTGAGACGCTTGTAGTGGCGATCGGACAGGATATTTTGTATGAGCATTTTGAGGAGAACGGAGTACCTGTTCAGAGAGGCAAGATCAAGACAGAAAAATACGGCGGATTTGACGATATTCCGGGAGTGTTTGCAGGGGGAGACTGTGCAACGGGACCGTCCACGGTTATTTCTGCCATCGCTGCAGGAAAAGTCATTGCTGCAAATATTGATGAATATCTTGGTTTTCATCATGAAATCACCTGTGATGTGGAAATTCCGGAGCCACGTCTTGACGACCGTCCTCCGTGCGGCCGGGTCAATATGACGGAGAGAGAAGCCGGAGAACGTGTAAATGATTTTGAAGGAGTAGAAAACTGTATGTCAGAAGCTGAGGCTTATCAGGAGTCCGGGCGGTGCCTGCGCTGTGATCACTTTGGATTCGGCGTATTTAAAGGAGGGAGGGATACGAAATGGTAACACTGACGATTGATCAAATGAAAGTAACGGTGCCTGAGGGCACGACAATTATGGAGGCGGCAGCTTCCATTCATATCGATATCCCAAAGCTCTGTTATTTAAAAGGCATTAATGAAATCAGTGCATGCCGCGTCTGCGTTGTAGAGATGGAAGGCAAAGATAAACTGATCACATCCTGCAATAATGTAGTGGAAGAGGGCATGGTCATCTATACGAACAGTCCCAAGGTGCGGTTAAACCGCAGAAAAACGGTTTCGATGCTTCTGTCACAGCATGACGGACAGTGCATCACCTGCAGCAGGAGCATGAACTGCAGCCTTCAGAAGATCGCAAATGATTTTAATATACTGGACAATCCATTTAAAAAAGAATTCGTACATAGAGAATGGGATAAAACATTTCCTTTGATCAGGGATGCGAATAAGTGTATCAAATGTATGCGCTGCATTCAAATTTGTGATAAGGTACAGGGGCTGAATGTATGGGATGTATCCGGCACCGGAGCAAGGACGACGGTGGACGTCTCCAGAAACCGGGATATCCGGGTGGCGGACTGTTCTCTCTGCGGACAGTGCATCACACATTGCCCGGTCGGGGCGCTGAGGGAGCGGGACGACACTTCTATGCTGTTCAGCGCCCTGGAAGATGAAAACAAGATCGTGGTTGCTCAGATTGCACCGGCAGTCAGGGCTGCCTGGGCGGAGCAGCTTGGCCTTTCCAGAGAGGAAGCTCCGGTTGAGAAGATTGTGACGGCATTTCGGAGAATGGGAATAGACTATGTGTTCGATACGACATTCTCTGCCGATCTTACGATCATGGAAGAGGGGAGCGAGTTTGTCAAACGTCTGCAGGATGGAGATTTAGAAGAGTATCCCATGTTTACTTCATGCTGTCCCGGCTGGGTAAGATTTATAAAGACTCAGTACCCGGACATGATTGGAAGGCTTTCCACAGCCAAGTCTCCGCAGCAGATGTTCGGTGCGGTCATGAAGACTTATTTTGCAAAGAAACTTGGAGTAGATCCGGAACGAATCTTTACGCTGTCCATTATGCCGTGTCTGGCTAAGAAAGCGGAAAGGGAGATGGACTTATTCTATGAAGAATATGCAGGCCATGATATTGATTGTGTACTGACCACAAGAGAACTGGACAGAATGCTCCGCGCAGAACATTTAAATCCTCAGTTTTTAGAGGAAGGGGAATTTGATTCTCCGTTTGAAGTGGGCACAGGTGCGGGCGTTATTTTTGGGGCAACCGGCGGTGTTATGGAAGCGGCTTTGAGATCGGCTTATTTTCTTGTGACCGGAGAAAATCCGGATGCGGATGCTTTTCATGAGATCCGGGGAGTCAAACGCCAGGGATGGACAGAAGCCGAGTTTGATGTGGCGGGAAATGTCATCCATGTCGCCGTAGTAAGCGGTCTTGGTAACACAGGGAAGCTGATGGAAGCCATACGCAGAAAAGAAGTGAAGTATGAGTTCGTAGAGGTTATGGCCTGTCCGGGAGGCTGTGCCGGAGGCGGAGGCCAGCCGATCCATGACGGACAGGAACTGGCAGAAGAGAGGGGATCAAGCCTCTACTTCCTGGACCGGAATACAGATATCCGTTTCTCACATGACAATCCGGACATACAAAACCTCTATGAAGAGTTTTTTGAAAAACCACTGTCTCACAGGGCACACCAGCTACTGCATACTGAACACCAGGTCTGAATCTATCAATCTCTTTGACATGGTTTTCTTTTTTCGCTATAATAGTAACAATTTATGGAGAATGCAAGAAAAGGAGAAGCAGTATGAGCAAGATAGAGATGACGACACCATTGGTTGAGATGGATGGGGACGAAATGACAAGAATTCTTTGGAAAATGATCAAAGACGATCTTTTGTCCCCTTTTATCAACCTGAAGACTGAATATTATGACCTTGGTCTGGAGCACAGAAATGCCACTGATGACCAGGTGACCTTTGATGCGGCAGAAGCCACCAAAAAATATGGTGTTGCTGTTAAATGTGCTACGATCACTCCGAATGCCGCAAGAATGGATGAGTATGACTTAAAAGAGATGTGGAAAAGTCCGAACGGTACAATCCGTGCTATTTTGGACGGAACAGTTTTCAGAACTCCGATTACAGTCAAAGGAATTGAACCGACAGTCCGCACATGGAAAAAGCCGATTACCATTGCAAGGCATGCTTACGGTGATGTCTACAAAGGCGTGGAGATCAAAGTACCGGGAGCGGGAAAAGCAGAATTGGTATACACGGCAGAAGACGGAGCTCAGATAAAAGAGCTCATTCATGATTTTGACGGGGCAGGAATCCTTCAGGGCATGCATAACACAGAGAGTTCGATCAGGAGTTTTGCCAAGAGTTGCTTTACATACGCATTGGATACAAAACAGGATCTCTGGTTTGCCACAAAGGATACAATCTCAAAGAAATATGACCATACATTCAAGGACATTTTCCAGGAAATTTATGATGCAGAATATAAAGAAAAATTTGAAGCAGCAGGTATTGAGTATTTCTATACATTGATCGACGATGCAGTTGCCCGTGTCATGAAGTCAGAGGGAGGCTACATCTGGGCTTGTAAAAATTATGACGGGGATGTGATGAGTGATATGGTATCTTCCGCATTCGGATCTCTTGCCATGATGACCTCTGTTTTAGTATCGCCGGATGGATATTATGAGTATGAAGCGGCGCACGGAACAGTACAGCGCCATTACTACAAGCACCTGAAAGGGGAAGAGACATCCACGAATTCTGTTGCAACCATTTTTGCATGGACGGGAGCCTTAAGAAAGCGAGGCGAATTAGATTCCAATGAAGAGCTGGTTAAATTCGCAGACAGGCTTGAAAAGGCGACGATTGATACGATAGAAGAGGGAATTATGACAAAAGACCTTGCATTGATCACTACGCTTAAGAACGTCAAAGTAGCAAACAGCGGAGATTTTATCAAAGCAATCGCTGAGAAATTATCATACCTTATCGCGTGAAGCGCGTCCACCCGAAGGGTATAAAATATTATCGTTAATTGTCTCCTTCTGTTTAACCGATATTTATCCAGTAGGTTTTCCTCGAACATAAGGAGTTATTCAACAATGAAAAAGAAGATCCTGACTGTCTGGCTGTCAGGATCTTCTTTTAATATTGAAATGGAAAAAATTGCTGATTTTATTTTGACAGAATGGTATAATCAATAGCATAACATTTTCAAACAGATCAGTACTCATCAAACAATGGAATTATCCAACGATAGTTTTTTATCACTATTGGAGGAGCACATTTTAAAGCGTGACGGAGATAGTGGTAATAAACTCATAGATTACTTTAAAATATAGTTACCAAATAACTGCAAAAGAAAAATTTAGAATAACGGAAGGAGGAGCTTGTGGTGTTATCGAATGAAGATTTTCAGTAGCTTGCGGGATTGTTTGATATAAAACTGAATCCGATTCCCCAGCAACTGGGCACCACAGAAGGACGAATCGAAACAGTGGAGAGCAGTGGGCACTTTAAAAAAATAGCAGAGGATCATTCAGAACAAATTAGAAAACAAATGATCTGTTTAAGATGGAAATGTAATAATAGTAAAATTATGGTTGAAAAACAAAGAGAAATGTATTATAATGTAAATTAAGGATGAGGAATCATTCTCACCATATCTTGTACGAATATATCATTCATCTCTTCTCAACTATAAACTACTACTAAATTACGCGGCATCAGATGTACGAATCTCATTTCAACCGAATCTAAATAAAATTCTAATCCTTCCAATCATCGAAGTGAGAATGATTTCCATCCTTATACTGATGCACATGAAAGAAGAAAAAAGTTCTTGACATTATTTGGTGTCCTGGAATATAATAATAAAAAATTGAGAAATCCTTTGAGCAAAAGTAAGTAGCATGTCAAGCGGTTTTACAGAGAGCTGCCGGTTGGTGGAAGACAGCAGATACGAGTCATGCGAATGGGTTTGTGAGGAGCGCAGAGAACGCATATTGTCAGTAACTGTCGACGTGATCCCGCGTTACGGGAACGGAGTATAAAAGCTTAGGCGGAGTACTCTAAGAGGAGAGTCTGTAATTTCGGAAGGACTCTTAAATTTGGGTGGCACCACGGTCTATCGTCCCTTGTATGAGGGATGATAGGCCTTTTTTATTTCATAGGAAAGTTCTACGACCTTCCCTATGAAATAAAAACGCTCCGCGGGTTGTGCACAGATGCGTAAGGAAATTATTTGCCTGCGGCAAATTGCATCAGGCACGCAAAGTTGTCAAGCCCCTCAAAGAGTGAGGGGTTGGGGCGTTGAAGTGGGCTTGCCCACTTTGTTCTTTTCATAGGAAAGCTCTACGACCTTCCCTGTGAAATAAAAACGCTCCGCGGGTTGTGCACAGATGCGTAAGGAAATTATTTGCCTGCGGCAAATTGCATCTGGCACGCAAAGTTGTCAAGCCCCTCAAAGAGTGAGGGGTTGGGGCGTTGAAGTGGGCTTGCCCACTTTGTTCTTTTTATAGGAAAGCTCTACGACCTTCCCTGTGAAATAAAAACGCACGATGTGAAAAGATAGGAGGATTATATGTTAAGTCCAACATTAGAACAGGTGAAAAATTTATTGACGATTTATCCGACGGTACCGGTGTTTTATGAGGTGCTGGCCGATCATGTGACACCGATTCAGGTATTTATGGCACTTAGAAAGGCCGGTACCCCATCTTTTATACTGGAAAGTGTGGAAAACAGAGATCAGTGGGGGAGGTATTCATTTATCGGTGTGAATCCCAAAAAGGAAGTAAAGATAAACGGCACTGAGATAGAAATAGACGGTAAAAAGCAGACAGTGGAAAATCATATTTCATATTTAATCGAGATGGTCAATGCATACCAATCTCCGGTGCTTATTGATAAGCCAAAGCTTACCGGAGGATTTATCGGATATTTCGGCTATGACACGATTCGGTTTGTGGAAAAGAAACTGGTCAATGTGCCGGAGGATGACCTGAACATGCCGGAATGTCATTTGTGTATGTATGATGAGATTATGGCATTTGACCATCTCACGAACCGGGTGATCGTCATTCAGAATGTCCACGGGGATGATGATCTGGAGACAAAATATAAGAGCCTTGAGCCTAGAGCAAGGCAAATGATTGAACAGATCGACAATTTCCGGATGATCAGAAAAGATCGCACAGATAAAAAAGAGACTAAGATTATTTCTAATCTTACAAAGGAAGAGTACCAATCCAAGGTGGAAAAAGCAAAAGAATACATAAGAAACGGTGATATTTTCCAGGTGGTGCTGTCACAGAGATTTGAAGTGGAAAGCGAGGCAGATCCGTTTGATGTTTACCGGTGTTTAAGAACAACAAATCCATCGCCGTATTTATACTTTTTTGACTTTGTAGATTATCAGATCGCAGGTGCCTCCCCGGAGATGCTCGTAAGTGTTACCAATGGAATCGTGACCACAAAACCGATCGCGGGTACTGTGCCAAGAGGGACTACGAAAAAAGAGGATGATATTCTGGTCAGACAGCTCATGCATGATCCGAAAGAACAGGCGGAGCACACGATGCTTGTAGATCTTGGGCGGAACGATGTGGGAAGAGTCAGCCGATTTGGAACAGTTCGTGTGGATAACTTTATGTCAGTAGAAAAATATTCAAAGGTTACCCATTTAGTCAGCGACGTACAGGGAGAACTGAGAGAAGACAAAACTGCACTGGATGCTCTTATGAGCATACTTCCTGCCGGCACATTGTCCGGTGCACCGAAAGTCAGAGCCATGGAGATTATAGATGAACTGGAAAATAAAAAACGCGGGCTGTACGGAGGAACCGTGGGATATCTGGCATTTGACGGAAACATCGATACGTGTATTGCGATCCGCACAGTGCTTTTTAAAGATGGAAAAGGCTATGTCCAGGCAGGAGCCGGGATTGTGGCCGATTCAGAACCGGAAAAAGAATACGAAGAGACCAAAAACAAAGCGCTGGCAGTCATCAATGCGATTAAGGAGGCGGCAGAATTATGATTTTATTAATAGACAATTACGATTCATTTACTTATAACATCTGCCAGGGGATCGGCGAGCTGTATGAAAATATTGAGGTCGTCAGAAATGATGAGGCTACGGTGGAAGAACTCGCACAAAAAGAGATCGAAGCACTGATCATCTCTCCGGGACCGGGATATCCGGAGACTGCGGGCATATCAAAAGAGGCAGTCCGGTATTTTGCAGGGAAAGTTCCGGTGCTTGGAATTTGCCTTGGACACCAGGCCATCGGCGAAGTATTTGGGGCAAAAACAGTTCATGCCAAATCTCTGATGCACGGAAAACAGAGTAAGATTCAGATTGACAGCAGCTTTCCTCTGTTTCAGGGACTTCCGGAAACAATTCCGGCAGCCAGATACCATTCTCTGATCATTGAGAGGGAGGGAATACCGGAAGTGCTCACTGTTGCGGCCGAAGACGATGAGGGCCAGATCATGGCTGTAAAACACAGAGACTATGATGTGTACGGCATACAATTTCATCCGGAATCCATTTTGACGGAGTCAGGAAAAACAATCTTTGAAAATTTCTTAAAGATGGCAGGCATAGAGACAAAGGCAGAAAATAAGGTGAAAGAAATAGAACCTGCACAGAAAACTGCAATGAAACCATATTTAGAAAAAATCGTCGAGGGAAGACATCTGACGGCTGATGAGGCATACGAGGCTATGGACTGTATCATGTCAGGAGGTGCGACCCAGGCTCAGATTGCAAGTTTTGTCACAGGGCTGCGCATGAATCATGAGACGGTGGATGAAATTACCGGATTTGCAAAAGTCATGCGCGCAAAAGCGGCCGTTGTTCCCGATGAGACAGAGGCTATTGACATTGTAGGAACCGGCGGTGACTTGGCCAGCAGTTTTAATATCTCCACAACATCCGCTTTTGTGATCGCAGGGGCGGGACAGAAGGTTGCAAAACATGGAAACCGCAGTGTCTCATCTAAAAGCGGAGCGGCCGATGTGCTGGAAGCCTTGGGTGCCAGGATCGGACTTTCCCCGGAACAGAATCAGAGATGCCTGGAGGAAGTGGGAGTCGCCTTCCTGTTTGCACAGACACACCATGGCTCTATGAAATATGCCGGACCTGTGAGGGCCCAGCTTGGAGTGAGATCCGTATTTAACATTTTAGGGCCTCTGGCAAATCCGGCGATGACAAATTATATTGTACTCGGTGTTTACGAGGAAGATCTTCTGAGGCCTATGGCAGAAGTTATGCAGAATCTGGGTGTGAAGCAGGCAATGATCGTGTACGGGGATGATTGTCTGGATGAGATCTCCATATCCGATACGACCAGTATCTGTGAGATCCGGGATGGTAAGCTGATTTCTTATAAGATCAGTCCGGAAGAATTCGGAATCTCTATGGCAGAAAAGGACTCCATCAAAGGAGGAACATCCGATGAAAATGCGGTGATTACCAGAGAAATCCTGACTGGAAAAGAACAGGGGCCAAAAAGGGACATCGTACTTCTCAATGCGGGAAGCGCCCTTTATACCATAGGGGCCGCAAAAGATATGAAGGAAGGAATCGAGATGGCAAGGCAGTCCATTGATTCCGGCAGGGCCATAGAAAAACTGAACCAATTCATTGAATTTACCAATCGCTATTAGGAGAAAACCAATGATTTTAGATGATATTGTAGAGAAGAGAAGAGAACAGCTTGAGAGAGAAAAAGAAAATTTCCCACTGGAAGATATGAAGGAGATGGCTTTAAATTCCAGGAGGGTCTCTTTGGATTTCAAAGCCGCCCTGAAGGCTGACGGCATTTCCATTATATCCGAAGTAAAGAAAGCATCCCCGTCCAGAGGGATCATCTCAGAAGATTTCCGTCCCACAGAGCAGGCGAAGGCCTATGAGGAAGCCGGCGTAGACGCCATTTCCTGTCTGACAGAGGAACATTTCTTCAAAGGAGCAGACAAATATCTGGCGGACATCAGAGCCAGCGTAAATCTGCCGATCCTGAGAAAAGACTTTATATTTGACGAATACCAGATTTATGAGGCAAAAGTGCTGGGAGCCGATGCAGTCCTGCTGATCGCCGCGATCCTTTCAGAAGAAGAACTTATAAAACTTTCCCGGCTGGCGGCATCTCTGGGACTGTTCTGCCTTACAGAAGTTCACAATGAGGAGGAACTTCAAAAAGTTGTCCGCTGTAAATGTGATATCATCGGTATTAATAATCGGGATTTGAAAACGTTTCATGTGGACTTGAATACTACGAAACGATTGGCAAAACTGGTACCGTATGATGCAGTTCTCGTCTCTGAGAGCGGCATGAAAAACGGAAACGATATAAAGGAAGTGAAAGAGTACGGGGCCGATGCAGTGCTGATCGGAGAGACCCTGATGCGCTCGGGAGATATTAAAAATACAATCAATGAACTGAGAGGGAGTCTATGAGAATTAAAATGTGCGGGCTTCGCAGACCGGATGAAATAATTTACGCAAATGAGTGTCTTCCGGACTATATAGGGTTTGTTTTTGCTGAAAGCAGAAGGAAAGTCAGCGGCGAAGAGGCAAAAAAATTGGGGGAACAGCTGGACCCGCTTGTTAAAAAAGTCGGCGTTTTTGTAAATGAACCGCTCCGGTCACTGATTTCCATATCAGAAGAGGCAGGACTCGACATCATTCAGCTGCACGGAGATGAAGACGACGAGTATATCAGAGAAGTGAGACATAAAACCGGAAAAGAAATATGGAAAGCTGTCCGGGTGAGAACGGCAAAAGATATTCAAGCAGCGCAGGAACTCCCGGCGGATAAGCTTTTACTGGACAGTTTTTCAGAAGAGTCTTATGGAGGCACGGGGAAGGTCATGGATTTTGCTGTGCTTGATCAGGCAGAGATCAGGAAGCCGTATTTTATAGCGGGAGGCCTGACGGTTGATAATTTGCCTGTGATCTTGAGAAACACAGAACCGTATGGAATTGATATTTCCAGCGGGATTGAGACCGGCGGAGTCAAGGACAGAGAAAAAATGCGGAAGGTGATACAGTTGTGCAAGAGGAGGAAAGCATGAATAAAATCGGAAGATTCGGAGATTTCGGAGGCCAGTATGTGCCTGAAATCGTAATGAACGCAGTTAATGAACTGAATGAGGCATATGAAAAATATAAAAATGATCCAGACTTTTTGGAAGAGCTGCATGAATATTATAAGAACTATGCAAACAGGCCGTCTATGCTGTATGAGGCAAAGCGTATGACCAGGGATCTGGGCGGTGCGAAGGTATTCCTGAAAAGGGAAGATTTAAACCATACCGGAGCCCATAAGATCAATAATGTGCTCGGACAGATTTTGCTTGCGAAGAGGATGGGTAAGAAGCGTATCATTGCCGAGACCGGAGCAGGACAGCATGGGGTGGCAACAGCCACAGTGGCGGCGTTGTTTGATATGGAATGTGTCGTCTACATGGGAGCGGAGGATGTGGAACGCCAGAGTCTCAATGCTTACCGGATGGAACTGCTCGGAGCAAAGGTAGTGGCTGTGCAGAGCGGGACACGGACCTTAAAAGACGCGATCAATGAGGCTATGAGAGACTGGGCTACGAATATTGAAACGACTTTTTACTGCATCGGTTCTGTTATGGGGCCCCATCCTTATCCGACCATGGTCAGGGATTTTCAGAAGATCATCGGGGAAGAGACAAAACGCCAGATACAGGAGAAAGAAGGAAAATTGCCGGACTGTGTCATCGCATGTGTGGGAGGCGGGAGCAATGCCATGGGAGCTTTCTATGATTTTGTAAAAGATAAGAAAGTGCGCCTTGTCGGAGCCGAAGCAGCGGGAAGAGGAGTTCATACAATCCAGCATGCCGCCACGATCGCCAGGGGGAGCAAGGGTATTTTTCACGGAATGAAGAGCCTTTTTCTTCAAAATGAGGAAGGACAGATTGATGAGGTTTATTCTATTTCCGCAGGGCTTGACTATCCGGGAATCGGACCGGAGCACGCTCACCTTCATGACATCGGCAGGGCAGAATATCTGAGCATCACGGATGAACAGGCGGTGTGCGCATTTGAGTATCTGACAAGGATGGAAGGGATTATCCCTGCCATTGAATCAGCCCATGCGGTAGCTGCGGCAATGGAAATAGTTCCGAATATGAAAAAGGATGAAAGTGTCGTGATCTGTCTGTCCGGGCGGGGAGACAAGGATGTATTTCAGGCAGCAAGATATAGAGGGGTGAAGTTAGATGAGAATTAAAGAAGCATTTGAGAAGAGAAAGACAAATGGACAGAAAGCGCTGATCACCTATATTGTGTCCGGTGATTTTGGATATGAGACTACAAAGAAAAACATCATGAGCATGGTAAATGCCGGGGCGGATATCATAGAAATCGGGATTCCGTTTTCTGATCCCATTGCAGAAGGGATCGTAATCCAGGAAGCCAGCCAGCATTCCCTGGAAGGAGGGACTACACTGGCCGGAATTTTTAAAATGGTCAAGGAACTCAGAAATGAAACTGATACTCCGTTTGTGATGATGATGTACCTAAATACGATCTACCGTTTTGGGACGGAACGTTTTTTTGATCTCTGCAATGAATGCGGGATCGACGGTGTCATCGTGCCGGATATGCCGTTTGAGGAAAAGGATGAGATACAGGAGACAGCCACGGCACATGGCGTTGACAATATCAGCTTGGTGACGCCTGCTTCTCACGACCGAATCGAATCCATCGCAAAAGACGCAGAGGGATTTTTGTACTGTGTCTCATCCATCGGTGTGACGGGGACAAGAAATGAGTTTACCACAGATTTTGACGCGTTTTTTGACGTGATCAAGAAAAATACAGAAATTCCCTGTGCCGTAGGGTTTGGGATTTCAGGCCCCCAACAGGCCAAAAAGATGAGCCGGTACTGTGACGGCGTCATCGTGGGCAGTGCTATTGTAAAGATCATCAGCGAGTATGGGGAAGACAGCCCCAAAAAGGTATATGAGTTTACGAAAGGCCTTCGGGATGCGTTGGATGAATAAAAATTTTTGTGCAAAATGTACAAATTGTATTGGTGAATAAATGTCAGATATTAATAAAATTTAAAAATATTTTTCTGAAAACTTATTAAAATTTTAAAAATGTGGTAAAATAAGTATATAGAGCAAAATGCTGAGACCGGAATTAGCTCCGGTCTTCTTTTATATCATAGAAAAGTTCGTTCTGTGGAATAAAAAAGCCCCTCAAAGAGTGGAGCTTAGGAGATGAAGTGGGATTGTCCACTTTGCTATTTT
The DNA here is from genome assembly GCF_002270485.1 of Anaerostipes hominis (ex Lee et al. 2021). Classification (GTDB taxonomy): domain Bacteria; phylum Bacillota; class Clostridia; order Lachnospirales; family Lachnospiraceae; genus Anaerostipes; species Anaerostipes hominis. Next base: position 322,197 of record NZ_NQOG01000001.1, on the reverse strand, counting down.
TCAGAGAAAGGAGCCACACTGCAGTGCAAATAGAGAAACGGATACAAGAACTTATAAAAATGGCCGGTCAGAACCATAATGTCATTCAGCTGGATGAGGTCGATCAGATCTTTGATAAGAGTTTAAGTGAGCAGGAATTTGATTATGTTATCGGCCGTCTGAGAGACCAGAGTATAGAATTTTCAGATTTTACAGCAGCAAGCCAGGCAGACCGGCAGCAGACAGACGCGGCAGAAGCTGAAAATCCTGTGATGGAGGATTCAGTGAAGGCTTATCTGCACAGGATAGGCAGGATTCCGCTGCTTTCCAGAGACCAGGAAGAAAGACTGGCAAAGGAAATTGAAGCGGGAAGCCAGTCAGCAAAAGATAAAATGATCAATTCCAACCTGCGTCTGGTCGTCAGTGTTGCAAAAAGATATGCCGCCGGCAGCAACATGGCCCTTCTGGATCTGATCCAGGAAGGCAATATAGGACTTATGAAAGCAGTGGACAAGTTTGATTACCGGAGAGGGTACAAGTTCAGCACATATGCCATGTGGTGGATCCGTCAGTCTGTCACGAGGGCTATCGCGGACCAGGCCAGGACTATCCGGATACCGGTCCATATGAAAGAAAAGATGGGGAAAGTGAACAATGCGGCCAGAAAATTTCTCGAAAAAAACGGACGGGAGCCAAATGCAGATGAACTGGCAGAATCGATGGGGATCGGCAGAGATCAAATGGATGAGATCATGAGATTGTACAGTGACACTGTATCTTTAGATTCTCCGGTCGGAGAAGAGGAAGACGCGATGCTCATAAATTTTGTGGCGGATGAGAGCATGCCGGAACAATATCAGACGGCGGAGCAGGGAATTCTCTCTGAACAGATAAATGAGATATTGTCGGAACTTACCGAACGTGAACAGACGATTTTAAGGCTGCGTTTCGGGTTTGTAGAAAACAGGATCTGGACCCTGGAGGAAGTAGGGAGAGAATATCATGTGACAAGAGAGCGCATACGGCAGATCGAAGGAAAAGCTTTGAGAAAGTTGAGAATGAAAAAAGAAACGAAATCTCTCAGAGCCTATATTGAAGACTGATTTTGGTAACAAGAGAAAAGATAACTGGGAGAAGGATGTGCCATGCAGGCACTCCTTCCTTTTTTGTTGCATATGAAAGTTCGTCCTATGGACAGGATGCGAACAAATGTATGAAGGAATCATTTGTATTCAGCAAACTGCTTAAAAAATATTTATTTTTGGTCTAACTCTTTTTCCAGGTACCAATACCTGATAAGAAAAAATGTCAGATAATGAGGAAAAGGAGCAGCAGCAAAACAGACAGAAGATAGAAAGCCTGAAGTGAACATAAGAAATACAGAGGATACAGAACCGACAACAGAAGAATCGGAAACCAAAACCAATACCGAAACGAGCAATTTGCCAAAATATGTGGAAAATTGGGGTGAGGAGCTTAAACAGATCCACGGATAAAGACGGCAACAATATTTCTTTAGATGATTTCTTTGTGGATCAGGAACAGTTTAAAAAGATCAATGAACATAAAACACAGGGGAAAGTCGGGAAGTTTAAATTGACTTATTCCCATGGAAAAGACAAAAATCTGGATAATATGAGGATACTAGTCGATGAAACACAGCTGGCAGTGATCAACCGGGCAAAGAAAAATGGCAAAACAGGGGTTTTTGGTTTTACGTTTTCTCTGTCAGACGGAAAGAAAGCCACAGTAAAAGTGACATTGACAGGAGATCACAGAGAAGCCTTTGGTCCTGACGGAGGAGACTGCCAGCCGGAAACAGAGGAGACTGTGCCGGAATGGGAGTATAAGAAAAGAGCGAGAAGGGGGCGTGTCAGCAGAACAGGAGACGAGAGACAGATTCTGTGTCTCATTCTGGTGTTCGGGACGGCATTGACCGGATTTGCAGCAGGGTTAGGGAAAAAGAAAAAATAAAGAAGGCAGAGTAATAAAAGCTCCTGGGTCCCTTAATGAGTGAGGGGGTACAGGAGCTTTTTGTGAATCTGAACAGATCAGATTTGTCTTATAAAAACCATTATTTAAATTTTGGACGGTCGAATGTGACTGTGTTGCCTGTTGCATAGGCACTTCTGAACTGACTGTACATGAGTTTTCCGATCTTCTGGGCATATCCCGGATCTGTAGCATACTGATGCCAGATGTACTTAGTATTTGGATTATAGCGGAATTTGTACAGAGTATTTTGCTTGTATGTACTGTTATTAATATACTCCTGACTGACATATTTTGCAGCGCCTTTAATGGCTTTGTCCACACTTGTCCAGCCCTGATAGTATGCGTAGCTGAAACCGCACAGCTGTGGGTCAGAATCATAGGCTTTGATACCATATAAGTTATATACTTTTTTAGATGAGATCTTTTTTGTCTGATATTTGCCGTTTACTTTTTGAAACCCTGTGACATTGCCCTTTTTGTCTTTCACAACAGACTTTCCTGTTATAACCTTGGTAATCCATTTGCCCTGTGAAAGAGTGCTTGTACCATAACCGGTCTCCAGGATCGTCTGGCAAAGGAAATAAACAGGATCGATCTTATAGGTTTTCGCAGCGCTGTTGAGAACAGAACCTTTGTTTTTCAGTACACTTTTGGATTTTACCTTACTGTTTAAGAGACTGTTATACTTTGAGCTGTTGACGGTGCGGTATGTATTCAGACGCAGATACTGGTAGCCGTGAGTCGGATCAGTACTGGTCGGCACATAGTTGTTGTAGTTGATTTTTTTACCACCATAAGATTTAACTGTCTGGGATTTAATATAATCGGATGTCTTCTTATTATAATTAGTCGTTGTGTTTTTTGTGTATAAGTAGCTGTTTCCCGGTTTGTTGATGTGGATTCTCTTTGCTGAAGAGATATAGGAATAGTCCAGTCCTAAATTCTTGATTGTAAAATTAGCCGGAAGCAGAATGTTATATTTTTTGGTCGTGTAGTACTTGACTGAGACGGGTGCAACGGATAATTTTTTCTTCTTACCGTTTACATAACAGGTTTTATTATTCTTATAGAAAGTTAGTGTTTTGTTCTTGTGCTTTAGTACAAGTTTGCCTGTTTTTTTGTTGTAGCTGCGTTTGATTTTCGGGCCATTTTTAACCAGAATACTGTAGTAAGGTATCATGTTAATGCTCTTCATCTGAATACCCGGTGTTTTGGTCGAAATTCCTTTTTTAGCGTATGTAAAGTTAAGCTGTTTCCCTGTATAGTATCTTGTCTTGCCGCCGTATCTGATCTTTAGAGAAGCAGCCGAGATATCCGGTTTTGGAAAACCGGAAAAAATGGATGTAAAGGCAAATAACATCGTAAATGCTGCAATGACTCGTTTCTTCATAACCTATTTATCCTCCTGTTGTAATTGAAATGTAATATAAGTATAGCATTATATTAAAAAATATACAATAAAATCGTAATATAAATGTAATATTTAAGGCGGACAGAGCAGAAAAAATTTGTTTTAGGAGAGGACAAAGTGGACAGGCCCGCCTCATCTCCCCAACCCCTTATTCTTTGAGGGGCTTTTAAACTTTGTGCGCCAGATGCGATTTGACGCAGTCAAATGATTTCCTAAGTAATAAAAAATAGCCCAGGATCTGTCCCTGAGCTATTTCGCCTTTTATTTAGTTGAATACTGGTGTGTCATAAATAAATCCGCTGGTGCTTGAATATACGCTTTGATATGTATTCATCAGCTTGCCGATGGACTGGGCATAGGCCGGATCAGAGGCATACTGATGGCCCAGATCCTGGAGGTAAGGGCTGTATCGGATTTTATATAAGGTATTTTGTTTATAAGTTCCATGGTGAATATAATTATTACTTACATATTTTGCAGCACCCTGTATAGCTTTGTCCACGCTTGTCCATCCCTGATAATATGCATAGCTGAATCCGCCCAGCTGCGGGGCATTATCATAGGCCTTGATGCCATAAAGATTGTACACTTTTTTGGATGAAATATTTTTCACTTCATAAAATTCGTTCTTATTAACTTCGTAGTATTTCTTACCTTTTTTCTCTCCAGCTGTTTTAACAGCCTTTGATACAGTATTAAAAGCTGTTACTTTAGTTCCGGTTGCCCCTTTTGGAGAGAGAGAATCACCGGTGATAACCTGTGTCACTGCCTTTCCTTTCGCTAGTGTGCTCGTGCCATAGCCGCTTTCATGGATGGTCTGGCAGAGGAAGTATAACGGGTCAATATTATATGTACTTGCAGCATTAGTAATGACTGAAGCTTTTCCTGATAATACGCTTCCGGTTTTTTTAGAAACCATTGTCTGAAGAGTGGAGGAAAATTTAGAAGCATTTACAGGATGGTATGTATCGAGACGAAGAAATTGGAAACTGTTCGTATTATCCGCAGTTACGGGGATGTATTTTTTATAGTCGATCGTTTTTCCGCCGTAAGTTTTCCATTGGGCCTGCTGTTTTTTTATGTAATTGTTCAAAGTCGTATTATACTTTGTTGTCGTATTGGATTTGACTGGTGATACAGGTTTGCTTTCGGCAGGCTTTGCATAATCAATGCGTTTTGCGGAACTTGAGTATGTATAGCTGATGCCCAGATATTTGGCTGTGAATTTCGCCGGGAGCAGAATATAGTTTTTGTTGATGCTTCTGTATTTTACAGTCAGCGGAGCAGTAGTAAATGTCCGTTTTACTCCGTTGGTATAGGCATACTTTTTATTTTTATAGAAGGTGATCGTCTTCTTTCCGTTGGTGAGTACCAGCTTTCCGGTCTTGCTGTTGTAGCTTCTCTTTACTTTCGGCCCGTTTTTCACGATCGCATTATAATATGGAAGCATGTTGACCTTGTTGATCTGGATGCCCGGGGCCTTTCCTAAATCGATTTTTTTTCCTTTATAATAAAATGTGAGCTGTTTTCCCTTGTATGTGCGGTCTTTTCCGGAATACCGCAGTGACAGGCTTCCTGCGAAGACAGAGGCAGTCATAGAGACGCTCAGTACCGCGGACATGGTGAGTATTTTAAGTCCTTTTTTTCTCATGGTAGATATTCCCCTTCCTTTCTTTACCAAAGATAAATTTACTATAACACGGATCGCACCGCAAAAACAAGGATTTTGCATGGAAAAGAGCAGGAAATACTATCCATGGAGATTGACAAAAAGCAAGTAGTTTGATAGTATATTAACGTATGAATTTAGTACGCTAATGTGCTATCATGACAGGAAATAAAAACGGAGGAGTTTTAGGATGAGAGTGAAAAAATTATTAGTGCTTTGCGTGAGTGCTGTGCTGGCAGGGTCTATGCTTTTGGCAGGATGTTCAAAGAAAGAAGAAAGTAAGACAGACGAGTCTCTTCAGTATGTAAAAGACAACAAAGAATTAATTCTGGGATTGGATGCCTCTTTCCCTCCTATGGGCTTCACAGATAAGGATCAGAAGATCGTAGGTTTTGACATTGATATGGCAAAAGAAGTTACCAAGAGAATGGGGATCAAATTAAAATTACAGCCGATCAACTGGGATTCCAAAGACCAGGAGCTGCAGGGCAAGACAATCGACTGTATCTGGAATGGCCTGACATACAGCGAAGACAGAGCAAAAGAGATGCTTTGTTCTGAATCTTACATGGATAACCACCAGGTAATGCTCGTACCGGAAAAGAGCAAGATCAAGAGCTTAAAAGACATTAAAAAGCAGCAGGTGGGAGTACAGAAAGGTTCTACGGCGGCAGATGCGGTTGACAAGACAGAAGAATTAAAGAATGCAAAGATTGTTTACTTCGGCAATAACGTTGAGATCTTAAATGACCTTGGAAATGGCTGTGATGCAGCTGTTATGGATGAAGTGGTAGCAAAATATTACGCCAAAAAGGATCCGGGAAAATTCAAGATCTTAAATGACAATTTAAGTACTGAGAAATATGTCATTGGGTTCCGTACCGGAGATGAGAAACTGAAAACCGAAGTGGAAAACCAGTTAAAGGACATGAAAAAAGACGGAACATTGGCTAAGATCAGTAAAAAATGGTTTGGCGAAGATCTGACAACAATCAAATAAGAGACAAGAAGCAAGAGGCTTTTTTCAAAGCCTCTTGATTTTTTCACCAACACAGAAATTAATTTCTGACAAGAAAAATTCCGGAAAATTTATACTTATAGGAGCAAAGAAATGATAGATAGTATCATACAATGGTTTGAAAAACTGCCTGGCATTGCAGATATGCTGTTACATAACGGATTGGATCAGACACTGATCATCTTTTTCCTCACACTGGTCTTCGGTCTGACATTGGGGCTTGTGCTGGCGCTTGGGAGGATGACCAGATTTAAGATCATTCAGCTGCCGGTGCGTTTTTACCTGCTGATCATGAGAGGTACACCGCTGATTCTCCAGTTATACGGATTTTATTTCGGCCTGAATCTGCTTTTAGGCATACGAATCGAGCGAACCATGGCCGCAGTCGTGGCATTTTCCTTAAATTATGCCGCTTATTTTGCGGAGATCTACCGGAGCGGAATCCAGGCAATACCGAACGGACAGTACGAGGCAGCAAAAGTGCTGGGATTCAGTAAGGCACAGACATTTTTTAAGATCATACTGCCGCAGGTAGTCAAGATCATACTGCCGCCTATGGGAAGTGAGTGCATGACTCTTGTAAAAGATACTTCTCTGGCACATGTGATTGGTGTCATGGAAATTTATGTGGTCGCAGCCAATAATATGTCCAGAAGCCGCGGGATGGAATATTTGATCGTGGCAGGTATTTTTTATCTGATCATGAATATGATTGTATCTAAAGTTTTTGGCATCCTGGAAAAACGGATGAGCTATTATCGTTAAGGAGGAAAGAAAATGAGTGTTTTATCTGTGACTAATCTCCAGAAAAATTTTGGAAAGCTGAAGGTCTTAAAAGATATTTCTTTCCAGATTAACGACGGAGAGATCGTGACGATCATTGGTTCCTCCGGTTCCGGGAAATCCACGCTGTTAAGATGTATGAACCAGCTGGAAAAGGTGACGAAGGGAACCATTGAGATCAATGGCCATACGCTGGTATCCATGAACGGAGACACGCCGGAGTATGCGTCAAAAGAGGTACAAAAGAAAATACTGATGGAGACAGGATTTGTTTTTCAGAATTTTAATCTGTTTCCTCATTACAGTGTGCTGAGAAATGTAATGGAGGCTCCGGTACAGGTGGCCGGTATCCCAAAAGAAGAAGCCAGAGAGAAGGCATTTGGACTGCTCAGGAAGCTCGGACTCGAAGAAAAGGCCGATGCCTATCCGTGTGAACTGTCAGGCGGTCAGTCCCAGAGGGTCTCCATAGCAAGGGCGCTGGCGCTGGAGCCGAAAATTCTGTTCTTCGACGAGCCGACTTCTGCACTGGACCCGGAGCTGACCGGAGAGGTGCTGAAGGTCATCAAATCCCTGGCAGATCTGAATATGACCATGGTGATCGTCACCCATGAGATGGCATTTGCGAAAGAGATCTCAGACCGGGTCATCTTCATGGACCAGGGAGTCATCGTGGAAGATGCGGCTCCGGAGGATGTGTTTAACTCAGCCAATGAGCGGACGAGGGAATTCCTCGGAAAGTACCATGATATTGCATAACAGTGCAGTAAACAGGGCTTTTAAATGTTAAGAATCATAGTAAGAAAGGAGCAATCAAGATGATAAAAAATATGCCGAATAAGTTTTCTGAAATTACACCTGAAATTGAAGAACTGGCAAAAAAGTGTGAGAAGAAAATTGATCCCACCCTTTTTGAAAAGTATGATGTGAAAAGAGGGCTGCGGAAACAGAGCGGAGAAGGTGTACTTGCAGGACTGACTGATATTTCGACGATTATGTCCTATATGGTCGAGGACAGAGAGATTGTTCCCTGTGATGGAAAATTATATTATCATGGAATTGACATTGAAGATATTGTCCAGGGATTTATCAAAGAAGAGAGGTATGGATTCGAGGAGACAGTCTACCTCCTTTTATTCGGGGAACTGCCCAATGAGGAACAGCTACAGGATTTAAAACAGCTTCTGGCGGAATACCGTCAGCTTCCGACAAATTTTGTCCGGGACATTATCATGAAGGCTCCGAGCCGGGATATGATGAATACGCTGGCGAGAAGTGTGCTGACGTTATTTTCTTACGATGATAACGCCAGTGATACTTCCATACCAAATGTGCTCAGGCAGTCGCTTCAGCTGATCGCACTTTTCCCTGTGCTCGCGGTTTATGGATATCAGGCATACAGCCATTATGAAAAAGGAGAAAGCTTGGTGATCCATCCGCCTCAAGAGAATCTGTCCACGGCGGAAAACATTCTGTATCTGTTAAGGCCGGACAGCAAGTATACAAAACTGGAGGCAAAAATCCTGGATCTTGCGCTGGTTCTCCATGCGGAGCACGGCGGCGGAAATAACTCAACTTTCACGACTCACGTGGTTTCCTCTTCGGGAACGGATACATATTCTTCTGTGGCAGCGGCGCTGTGTTCTTTAAAGGGACCGAAACATGGGGGAGCCAATATCAAGGTTGTCCAGATGTTTGCTGATATCAAAGAACATGTGAAGGATTGGACGAATGAGAAGGAACTGAAAGGATACCTGACCAGGATCGTGAGGAAAGAGGCCTTTGATAAGTCCGGACTGATCTATGGAATGGGGCATGCGGTCTACTCTATTTCCGATCCGCGGTCAAAGGTATTAAGTTACTTTGTAGAGGGACTGTCAAAAGAAAAAGGAAAAGAAAAGGAATATGCTTTATATACCAATGTAGAAAAGCTGGCCAAAGAAGTCATTGCCGAAGAGCGCAGAATATATAAAGGCGTCAGCGCAAATATCGATTTTTACAGCGGTTTTATTTACAGTATGCTGGATCTTCCTTATGAACTGTATACTCCGCTGTTCGCCATCGCGAGGATCGCAGGATGGAGCGCACACAGGATGGAGGAGCTTGTAAACGGAGGAAGAATCATTCGTCCGGCGTACAAAGGTGTGGCCGGACATAAAAAATATACACCGATAAAAGAACGTTAATAACATGGAAAAGATATGGGCCTGCCGGAGGAATCCGGAAGGCCCGCTGTAATTTACTGTGCAGTTGTTGTGGAAGGCGCCGCGGTCGTTGCAGGAGCTTCCTTATAAGTATCGAGGTCATCAGGAAGTGTTACTTTCACATCTTTTCCGATACTGTTATATTTAACATCAACGATCATTTTGATCTTAAGCTTCGTATCTTCTTTGCTTGAAACAACCATATTGATCTTCTGTGCAGTGATCTCTGAGTCTTTATTGACGGTCATGGTACCGGACATAGAGTCAAACTTTACCTGATCCGCATAATTGGTACTGGAACCTGCAGCGCCTGTGGAATTCATCTGCCCCATCATTTTATTGATGTAGTCGTTGAGTGCTTTCTCTTTAAACTTAAAGGAGATAATATAATTATCATCTTTCTTTTCCATCTTCAGGTCTTTGTAATTGTCAACAGACATATCAAATTGTCCGGTAGAACTTTCCATCTGTTTCTGCATGGCTGTAAAGTCCATTTTCTGTTTCTGTTTCTGACCGGAATAGTTCATATAGTAGTAACCGTCGGCGTAATAGGCTTTGATGACCATATCCTGACCGGCAATCCCCATGGTGAGGTCCATATCCATCTTCATGTCTTCCGATGTCATGTCAGTAGCCTTCATCTTGAGTCCCATGTTCATCTCAAGGCTGGAACTGGTGGATGAAGTACTGCTCATCTTCATTTTGATATTTCCGCTTATATCGGCAGATTTTACCTTGCTCATTTTCTTCGTGGCAGCTTCCAATACTTCCTCGGGAGTTTTCTTCTTACATCCTCCCAGTGTAAAAAGCATCACGGCAGCCAAAGTAAGTGCCAGAACTCTTTTTAATCTCTTCATAACTGTCCTCCTGTGTTCTTAATAAAATTAGAATACATTACAAAATAATTATATCTGTTTTTCTTTCCAAGGTAAAGCAAAACGAGTATAATACATCATAACAAGAAGGTTGAAAACAAATAGGAGGATGGGAGCATGAAAAGAGAATTATATTTAAAATCTGAAGAAGACAGCCACCGTCTCCATGTATTAGCCATAACGCCTGAACATAAGCCTGAGGCAGTGGTCCAGATCTGCCATGGGATGAGTGAGCATAAGGAACGTTATCTTCCGTTTATGGAATATTTGGAAAGCTGCGGTTATGCTGCAGTGATCCATGACCACAGAGGACATGGTAAGAGTATAGTGAGAGCAGACGATCTTGGATATTTTTATGACACCTCCGGACGGGCCGTCGTGGAGGATGCCCATCAGGTTACAGAGTGGATCAAAAAGGAGTTCCCTGGCCTGCCTGTCCATTTATTTGGGCACAGCATGGGTTCTTTGATCGTGCGGTGTTATTTGAAAAAGTATGACTGGGAACTGAGCTCGCTGACCGTATGCGGAAGTCCCAGTAAAAATCCCCTGGCAAAGCCGGCCGCAGGGATGGCAAAGATCGCATGCAGAATCTGCGGAGACCGGAAGAAAGGTTTATTTTTTCATAAACTGGCATTCGGAGCCTTTAAGAAGCAGCTCAAGGACGGCGAATCTTTCAACGGATGGATCAGTTATGATAAAGATAACGTCAGGAAATATGATGAAGAACCGCTGGACGGGTTTGTCTTTACAAACAACGGATTTTTAAACCTGTTTCATCTGATGGATGAGACTTACAGCCGGAGGGGATGGGAGAAGAAAAAGACTGAGCTGCCGATCTTGTTTATAGCAGGAGAAGATGATCCGTGCATTGTATCCCCAAAACAATTCTGGAATGCGGTCTCTTTTTTAAAGGAGCTTGGTTATGCCAATACGAGAGGAAAGCTATATCCCGGATGCAGACACGAAATATTGAACGAAGCGTGTTCCGATCAGATCTATAACGAAATACTCGAATTTATCGAATAAATGAAATAGAGGATACATAATCATGAAAGCAAAGAGAATACTGCTTACAGCACTCTGTATGATGCTGGTATGGGCAGGAGGAGAGAGACAAATTCAGGGAGCATCGAAAAAACCGGGGAAGCCTTCAGGAGTGATGGCCACCGCCGTAAAAAGAAATGTTGTTCTGTCCTGGGTTAAGGGGAAAAAGGCCATAGGGACGGAGATTTACTTGTACGACAAAGAGAAGAAAAAGTACAGAAAAAAGGCTGTCTCAAAGGCATCCAGACATGTGATCAAAGGATTGAAGCCCGGAGTCAATTATCGCTTCAAAGTCCGTTCTTACAGGAAATACAAAAAGAAGGAATATTACAGCGGATTTTCTAAAACAGTTAAGGTATCAATGGCAGCCAGAGGAGAATCTACCATTAAAAATTTCCTGAAAACAGCCGCAGCCCCGGTGGGCACCACCTTATACATCTGGGGCGGAGGATGGAATAAGGCTGATACCGGAACCGGGAATGACGGGAAGAGGATCGGACTTAACGGCGAATGGAACCGGTTTTTCCTGTCACAGAATTCAGGGTATAATTACAAAAAGTACCGCTACCGCAGAGGAAAAGGGCTGGATTGCTCCGGCTTCGTCGGGTGGACCGTATATAATATCAGAAATACGGTGCCGGGCAAAGGCGGTTATGTGAGGAAGGCAAAAGACCAGCCTAAATTATTCGCTCAAAAAGGCTGGGGAACATATAAAATCAAGAGTAAGGTGACAGACTACAAAGCAGGAGATATTATGGGATCTTCAAGCTGCGGCCATGTATGGATCGTTATCGGCTCCTGTAAAGACGGCAGTGTCGTTTTGGTTCATTCCAGTCCGAAAGGAGTGCAGATTTCCGGAACGGCCACACCGGCAGGAAAGAAAAAAAGCCAGGCACTGGCACTTGCCAGAAAATATATGAAAAAGTATCATAGAAAATGGTACAAAAGATATCCGGACTGTTCCAGGGGAAGGAGCTATCTTACCCAGTACGGACAGATGAGATGGGATATTTCCGGAGATCATATTATGGAAGATCCGGAGGGTTATCACAGGAAAAGTGCTGAGGCGATCCTGAAAGATATATATGAAAACTAGAACACAAGGAGGATAAATTTGAAATAAAGAGGTAGTGGATAGAAAAAACAAAAGGGCATAGCGTTCATCAGAGATTCGTCCGTTTATATTATCCTCATAGATTTTCTGGATTCTTCATATATCCATAGGGTGGATTGCTTGTGAGTGGGAAGCCTGCCATTCCTTTATTGCGTAATACGTTCCGAACTTTCTGGCTCATATTTTTGGCGTGCCATTCGTTGAATAAATCCTGCATGGGCACAAGGTCGCTGATGCCTTTGGCAGTGTCAATTTTGTCCATGATGGCGATATACCTCACGTCCAGACGCTCAAAATTTATCTCCAACAACTGCCCGACAAAGTTCATCATTTCCATAAATGCGGGTCTTGTGAACGTCACTCCCAAAAGTCCATCCTGCTTGTCGTCGCGGAGTTAAAGCAGAAATGGTTATGCAGATGTCCTCTGTCAAGGTGGGTAACAACGATTATCTGGTAGCCGTGCCATGCGATATATCCTCCTGTCTTTTTTCTTTTTTCGGGGTAAACAGGGGTGTCCCCTGAGTAAGTCGACGCCCATAAGCGGTGTGGGTTGGGATTATGGCTGACACAATCCTATATCCTTTTCACCTCCGTTCTGGATTCCATTTCTCCTGACTTTTGGATAAATGAAAAAGCCGCTACACCACATCACGGATGACAGGAGAGTATTTCTCCTGCTTTGATTCGTAATGCTATGTAACGGCTTTGAAATTCAAAACCATGCTGCAATACACCAGCCGAAAAGAGCAGCATACTTTCGGTGGCGCTCAGCCTTGTGTGTTGGGTGACATTCCATTCTATAATCTATGTGCTTGTTTCCTGCGTTTCTTAAATTTCTCCTTTGCATACTCATAGGCTTCTTGGATAATTGCGTTTACCGTGGGATGCTGATTTTTGGTTATTGACAAGAATATCAAAATGTGATAGCCTGAATGTAATGAATGAATGAATGACTCCATCAGGATTGTTACTGTGAGGCAGGCAAGACCTGACATTACACGCCGTAACTGAGTGCGTGTAATGGGGGTCTTTTTTTTGTTTTCTCGTCATATTCAGATAAGGAACTTGTAAAGAAACAGATTATCGGGGGAAAGAGAAATGAGTGGAAAGCGATGGATTGTTACAAGTGTGATCAATAACAACGTCGTGAGTGCCAGAAATGAACGTAATCAGGAGAGGATTCTGATTGGAAAAGGAATCGGTTTTCGAATGAAGTCCGGAGACGAGGTTGCTCCGTCAAAAATAGAAAAAGAATTTTTCTTAAAATCCAAAAATGCAGCCGGTAAGCTCTATGCGCTGATTGCGCAGACACCGGAAATATATATGGAAATTACATCTGAAATTGTAAAGATGGCAGAAAAAGAGCTGGATAAAGAACTGGATGAAGCGGTATTTCTGCATTTAATGGATCATATATCGTTTGCTGTTTCCCGTATGAAACAGGGCATTGCTTTTAAATGCGTGTTATTATGGGAAATACGAAGTTTTTATCCAAAAGAATTTGCTGCTGCCAAAAAGGGGTTAGAGCTGATCAATGAAAAAACGGGGGTTGACCTTCCTGAGGATGAGGCGGGCGCGATGGCGATCCATATCATCAATGCGGAGTTTGATTATGAGAATGTGAATGACTCTGTGAGAATGACGGAGCTTATTCATAAAATTATAAATATTGTACGTTACCAGTACCATATGAATTTTGATGAAGAATCTGTACATTCTGTCCGGTTTACCACGCATTTGAAATTTTTTGCCAAAAGAATTTTTCAGGATAATATGCTGGATAGTGACGATTCTGAATTTCATGAAATGATCCGCAAAGAGTACGCAGAGGCTTATATGTGTGCGGAAAAAATAGCAAGGGTCATTTCGGAGGACTATCAGCTGACCGTTACGGAAGAAGAAAAAATCTATCTGGCTGTATATATCCACAGAATCACTATGGCGGAAGGAAAAGAATAAAGATTGGGAAATTGGGAAAGGACGGTTTACTGCAGGAGCTGGAATTTCTCTTCCAAAATACAGAGCAGCAGAAACCTGCTCCAATTTCATAACGTTAGGGAGGTATTATATGAATCATAAAAAATTAGCGGCCGATATTTTACAGCTTGTAGGCGGTGATAAAAACATAGCCAGTGTTACAAATTGTATGACACGGCTTAGATTTCATTTAAATGATGTAAAAAAAGCAGACGTAGAAGCTATAAAAAAATTAAAGGGTGTTCAGGGCGTTGTAACGAAAAACGGACAGTTTCAGATTGTCATCGGAACAGATGTGGGAAACGTCTGTGAGGAAATCCAAACACTGGGTGATTTCGAAGAGAATGCAGCTGCTGGCAATGAAGAAAAAAAAGGTATAATTGCATCCTTTTTTGGCACATTAACAGCAATTTTCCAACCAGTGATTCCGGCGCTTGCCGGCTCTGGTATGATCAAGGCGCTGCTTGCTTTAATGGTGGCATTTAAATTAGTAGATAATGCTTCCCAGACTTACCAGATCTTCTCTGCGTTTGGCGATGCGCTGTTTTATTTCTTGCCGTTTATTCTGGCGTTTTCCGCAGCGAAGCGATTTAAATGCAACCCATATGTGGCTGCAGTTCTGGCAGGCGTACTGTTACATCCTTCTTTTACCGGATTAAATACCGGTGATGCGGTAAAACTGTTTGAGATTATTCCGGTAACAATGATCTCTTACAGCGGAAGTGTTGTTCCGATTTTACTGATCGTATGGGTACAGTCTTATATAGAACGTTTTGCAAATAAAATATCTCCGAAACCGGTTAAAATTTTCCTTGCGCCAATGATTACCGTTATTGGAACGGGCATTGTGGGAATTGTGATCGCAGGACCCCTTGGAAATCTGGTTGGTCAGGTGATCGCAGTTGGGTTTAACTGGTTAAATGAGTATGCAGGCTGGGTGATTCCTGTTTTGATGGGTACTTTCTGTCCATTCTTCATTATGACAGGTATGCATTACTGCTTTGCGCCGATTCAGACAATTCAGTATGCAACACTGGGATATGGTACAATTCTGGGCCCCGGCATGCTGGCATCCAATATTGCTCAGGGAACAGCAGCGCTTGTTGCAGGTTTTCGAAGTAAAAATAAAGAATTAAAACAGCTTGGTATTTCTTCCGGTGTTACAGGTTTGATGGGTATTACAGAACCGGCTTTATATGGTGTAAACCTCAGATTAAAGAAACCATTATATGCATCTATGATCGGCGGCTTTGCGGCGGGTCTGTACGCAGGTATCACAGGAATTCATACATTTTCTTCTACTACAGCAGGTATTTTTGCACTTCCGGTATATATTGGAGGCGATGGTTTTAATAATGTGATCAATGCAGGGGTTACCATTGTGATTTCTATCGTTGTAACAGCAGCCGCAACATTGATCATTGGATTTGAAGATCCGAAGGAGGAAGAGGAGCGGGAAGATCTCCCGGATAGAAGTATTGAGCCGGAAAGATCAGATAAAGCGGTCAAAATCTCGATAGATTCTCCATTAACTGGAAATATCATTCCTCTTAAAGAGGTGAAGGATGAAGTGTTTTCCAGCGGAATTGTGGGCAAAGGTGCGGCAGTAGTGCCGGAAAAGGGAGAAGTGGCAGCTCCTGAAGATTGTGTGGTAGAATCCATTTTTGACACAGGTCATGCAATTGGGTTAAAAACAATGGACGGAGTGGAGCTTTTGATCCATGTTGGTCTGGATACTGTGGAGTTAAAAGGAAAATATTTTGAGGTACATGTAAAACAGGGTGAAAAAGCAGCCAGGGGACAGCTGCTGATATCCTTTGATATTCAGGGGATCAAGGAAGCGGGTTATGATGTTACGACTCCGATTGTTGTGGCTAATACGCCGGACTATCTGGACGTATTAGCGAAAAAAGTGGGAAAAGCCGGAGAAGATCTGATTACGATTTTAAAATAAGGAGCATTCCCGTAATTCATAAATCTCGTCAATGGACGAGAAAAGAACCTCACAGTATAATTAAGATATCATCTTACAACTTTAGTGGTAGGAATAGATATTGGAAGTGAGACTCACTTTGCCAGAGGTTTTGAATGGCGGGGATGTGAACTGACCAAGAGAGTTCTTAAATTTAGCAGTGACATCTATGGTTTACAAAGTAACTGTAAACAGTAAAGCGTCCGCCAAGTGCTTGGTGCTGTGAGCAGGAATGTAAGTACATGATACAAAGCAGAGCCAGAATAGCTGCGCTGGATTTTATCCGTAGGGCATGACCCTGTCAAGGAGCATAGGCAGCACCCAACTATAGATAGACAGAACGAAGGAATTTAGGACCCGGATGGAATGTTTGGTGATCCTGTTAGACATGGGAGGTTTGTTACTGTAGGAAAGATGGGAATGAAGAATGGCCTTCATAAAAGAGCAAGACGTTTATTTTTTTGCACCCTTTTTTACCTGAAATCAAGCACAATAATGCAGATTTCCATCTATATGGCTTTGAATTGTAACTTATACAGAACTATTAACTTTTGACAAAAGGGCTAAAACAAAGGCTTTTTTGTGCAAAATCAATAAAAAGAAATAGAGAGATTATGAGTTTTCAAAAAGATTTTTTGTGGGGCGGCGCTTTGGCGGCAAATCAGTGTGAAGGTGCATATCTGGAAGATGGAAAAGGTCTTTCCATTCAGGATGTTATGCCAAAGGGTGTTGCAGGGCCGGTATCAGAACAGCCTGTTCCTGAAAATTTAAAATTAATAGGAATTGATTTTTATCATCGCTATGAAGAGGATATTCGTCTGATGGCGGAGATGGGATTTAAAGTGTTCCGTATGTCAATCGCATGGAGCCGGATTTTCCCAAAAGGTGATGAAGAACAGCCGAACGAAAAGGGATTGGAGTTTTATGACCGTGTTTTCGATACCTGCCGTCTTTATGGGATCGAACCCATGGTAACGCTTTCTCATTATGAGACGCCGCTTTATCTGGCAAAAACATATGATGGCTGGAGGAGCCGCCAGATGATTACCTTTTTTGACCGTTATTGCCGGACAGTGTTTGAACGGTATCAGGATAAGGTAAAATATTGGATGACCTTTAATGAGATTAATGCATTATGGCATTTTCCACTTATGGGAGCCGGAATTTGGACACCGAAGGAACAGCTTACGGAGCAGGACAAATACCAGGCGGCACACCATGAGTTCGTTGCCAGTGCATTAGCTGTTAAGCGGCTCCATGATATGATTCCTGATGCAAAAATGGGATGTATGGTTTTAGGTGCGTTGAGCTATCCTATGACGCCAAAACCGGATGATATGATTGCCATGATGGAGGCTGACCGTAAGGTAATGTTCTTCTCAGACGTGCAGACCCGGGGATATTATCCGTCCTATATCAAAAAGTATTGGGAGAAAAACGGAATTTGTATTCAAATGGAATCCGGGGATGAAGAACTGCTGAAAAATACGGTAGACTATGTTTCCTTCAGCTATTATATGAGTAAATGCACAGCTGCGGATTGTTCCTTGTATTCCAAAGGTGCAGGAAATCTGACCAGCGGCGTTAAAAATCCATATTTACCAGAAAGCGAATGGGGCTGGCAGATCGATCCCCAGGGTCTGCGCTATACATTGAATTATTTCTATGATCGTTACCAGAAGCCGTTATTTATTGCAGAAAATGGTCTGGGAGCAAATGATCAGCTGGTAGACGACGGACAGGGTGGATATACAGTCAGGGACGATTACCGGATTGAATATCTGAGAAATCATTTAAAAGAAGTGGAAAAAGCTTTGGATGATGGTGTAGATGTCATGGGTTATGCGGCATGGGGCTGTATTGATGTGGTCAGCGCCTCCACGGCACAGATGAAAAAGCGGTATGGTTTTGTATATGTGGACCGGAATGAGGATGGAAGCGGAAGCCTGACACGTTATAAAAAGAAAAGTTTTTACTGGTATCGTGATGTGATCTCTTCCAACGGAGCGTCATTGTAAATTCTGATTCCTTACATAAATCTCACAGGGTGTTTCAACGGACGGCGTATGGTCCCTTTGAAATACCCTGTTTTTTTTCCTGCGATAATAGAAAAAAAGTAAAGAAGGGCTGACATGATTAAGTATGACAAACTTTGGGAAACAGCAGAAAAAAGGGGAATCACAAAATCCATACTGACTAAAAAGTATAATGTAAGCAAAGCTCAGCTTTACCGTTTAAGATACAATCAGCCGGTAAGCACGAACACGCTTGACCGCCTTTGTAATATTTTGGAGTGTGATATTAGCGACATTATGGAACATATACCAGATGATAATTTCTTTTAAACGGTAAATTTCTTGTTTATAATTATGGATAGGCGGATAAGCGTTTTTTTGGCTTATCTGCCTTGATTGCTATAAGGCAAAACAGACTTTTGCTGTCTGTTTTGCTGCTTGTATTAGTTACAGGATAGTAGGTTATGCCTGTCTGTCAATGTTTGCAAGGTAGGCGTCCAGTCTGTCGCTTGTAAGAAGATTGGTGTATGTAACTTTGCGGTACTGTTTCAGATAATTCAAATGTCGCAGCAGTCATGTTTAGCAAGCCAGTCACACAACTCTTGCAAACCTTTTGTGAAGGAAGAAAAGCGAGCTTGCTTATACTCTGTACGACCATAGGAATCCATAATGCAAATACAGGCATAGATCCAGGTCTTATAAGAAGATAATATCAGAAGGAAGATAGATTAAAAAAGCGAAAGTTAGCCAACATGTTTCATGACGTATTGGTGCCTTTCGCAGAAAGGTGGATTATAAAAATGAAAAACACGATAGAGAGAATACCTTTGCCTTTAGCGGGGCCGATGCTCGGTTTTGCCGCCATGGGAATCATGATAGAAAATTATTCTGTAACTTTAAAGTCAATCTGCGGAGCCATGGCCGTCTGCCTGCTGATCCTTTTGCTGGCCAAGATCGGGACTTGTCTCGACATGGTGAAAGAAGAACTTGAAGATCCGGTCAACTGCAGTATTTCGGCTGCATTTTCCATGGGCCTGCTTGTCCTGACCGCCTATATCAAGCCTTATGTGGGAGATGCCGTTTCTATCTTGTGGATTCTTGCGCTGGCAGTGCATGTGTATCTTTTGGTATATTTTAACGGACACTTCATATATTACAAGTTCAACATTAAAAATGTATATGCAAGTTTTTTTATCTTTTATGCCGGACTGGCGATGAGCAGCATGACGGCTCCCAACGTCGATATGAGAGAGATCGGCCGCTGGTTTTTCTGGGCAGCCCTTCTGTTTACGGTGATCATTGCTGTACCGATCATAAAGCGGTATACAGCAGTAAAAGAAATACCGGAACAGTATCAGCCTCTGATCTGTATCTTTGCGGCACCCGCAAGCCTTCTGCTGGCAGGGTACTTAAACTGTTTTGAAAAGCCCGTGGCATGGCTGGTGATCGTGCTTACGGTTTTATCTGTGGTTCTATATGTATTTGTGCTTGCGATGGGATTAAAATATATCGTCATGCCGTTTACAGCGTCATTTGCCGCTTATACATTTCCGTTTGTGATCAGTGCGGCAGCATTAAAAGAAGCTTTTATCACACTGAGCCAGTGGGGATATCCGGTGACCTATTTAAAATGGATCGTAGATTTCCAGACCGTGCTCTCGGCAGCTCTGCTGATCTATGTGACACTGCAGTTTCTAAAATATATATTCTATGCCAAACAATAAAGACATTCAACGATCGTTTTTTAGCACTATTGAAGGAACGCATTTCAAAGCGTGACGGAAATAGTGCTAAAAAACTCATTTGTGCAGAAGGGTGTCCAGCAGTGCATTATTTTCCTCTGCTTTTCGGAAGCAGAATCTGATATATTCCCCGTCAAGCCCTTCAAAGCTTGAGCAGTCACGGATCATCAGCCCCTTTTTGATGCAGCGTTCAAACATTTCATGGGAGGCGGTGCCGTCCATCAGGCGGACAAGCAGGAAATTGGCATAGGATGGATAAATCTTAAAGAAGGGGGTGCCTGAAAGTCTGTCTGTACATTTTCTGCGTTCTTCTGCGATGTAAGCCTTTGTCTTTTTAATATAGTCTGTATCCATGAACATTGCTTCGCCGGCAAGTGCCGCAAGAGTATTGATACTCCATGGATTTTTTCTGTCCTCCATTGCCCTGATAAAATCCATGTTTCCGCTGATCCCGTATCCGAGGCGGATACCCGGTGCGGCAAAGAATTTTGAAGTTCCACGTAAGACAAATAGATTGTCAAACTTACGGGTCAGGGGTACGGCAGTGACAGCATCCATGTCCGGTGCAAACTCTACATAAGTCTCGTCCGCCAAAACAAAAATGCCGTGTTTTTTACAGTGGGAAAGGATTTCCGAGATTTCGTCCTTGTTTAATGCACTGGATGTGGGATTGTTTGGATTGCAGAATGCGAACAGATCTACATCACCGGTGAGAGAGCGCTTCAAGTCTTCAATATCCAGACGAAAGTCAGAGGATTCCTGAAGGTTATACTCCAGGCAGGTTCCGCCGATCATCGAGATTTCCCGCATGTATTCAGAGTAAGTCGGGGACAGCAGCAGGGCTTTTTTCGGACGTTTCAGGTGCATGGTCAGGCTGATCAGCTCAGTCACTCCATTTCCGACAATGATATGTTCCATGGGGATCTGGGCGTACAGGCTCAGGGTAGAGCGCAGGGATTTGTAGTCACGGTCGGGATACGTGCAGACAGCATCCACATGACGGATCAGGTTTTCCCGGAACAGTGGGGAGATCCCAAGAGGATTTACATTGCCTCCGAAAGGAATGATGTCTTCTTTTTTGATTCCATATATTTCTTCTGCTTTTTCTAAGTCGCTTCCGTGGAAGACTTGCTTCTTTTTTGACATAGTTTCACCTTTCTTTATCTTTTATATTTTGTCGAAGTTTGCTATAATATTACGGAGCAGAGGTCAAAGGACGTGAAGTATCCATGACCTCTGAAATACAGAATTATATTACAGTCCATTATAGACCAAATACCCTGAGACCACCAGTCTTAAAATCGGAGGAACCCATGACAGAAAAGATGAAGCAGTTCGTACAAATTGTACAGGAAGATGAACAGTGGGCAAAGACCCTCTTTTTTTCTGAGGCCTTCAAAAATGAGTATTTGGAGGAGAATTCCAGGGAAAAAGAAATTTATCATCAGCTCCTGCTAGGCCGAAACCGGGGCCAGATCTTTGAAGAGTTTTTGATCTGTATCGGGGCAAAAGAACCTGCGGTGCTGAGACCGGAAAAGGTTGCGTATGAGATCCGCCGGGTGAATGCCGTTGAGCCTCTGTATGTAAAGATTCACAAAGAGGGCAGCGGCTATGTCCAGGGGAAGATCCGTCTGGATTCCACGTTTCTGTCTCTGGAAAAGACAGAATTTTCAGAAGAGGATTTTGTGCAAGGGGTACTGACCATTCCGGTGCTGTTTTCGGATGCAAGGGAAGAAAGCCGGGGAATCCTCACAGTTTCTGCCCCGTACAGCAGCTGTCAGACAGATATTCTGTTCAATGCAGAGAAAGAGAGGAACGACGGGGTTTGGAATCTGTCCGATCAGATCTTCGATGCGTATATGGAATTTTGCCTTGGCAGATGTCATGTCACGGAGTTTGCGGAAAAGGAAATGAATCTGACCGCACAGATGGAGGGAGAGGCATCCTTAGAGATACTGAGGACTCTCTTAAACCTGCACTGTCATATTGTTCTCGGCGCAGAGGAAGCGATCGAGAGAGGCTTTGCAAGACTTGAGCCGAATATGAGCGAGGTTCAGTCAGATCATTTTTACTATGGCTACTATTTATATTTGAAAGCGCTTTATTTAAAGACACCGGATCAAACAGAGTATGCAAAGGACCGGATTCATGAGCTCTTTCAGGAAGCGGACGATCAAAAGGGATATCTGCTGTGGATGCTGATTTATCTGGACGAAGAGCTGGCATATGATTTCGGACTTCAGCTTCAGAAGATAAAAGAAGTCTATGAAACAGGCCAGTGCAGCAGTTTTTTATGGTTTGAGGCTGTCAGCATTTGGAACCAGGATCACAGCAGGGCAAAAAAGATCACTGATTTTGAGAGAGAGATCATTCATTTCGGCATTTGCCGGGACCTGTTTGGGAAAAGCATGAAAAAACACATTTACGGTCTTGTGCTGAAAGAAAAAGGTTTCTCGGAGGAGCTGCTTTGTGATTTAATACTGTCCTTTCAGAGAGAAGAGTCCAGGGAAGGGCTCCAGGCGATCTGTTCTATGCTGATCCGGGGAAACTGTATTGATGAGTGTTTTCATATATATTTTAAAAAAGCTGTCCGGGCGGGGATTCAGATGATCGGACTCCAGGAATCTTACCTTCGTACGATTCCAAAGGACCGGTATCCGTATCTTGAGAAGAATGTACTGCTGTATTTTTCGTACAGCAACAGTTTAAGCAGCCGGGAGAGAGCTTACCTGTATGCCAATCTTGTTAAGAACCGGAGAAAATATGAGGCAGTATTTCCATCTTTTGAGCCGCAGATTGAAGAATTTCTCTTAGAACAGCTGGCAGAAGGCAGGATCAATACCAATCTGTTTATTCTTTACCAGGCCTTCTTTGACCGTCTTTTGGAAGGGATGAAGGGCAGGGCCGGAATCGCAGGTATTATGGCGAAGCAGAAATTGATCTGCAGGAATCCGGCGGTGGAAAAGGCTGCCGTCTATCATCAGGAGTTAAAAGAAGTTCAGAATGTTTCTCTGGAGAACGGAGAAGTTTATGTGACGGTCTACAGCGACCCTCTGGTCGTGTTTATGGATCAGGAGGACAACCGCTATCTGTCCC
Organism: Anaerostipes hominis (ex Lee et al. 2021); assembly: GCF_002270485.1. Classification (GTDB taxonomy): domain Bacteria; phylum Bacillota; class Clostridia; order Lachnospirales; family Lachnospiraceae; genus Anaerostipes; species Anaerostipes hominis. The sequence goes on along the minus strand of NZ_NQOG01000001.1, from coordinate 299,306 downwards.
TGGAATATGAATTTTCAAAGCTGTGGACGAGGGAGCAGGAGGAAGCCGTATTTTCGGGGCTTGGCAGGAGAAATGAAGCATATCTGATCCGCAGAAGCCTGGTCTTTGCACAGAAGGCAGAATATGAACCCGGAGATATTCCGGATGTGAGGGCTGTCCTCGAGTGTCAGAGTCTGAAGGAAGAATACAGGCACAGATTATTTGAAAAGCTTCTGGACTATTACTGGAAGCATGGAGAGCAGGAACAATTAGAGCAGGCGCTGTCTATGGTCCAGTGGAAATTTCTTTCAGACGAAAACTGCAAGCAGATGCTGGAGTATTTCATTGCTGGCCGCCACTACAAAGAAGCGATGAAAGGCATGGAGATCTTTGGATTTGATTTCATGGACCCGGAGCCGTTAAAAGAGGTCGTCCTGCATGAACTCACATCCCGCAGCCGGAAGAGGGTGCAGACTTTGATCGATATGTGCCTGGCGGTTTTCAGGGGACAAGTATACAACAGCGAAATCCTTGCATATCTGGAACGTTTTTTCAGGGGAGAACTGGATCAGATGCGAAAGATCTGGAAACAGGGAGACAGACACAAAATATATGATCAGCAGTTTACGGAGCAGCTTCTTGATATGGCCGCCGGGAAAGGCGCAGGGTGGGAGGACCTTCCTGTCTTCTTATCTTATGTTGAGAGGGATTTCAGAGACAGAAAGCTGATCAAGAAATTGGCGGGCCAGTTTGCAGAACTGTCTTATGAAGAAGGAATACACGTATCGGATGAGTTTTATCCGATCCTGGGAAGGCTGATCGATCAGGGAAATTTAAATCTGATCTGGCAGTGGGCTTATCTGGATTTTTACAAAGATAAAGAATTATCAGAAGAAGTAAGAGAAAGGATCAAAAAGCTTATTGAATGGCAGGAAGACCGACGCTGTATTCTGCCGGTGCTTTTAGAATATAAGGAGCAGATATCTCTCCCGTATGAGTGCTATACTTATACTTATGTAGTTTATACGGGAGAGAAAGCAAGCGGTATGGTATTTCACTATGCAGAAAACAGGTCGGAGCCGGCCAGAGAGATTCCTATGAGAGAACTGCTGCCGGGGTATTATGTGGCCGAAGTGCTGATTTTTGCCGATGAGTCGGCAGATTATTATGTGACAGCACCGGGAGAAGAGAGACGCAGGAGAAAAGATATCGTCTTTCTCGACCATTCTGGCAGGAATCAAAAGGGAAGATTTTATCAGCTGAATCACATGCTGAAGGAAAAACAGAGGGAGAGCGTAGCCATGGAGATGGAAATCTACGCGTATGAAAAGGCAATGACGGATCTGATCCGTCCGATGACAGAGGATCTATGATGAAAATAGGCATACAGATAGAACAGAGAATGATATATCAGTGTTCCGTAACGGATGGAAAGATCGTGGAAGAAGAACCGAAAAAGTTTTCCGGGGACTGGACGGATTATGTGCGTGAGGAATCGGAAAAGCATGCGGATACGTCCAATCTGTTTATGGGCATCATTTTGGAGGACCCGGAGGAGGACTTGGCGGCAAAAGCCGCGGAGCTTAGGAAAGAGTTGGGATTTTCGGAGGAACAGCTGAAGCTGCTTACGAAGGAGGCGGCCTTTCTGGGACTTGCGGGGGAACGAAAGGAACAGCTAGATCAGGGAGCTGTGGGGCTGTTTGACTATTCCGGTCAGAGATTGTTTTATTATCTGGTAAAAAAGCAGAATGGGCAGCTGCTCGTAGAGAGAGAAGACTATTCTGCTTTTATGAGAAACACCCGGCTGCCCCATCAGAAAGACATGGCATTTGAGAACGCCGCCGTCCAGGCCATATCCCAGGAGGTTACTTCTTTAGTTTATTTGTACGGCAGAGGATTTGACGGCGGATGGCTGAAAAGTGCTGCGGCAAAGCTGTGTGCGGGACGGCGTGTGTTTATGGGAGATCATGTGTACGCGACAGGGGCCGTCTGTCTGCTGGGAAGAAAAAATGCGGCGGATCTTGACTCTGCTGTGATCCTTACCGACACGGTTATGATGTACCAGATCGGCGCCATGGTATGGAACCACGGCAAAGAAGAATTTCTGCCGGTCATAAAGGGAGGAAAGCCATGGTTTGAGAGCCGGGGAAATATGACGGTACTGGTTGAGACAGCGGCATCTATTCCTGTGGAGATCAAACCCCTGTTTCCCGGCAAGGGTGACAGAATGCGGTTTCCGATTTCCTTAAAAGGCCTTAAAAAACGTCCGGGGCGTGCTACAAAGCTGAAGATTGAAGCTGAGTGCACCGGGGAGACAAAGTGCAGGATCAAGATCACGGATCTGGGGTTTGGAAAATTATATCCTTCTACACACCAGGTATTCCAGCAGGTGATTTCATGGGAGAGGAGGGGACAGCCATGAGAATGGTATTATGTGAAACGGAGGAGAGCAGGCGGACTTACACGCTGAATTCCTTTGGACAGACCATTTCTTCCTATGAAGAATTATGTTATATTATTTCAGGACAGTATTTATATTTTCTGACAGAAGGAATCCCGGAAGGAATGAGAGAGTGGATCGAAGAAGAACTCGGTCTGGTTCTGCCGGCAGAAGAAGAGACAAAGAAGCAGCTGGAGCACATCATCGGCTACCGGAATTATTTTACGGTTCCCGAGCAGAGAATGCTGGTCCAGAAGATGCGCACGGCGTATCTATACTCCTCTGTGCGAAAGCACAAAATGCTCGGCGACTTATATCTGAAACATTCCAGATATCTGAGCGCCTATCACGCATATCAAAAGTCGCTTTCCGGGCTGATGCAGCTGAAGACAAAGGAACAGCAGGAGGTCCTGTATCACACAGGACTCTGCCTGACCCGGATGTTTCGCTTTCAGGAGGCAAAGGAGTTTTTCAAAAGGAGCTGTCGCCTTAAAGAGAATAAGAAATGCCAGGAAGCATATTTCATAGTCTCTTATATGCATGGAGATTACCAGAAGTTTTTGGAGGACGGCAGAGCACTTTCCTTTACAGAAGAACAGCTGAGCGAGATCCATGAAAACATCTCAGGTATGGAGGAACGGTTTTCCGGAAGCGAGGAATCCACAGCACTTAAGAAGATTGACTATCACAGAAAGAAACCCGATGACCTGATGACCAGAAGGCTTACCTGGTCGATGCTGGAACGGTGGAAAAATGAGTACAGAAGAGAGATTGTCTGAAATTGAATATCAGAAAAAACGGATGGAATTAAATCGGCGTTTTGTGGAAATGTATGAAGATGAGGTGTCTTATATTCTGGAGCAGAAGGAAGATATCGAGATCATGGAGAAGCTTTCCGATGAAGAAGCAAAGCTGATCAGTGAGGAGGCCAGAAAATACAACCGCATCTTTGCCAGGATTTTTTATGATTCCGCAGGCGGACGAGTCTCCGATGAGGAATTTCTGCCCCTCTGGGAGAGGGAAGGGGAAATAAGGCAGGGTCTGTCCCGTATCCAATCCCTGGAGGGTGAAAAAAAGCAGATCGAGAAGGAGATCTCAGTCCAGGAAGACGAAGAACGTGATCTGAAGAGAAAAGAGCGTGAGTTTCATGGGAAGTTCATCAACAGGAGGGCCTATTTCCTTTCTTCGCTGATCATGGCTCTGACTGCTGCGGGACTCGGCACGGCGGCAGTTTTTTATTTTGAGCTCCGACTGAGCGTATCCCTCTGGCCGGCAGCGGCAGCGGTGCTCGGTGCGGCTGTGATCCTTCTGATTCTCAGGACAAGAAAGAAAAAGGCGGCAGAGAAAAAGAAAATGTATCGTATGGTGAGAAGCCACAAAGAGACTTCGGGACGGCGGCTCAGATCGGAGTATGATACGATTGTCAATGATCTGGAGTTTTGCAGGGAGAAATATCAGGTGCTGTTTGGATATATTTCCGAAGAACAGTGGAAATTATTCGAGTTTTGTGCTAAAGTTGCAGCGGAATTAAATTGCAGTGAAGAACTTTCCGCCCAGAGGAAGACATTTGTCCTGGCCATGGAGCAGTGCAGAATGCATGCACCTCAGGCCTGGTGTTATTATCCAAAGGCAATTTATGATATACCGAAAAGGATCAAACGGATGGAATGGCTGTCCGGCCGTCAGAACATCTGCGAGCAGGCAATGGTGCAGCATGAGCGGGCGATCCGCAACAATCTTTTAGAATAATATATAAAAAGTAGGAGATATGAGATGAGTAAAGAATTGGAAAAGACTTATAACCCGTCTGAGATTGAAGACCGGTTATACCAGAAGTGGCTTGACAACAAATATTTTCATGCAGAAGTGGATCACAGCAAAAAACCGTTTACGATCGTGATTCCTCCTCCCAATATTACGGGCAAGCTCCATATGGGACATGCACTGGACGAGACTATGCAGGATATCTTGATCCGTTTTAAGAAAATGCAGGGTTACAATACCCTTTGGCAGCCGGGAACGGACCATGCCAGCATCGCAACGGAAGTCAAGATCATCGAGGCGCTGAAAGAGGAAGGCATTGAGAAGGAGGATCTGGGAAGAGAGAAGTTTCTTGAGAGAGCCTGGAAGTGGAAGGAAGAATACGGCGGAACCATCGTCAGCCAGTTAAAGAAGCTTGGTTCTGCCTGTGACTGGGACAGAGAACGTTTTACGATGGATGATGGCTGTTCCAAAGCAGTGGAAGAGGTCTTTATCAAGTTATATGAAAAAGGTTATATCTACAAGGGTTCCAGGATCATTAACTGGTGTCCGGTCTGTCAGACTTCGATCTCCGACGCCGAGGTAGAGCATGTGGACCAGGCAGGACACTTCTGGCATATTAAATATCCGGTTGTGGGAACAGATGATTATTTAGAGATCGCTACCACCCGTCCCGAGACAATGCTCGGAGATACGGCCGTGGCTGTCCATCCGGACGATGAAAGATATACGCATCTGGTTGGAAAAATGTTAAAGCTTCCGCTCTGTGACAGACAGATCCCGATCGTGGCGGACGAATATGTAGATAAGGAGTTTGGAACCGGTGCCGTGAAGATCACACCGGCCCATGATCCAAATGATTTTGAAGTGGGAAGACGACATGACCTTCCAGTGATCAATGTGATGAACGATGACGCCACGATCAATGAAAACGGCGGCAGATATGAGGGCATGGAGCGCTATGAGGCGAGAAAAGCCATCGTAAAAGATCTGGAAGAACAGGGATACCTGGTAAAAATAAAAGAACACGAGCATAACGTCGGAACCCATGACCGCTGCAAAACCACCATCGAGCCGATGGTTAAACCGCAGTGGTTCGTAAAGATGGACGAGCTCGCGAAGCCTGCCATCGAGGCGGTTAAAAACGGGGACATAAAATTTGTGCCGGAACGTTATACAAAGACATATCTGCACTGGCTTGAGAATATTCGTGACTGGTGTATCTCCAGGCAGCTCTGGTGGGGACACAGGATTCCTGCATATTACTGCGATGAGTGCGGTGAAACTGTGGTGGCAAAAGAAAAACCGGAAGTATGCCCAAAATGCGGATGTACACATTTTACTCAGGATGAGGATACTCTGGATACCTGGTTCAGCTCTGCGCTGTGGCCGTTCTCCACGTTAGGCTGGCCGGAACAGACGGAGGAACTGGATTATTTCTACCCGACCAACGTATTGGTAACCGGATATGACATTATCTTTTTCTGGGTTGTCAGAATGGTATTTTCGGGATATGAGCATACAGGGAAAGCACCGTTTGACACGGTGCTGATCCACGGGCTCGTGAGAGACGACAAAGGAAGAAAGATGAGCAAATCTCTGGGCAACGGAATCGATCCTTTGGAGGTCATCAGCCAGTATGGGGCAGATGCACTGAGATTTACTCTGGTCACCGGAAATGCACCGGGCAATGATATGCGTTTTTACATGGAGCGTGTGGAAGCCAGCCGGAATTTTGCCAACAAAGTGTGGAATGCATCCCGTTTTATGATGATGAACTTTGAACAGGCGGACTTCTCTCATGTGGAACTTCCCGACCTGACAAGCGCAGACCGCTGGATCTTATCCAAGTTCAACACTCTGGCCAAAGATGTGACGGATAATATGGACAAATATGAGCTGGGAATTGCCGTACAGAAGCTTAATGACTTTATATGGGAAGAATTTTGTGACTGGTATATCGAGATGGTGAAACCGCGTCTTTATAACGATGAAGACAACACGAAAGCCGCAGCTTTGTGGACACTGAAAAAGGTACTCTCCGAATCACTGAAGCTGCTTCATCCATTCATGCCGTTTATCACAGAGGAGATCTACTGTAATCTGACAGGAGAAGAATCCATCATGCTGGCATCCTGGCCGGAATACAGAAAGGAATACAGCTTTGCTCAGGAAGAAGCCGCAGTGGAACTCATGAAAGAAGCGGTGAGGGGAATCCGTAATATACGGGCCGAGATGAACGTATCCCCGAAAAAGAAAGCAAAAGTATTTGTTGTCTCTGAGAAGAAAGAAGTGAGGGATATCTTTGAACAGGGCAGGGTCTTCTTCGGAACCCTCGGGTATGCAAGTGAAGTCTGCGTACAGGCGGATAAAGAAGGAATTGCCGGGGATGCCGTATCCACAGTCGTTCCGGATGCCGTAATCTATATGCCGTTTGCAGAGCTTGTCGATATTGAAAAAGAAATTGAGAGACTGAAAAAAGAACAAAAGAAACTGGACGGAGAGATCAAGCGGTGTGAAGGCATGCTCAATAACGAACGTTTCTTAAGCAAAGCACCGGAACAAAAAGTAGAAGAAGAGAAAGAAAAGCTGTCAAAATACCGGCAGATGCTCGAGAAAGTGGAAGAACGTCTGGGCCAGCTTGTAAAATAACATGACGGATTTTGAAGAAGCAAGAAATTATTTGAATCATGTGACGGGTTTCGCTAAAAAAACATCCTTATCCAATGTACAATGGATTCTGGATGTTTTGGGAAATCCGGAAAAAGCTCTGTTCATGATCCATGTAGCAGGTACCAACGGAAAGGGCTCGGTCTGTGCATTTCTGGACTCGATTCTTACGGGTGCAGGAAAAAGGACCGGACGGTTTTCGTCCCCGCATTTGATCCGCATGGAAGAACGGATACAGATCGGCGGCAGAGAGATCTCCGAAAAAAGATTTGCAGAAGTCTTTGCAAAAGTAAAGAGTGCTGTCTTTCTGGCAGTAAAGGAGGGGGCAGAACATCCTTCCTTCTTTGAATTTCTGTTCTTTATGTCACTTGTATTTTTTCAGGAAGAAAATGCGGAGGTCTGTATCATCGAGACCGGAATGGGCGGAAGACATGATGCGACTAATGTGATCGTGCCGAGGCTTTCTGTTATCACTGCGGTGAGTCTTGATCATCAGGAATTTTTAGGAAACACTCTGGAACTGATCGCCGCGGAAAAAGCAGGGATCATAAAACCGGGGGTTCCTGTGATCTGTCTCAGGCAGAAGCCTGAGGTTCTCAGGGTATTTCAGGAAGAGGCGGCACATAAAGATTCGGAATTCCTAACAATTTCAAAAGATAATCTTATTTTTTCTGAAAAAAGCAGTGATTATATTGATTTTTTGAGAAAGAGTGCGTATGATAAAAAGAGTAAATGCTTGAAATTAGGCCTGTTGGGCGATTTTCAGTATGAGAATGCCGCTCTTGCAGCGGCTGCAGTCCGCCTGCTGTTTCCTGACCTGAAAAGAAAGACGGTATTTAACGGTCTTTCCTCGGCTTTTCTGGCAGGACGGATGGAGGAAGTGAGCCCCAATATTTTTATAGACGGAGGACATAATCTTCAGGCGGCGGAGGCATTCTGCCATACACTAGAGAAGTATTTTCCGCAGAGAAAACTGATTGTTTTTGCCCCTTCCCATAAGAAGGAAGAAGAGGGCATCCTGAAGCTTCTCACGGGAGTTGAAAACTTGGAAGGGATCATAAAGGTTCCGGTTGTGAACCGGGAGATACCGGAGGATGATTTCTTAAAGGCATATAAGACAATAATACAAAAGTCAGAGGAGGGGGTTCTCTGCTTTTGTATCGGCTCTTTTTATTTAGCTGGTAAGGTTAAAACGTTTATCTTGAATGGAGGAAGAAAATGATTAATTACAGAGAAGAGTTAAAAAAATTTGAACCTTGCTTAGATGTGGATCAGGCAGAGGATGCCATTTACAGCGATGATTTAAAAGATGTAGAAGATCTGATCAATGAAATCAAAAAAGACATAGAAGAAGAGAAATAGTAAGGTGGCAGATATGAAGAGTAAGGAAAAGATTAAAAACAGTTCCAAATACTACTACAATCTTGGGCTGGAGAAAGCCAATGCCAACGATCTGACCGGGGCTGTAAAGAACCTGAAAGCTGCGTTGTTTTATGACAAGAATGACATGAATGCCAGGAATCTTTTGGGCTTAGTCTATTATCAGATGGGTGACATCGTCCCTGCCCTGAGCCAGTGGGTTATCAGCAGCAATCTGAAAAAAGAAGAAAACGCGGCCATTGATTATCTGAAAGATGTGCAGGAGAATCCTGTCCAGCTTGACACGGTCAATCAGGTCATTAAAAAGTATAATCAGGCTCTTGTATATGCAAAACAGGGGAATGAAGACCTGGCAATGATCCAGCTGAAAAATGTTGTTTCCATGATGCCGAATTTTATCAATGCACAGCTTCTGATCGCCCTGCTTTCCATCAAAGATGAGAATTTTAAAGACGCCCAGAAGGCTTTAAAAAATGTGCTGGATGTTGACTGCAAAAACCCAAGGGCATTAGAATATCTGCAGGAGACGGAAACTCTTTTAAAACCTGCGGACATGAAAGCAGAAGACAGTGATTCCGAGAAGACAGAAGGACCGAAAAAGAAGGGTATTAGTAGCGTTGTAGGCAAATACGAGGAGCTGCCGTCCAACCGCCACCGCATGGTATATATGGTAGGAGGCATTGTGATCGGCGTGCTTGTTTCTCTGGTGCTCTTATATCCGAGTATTAGGAAGGCATCCAGCTACAAGTATTCATCCAAAATTGAAAATTATAAGGAACAGCTTCTCGCCAAAGAGACTCAGTTAAAGAGCAACGAAAAAGACATCAAAGAGGCAAAGGCTGCTGAGGCAAAGGCGAAGAAAGAATTAAAAGAATTTGTGGGAGACAGCAAGACAGAGGGAATCTATGATTCTCTGCTGACAGCTATGCAGTATTACGGCGACCGTCAGTATACGGAGTCTGCCGATGCCCTGCTGAACATAGACAGGGATAAGCTGGGCTCAAAGAAGATGAAAGAGATTTATGACGATCTGGAACAGAAGGTTTACCCATATGCGGCCACAGGCCTTTACAATAAGGGAATCAGTGCGTATAATCAGGGCAACTACAAAGATGCCATCAGCACCCTGAAAAAAGCCATCAAAGTCAAAGACACAAATGTGGGATCTTATTTCTACCTTGCCAGATCTTATGAGAAAAATGGTGACAAAGACAAAGCCATCAAGGCATACGAGGATGTCATCCAGAAGTTCCCGGGCACCAACAGTGCAAGGAATTCACAGAATTATCTGAATCAATTACAGAACAAAAAAGCTAAAAATCTTTAAAACAGCATTTGGGCTGACAAAGAAACCGATAAGACACGAAAGAGAAATATATCCGGAAGATATCAAAACCTTCCGGTGTATTTCTCTTTCATTTTTTTATCATTAAAGGAGTGAATCATCTATGGCAACAGAATATCAGGTTGAAAACAGGACACTGTACGTAAGGCTTGACGGAGAACTGGATCATCATTTGGCAGAGCGTGTCAGGCATAAATGTGATGTGATCCTGAAGTCATATCCGATCAGGGATATTGAATTTGATTTTAAGAATACCGGTTTTATGGACAGCTCCGGGGTAGGAATGATCCTTGGGCGGTACAAGCAGCTGAAGCCTCTCGGAGGCACGGTGAGCGTGGTAAATGTCAACGATGTGGTAAAACGGATCGTACACATGGCGGGTCTGCACAAGATCATCAATGAGCGATAGCGATAGGGAGGATAAGAAATGATACATTTAGAATTCAACAGCGAATCAGAAAATGAAGGGATCGCAAGAGTGCTGGCGGCAACCTATATGATGAAGTTCGACCCGACGATGGAAGAGATGGCAGATGTGAAAACGGCGGTTTCCGAGGCGGTCACGAACTGCATCGTCCACGGCTATGAGGACGACCAGGGAAAGATCTGCATGGATATTTCAAATGAAGGCAGTGTTTTGAAAATCGTCATTGAGGATTTCGGTGTCGGCATTCCGGATGTGAAACAGGCAATGGAACCTATGTATACTACAAAGCCTGATGAGGAGCGGACGGGGATGGGATTTTCCTTTATGGAAGCATTCATGGACAAGATCGAAGTCAGCTCCGAGTCAGGAAAAGGGACCAGAGTCATCATGGAAAAGAAAGTGACCGGGAAATAGGCCTTTTATATGGACGAGACAAGAGAATTGTTAAAGCTTACGAAAGAAGGAGATCAGGGTGCGAGAGAGAAGATAGTGCTTGACAACATGGGACTGATCTGGAGTGTGGTAAAGCGTTTTACAGGTCGGGGACACGAGCCCGAAGATCTGTTCCAGATCGGGAGCATCGGACTTTTAAAGGCAGTGGACAAGTTTGACCTCTCCTATGATGTGAAATTTTCTACTTATGCGGTGCCGATGATCACCGGGGAGATCAAACGGTTTTTAAGGGATGACGGGATGATCAAGGTCAGCCGTTCCTTAAAGGAGATCGCCTACCAGGTCCGGCAGGCAGGAGAGGCCTTTGCCATGAAGTACAACAGGGAAGCAACTATAGATGAACTCTCCAGAGAGACAAAGATCGCCAGAGACGAGATCGTCGTCGCACTGGAGGCAAACAAAGATGTGGAATCTATTTATCAGCCAAGCTATCAAAGCGACGACAGCCAGGTGCTTTTGGTGGACAAACTGCCGGGAGAGGAAAATGAGTCGGACACTGTCATCAACCATGTGATGCTGGAAGAACTCATGGATACGCTGTGCGGAGAGGAGAGAGAATTGATCACCATGCGATACTTCCATGGGAAGACACAGCAGGAAATCGCGAAAAAACTTTCGATTTCCCAGGTACAGGTTTCAAGGATGGAGAAGAAAATTTTACTCCGTATGAGAAAACAAATTCTTGGACATAGTTGAAAATTGTGGTAGTATAATCTAAGAGGGAAATTTCCCTCTTACGATTACAATTCTGTAAAGATCGATCAGATTACAGGTCATCGGATACATCATCCATTTACCCGCACTGAATATTGCATATCGAATCAAAACAAGAAAAATCTTATGTATTTAAACAAAGGAGAACATTCTATGGTATATGAATCTATGTCTTTGCTCGAACTTAGAAAGGCGGCAAAGGAAAAGAAGCTGAAAGGCATCAGCAGTCTGAAAAAGCAGGAGTTGATTGAATATTTAAATGATTATGACAATGAACATAAACAGAGTGATCCGGAACCGGAGAAAAAAGCAGAGCAGACAAAAGACGCCAGGACTGACCGTGTTCCCAGAGACATAAAAAGCCTGGACAGCGGAAAAAAAGCCAATGGGATACTGGAAGTTCTGCCGGACGGTTATGGATTTATTCGCTGTGAGAATTATCTCCCCGGAGAGAATGATATTTATGTTTCACCGACCCAGATCCGGAGATTTAACTTAAAGTCCGGAGACATCTTAAACGGCGCCATCCGCGTAAAAAGCCAGAATGAAAAATTCGGAGCCCTGCTGTTTGTAGAGTCCGTAAACGGATATCACCCCGAGGCGGCAGCAAGGAGGAAGCATTTTGAAGACCTCACGCCGATCTTTCCGAACCAGAGGCTCAGACTGGAGACCGAGCGGGCGACGATCCCGATGCGCATGGTGGATCTTCTCTCACCTGTGGGAAAAGGGCAGAGGGGTATGATTGTATCACCTCCCAAAACGGGAAAGACCACGCTGTTAAAACAGATGGCCCAGAGCATCAGCCAAAATTATAAAAATATTAAGCTGATCGTGCTGCTCATCGATGAGAGACCTGAGGAAGTGACAGATTTTAAGGAATCTGTGGAGGGACAGAACGTGGAGGTCATCTATTCTACTTTTGATGAGCTCCCCGACCATCATAAGAGGGTGTCGGAAATGGTTCTTGAGAGAGCAAAACGCCTCGTAGAACATAAAGAGGACGTGGTCATCCTTTTGGACAGTATCACAAGGCTTGCCAGAGCGTACAACCTCACCGTGCCCCCGAGCGGAAGGACTCTCACAGGAGGGCTTGACCCGGCGGCACTCCACATGCCAAAAAGATTTTTCGGAGCGGCTAGAAATATGCGGGAGGGCGGAAGCCTTACGATTCTTGCCACTGCACTGGTGGAGACCGGAAGCAAGATGGATGATGTCATCTTTGAAGAATTCAAGGGAACCGGAAACATGGAGCTAGTGCTAAGCCGCCATCTCTCTGAGCGCAGGATCTTCCCGGCGGTGGACATCGCCAAATCCGGTACAAGAAGGGATGATCTCCTGCTTTCCAAAGATGAACAGTCCGTGGTCACCGCACTGCACAAAGAATTGTCCGGAAGCCGTTCAGATGAGTTTTTCGAACAGACACTGAATATGTTTAAACGTTCTAGAAATAATAAGGAATTTATTGAATTTGCGAAGAAATCCCTGCTGAGAAAATAAGAGAAAAAGTATTTGCATTGTGGAAGATGCTGTGATATAATGAGAAAGCTGTTTAAGAATAAACAAAAGGAATGTTTAAGATAAACTAAGATCAAAGAGGTGAAGAAACATGCGCGAAGGAATCCATCCAGAATACCATCAGGCAAAAGTAGTCTGCAACTGCGGTAACGAATTTGTAACAGGATCTACAAAGGAAGATATCCACGTTGAAATCTGTTCTAAGTGTCATTCTTTTTACACTGGACAACAGAAAGCTACTCAAGCTCGCGGACGTATTGACAAGTTCAATCGTAAGTATGGTACTAAGTAGAAAACATGAAATGATAGGTTGAGGTTGCGAAATCTCAGCCTATTTTGTTGTATTGGGATTTATCAGAAAGGACTGACTATGAAAGTAAGGATTGGCGGGCAGGCGGTCATGGAAGGCGTCATGATGAAGAACGGAGACCGCTATGCAGTTTCTGTGAGAAAACCGGACGGGGAGATCGAGACGAAGACCGAACGGTATATGAGCATATCCGATAAATATTCGGTCCTGAAGCTCCCGGTCCTGCGGGGAGTCGTAAATTTCGCGGAATCTATGGTGGTCGGTATGAAGACGATCGCTTATTCGGCTGACTTCATAGAGGACGGGGAAGAAGAGCCGTCCCGGCTGGAACAGTGGCTGAACCGCCATTTCTCAGAGAAGTGGGAAGGGGTCCTCATGGGAGGCATCGTGGTACTGTCATTTGCCATTGCTATCGGGCTGTTCATGGTGCTGCCTTATTTCCTCTCCAACATTTTTGAAGGATTCGGCATGAGCCGTCCGGCTGTTCTGCTGCTGGAGGGCCTGATCCGGGTGGGAATTTTTTTAGGATATATCATTCTCATATCCAGAATGAATGATATCAAACGGGTCTTCATGTATCACGGGGCCGAGCACAAAACGATCAACTGCCTGGAGGCAGGGGAGGAGCTCACACCTGAAAATGTAATGAAATATTCCAGACTGCACAAGCGGTGCGGCACCAGTTTTCTGTTTTTTGTCATGATCATAAGCATTATATTTTTCTTTTTTATCCGTGTCGACACGGTGTGGCTGAAAGTTGTATTGAGACTTCTGCTGGGCCCGGTGATCGCAGGGGTATCCTATGAGTTTATCCGGCTCGCCGGAAATTCAGACAATCCGGTGATCACGGCGCTCAGCAAGCCGGGGCTGTGTCTTCAGCTGCTGACGACGAAAGAGCCGGATGAGAGCATGATCGAAGTGGCAATCCGGTCAGTGGAAGGTGTCTTTGACTGGAAGACATATCTGGAGAAAGAAAGGAAAAAACGTGAATAGGAAGATTTGGGTCACATATGGAGCGGAAAAGCTGCGGGAAGCGGGGATCGATAACCCGGATGGTGAAGCATGGTATCTGTTTTCCCATAGTTTTTCTTTAAGCCGGGAAGAATACTTATTTTCGATGACTACACCGGTGGAAGAAGGGGAAGAATTAGAGCAGTACAAAGCTTTGCTGGACCGCCGGATCAGGGAGAGGGTCCCTCTCCAATACCTGACCGGGACTCAGGATTTTATGGGATATACATTCCGGGTGACTCCGGATGTGCTCATACCGAGACAGGATACGGAAAGTGTCATTGAGGCGGTTGTGGAAGGGAACTATCCCCATGAAAGTATCCTGGATGTCTGTACAGGCTCCGGATGTATTGCCATCAGCCTCTGTCTGATGCTGAAGCCGGACGTATGCATCGGTACAGATATTGATGAAAAGGCCTTGGAAATTGCAAAAGAGAATGGAAGAAGACTGGCTCCTATGGTAAAATTTAAAAAGAGCGACCTTTTTTCCGGGGTAGACGGTTCTTTTGACCTGATCATCTCCAATCCTCCGTATATTCCTACAAAAGACTGTATGGAACTGATGCCGGAGGTAAAAGACCACGAGCCTATGCTGGCTCTTGACGGAAAAGAGGACGGGCTGTATTTTTACCGACAGCTTGTAGGGACGGCCCCGAAGCATTTGAACGGCGGAGGCACCCTCGTATTTGAGATCGGTTATGACCAGGGAGCGGCGGTAAAAACGATGATGGAGGAAGCAGGGTTTTCCTCTGTGGAGATAAAGAAAGACTTGGCGGGCCTTGACCGGATGGTCATCGGAACGCTGGCATAAAGGAGAAGAAGATGTTTGATAAGTTAGAAAGTTTAGTAGAGAGACTGGATACCGTACTCCAGCAGCTCAATGACCCGGATGTGGCAACGGACCAGAAACGTTTCAGGGATCTGATGAAGGAGCAGAGTGATCTGGCTCCCATCGTGGAGAAATATAAGGAATATGTGCAGGAGAAACAGAACATAGAGGAAAGCCTGGAACTTTTGGAAGAGGAATCCGATGAGGAGATGAAGGAACTTGCGAAAGAGGAACTTGCAGAGTCCAAAGCGAATGTAGAGCGGCTGGAAGAGGACTTAAAGATTCTTCTGATTCCAAAAGACCCAAATGACGACAAGAACATCATTGTGGAAATCCGGGCCGGAGCCGGCGGGGATGAAGCTGCCCTGTTTGCGGCAGACGTGGCCCGCATGTACAGGAGTTATGCGGAAGGACGCCGCTGGAAGGTGGAAACACTGAGTTTTAATGAAAGCGGGATCGGAGGCTTTAAAGAGCTTGTATTTATGATCTCGGGCCAGGGTGCCTATTCCAGGTTTAAATATGAAAGCGGAGTGCACCGTGTGCAGAGAATCCCGGCCACTGAGTCCGGCGGAAGGATTCATACATCTACGATCACTGTGGCCATTATGCCGGAAGTGGAAGATGTGGAAGTGGAAGTAGATTTAAATGACTGTAAGTTTGATGTATTCCGTGCATCCGGAAACGGAGGACAGTGTGTCAATACGACAGACTCAGCGGTGCGGCTGACTCATCTGCCGACCGGAATCGTTGTATCCTGTCAGGATGAGAAGTCACAGCTTAAGAATAAAGACAAGGCATTGAAGGTGCTGCGCTCCCGGCTGTATGAGCTGGAGCAGCAGAAGGCCCACGATGCAGAGGCTGAAAAGAGAAAGAGCCAGGTGGGAACCGGAGACCGTTCCGAGAAGATCAGAACTTACAATTATCCTCAGGGCCGTGTGACAGATCACAGGATCAAGCTGACTCTCCACAAATTGGATTCTGTCATGAACGGGGATCTGGATGAGCTGATCGACAGTTTAACCGCTGCGGACCAGGCAGCCAAATTAAGCAATATGGAAGAAGAGTAGATATGAAAGATGGTTTTATTAAAGTAGCTGCGGCGACACCGAAGGTGAAAGTCGCAGATCCGGAATATAACACAAAAGAGATCATAAAAATTATCAGACAGGCAAGAGATGAGGAGGCCAGCCTTCTGGTTCTTTCCGAACTGGCCGTTTCCGGCTATACATGCGGGGACCTGTTTTTGCAGGACCCTCTGCTGGATGAATCCCTTAGGGGACTCATGGAGATTAAGAGGGAAACAAAAGGGATGGACATGGTCGTCATCGTAGGCTGTCCTTTAGTTGTGGAACATAAGCTTTATAACTGCGGTGTGTTTTTATTTGACGGGCGTATTTTAGGTGTGGTGCCGAAGATTCACCTTCCGAATTACGGAGAGTTTTATGAAGCCAGACATTTTGCAAAAGGAAAAAGAGAAGTAAAAGACATTTTGCTGGATGGTGAGTATGTTCCGTTTGGAGCGAACATCCTGCTGGAATGCACAAATATCCCCGAACTGACCATTGCCATGGAAATCTGTGAGGACCTCTGGGTTCCACTTCCGCCAAGCACTTATCACGCTCTGGCCGGAGCAACCGTCATCTGTAATCCATCTGCCAGTGTGGAGATCACCACGAAGGAGGTTTACAGGAGCGCTCTTGTGTCAAATCAGTCTGCAAGACTGCTCTCAGGTTACGTGTATGCCAATGCAGGAGAGGGAGAATCCACAACAGATGTGGTTTACAGCGGACACCATCTGATCTGTGAGAACGGAACTGTGCTGGCGGAGGCAAAGCGGTTTGTAAATGATGTGATCTATGCGGATATGGATGTGAAGCGTCTTGCGGCAGAGAGAAGAAAAATGACCACCTTTTTCGAGGAAGAATCTGAGGAATACCGGAGTGTACCGTTTATTCTTCCGATAAAAGTTAACCAGCTTACAAGAAAGTTTCCAAAGAATCCGTTTGTGCCGTCCAGCAGGGAAGAGCGGGAGAAACGGTGTGATGAGATCTTATCCATTCAGTCTATGGGGCTGAAAAAACGTCTGGAACATACGAACTGCACACATGCGGTGGTGGGAATTTCCGGAGGACTGGATTCTACCCTTGCGGTTTTAGTGACCGTGCGTGCTTTTGATATGCTGGACATTCCAAGGGAAAATATTATCTGTGTAACGATGCCATGTTTTGGAACGACGGATCGGACGTATCAGAACGCGGTATCCCTGATCCATGAATTGGGAGCTACTTTAAAAGAAGTCAATATTGAAAAAGCCGTCAGACAGCATTTTAAAGATATTGAACATGAGGAAGATGTCCATGATGTGACTTATGAAAACTCCCAGGCCAGAGAGAGGACTCAGATCCTTATGGATATTGCAAACAAGTACAACGGCATGGTCATCGGGACAGGTGATATGTCGGAGCTTGCTCTTGGCTGGGCTACCTATAATGGGGACCATATGTCCATGTATGCGGTGAACTGTTCTGTGCCGAAGACTCTGGTGCGGTACCTGGTACTGTATTATGCAGAGACGGTTGAAAATAAAGAGTTATCCGACGTGCTGATGGATGTGCTGGATACCCCGGTGAGTCCGGAGCTGCTTCCTCCGGTGGACGGTGTGATCTCACAGAAGACAGAGGACTTGGTGGGGCCTTATGAGCTGCATGATTTCTTCCTATATTATATGCTGAGATTCGGATTCCCGAAGGCAAAGCTTTACCGTATGGCAAAGCTTACATTTGCAGGTGACTATGATGATGAAACCATACAAAAGTGGCTGGATAAGTTCTACTGGCGGTTCTTCAGCCAGCAGTTTAAGCGCTCCTGTCTGCCGGACGGGCCGAAGGTGGGAAGTGTTGCGGTGTCTCCGAGAGGAGATCTGAGAATGCCGAGCGACGCCAGCGTGAATATCTGGCAGAAATCATAAAAAGAGAAATAGAGATTGTTCTAGTTTTAGAACAATCTCTATTTTTTTGTCAAGATAAAGAACTGAAGTTGCACGTTTGTGCGGAAACTGAGAATTTGTTGTAAGCGATATTTGAAAATGCTAAGATATAACCAACTTAAGTGAGAGAAGTTAGAGGAAAACATACAAGTTGCATAAAAAAGGAGGTAATTATGAAAAGCATAATCAATGCAGAGAATATCCAGCTGAACGCAGAAGCTACAGATTGGAAAGATGCCATGGAAAGGTCAGGGAAGCTCCTGGTGGACAGCGGTTACATTACACCGGACTATATTGATCTGACCATCCGGTGTGTGGAGGAAAACGGCCCCTATATCGTCATTACCCCAGGGCTTGCGTTGTCACATTCCAGACCTGATGCAAGTGTACATAAAACAGGACTCAGCCTTTTGACCTTAAAGGAACCGATCCGCTTCGGAAGCGAAAATGATCCGGTAGATATTGTACTTACTCTGGCTGCCACAGATGATACTTCCCATTTAGAGATGCTGCAGGGAATGGCCGAATATATTTCGGAGGAAGAAAATCTTGAGGCAATAAGGACAGCAAGAGATCCAGAGACGGCAGCCAAAGCGATCAATGAATTTGAAGCTGATCTTTAGGGAGGAGTAAAAGAATGGAAGTATTAAACACATTTTTCACATTTATCTCCAACAACATTCTCACAAGAGCTGAATTGTTTGTAGGGCTGATCGTATTGATAGGATACATATTACTGGGGAGAAAATGGTACGAGACCATGGCTGGTTTTATAAAGGCGGTGGTAGGATATATGATCTTAAATGTAGGATCTGCAGGGCTGGTCACAGCTTTCCGGCCGATTCTTGCGGGGCTGAACCAAAAGTTTCATTTGAACGCAGTGGTGATTGATCCGTATTTTGGGTTAAACGCAGTCAATGCAGCATTGGAAAACATCGGCCTCTCAGCCGCATGGACTATGACATCTCTGCTTCTTGCTTTCCTGTGGAATATTCTCTTACTGATGTTCCGGAAGGTGACAAAGCTTCGGACCTTACTGTTGACAGGACACATCATGGTACAGCAGGCGACAACCGTCACATGGATTGTATTTTTGTTTGTGCCGGGTCTCAGGAATATCTGGGGAGCCGTGGCAGTGGGGATTCTTGTGGGGACCTATCAGGCTGTATTTTCTAATCTCACAGTGGAGCCCACTGATCACCTGACGGACGGAGAAGGCGGGTTCGCTATCGGACATCAGCAGATGTTTGCAGTTTGGCTCACAGATAAGATCGCACCAAAGATAGGAAAAAAAGAGGACTCCATTGAGAATATAAAGCTTCCCGGATTTTTACAGGTTTTTAGTGACAATGTTGTATCCACGTCAGTTTTGATGTTTCTGTTTTTCGGAGTGATCATGGCGGTTCTGGGAGAAGAATTCCTGCGGGGAATCGATGATAGCTTTTCAAAGGATACGGCTTTTATCATCTATATCTTTTCCAAGGCACTGAGCTTTACGGTTTATCTGAATGTACTTCAGGCAGGTGTCCGCATGTTTGTGGCAGAACTGACCGAATCCTTTAAGGGTATTTCAGACAAACTTCTGCCCGGGGCAATCCCGGCAGTGGACTGCGCGGTAGCTTACGGATTTGGCCCGGCAAACGCTGTCACCATCGGATTCTTCTTCGGAGCTGTCGGACAGTTTTTGGCCATCGCGGGACTTCTGCTATTTCATTCCCCGGTCATGATCATTGCGGGATTCGTTCCCTTGTTTTTTGACAATGCAACCATCGCAGTCTACGCCAATAAAAGGGGCGGCGTAAAAGCGGCAATGATCCTTCCATTTGTATGCGGAGTGATCCAGGTAATGGGCGGTGCAGTCTGTGCCCTGCTGCTTCAGCTGGTGGCATTTGGGGGATGGCATGGAAATATTGACTTTTCAACCATTTTCCTCGGAGTATCTTATATTGTAAAGTATCTGAAAATACCGGGAATCATTCTCTGTGTGATTGCGATGCTTGCAATCCCGCAGCTTCAGTACTTAAGATCTGATAAGGAAAAATATTTTAAGATCGGACAGGAAGAAGAATATTGACCAGGCAGGTAAGAAACTAAAAATATGAAATAAATGGAGGTAATAATTATGAGAATCAAAGCACTTGCAGCATGTGGAAACGGTATGGGGTCCAGCCAGATGATCAAAATGAAGATAAACAAGGTATTTAAACGGCTGGGGATCGAAGCGGAAATCGGACATATGAGTGTCGGGGAGGCAAAAGGTGTCGCAAACAATTACGATATGATCTTTGTCTCCGAAACTTTTACATCTCAGTTCCATCCGGGGAAAGATACAAAAATCATAGGACTGAAAAACCTTCTGTCCGAAAAAGAGATCGAGGAAAAGATCAGAACAGCATTGGATATGCCAAAAGAATCATAGAGGAGAAAAAGGAAGATGTATGACATTAAAAGAAATCCTTTAGGAATTTATGAGAAGGCTCTGCCTGATTCCTTTTCATGGAAAGAAAAGATCCAGGCGGCGAAGGCGGCAGGATATGATTATATAGAAATCTCAATTGATGAATCAGAAGAGAGGCTCTCAAGGCTTGACTGGACGGACAGCCAGATAGAAGAAATCCGTGAATATATGAGGCAGGAAGATATCGTGATTCCTACTATGTGCTTAAGCGGCCACAGAAAATATCCGTTTGGAAGCAAAAACATGGAGACGAGGAAAAAGGCATTTGAAATCATGGAAAAAGCGATCCTTCTGGCCCAAAAACTTGGTATCCGGTGCATCCAGCTGGCTACATATGATGTCTACTATGAGGAATCGGATGAACAGACTGAAAGGCTCTTTTTGGAAGGAATGAAAAAGTCCGTGGAGATGGCCAGCAGAGCGGGAGTCATCCTGGCAATGGAAATCATGGATACGAAATTTGTAGGTACGATCTTGAGGGCAATGCATTATCTGAGAGAAATTCCGTCCCCGTATTTTAAGATTTATCCGGATATGGGAAATCTGACTCAATTCAGCAGCGATGTGGGAAGTGAGCTGGAACTTGGTATAGCCGAAACCGTGGCCATCCACGTAAAGGAGACAAAACCGGGAGTATTTAAGAATGTTCCGTTTGGAGAGGGAACGGTTCCGTTTACGGAGATTTTCAGGAAACTGAAGGAATTAAATTATACGGGCATGTTTTTGATCGAAATGTGGGCAGACAATACAAAAGGGCAGTCCATGGAGGAGGCGGTTGAGACAATACGCAAAGCCAGAGATTTTGTAGAGGACAAGATGCGCAGGGCGGGAATGAATCCTGCGGCGTAATGGGGGAAAACATGTATCGGATGGTGGTTACTGACCTGGACGGAACTTTATTAAACTCAAAAAAGCAGTTAGGGGATGATCCCGGGAACGAGAGACTGGTCATTCACAGAAAGTTTAACTGGACGCTTGACGCAGAGGACAGAATTCCCATCCGCATCGTAAAAGATCTGGAGGAGTATGTGAAGCATACGCAGGTTTACAAAATTGTAGCCAGCCATGAGGATAAAAAATTTCTGGATGAAGTCAATGATATGGAAATACTGAAAGCAGCAGGGCTTGGCATCGCCATGGGAAATGCAGATCCAGAGGTAAAGAGATATGCGGACTGTGTCACGTTATCAAATGACGAGGACGGCGTGGCTGTAAAAATAGAAGAATTATTCGGAGAATAAAAGAAAGGAGATTTTTATGCTGGAGGATTTAAAGCAGCAGGTATATGAGGCAAATATGGAACTGCCCAGAGAGGGCCTGGTAACTTATACATGGGGCAATGTCAGCGGGATTGACCGGAGCAGGGAGTTGTTTGTAATTAAGCCAAGCGGTGTGGATTATGAAAGTCTTACTCCAGAGCAGCTTGTCGTGGTGGACTTGAATGGGGAGAAAGTGGAGGGGGATCTTAATCCTTCATCGGACACCCCTACCCACCTGGAACTTTACAGGGCATTTCCGGAAGTGGGAGGAATCGTCCATACACATTCCTCATGGGCCACATCATGGGCACAGGCAGCCAAGGGAATTCCGTGCTATGGGACCACACACGCCGATTACTTTTACGGGGAGATTCCATGTGCCAGATCTTTGACACCGGAAGAGATCGACCAGAACTATGAAACGAACACAGGGCTTGTCATTGCGGAAACTTTTATGGGAAAGAATCCTATGTATGTGCCGGGGGTGCTCTGTGCAAACCACGGGCCGTTTTCCTGGGGAAGGAATGCAGGGGAGGCGGTACATAACGCAGTCGTTTTAGAAGAGGTTGCCAAGATGGCATACCGGACGGAGCATCTGAGAAAAAGTGTGGAGGCCGCTTCCCAGGATCTTCAGGATAAACATTTTTTCAGGAAACACGGGGAACATGCATATTACGGCCAATAAAGGAGGATTAAGATGAGTAAAATAGAAGAGATTACGAGAGAAAGCTGGATCATGGGTACTTTTCCGGAGTGGGGGACCTGGCTGAATGAAGAGATTGAGCGCGAGGAAGTGAAACCGGGAACCGTTGCCATGTGGTGGCTTGGATGCACCGGGATGTGGTTTAAGACGCCGGGCGGCTGTAATATTACGGTGGATCTATGGTGCGGCAACGGGAAAAGAACCCACGGAGACGGAAAAATGAAGGTGGGACACCAGATGGCAAATATGTGCGGGGCCCGCGCTATGCAGCCAAATCTCCGGGCAGTTCCATTTGTGCTGGATCCTTTTGCGGTGAAACAGGTAGATGCAGTATTGGCGACCCATTATCATCAGGATCATATGAGTGCAGAATATGCGGCACATGTGATACAGAGCAATATGACAACTGTAGATGAGAACGGAAAAGAGATCCCGGTACCGTTTATTGGCCCTAAGAAATCAGTGGAGCTCTGGCAGAAGTGGGGAGTGCCTGAGGACCGCTGTATCACCGTAAGGCCGGGGGATACAGTCAAGATAAAGGATCTTGAGATCATAGCCCTGGATTCCTTTGACCGCACCTGTCTTGTGACTACGGATTCTACAGGGGCCGACAGGGAAGAACTGACCGGGATCTGCCCGACTGACATGGATGACAAAGCGGTGAATTATTTGATTAAGACACCGGGCGGAAATATTTATCACAGCGGGGATTCCCATTACTCTATCTATTTTGCCAAACATGGGAAAGATTATGATGTGGATGTGGCGTTTGGTTCTTACGGGGAAAATCCAGTCGGCATGGCTGATAAGATGACATCCTGCGATATCCTCAGAATGGCAGAGGCTCTTCAATGTAAGGTTGTGATTCCGATCCATTACGATGTGTGGACCAACTTTATGGCAGACGTGAATGAGATCAGAGTACTGTACGATATGAAAAAAGACCGGCTGGATTATAAGTTCCATCCATTCTTCTGGGAAGTAGGAGGAAAATATATTTATCCGGCAGATAAGGACAAAAAGGCATATCATCACCGGAGAGGGTTTGAAGACTGTTTCGAGGCACCGCAGAATATCCCATTCCGCTCCTGTTTATAAGAAAGAGAGGAGAACGAATGAAAGTAAAGAAAAAAGTGATCGGGAATCTGGAAAAGTGTTATTCCATTGCCCCTCTTTCTTATCATGGGAAAGACTATATGCTGGTGGCAGCGGAAAAGGTAAATCAGTGCCGTCTGTATGACTTGGATGGAAAACTGGCCGATGTGATCTGGGAAGGACCGGGGGGAACCATGTCTATGGTCCAGATCCCCGGTACTGACGGAATCTTTTTGGCCACCCAGCGGTTCTATTCTCCAAATGACTCTAAAGAAGCCAAGATCGTATTGGTTTCTCCCGGAGAAAGTGGATGGAGTGTAAGAACAGCTGCAAAACTTCCGTTTGTCCACAGGTTTGATATCATCACCAGAGACGGCATCAGTTATGTGATCGCATGTACTTTGAAATCCGGACACGAATATAAAGAGGACTGGAGAAGCCCGGGAAAAGTGTATGTGTGCAGGCTGCCGGAAAATATGGACGCAATTGATGAAAACCATTCTCTGATATTTACTGTTTTAAAGGAAGGGATGTTTAAAAACCATGGATACTGTAAAGCAGCGATGGAAGGAATAGAATGTGCGTTTACGGCATCCAATGAAGGAGTTTTTCAGTTTATCCCCCCGGCAGCAGGGGAAGATGCATGGGTGATCAGGCAGCTGACAGACCAGCCTTCCAGTGATATGGCATTTGCAGATATGGACGGGGACGGGGAGCCGGAAATGCTGACGATCTCGCCGTTCCACGGAGATACAGTCCGTATTCTGAAGAAGCAGAACGGTCAATATAGAACTGTTTATACTTATGAAAAGCCGGCGGAATTCGCTCACGGAATCTGGGGCGGGGACATCCTGGGAAAACAGGGAGTCCTGGTCGGCCACCGCAAAGGCGAACGGAATCTTATGTTTTTTACCTGCGGGGAGGAAGGCTATGAAGCAGAAATCATAGACCGGAATGTGGGACCTGCCAATGTCCTGTCTTACCAGACTGAGGAAAAATCCTATATTCTTTCTGCCAACCGGGAAATTAATGAAATTGCTCTGTACGAGGTGGAAGAAGGGGAAACAACTGTGATATAATGACGGCAGTGAGGTGAGGAAATGAAAGAGTATGATTCTTTAAATGACAGTGAAAAACGAAATATGCTGGCAAGTGTTGCAAACCTATATTATAATGCGGAAATGACACAGAATCAGATCGCTGAGCGCTTTTTTACCTCTCGTTCCAAGATTTCCAGGATGCTGAAAGAGGCCAGACAGCTTGGGATCGTGGAGATTACCATCAAAGAACCATGGGACCGGAATACAGTGCTGGAACAGAAACTGATGAAGCGGTTCTGTCTGAAGGATATCCGCGTGATCATACCGAAGGAGTCCAATGATACTCTGATCCTGCAGAAGCTGGGCGAAGTGGCCGCCTATTATCTGGACAGCCAGATAGATGAAGACACAGTGCTCGGAATGTCATGGGGAAACACCATGTACCACACAGTGAAAGCTGTAAAGACAAGTAAAAATATATCTCTGACGGTCGTTCCGATCATGGGAGCTGCCAGTGTGGGGAAACCCGAGAGGGATGCGCTGGATCTTTCCAAAGAACTTGCCCATGCCTACGGAGGAGATTACCATTACATCTATGCTCCCCTGTTTGTGAATTCAAGTGATATCAGGGATAGCCTTGAAGAAGACCCAAACATAAAAGAGACCCTGACGATAGCAAAGAGAGCCAACATTATTCTGACCAGTGTAGGATCGATTGTGTATAAGAGCTGGAAGTCTTACTTAAGCACAAAAGATTTATATTACTTAGAAAAAAACGGGGCGATCGGCCATATCGGCGGTCATTTTTACAATCAGGATGGAATAGAGGTGGAGACACCGTTTGTAAAGAGGATGATCGGCCTCAGTCTTGAGGATATTAAAAAGGCGGAAAATGTGATCTGCGTGGCCGGGCTCGAGATGAAAGCCGAAGCAATCCTTGGGGCTGTCAGAGGCGGATGTATTGACACGTTGATTACAGATGAGAATGCTGCCAGACGAATGTTGAAAATCATAGACCATGAATAATTTCTAAATAGATGCATCTCATGCTGATCTAGAATGAGGAGATGCATTGGAGTAGTGAAAAGTGCGGAAGTCTGACTGCCAAAGATCATTATGGGGTTGATTATTGCTAAGTAACTCTAAGAAAAAGAAGATATCTTGAATGAAAAAGATACCTTCTTTTTTTGTATACAATAAAGTTATAAGTTTTGTATAAAATTTTTCGATATATTAGTTAGCCTAAAGTAACGTGATTTATCATTTTTCGTACATTTTCACTTTCATTAACTATATTTATTTTTATATCCGGATGAGCTCGTTTAAAAACGACAAATAATTCATGAGCAAATCCTTGTCCGATTTCCGTAATATCTTTGAAATCAAGAGTGATTTCTTTAAAACAATCAAATCGGCGGCACAAACGCTTTGCCTGCGATCTAGATACTGGATAACCATTTTCAAACATATTTTTTATTGGAATTTGTGTTCTTATAAACTGCCCATCGTCATTAGAATACATATCAAACACCTCTTTCAGATTTTTTTTTGTCCAGTTTGATAAACTCATCACTATTTCTGTCCCAGGTTTATCATTCCATTCTTTTAATGATTCAATATCCTCTAAATTTTCTAAAATATCAGTATAGCTATTGTGAGTAAAAATCTTACCATCTGATAATACACAAAAAGTGTCTAATATTCGTGAAGTAAAAAAGATACCTTCACCCGAATGCTTTTCTTTATCAGTTGTCAGTTTTCCTTTGAATAATTCTGAAATTGCATCGTTGATACTGGTAAATTCATAATATTTTTTAATTTTTTCGAAAATACCCACCCCATTGTCGCCAATTATTATTGTTGTATTTAAGTAATTCTGAACAATATACCAATGAATATTAGATGCTTCGGAATGATCAATAGCATTATTGAACATTTCCATAAAAGAATATTCCCAAATTGTTCGTACATTTAGAGGAAAATTTTTTATATATTCCTCAACATCGTTAATATAAACGCGATCTTCTTCCAAAGGATCAGAAGCTTTATAGTTAACTAACTTGGTTTTTTCAATTAATTTAAGCTTACTTTTAGAGGAGGAATCTCTGGCAATTATATTATTAGAAATCATTTCTCTAATATATCTATACACAGTATTTAAGGAGATTTGCAATTTCTCTGAGGTTAGTTTTGCAATGTTGCTGTTATTATTATGAATTTGTTCTAAAATATATAGTTTTATACTTTCACGTTTTTCATTTGTAAACATATAATCCTCCTTTTTAACTATTTTTATTCTTTTTTTAACTTTACATCTTTACTATATCACTTAAAGTGGATTTTGTTAACATTTTGTCTAATCTTTTTTTGGATTCGTTATTCGATTTATTCTTAAAAGCTTCTATATTTATATATTGTATACATTTAAAACTTTTATTAGGTTGTATTTAATTTTTGTTTATTGTTGCATTTTGAAAGAAAATATGATAATATACAAGCATAAACAAAACTATATAAAAGTAAACAAAATGGAGGAATCAAAAAGATGAAGTTAAGTGCAGAGCTAATAGCAGGTATGGTAGACCACACAAATTTAAAAGCATTC
This sequence comes from Anaerostipes hominis (ex Lee et al. 2021), assembly GCF_002270485.1. GTDB lineage: Bacteria > Bacillota > Clostridia > Lachnospirales > Lachnospiraceae > Anaerostipes > Anaerostipes hominis. The sequence goes on along the minus strand of NZ_NQOG01000001.1, from coordinate 272,326 downwards.
GCAGACGAGGCAATGTTTGAAAAGCTGTGCGGGGAAGCGAGAGAATACGGTTTTAAGATGGTGGCCATCAATCCAGCACAGACAGAACGGTGCAAGCGTCTCTTGGAGGGGTCCCCGGTACACGTAGGTGCGGCTATAGGTTTCCCGTTAGGACAGACAACACTGGAGTGCAAAGTATTTGAGACAAAAGATGCCATTGAAAAAGGTGCGGATGAGATCGACTATGTCATCAACATCGCAGAGTTAAAGAACAAGAACTATGACTACATAAAAAAAGAAATGGAAGACATCGTTGCAGAGTGCAGAAAAGCCGGAGTGATCAGCAAAGTGATCTTTGAAAACTGTTATCTCACAGATGATGAAAAGGTAAAGGTTGCCGAGATCGCAAAAGAAGTAAAGCCTGACTTCATCAAAACTTCCACTGGGTTTGGAACAGGCGGTGCTACACCGGAAGACGTAAAACTGATGAAAACTACAGTGGGTGATGAGGTGAAAGTCAAAGCTGCCGGAGGCATCAGAGATTTAAAGACAGCGCTTCAAATGATTGAAGCGGGGGCAGAACGTCTGGGAACTAGTGCAGGTGTGGAAATTGTGGAAGAATTAAAAAAACAGGACTAAAGAGGTGGACAAAATGAAGAAAGTAAAAGTATGTTTGATCGGTTCCGGAAGAGCGGGAATGATTCATGCAAGAAATATGGCTGGAAGCGTTCCTGGGGGAGAAATCTATGCAGCCTGTGATCCCGATGTCAAGGCAGCCAAAGCCGCGGCAGAGGAACTTGGGATCGATACCTATTATCAGGACTACAAGGAAGCCATCGGCGATGAATCCATCGATGCGGTTATCATAGCCTGCCCGACAAAATATCACAGGGAGATCGCAGTGGCAGCGGCAAACGCAGGAAAGCATATCTTCTGTGAAAAGCCTATGGCTATGAATGAGGAAGAATGTGATGAGATGATCAAGGCAGCCAAGAGTAATAACGTAAAGCTCCAGATCGGATTTATGAGACGGTTTGATGACAGCTTCCGGGAAGCAAAAAAAATGATCGAGGAAGGTGAGATCGGGGACGTGGTCCTGGTGAAATCTCACACAAGAGGGCCGAGCAAGCCGCGTGAGTGGATGTATGACATTGAAAAGAGCAACGGTCCATTGGCAGAAGTCTGCAGCCATGATATTGACACTGTGCGGTGGTTTGCTGGAAGTGAGTTAAAGAGTGTATACGCACTGGGAGGCAACTTCCGAAATAAGGAGATCGCAGAACAGTATCCGGATTTCTATGACAATGTGATCGTGAATGCAGAGTTCGAAAACGGAGTGCATGCCTGCATCGAGGGCGCCCAGTATGTGCAGTATGGATATGATGCAAGAGTTGAGATCCTTGGAACCAAAGGAGTCATCTGTATCGGGGATATGCATGAGAAGAAGATCACCAGCGCCAACGAAAGCCATCAGTTAAAGAGGCCTTCCATGCACAGCTGGACCCATCTGTTTAAGGATGCGTATCTTTTGGAGGACAGAAGTTTTATAGAGGCAATTTTAAATGACAGCGAAGTAGAGTGCAGCGGTTACGACGGAAAAATGGCAGTGAAGATAGTGAAGGCGGGGAATGAATCAATTGTACAGAAGAAAATAGTCATGTTATAAGGATAGGAGGGTATTATGGGAAATGAAGCCACAGGATTCCGTGCCAGGATCCAGAAGTTCGGAGGTGTTTTAAGCGGCATGGTAATGCCGAATATCGGAGCGTTTATCACTTGGGGACTGATCACGGCGATGTTCTTAAAAACCGGATGGTTTCCAAATGAGAAGATCGCAGTATTGATCGATCCAATGCTGAAATATCTGCTTCCGACACTGATCGGTTATACAGGAGGAAAGAATTTTTACGGCGACCGTGGCGGTGTTATAGGTGCCGCCGCAACGATGGGGGTCATCGTAGGATCTGACATTCCCATGTTTATGGGAGCGATGATCATGGGGCCGTTGGCGGCTCTTTGTATGAAGCGTGTGGACCGTCTGTTTGAGGGGCGGATCAAACCGGGCTTTGAGATGATCGTCAACAACTTTTCCTGCGGGATCTTAGGAATCTTTTTAGTACTGGCGGCGTTTTTTGCCATCGGACCGTTTGTGCAGGTATTAAACCATGTCATGTCCTCCGGGGTAAATGTGATCATCGACCATGGACTGACACCGTTTGCCAGTGTGTTTATTGAACCTGCAAAAGTATTGTTTTTAAATAATGCTATCAACCATGGAATTCTTGGGCCGCTTGGAATCACTCAGGCAGCGGAGGCAGGAAAGTCTATCTTATTTATTCTGGAACCGAACCCGGGTCCCGGAGTTGGAGTTCTGCTTGCCTATACGTTTTTTGGGACAGGAACAGCCAAAAAGACGGCTCCTGGTGTAGCCATCATCCATGCATTCGGCGGAATCCATGAACCTTATTTTCCATATATCCTTATGAAGCCTCAGATGATCCTGGCTTCCATCTGCGGAGCAGTGTCAGGAAACTTTATTTTTCAGATGTTCGGATGCGGTCTGGTAGCTACGGCTTCTCCGGGAAGTTACTTTTCAGTGCTGGCAGTGGCACCGAAATCTGACTATCTTCCGATCATTGCCGGAATGCTCATATCCACTGCCGTATCATTTGGAGTCGGCGCGTTTATCCTGAGACTCTGCCGGGACTCCGATGAAGAAGCGCTCCAGAAGGCAGTGGCAAAGAAAGACTCTATGAAAGCAGAAGGCACAGGAGGCGGAGGCCGTATCGGTGCACGGGAAGTCATTGATTTTACAGGGAAAGTCATCAAAAAAGTATATGTGGCATGTGACGCAGGGATGGGTTCCAGTGCCATGGGAGCCTCTATACTCAAAGATAAGGCAAAACAGGCAGGTCTTGATATCGAGGTGAAAAACGTGGCGATCCCGAATCTTCCGGCAGACGTGGATGTGGTTGTCACCCATGAATCACTGACGGAGCGGGCTATGAGAGAGCGTCCGGAGGCCATACATATCTCCGTGGATAACTTCCTTTCCAGTCCAAAGTATGATGAGATCGTAAGAAAACTGACAGAGGCGAAAAATCCTCTTCCAGTACTGAAAAAGGAAAATATCAAAGTGACAGATCAGCCGAAAACAAAAGAAGATGTAATCCATATGATTGCGCAGATGCTCTTAAAAGACGGATATGTCACAGAAAGCTATGAGAAGGGCATGCTTTTAAGGGAAAAAGAAAATCCGACCAATCTGGGCAACGGAATCGCTATCCCGCACGGTGTTCTGGAGGCCAAGAAGGAAATCAAGGCATCGGGTATTGCCGCATTGATCGTACCGGACGGAATACTCTGGAATGACGAGACAGTGAGACTGGTTATCGGGATCGCAGGAGCCGACCAGGAACACCTGTCTATTCTTTCAAATGTCGCACTCACTCTGAATCAGGAGGAGGCAGTGAGAAAGATTGTAGATGACAGGGACGTAGAAGAACTATATCACATTTTGACGAAATAGCAGAAGCAAAGCTGCGGGGGCGGTAGTTCCCGCGGCTTTTCCTTTTGAGGCCGCTGTGCTATAATTTATCTTAACAAAAAGTACACGAAAAGCACGGAGGGATCGCATGTTTGCAGAAGAAAGAAAAGAAAAGATCATGGAGCTTCTAAGGCAGAATAAGAGGACGAGCATCGGGGAGCTCACCGAAATGTTTCAGGTCAGCGGAACAACGATCCGTACTTACCTCACAGAGCTTGAAAGAGCTGGAAAACTCATCCGGACACACGGAGGAGCCATGCTGAATGAAGATGTCCTGGACATGGAAGAGTCCATCTCAGCGAGAAAAGATAAACGGATGGAAGAAAAGCAGAAGATTGCAAAGACTGCCAGAGCAATGATCGAAGACGGCGATATGATCCTCCTGGACAGCGGGACGACGACGCTGGAACTCGCCAAGCTCTTAAAGGATGCAAATAATCTGACGGTGGTGACCAATGATCTCCAAATCGCTTTGGAACTTCAGAGACATCAGGGGATTTATCTCATATTTTTAGGCGGTCATGTGAGAAACTATTTTGAATGTACGGTGGGCAACATGGGACTTAAATTTTTGGAAAATCTGTCTGCAGATAAGGCATTTATGTCTGCCAATGCCCTGTCCCTGGCCAAAGGTGCCACCACGCCGAATCTGGAACAGGCGGAAATCAAAAAAGGGATGATGGGGATCGCAGAGTGGAAATATCTTATCTGTGACAGTTCAAAGATCGGAAAACGCACCATCTGTTCCTATGCAAAAGCGGAGGAGTTCCACCGGCTGATCACCGACGCACAGATACCGGACCATGCAAAGGAGGTCCTGGAAAAGCAAGGAATAGAAGTGGTTTGTTCCTGAAAGGATAAGGAGGGAAGGCCGCAGAATTTTCTATGAAATAAAGAATCCCGCAGACAGTGGTGTGCACCGTCTGTGGGATTCTTGCAAAATCTATTTAATTCAAAAAGAAAAAGATTAAGCTAATTTGGATACGTTCTCAGCCTGTTTTCCGCGAGGTCCTTCTGCGATTTCAAAGCTAACCTGCTGTCCTTCTTCTAAAGTCTTGAATCCATCACCTGAGATTGCTGAGAAGTGTACGAATACATCGTCTCCGCCTTCCTGAGAAATAAATCCGTAACCTTTTTCTGAGTTAAACCATTTTACTGTACCAGTGTTCATTTGGGTACCTCCATTAAAAATAAAAATTAACATTACTTTCATTATCAGCGAAATAAAAAGATCACGTTCCAGAGGGATACATAGCAATGCAACATCTACCCGGACGTGATCTATACATTCACTAATAACAGTAATTATCATACCACAACCATTGTTTTTTTACAAATACTTTTTTAAACTATCGATACTTTCTTCGTAGAGTTTTACAAGATCAGATGCCATCGACAAATTGTCCTTGGAAGCGTCACAGTTTTTATGAGAACTCTGTATCAGCTGGATCATTCCCATGGTATATCCCTGGATGGACATTTCTGCTAAATGGCTTGTAGATTTGTCGGCGAGGGCTTTCATCTTGGTCATCCATTCCGCATATTTTTTCTGAATTTCGCCGATTTCTTCCGGCTGCTGCATGTCTTTTGTCATAGCCTGTTTGACTCTTGAAAAAAAGTCCTGGAACTGCTGTTCCTGCTGTTCTAGACAACCTTTCAGATCACAGTCTGAGGTGGCCTGGGTGAGCTCAGGCATGGTATTTAACACCATCTGAAGATTTTGATACATCTCGTTTAATAAGTTCTGGTTATCCATAATGAAACTCCTTTCAAATACATCTGTTACAGGTAGCATTTACATAAAACAGAAAAATTATACCCAAAGGGCACATCGTATTTTATGTCCTTTGGACCTTTCGCACTTCGCGCGTTAAGGTGTGCAAAAAGGAGTCATCTGTGTTAAAATTATCAGAAAGCAAAAAGAAGGGAAGTGAATCTTATGGGTAACCGTGAGAGTTTTGAAAAAAATATGAGGCGCAGAGTGGAGGCCATCCGCCATGTGAGCGACCACAGTATTTTCAATGAATTGAGAGGAAAGATTGTGGATTACAATTATGATGAAAAACGTGTGACGATGGAATATGAGGTCGGGGATTTCCACCGAAACGGATTTAATATTATGTTTGGGGGATCTTTGGTGGGGATGTTTGACATCACCTTTGGCACGCTGACAAGCGGACTGGGCGATTATGATATCGCACCCACGGTCCAGCTCTCCACTTCCTTTCTGAAGGGAATCCCCATTGGATCTAAAGTGACAGTAAAAGCCGAAGCTGTATCCACTGGAAAAACGATCATGAATTTCATGGGAAAAGCATATGTGGGGGATGAGCTGGTGGGCAGTGCCACCGGAATATTTAAGACTCCGAGACCATTTAAAACATTTCGGTAATCTGTAATTCATGACATTTTCCACATGATTTCCGTTCGGCTCTTAGAATGCCTCACTCCAGTCATGTAGAAAATGGACATAATGTCATACCCGCAGGGCACACCGCATTCTCCCACCTCGCAGCCTTTTTTTACGGAAGTCAGGCCAAGACGGTTTCTGAGCATCTCTAACAGGGATTCTCTCACATCTTTCAGTGTCCGGGTAGAAAGATCGGTCCTGCACAGGACGCAGCAGCTCCAATAGAGATCGTTCCGTGGTTTTCGATGAAAACTCCATTTATCCCCCCTATATATAATCAGATTTTTTCAATGCCTCAAAAGGGACCTCATTGACTGGAATCCCGGTTGCGTGAAGAAAAGCATTGCGGATGGCCTGGGCAGGAGGAATTGCGGGAGGCTCGCCCAGAGCCTTGTTTCCGAACGGGCCGTTGGATCTTCAAGTTCTACAAAGTCCAAACAGAGATCCGGGGAGTACATCATAGTGGGAAGTTTGTAGTCTAACAGGCTGCCGTTCAGTACGCGCCCGGTCTTTTCATCCAGGAGCATCTGCTCACTCAGACCATAGCCTATGCCTACGGACATATCGCCGTGGACCTGCATGGAGGCCATCTGTGTAAAAACAGTGTCGGAACCCTGCCCGATTTCTGCGGCACCGGTCCGGAGATGGACACTTCCGTCCTGATTGAGGATAAGTCTGGTTCCGGATATTCCCGGACTGGTTTTAATATAAGCTGCGTTTTTCCTCCCAGTGTATGTAGCCTGCTCCGCGCCTCATACACTCTTTGACGCCGTTGGTGTTTGCGGTGAGCGGAGTTAAAACGGGATCTTAAAAATATCCGTCATATAAATTGATCTCCGGGAATTTTAACGGGTCCACGGAAATTTTATAGGCCAGATCATCCATCATCCGCGGTAGCACCGTTGGCTGCGATGGCATGGCCGTGGGAGGCGTAGGCCACCTGGTTGGAATAGGCTTTCATATCTTTGGCGAGGATTTTTCCAACTTTTGTAACATCTGTTGTCAGGTCATATTCTATGGAGTGGCGGGTCCTGGTGTTTGCAAACGTTTCCTTTATGGAAAGCTCCAGTTACACCGGACGGCCGCCGACAGAGGCGGACAGAAATGTGTTGAGAGGTTCATAAAGAAACTCCTGTTTGTTGCCGAAGCCTGCCCGATGACTCTTCTCACGATATGGAGGATCTGGGTGGAACATATGACAACGATCCTGTCTTTTTCCATGTAGGCATAGGAAATCGGCGGCTCAATGTGGCAGTACTGGACGATAGGGGTGCGGAAACTCTCGCTGAGTACAGCATATGCTTTTTATGCTTTGACCAACAGTTTTCATAGGCAATCCCCCTCTGAATATAAAATACCTGAGCGTTTTCTAAAAACATTCTATGAAAAAGAATGCTGTTAGAGACGCCCAGGCCACGATCTGACGAAAGTCAGCTGACGCATGAAGCCAGAAAACGTTATTTGTGGAAAATATACACGGTAACAGATTCCGCGTAAAATATTTTATCTTTGACGGTTCCTTTCAGAAGAACGCTGCGGTTCTTTTTCAAGTCCTTTAAGCTGCCTTTCCGGTAGCTGGTTTTTGTTCCCTGATCATAGGCATCACAGACGGTAATCTTCAGATCCTTTTTGTATTTTACTGTGATATGAATATTAGTGCTTTCAGCAATTTGTCCGCCGTTTTTCTTGTCATCATAAGTGTTGATCTTGCTGATCGTAAATGTTCCTTTTCCCAGACTAATGACAGTACCGTTCAGTTCTTTCTTTTCTTCGGAAGGCCCATCTGTCTTGACGCTCTCGCTGTCTGTATTGACAGGGTCGGACAGAACAATGATATCCGCATTCCTGTCGTTTTTAGAAAACCAGACAGAAACTTTGGAATGTTTTTTCACAGATTTCAGCTGAGATAAGCTGTATCGCTTATAGACAGTATTGATCTGATGAAAGCTGGTCTTCTCTTTTTCATAGCTTAAGTGGAAGATTTTTGTAGCAGGGGTGATATTTATGACAGAAGGATCGCCGAATGCCTCATCTGTGTCGCTGGTACAGCGGAGCTTTCTGTTACTTCCGGAAATAAAGTAACCAGTGTAATCAGGCTCTCTTTTTGGTATGTCCTCCCCGCCTATGACAGTACTTTTATAATGCACGAGGCCCAGGCGGTTCCCGAATTCCGCATAGGCGATCACACCCGCTCCGACAAACGAAAGGAATCCAAGGATGAGACTGATAAGATAGATCCGGTGAAGATCTTTCCTGCACAATGCCGTTAGAATATGGAAGCAGAGAATCCCCGCGGCAGCGCCGAGCACATTCAGGAGCAGGTCGTCAATGTCGGCAGATCCAAGATAAAAAACATATTGGTTGGTCTCAAAGAAGAGACTTAAAAGAGCCGACAGGAACAGAATCTTTCGCTTAGAAATTTTCGGGCTTTTCAACAGAGCAAGAAGATAACCAAAAGGAAGGAAAATCAGGCTGTTTCCCAAAAGATTTGATATGCTCCACAAAAAATTTCCGTTCCCTGCAATGCGGGAAAAATTAAGAAAGGTCTGAAAAGGAATAAGGTTGGATGAACGAAATCCCTTTTTTTCACCGGTCAAAAACTTTGGAAGAGCAGAGAGGTCCGTATCTTTTAACAGAACGATCTTTATCAAAATCAACAGATAAAATATAAATACTGCCCAGAAAAATCGTTTGAAATATTTGTTTGTTTTTGTTTGTCTTTGTTTGTTCATAGTGATCTCCTTTGCTATGTGTGGAGATCAGGCAAAACGGAATCATTCAGAACTGGTAATTTCAAGGTGCTGGATGAATTTCCCGTTGTTTGTATAGGAGTTTAAAATAATGTTAGGATAGGTTTCCAGTATCTTATGGACAATCATCAGCCCATTGCCCCGGCCCAGTCCTTTATCTGACAAGCCGGGCACTACGTCCTTCTCCCTCCGGACAGAGTTGGAGATGACAGCTTCATACATATCTTTATTTGAGACGAACCGGATGTCGATCTGTTTGTCCATGGTAAGAGCAGCTTCCTCCATGGCATTGTCGAGGAAAATTCCCAAAATGCGGATAAAGTCCAGAAAATCAATGTTATCTGTGATCAGACTTTCTTTAAAGACACCGTCGAACGACAGGCGGATGTCTAAGTGCTCCTGAAAGCCGGCAGAGATTTTATAATATAGAAAAGCTCTGAGCTGTTCATCGTCTGCCTGCTGCAGCTGGGCATATAAATCATTTTTCTTAAGCTCATCCTGAAAATAAGGATTGACGGTTTGTTTAAAATATTCTTTCAGAGGTTCATCATGGCTGTTCTCAATTAGATGGCCCAGTGTAAAAAGGATATTTTTCATATCATGCTTTAAATTTCTGATCTCGGTCAGATTTTTCTCCAGATCATTGCTGTACAAAAGCAGGTTTTCCTCATAGCGCCGTTTTGCGTCAATGGTAAAACGATATTTGGAAAACATAAGAAGGGTCGCCAGGATGATGATCTGAATCAGCATGACACAGAGCGTTATCGTATCAATACAATTCATGATCTGATTATAAAATTCAAGATAATTCGCCGTATAAAAAAGCGTCATGAACGTGGAAAGCTGATATTGAAAAATCAGAGCCAGTAAAAACAAACAAATGGTACATAGAATAAAATTGCGGGCGATCTTCGGATATGACTTTTCCAGCACTGAAATTTTGAAGAGATATTTCCCGAAAATTTTTTTTATCAGAAAGATAAACAGTGTGTCCAATAACACCACAGTAGCGGAAAGAAGGACAAAGATCCCTGCTTTGACCAGATATTCAGTCTGCAGTCCGTTTGCATAGCGGAAATAAAAATCTTTAAAAGAGTCATAAATGTTCCGAAGAAACATACGGTTTGCTACATACAGGATAAATGTGATCCATGAAAACAAAACTTTGCCTTTCTGAAGCTCTTTTCTGTAGTAGCCGATGCCGAAGATCAGAAAGAAGATCAGGAAATCTGAAAATCCTTCAATAAAGTACGTTTTCGACACGACCATGAAGATTACAGAAAATAGTAGCAGATAATCAGGGAGCCGAAAGCGCAGCAGATTTAAAATGGCGATAGACAGAACAGAAACAAGGCTCATCACGAAGTACTGCATAACCGTAGTACCAGTCATTGACAGTATTCTTGGAAACTGTGTGTACCATATCACCCACATGGCTGCAGGATAAAGCAGCCACATGATCTTTTTAGCTTTGTTTTCCATAGATGACTCCTTTTATTTCATTTCTCTGCCGGAAGGAACAGGGGACCGTATCCCCATTGATAAACTTGACCATTCCGTCAGAGAGACTGATCATATGGCACTTCTGGACAATAACGGAGCGGTGGCTCTTCATAAATCCCTCTCCTAAAGTCTCAAGTGCATGGTCGATCGTTTCACGGACTGTAATGGAAGAACCGTTCACTGTATGATAGCAGATACAGTGGGACTTCGTCTTGACTGCCTCCACATACAGGATATCGGCTTTGGGAAGTGACAGCTCCTCGTCGGTGCCGATTTTTAAAGTGACAGTTTCCGTATCCTTCTCAGATTCATCTGGAGGAAAGCTTTTTTGGGCCAGATAGATATACTGATAACAGCACTGGTTCATCTTCATAATGTCTGTGGTCTTTTCGATAAAGCCAAAAGGCTCCACTCCAGATTTCAGTACTTTAAGTGCCAGTTCATAGTGGTTCGTCACAAATACGATCTTTGAACCGGGAAAACTTTTTTTGACCTGTTTTGCAATATCAATTCCATTAAATTCATTGCTTCCAAAGTCCAGATCCAGAAAGAAAAGATATTCACCGGGATGTTTCTTTAAAAAAAGAAACAGTTCCTGATAGCCGGAGGCAACACATGCAATCCGGCCCTCAGAGATGGACTCTGATAAAATATGTTCTACCTGTTCTCTGATGATTTTTAAAATAAAAGGATCATCATCGCAGAGAATGATTTCTAACATAAAACTCCTTTCTAATTGCCTGATCTCTTTTGATTCCTATACAGGAACTACTATAAGAGAAGAAAACAAAAATGTCTTAAAAATATCCTGTGATACCGCGGACAGAACGTGAAGTTTTAAGAATTAATTACGTTCAGGACAAAAACCGCGCATTCGGGATGTTTGAAATATTTTCAAAAAGTAGTACAATAAAAAAATACTGTGGTATAAATAAATTATATGTGACCCGGCCGCAGGATGCAATCATCCAAAGAAAGGAAGTAAGATTTATGACAAAAATAGATATCATTTCAGGATTTTTAGGAGCAGGCAAGACAACGCTGATCAAGAAGCTTTTAAAAGAGGCTCTGGGACAGGAAAAGGTTGTCCTGATCGAAAATGAATTCGGTGAAATCGGCATCGACGGCGGATTTTTAAAAGAGGCCGGGATTCAGGTGACGGAGATGAATTCCGGATGTATCTGCTGTTCTCTGGTAGGAGACTTTGGAACGGCGCTCAGAGAAGTGGTTTCACAGTATGCTCCGGACCGCATCATCATCGAGCCGTCCGGCGTTGGGAAACTGTCCGATGTGATCAAAGCCGTGCAGAAGGAAACAGAGAACTGCTCTCTTACCCTAAACAGTTTTGTCACGGTGGCAGATGCGAAAAAGTGTAAAATGTATATGAAGAATTTCGGAGAATTTTACAATAATCAGGTGGAATACTCAGGCACCGTCATATTGAGCAGAACGGCACAGATGCCGGAAGAGAAACTCGGACAGGCAGTGGAATTGATCAGGGAGCATAATCAGAAAGCAGCCGTGATCACAACACCGTGGGAAGAACTTGACGGAGAGAAGATACTCGCCGTAATGGAGGAAGGAAACCAGCTGGAAATGGAACTTCTTGAAGAAGAGGAGATCTGTCCGGAATGCGGACACCACCACAGCCATGGGGAGGAACACCATCACCATGCCGATGAGGTGTTTACAAGCTGGGGAGCGGAAACACCGAAGAAATACGAAAAAGAAGCAATGGAGCAGATTTTGAAAGATTTATCGGGAACAGACTGTTATGGAACGATCCTGCGGGCAAAAGGCATCGTAGAAGGGCCGGATCATACATGGCTGCACTTTGACCTGGTACCGGGTGAGTATGAAGTCCGTGAGGGAGAAGCAGATTATACCGGAAGAATCTGTGTTATTGGCTCAGATCTGGACACGGAAAAGATCCAGGCTCTTTTTGGGCTTGAATAGGGAGGTAAAAACTATGGAAATGCCGGTTTACCTGATATGGGGATTTTTAGAGAGCGGCAAAACTTCTTTTATAAAAGATACTTTGAACCAGGAATATTTTGCAGACGGTGAGCGCACGATGATTCTTTCTTTTGAAGAAGGGGAGGAAGAATACGAAGAAAGCTTTCTCAGGGAAAGTAATTCTTTTGTCCTGCAGGTGGAGGATATAGAAGACTTTACTCCGGCCTTTGTGGAAAACTGTGAGAAGAATTATCATCCGGACCGTATTATGATCGAATACAATGGAATGTATCAGATCGAGGATGTCATGGACGTGATCGATGAGACGGATATGGAATTGTATCAGATCATTGTCACGGTGGATGCATCCACTGCAGAGCTGTATTTGAAAAATATGCGCTCACTGATGGTGGAAATGTTCAAGATGGCAGATATGGTTATTTTCAACCGCTGTACTGATGAAAACAATGCGTCTTCCTATAGAAGGAGTATTAAGGCAGTAAACCGAAGAGCGCAGGTAGGATTTGAACGGGCGGACGGAAAGGAATTTGAGCTGAATGAGATGCTCCCATACGATCCGGAGGCGGAGATCATCAGGGTGGAAGAAGATGATTTTGGGATCTGGTACATTGACGTTTTGGAACGGCCCAATGTCTATATGGGCAAAGTGGTGGAGCTTTCCAATGTGTTTGTCAGGAGGCCTCATGGAATCCCTGCCGGACTGATTCTGCCGGGCCGGTCTGCCATGACCTGCTGTGAGGATGATATTACATTTATCGGTTTCATCTGTCAAATGAATCATGTCAAGTCTTCTACGATCAAAAAAGTACAGGATGGTTCCTGGGCCGTGCTGACGGCAAAAATCAGTATGGAAAACCATAAAGCGTACGGAGGAAAGCAGGGCCCGGTTCTAAAGGCACTGCGCATAGAACAGGGAACACAGCCAAAAGATAAGCTGATCTGCTTTTAATCAGCACACTGTAAGAAACGGAGGCAAACGTCGGCCATTTGGCCCAAACGTTTGTCTCTGTTTTATTTGAGGCAGGATGATGCCCAATACAAGGTTTTTTTATCACGGCTCTTTTATTTATCTTTATACTGAAAATTAGAAAGACAAACTGAAAAGATAAAACAGGAGGGACTAGAATGAAAAGAAAAAGAGTTTGGCTGTTGATCATCATCCTTGCCGCGGTATTGTGGGTAAAAGGCGGATATTGTTTTCCTGAGGATATTCCATTTGGGGGCGCTGTTTTCAGAGAGGTATCAAATTTAAGACAGGTCTCAGATCAAAAGATCTACAGCAATTTTGTGATTCTGGCAGAACAAAAAACGGGTAAGATCCTGATGAATAAACAGGGAAACCAGAAAATATATCCTGCCTCTTTAACAAAGATTATGACGGTTCTGCTGGCTGTGGAATCTGTTTCAAATGACGACAGGGAAATCTTGCTGAGCCAGGATATTTTTCAGTCTCTGGCCCAAAGACATGCCTCGATGGCAGGATTTCTGCCGGGGGAGAAAGTGAAATTAAAAGATCTTTATTATGGAGCGATGCTGCCGTCAGGAGCGGAGTGCTGTCTCGGGCTGGCAAAGTATCTGGCAGGAAGTGAAGAAAAGTTTGCCGTGCTGATGAATCAGAAGGCAAAGGAGATCGGAATGAAACATACAAATTTTGTGAATTCAACCGGCCTGCATGACCCGCAGCATGTTTCAACAGCGGAAGATCTGATGATCCTTCTCCGGTACGCATTGGAAAACCCACGGTTCAGAAAGGTATTTGAGGCGATGCAGTACCGGACGGAAGCCACTCAAAAGCATCCTGAGGGACTTCTTCTGCGCAGTACCCTGACAGATTATAAAGACCAGCTGAAGCCAAAGAATGGAAGGTTTCTCGGCGGAAAGACAGGCTATACAAAAGAAGCGGGACTCTGCCTGGCAAGCTGGGTCAATATAAGCGGAAAGGAGTATATACTGGTGACTGCGGGTGCCAGAGGAGACCATCAGACCAGACCGTTCCACGTACTGGACGCGGAATCTATATATCAAGAATTATAGGAAGTCTGAACGGAAATGTATTTAAGCCAGGGGCGTATCCGGAATATATATGTGTCCGGAAATTAGAAAGGTACAGGCATTTCATATGAACTGCGATTGAAACAGGTTCTGAGAATAGCGGGCTGCTTAAATTCAGTACTATAAAGAAAAAATATTGGCCATAGATGATCGTACAAGTGTTGTGATAAGAATTTGGCGTAGGCGTTCAATAATGAACGCCTATTTTTGTTGTTCTCAAATGTAAAGAACATTTATATTATGAAAAAGATAGTCACCGGTTAAAAGGATGATAAGCTTCCTATCTTCGGTGAAAATGTATAAAAAACAGAAAATAATTTGGAAAACAGTAACAAAATCTTTGAAAAGCAACATAAAATGCTTGAAATACAGAAAAAGTGATGATAAGATGAAACCATAACAAATGAAGAATGAAACATTTGTTTTCGGCCGAAACCAGTTAACAATGAGATTCATAATTTGGAGGAGAAGCGATGAAAGCATTAGCAAGATATGGAAAAGAATTTGGAGGATACAGAATGATTGATGTTCCGGAACCGGAATGTGGACCGGAGGATATTATCATCGAGGTGAAAGCCGCTGCAATTTGCGGTGCGGATATGAAACATTATAAGGTTGAAAATGGATCTGATCAATTCAATTCCATTCGCGGACATGAATTTGCCGGAGAGATTATTAAGATTGGTTCAGAGGTGAAAGATTGGAAAGTTGGACAGAGAATCGTATCTGACAATAGTGCCCATGTTTGTGGTGTATGTCCGGCGTGTGAGAATGGCGATTTCCTTTGTTGTGAAGAAAAAATAAATCTAGGTTTAGATAACAATACATGGGGTGGAGGTTTTTCGAAATATTGTAAGATTCCAGGAGAGATTTTGAGAATCCACAAACATGCAATATGGAAGATTCCAGAAGGTATTGAATATGAAGAAGCGGCAGTGCTTGACCCAATTTGTAATGCCTACAAAGCTATTGCACAGCAGGCGCATCTTCTTCCAGGACAGGATGTTGTAGTATTTGGAACAGGCCCGCTTGGCTTATTTTCCGTTCAGATTGCGCGCATTATGGGGGCGGTGAACATTGTAATGGTAGGCCTAGAGGAGGATACAAAGGTACGCTTTGGTGTTGCAAAAGAATTAGGCGCTACACATTGTGTGAATGGGTCCAGGGAAAACGTAGTAGAACGTTGTCAGGAAATCTGCGGTAAAGAGAACCTTGGACTGGTGATTGAATGCTCCGGCGCCAATATTGCACTTAAGCAGGCAATTGAAATGACAAGAGCAAATGCAGAGATTGTCCGCGTTGGTATGGGATTCAAACCGTTAGAGTTTTCTATTAACGACATTACATCCTGGAATAAGAGCATCATTGGACATATGGCATATGATTCTACTTCTTGGAGAAATGCGCTTCGCCTTCTGCAGTCAGGTGCTATCAAAGTAAA
The DNA here is from genome assembly GCF_002270485.1 of Anaerostipes hominis (ex Lee et al. 2021). Lineage (GTDB taxonomy): Bacteria > Bacillota > Clostridia > Lachnospirales > Lachnospiraceae > Anaerostipes > Anaerostipes hominis. Next base: position 256,667 of record NZ_NQOG01000001.1, on the reverse strand, counting down.
ACCGATGATTACACACAGAATTGGACTTTCTGAGTGGGAAAAGGGATTCCAGGCTATGGCAGACAAGGAAGCAATCAAAGTAATTATTACTTATGATTATGAGGACTAATAGAGAAGCGTAACAAAGTATTTAAGGAAGAGGTTATGAAGAGAAAATTAATGATTGCGCCATCGGTAGGGTGCTGTGATTTGTTTCATGTGAAAGAACAGATGGAAATAATCAATCAACACTCAGACTTTTTGCATATGGATATCAAGGACGGAGTCTATGTGCCAAGTTATGGAATCGGACCGGATTATCTGGATTACTTAAACCGGCACATAGATCAGCTAAAGCCGATGGATGCGCATCTGATGGTAAAGCGTCCACAGCAGTATCTGGAGGTATTTGCCAGGGCGGGCGCGACATACATTACACCTCACACAGATTGTATCGAAGGAGATGCGTTTGTGACAATTCATAAGATTAAAGCGTTGGGCTGCAAAGCCGGTGTTGCACTTAGCCCGTCTGTTCCGTTGTCAACAATTGAATATTATCTCCCGCTATTGGATAAGGTGACAATTATGATTGTGGATCCTGGTATCGCTGGACAACCAGTTGACTCTCAGATGTATGTTAAGATCAAGCGACTGGCGCAGATGCGAAAGGAACGAGGCCTCCACTTCCTGATTGAGGCAGATGGTTCCATGAACAAAAGTTTATACCGGCCGTTATATGAGGCAGGGACGGATCTTGTAGTGATGGGACCTCCGGCGCTTTGGAATAATGACAAAGATTTTAAAAAGGCGTGGGATATTATGGAAGAAGATCTCGAGAGGGAGCTCAGGGACGCCAGATGTGACGAAGAAATTTTGTAGTCACGAAGAGATGCTATATGAAAAAGCTGATATTTTACCGAAAGGAAATAGAATATGAATAAAAAGAATGCAAATATTGGAGCAAGGCTGGATCGTCTGCCTAACTCATCATGGCATATTAAAATGTGGCTGGTAACAGCCTTTGCACTGCTGGTTTGCTGGTCAAACGGTATCGGCGGCGCAGTACAAAACATCCTGTTAAATGAGATTCATTGGCTGGAGCCGGGTTCCAGACTGCTTGCCATGTGGGGAACCATTTATACGGCGGGGCAGTTATTTGGAGCATTAATCGGGGGCCCGATCGGAGATAAGATTGGACGTAAGAAATCTATTCTTTTATATGAAATAGTACATATTATCGCAATGATCGGAGGCGCGCTGTCACCAAATGTATACGTACTCTATGTGTTCAGACTGATTCAGGGTCTCGGACTGGGAGCGTTGTTAGTTGTTTTATTTGCCGGATTCACAGAGTATGTACCTGGAAGAAACCGTGGTACATGGTCAAGCCGTACTTCCTTTATTGGAAACTGGGCGCACCCTGTCTGTAATGGTATCGCACTGCTTGTCGGTTCTATTGTGGCAAGTTATGCGTTGAACTGGAGAATTCAGTTTATGATTCCATCTGTACTTTCTATCATCGCAAGTATCCTAGTGTATAAGAAGTTTCCGGAATCACCAAGATGGCTGGAATCACAGGGGAGAGTAGAGGAGGCAGATGAAATTGTAACAAAGATTGAAAAAGAGATTGAAGCAGCGACAGGCAAACCGCTCCCGGAAGTGACAGAGGGGCCAAAGCCGGTGAAACAACTTCCGTATTCGGCATTATTTAAAGGAAAGCTTTTAAGAAGAACGATTGTAGGTTCACTTGTACTGATTGGTATGAATACCATTCAATATACATTGATGAACTGGATGCCGTCCATGCTTTCCTCTATGGGATTTGATACATCACAGTCACAGTTTATGACAATGTTTGGCCTTTTTGGAGCACCCTTTGGAATATTCATTGCGTCATTAATTATGGATAAGATTCCAAGAAAGGCAATGGGAGTTGCACTGCTGGCAATTATGGCTGTATTCGGAATTATTACAGGGCAGCAGTCTTCAATGAGCGGGCTGATCATTTGGACATTCCTGCTTAACACAGCAATTTATATGTATGTATGTTATGCTTCCGCAGTATATGTGCCGGAGATGTGGCCGACATCTGCAAAGCTTTCTGGATCTGGTTTTAGTAATGCCATGGGACGTGTGAGTAACATTTTCTTCCCCTTCCTTGTAACATATGTTGCCAGTACAATCGGAGCAAATGGTGTGTTCGTTCTCATCTCCATTGTTGCGGTAATCATTGCTGTAGCTATCTTGTTCCTCGGCATTGAGACGAGAGGAGAATCGGTAGAAGATATCGGAAACGTTGACTGACAGACAGATGAAGGAGGTTCTATTATGCAGAATTCAGAAGCAATTTTAGTGACACCGAAACAATTTGAGATTCAGGAGTGCCCGATGCCCGAGCCGAAAGAAAATGAGATTTTGATGAAGGTGGAATATGTGGGAATGTGCGGGTCAGACATTCATGGATTTGAATTCGGACCGTTTATCCCACCGAAGGATCCAAATCAGAAAATCGGACTTGGACATGAGGTGGCTGGTGAAGTCGTGGGCGTTGGTGCAAAAGTTACGAAGTTTAAAGTGGGAGATAAAGTGCTGATTGAGCCCGGAGTGCCGGATGATACATGTGAATATTGCAGAACCGGCCGTTACAATATTTGCCCGAAGGTTGATTTTATGGCGACACAACCTAACTATAAAGGGGCGCTGACACAGTACATGACTCATCCAGAAGAATGGACTTATCATATTCCGGAGGAGATGTCTACATTGGAAGGAGCTCTGGTAGAACCGGCGGCAGTCGGTATGCACGCGGCAATTTTAGGAGGTGCACAGACTGGAAAAAGCGTTGTGATTCTCGGGGGCGGAGCAATCGGACTTATGGTACTTCAGGCCTGCTTAAGTCTGGGTGTTACAGATATCACTGTAGTAGATGTGATTCAAAAACGTCTTGACCTTGCTAAAAGGCTTGGCGCCAAGAGAGTTATAAACGGGAAAGAGGAAGATACCGTTGCGGCAATTCGATCAAAGGAATTATACGGAGATCATGGTGTGGATTTGGTGTTTGAGGCAGCAGGCTCTGCATTTACAACCAATCAGGCGGTACAAATGGTAGCGCGTGGCGGGAAAATTATGATGGTTGGAACACAGTCCCAGCCGGTTCCGATTGACTTTTTAAAAATTAACCGGGAAGTGACAATTCAGACTTCCTTTCGGTACTGTAACAATTTCCCGCAGACTATCGAAGCGATTGCAACCGGGAAGTTTAATGTAAAAGATATGGTAACAAATATTTACGAATATAAAGACGTTCAAAAGGCATTTATGGAAGCCATCGACCCGGTGAGAAAAGCCGATATAGTAAAAGGTGTTGTGAAAATTTCTGAATAAGAAAAGGAGAAGAATATGATTTCAGATATCAGATATTGGGAAAAAAAAGCAAAAGGAGGACATTATGCAATTCCTCATTTTAATGTATGGAATGCGGAGATGCTGATGGGAGTAATTGACGCGGCAGAAGAGCTCCGTGCGCCGATTATTATTTCTTTCGGTACAGGGTTTGTTGGAAATACTTCCTTCGAAGACTTCTGCTATATGATGGAATCTATGGCAAAAAATGCAACAATTCCTGTGATTATGCATTGGGATCACGGCCGCAATATGACGATCCTTCAGAATGCGGTGAACCATTGCATGAATTCTGTAATGCGCGATGCGTCTGCTCTTCCATATGAGGAGAATGTGGCGGAGATTAAAAGATGTGTAGATTATTTCCATGCATATAACATTCCGGTGGAGGCAGAACTTGGACACGTAGGAAATGAGACTGTCTACGAAGAGGCATTGTCAGATTATCATTATACTGACCCGAAGAGGGCAAAAGATTTTGTGGAGAGAACAGGATGTGATTCTCTGGCAGTTGCCATTGGAAACGTGCATGGGGTATATACCTCCGAACCGGAACTTGCATTTGATATTCTGGAAGAGGTTGCCAAAGCAGTAGATGTGCCGCTTGTACTTCATGGCGCTTCAGGTATTGGAGACGAGGATATCAAAAAGGCAATTTCACTCGGTATTTCTAAAATAAATATTCACACAGAACTCTGTCAGGCAGCGATGGAGGCAGTCAATGCACATAAGGATGAGCCATTCCTGGCAGTTCAGCGTGAAGTGAGAAAAGCAGTTAAAGAACGTGCAATGTATAAGATTAAACTGTTTGGTGACGACGGAAGGGCTGATGAATAAAGTGGATAAGAAACTAGACGTAATTATTATTGGCGCAGCGCTTGTAGACCTGCCCCTCAGGCCGGTGGGGAAGGAAGTATTTGATGTAGTATCTTATCCGGTGGACGGGATTAAGATGACCATCGGGGGCGATGCGATCAATGAAGCGACAATTATCACTCGATTAGGACATAAGGTGGGACTGATGAGCTGTGTTGGGGTAGACCTGCCGGGGTGGTTTGTCATGGATCACTGTAAGACAAACGGTATTGATACAACCTATATCAAGCAGGATCCGACCAAAGATACCTCTATTAACGTAGGGCTTGTAGCGGAAGACGGAGAAAGAACATTTATTACAAATCGGCAGGGAAGCTTATGGAAATTCTGCTATGAAGATCTGGATATGTCTGCATTAAAGGACGCAAAGATTCTTTCATTTGCAAGTATTTTCAATAATCCCTTATTTGACAACAAGGCGCTTGTCGCAGTCTTTTCAAAGGCAAAGAAGGAAGGAATGACAATTTGTGCGGATATGGTGATGCCGAAGGTGAATGAAACCTTAAATGACATTCGCGAGGCACTGAGCTATGTAGATTACTTCTTCCCCAATTTTGAAGAGGCAAGTGAGATGACGGGAGCGGTCAAGGAAAACGAAGTAGCCGATATCCTGTATGGATGCGGTGTTAAAAACGTTGTTATGAAGATAGGAAAGCGGGGATGTTATATTCGCAATTCAGAAGGGTCTGTGATTGTTCCGGCGGCCAAGGGAGTGACGGCGATTGATACAATCGGAGCAGGAGATAATTTTGCATCTGGATTTATCACAGCATTGCTGGAGGGCAAGACGCTTCGGGAATGTGCCGCCTATGCAAACTGCACTGCAGCGGTTTCGGTCCAATATGTTGGCGCCACCGGCGGAGTAAAGGACAGAGCGATTGTGGAAGAAATGTTTACAAGGTATCGTAAAGATTATGGAGCGTAGTACATGCAGTATTGTGTGCAGGGGCTCTATAGACAAGAAAGGAACAAAAAAGTATGAAAACAATGAAGCTTGGTAAGACAGGAATTGATATTTCAAGGATCGGTCTCGGAACATGGTCAATCGGCGGAGGCTCGGCATGGGGCGGAGACCACGATATTCAGGTTGTGGTGGACACTATCAAAGAGGCTCCCAAGGCTGGTGTAAATCTGATTGATACCGCACCGGGATATAACTTCGGCAACAGCGAGAAAATCCTCGGAAAAGCTTTGGAAGGAATGAACCGGAATGAAGTAGTCGTTATTACAAAATGTGGTGTCACATGGGATCAGGAGATGAAAGGCGACCTTTTTAACAAGGTAAACGGAGTTCAGCTTTACAAGAACTTAAACAGTGCGTCTGTAAAGAAAGAAATTGAAGCATCTTTGGAACGTCTGGGAACAGATTATGTGGATGTTTATATGACACACTGGCAGGCAATAGAAGGAAGCGAATATTACGTGCCGATTCAAAAGACCATGGATGTGTTAAATGAATTGAAGGCACAGGGAAAGATTAAAGCAATCGGTGCAGCCAATGTGGATATCCGCCATATCGAAGAATACCTGAAATGGGGGCAGCTTGATATTGTGCAGGCAAAATACTCAATTCTTGACCGTGGTATTGAAGAAGAAATCATTCCTTGCTGCCGTGAAAATGGAGTGACGATTCAGGCGTATTCACCACTTGAGATGGGACTGCTCTCAGGGACAATGCCGAGAGATTACCAGCCAGTAGGCGCACAGATTCCGAAGAAATGGTTCCAGCCGGATCACATGCAGGATGCTATGGACATGATGGATGAGTGGAGACCGCTCTGTGAAAAATACAACTGCACTATCGCGAATCTGGCACTTAGCTGGATTCTTGCACAGGGAGACTTCTTGAATCTGCTGAGCGGATCTACAACTGTGGAGCAGATTCAAGAAAATGTAAAATCAGCAGAGTTAGAATTAGATCCAAAAGATGTACAGATTATGCGTGATATGGCAGAGAAAATTGATAAATAAAGAAAATAGCAAGTAATACTCCTTTAAATGTTGAAATTAAAAGAGTAATCTTTGATTTCAACATAAGATGTGATATAATTATTTCCAAGTGAAATAGCGGAGATGGTATAGAGAAGGGGAGTGAGTTAGTGGCAGCAAAGGATAGGCTTGAATTGATCAAAAAAATGATTCAGACAGAAAAAAAGGTGATTGTGTCCGAATTGAGTACATCATTTGGCGTGACGGAGGAGACGATCAGACGCGACTTGGAAAAATTAGAGAACAAAGGGGTTTTGAACCGCACCTTTGGCGGTGCAGTTCTGAATGTTGAAAATCAACGAGAAGGCATTCATTTTTATCAAAGAGCGGGAATCCATATAGAAGAGAAACGGAGGATGGCAACAGTATTTGAACCGATTTTAAGAGGTAAAAGTACGATTGCCGCAGATGCGAGCACCTCTGTGATGGAAGTTGTCAAAAGGGTGAAGAACAGCCGTGATATTACGATACTTACAACTTCAACAGCCATGCCGGCAGAGCTGGCAAGCACTGATATCAACATCATTTTAACCGGCGGAGTCTTTAACCGCAGTACCTTGTCTTTGCAGGGAAAGACAGCAAGAGAAAATATTCGCAATTATCATGTGGATATTCTGTTAATCAGCTGTAAGGGAATTGACATAGAAAAGGGTGTGATGGATTCTAAAGAGACGGAAGCGGAAGCAAAGAAGGTTATGATTAAACAGGCAAATGAGGTCGCGCTTTTCGTGGATCACTCCAAATTTGATAAAACGGCTTTTGCGCATTTGGCGTCATGGGATCAGATTGATTATCTGGTTACCGATCGCAGACCAGACGACAGATGGGCGGAATTTTGCAAAGAGAACGATATCAAGCTTATATATTAGAAAGAAGCATCCCGGAACGTGGATATAGGTGTTTCGGTGTAAGCAGAGGACTCTTGTGGATGTTATATCTCAGACGGGATACATGCGCAAGGGTCCTTTTATGGTTCATGGAGAACGGAGGAATTTGATGGGAAAGCGACAGGACAGGAAACCAATGTCCATTATGAAAAAAATGGCCATTGCATTGTTTGGGGGCATTGGTGTGGGAATTCTCTTCCTGCTGTTACGTGAGTATTTGAATGCGAATGGTATGGGGCAGGTTTGGGATATAATTAACAAAATCTTTTTTAACGATATTACAAAGGATGACGGATTTAAGTCAATCGGTATTTTTTACATTATAAGCCAGTTGTTTATGAATGGATTACAATTGGCAATTGTGCCACTGGTGCTGGTATCACTCAGCTTGTCACTGTGCAGTATGACAAATCCGCGGAAACTGGGGGAAATTTTCGGAAAGACACTTTTTTGCTTTATATCATTTTATGTGGTTGGAGCATTTTTGGGAGGCTGTTTTGCATACATGGTTAAAACACTTGGTTGGTTTTCCGTTCAGCTGCCCACTGCGGACACATCGAATCTGGCAACAATGGATTCTTACAATCCGCTCACAACCATAGTAAATGCAGTGCCGAATAATATCTTTTCTGTATTTACGACCAATACGAGCATTCTTGCAGTTGTAGTGATTGCGGTTATCATCGGACTTACCATGAATGCACTCAGAAAGCAGTCAGAACCCGTTAAAAAGGTTTTGGAGAGTCTGAATGAGATGATTCGTGTGTACATGGAATTTCTGATTAATAAGATCAGTCCCATTGCAATCTTCTGTATGATTAGCAGAACCTTTGCAACTTATGGGGTAGAGTATCTTCGGCCTGCACTGGCATGGATTGTATCGACAATTTTTATTTGTATTCTGCTTGTATTTACGATCTACCCATTGGGAGTTTGGTTTACTACAGGGTTAAATCCACTGACATTTATCCGGAAGGTATTAAAAGTAGGACTTTTTGCAGCGGCGACACAGTCTTCAGCGGCTACCCTCCCTTTGAACAAAAAGACTTGTGTCGAGGAGCTTGGATGCAGTGAGGAGATTTCAAACTTTGTATTGCCTACGGGTATGACAATAAATATGAATGGAACTACCGTCATGCACATGATGGCAATTACATTTATTGCAACCTCGGCAGGGCTTGATGTCACACCGGCTCACCTTGTGCTTGCGGCATTTCTCTCTATTTCTACATCGATGGGGACTCCGGCGATTCCGGTTGCCGGGACTACGATGGTATTCGCGGTATTGAATGGACTGGGATTCAATTCGGAACTTTGCATGATAGGATATGCGTTGGTTCTGGCGATGAACTATCCTCCGGGAATGGCGGTAATTACGTTGAATGTAGTAGGAGACGCTGCGGCAAATGTAATTATAAATTCAAAAGAAAAGGAACTAAATAAAGAGATATATAACAGTTAAGGAGACATAGTGACGGTAAAATTAAAAGAAATCTGGATATTGACCTGACGGATAGGACGGTAGAACTGGCAGATATCAATCGTCCGGCACTTCAACTGGCAGGTTTTTTTGACCATTTTGAATCGGATCGTGTATAAGTGATAGGAAATGAGTTACCATTTACCATGTATCGTGTTTTATGTGAGTATCCGGCCTTAGCTCTGAGTCTTGTGCAATAGCCGGCGAAATCAAGGAATAAGCCTTAGAGCCCCTGCATACACTGTAAAAACAGAGAATGCAGGGGATTTTTATGAAAGAGTACATTGAAGAACGCGCGGTAGAAGTCGGCAATTATATCGTAGATAAAAAAGCCACAGTCAGACAAACTGCCAAAGTGTTCGGAATCTCTAAATCTACCGTACATAAAGATGTGACGGAACGATTGGAAAAGATCAATCAGTCCCTGGCCAGGAGGGCCAGAGAGGTACTGGATCTCAACAAATCGGAGCGGCACATACGGGGCGGCATGGCGACCCGTGGAAAATACCAGAAGATTAAAAAAAATACAAAAGCAATTCAGGGGTGAATTGCTTTTGTATTTAAGATACGGTATACCAAAGAAGGCAGCGCTTTTATGGGTCAGCGGCCGGCATTGACATTTCCCGTCTGATTATGTAGGAGCTGTTCATTGTACTTCAGCAGGGAGGATATCGGTTTTGAAAGTGTCAGATACTGTCTTGTATGACACCTGAGCGAAGATTTTTTCTGAGCGTATAATTTTTGCGGAGTAAAAAAGTCAGAGCCCTCAAACGGTGTCCTTTTAATGGAAATATCAATCACGATATCTAAAAAACGATTCTGGTGAAAGATCTTCCTGGTACATTCCTTTTTATAAGTAGGATGGAGCTTATTGATGGTGAACTGGAAATACAAAGAATTCATCGCCGGCTCTTCACTGTCCAGCAGGAACTGATAATCTCCGCTGAGCATTTTTTCTACTTCTTCCTGTGTCAGGGAAAACTTTGTCTTATGGACCACATGTCCGCTGGTCTGATTCTGAATGAAAAAAAAGTTTGTGTGGTCTTCCTCATAAATATAGTAACGGATATTCGGTTCTCTCTCCAGCCCCTCAAACATCAATACTCTTACGGGCATGCTGATCATGTATTTTTCAGGAGACCTGGACAGCAGGTATTCCTCCTGTATCTTTTCGTATTCTGTCTGACTGATATTTTTGCTGACTTCAGTGTAAGAAAGCTTTTCTACTAATATTTTACCCATAATAACTCCAATACGCAGTTTTGGTTTATTGTTTCTTATCAATATACTAGTGACATTATATCAAATCGTGTATATAAAATCATGACTTATTTCTAAAAAAAGTCTTAATTTTGCGTGGATTTTCATCGGCCCCTATGTTAAGATTACCAAAAAGGAGGAGATATGGATTTATTTGATTATGCAAGACAGAAAAACGGAAGGAAAGAAGCTCCGCTGGCCGGCAGGATGCGGCCTGAAAACCTCGATGAAGTCGTGGGACAGGAGCATATCATAGGAAAGGACAAGCTGCTTTATCGGGCCATTCAGGCAGATAAACTCAGCTCGATCATTTTTTACGGGCCGCCGGGTACTGGGAAGACGACGTTAGCAAAAGTCATTGCCCAGACAACCCAGGCCAATTTTGTGCAGATGAATGCCACTACCTCCGGCAAGAAGGAAATGCAGGAAGCCGTGAAGGAGGCCAAAGAAGCACTGGGGATGTTTCAGAAAAAAACGATTCTGTTCATCGATGAGATCCACAGGTTTAACAAAGCCCAACAAGATTTTTTGCTGCCTTTTGTAGAGGACGGGACAATCATCCTGATCGGGGCCACAACGGAAAATCCTTACTTTGAAGTAAACCAGGCGCTCATCTCAAGATCCAACGTTTTTGAACTCAAGTCTCTGGAGGCAGAGGACATTAAAAAGCTGCTGGTCAGAGCCGTGACCGACGACGAGAAGGGCATGGGGATCTATCAGGCCAAGGTTACGGATGAAGCCCTGGACTTTTTGGCAGACATGGCCGAGGGCGATGCGAGGAGTGCCCTGAATGCCATTGAACTTGGAATCCTCACCACAGAACCGGGAGAAAACGGACAGATCGTGATTGACATCGGCGTGGCCCAGGAGTGCATCCAGAAGCGGGTCATGCGGTATGACAAGGGCGGGGACAACCACTATGATATTATCTCTGCATTTATTAAGAGCATGAGGGGATCGGATCCCGATGCGGCAGTTTACTATCTGGCCAGGATGATCGATGCCGGAGAGAGTGTTACCTTTATTTCCCGGAGGATCATGATCTGCGCTTCGGAAGATGTGGGGAACGCGGACCCGCAGGCTCTGCAGGTTGCGGTCGCGGCATCTTTAGCTGTGGAGAGGGTCGGACTTCCGGAAGCCAGGATCATTCTTGCACAGGCGGTGACCTATGTGGCGGGGGCGCCTAAGAGCAATGCGGCTTATATGGCTGTGAACCAGGCATTGGAGGCCGTCAGAAAGAGAAAAAACGGGATGGTTCCAAACCATCTGAGAGATGCCAGTTACAAAGGGGCGTCCAAACTGGGACGGGGGATCGGATACCGGTATGCCCATGATTATCCGGGACATTATGTCAAACAGCAGTATCTTCCGGATGAACTCATGGGAACCGTATTTTATGAACCAACAGAGAATGGATACGAGAAAAATATCAGGAAATATTTGGAAAGCCTGAGGGAGGAATGAGTCATGAACAGTTTACAGGATGGATATACGCTGAGAAATGGAGTAAAAATTCCATGTATTGGCTTTGGGACCTGGAAGTCCCCAGACGATGTGGTTTGTGAGAGTGTGAAAATGGCGATTCAGGCTGGTTACCGCCATATAGACGGGGCAGCTGCATATGCCAATGAGGCAGGTGTAGGAAAAGGAATCCGCGAGAGCGGAGTGCCCAGGGAAGAACTGTTTATTACGAGCAAGCTTCCCAATGCAGACCATGGATATGAAAAGGCAAAGAAATCATTTGATAAAACACTGGAACATTTAGGCCTTGACTATCTGGATCTTTACCTCATTCACTGGCCGGTTGTGATCGAGCATAAGGACGACTATGAGCAGGATATCCTTGACACATGGAGAGCTTTTGAGGAGCTTTATGAGGCGGGTAAGATCAGAGCCATCGGTGTCAGCAATTTTATGATCGAACATCTGGAAATATTAAAGAACCATGCAAAGATCATGCCAATGGTCAATCAGGTGCAGCTTCACCCGCAGCATCCTCAGGAAGAGATGGCCGCTTACTGCAAAGAAAACCAGATCGTGCCGGAGGCTTGGAGTCCGCTGATTCAGGGACAGGCATTTAAAAGAGAGCTGTTAAAAGAAATGGCCGTAAAATACGACCGTACTGTGGCTCAGATTTGTATTCGCTGGATCATGCAAAAAGGTGTGGTCCCGCTGCCGAAAGCGTCCAGCATGGAGCGTATCAGGGGACATGCAGATGTTTTTGATTTTGAGATCAATGAAGAAGATATGGAAAAGATTGCAACGCTCAGATCTTATGGGATGATCGGGGAGGAACCGAGTATACCGAGAACAAGACAAGTCGTAGGATTTTAAAAACAGAAGGTGCATTCCGGGAATGGGAAGCACCTTCTGTTTCAGTCTTTACTTTTTTTGTATAGAAAAATAAGCACCCACAGGAGCAGCGGATAAAAAAACATCAGTGCCAGCATACCGTAGAACGCTCCGTTTCCGGTAAATGCACAAAACAGAGTGAGGCCTATGACGAGAAAAATGGACAGGATCACAAGGATGGACAGGATACGTTTTGTTTTTTGTTTCATGAGTTTTTCCTTTCCAAGACAAGTTCTTTCAGATGTGTAATTTCAGGATCGGACAATCCATGTTTTGTAAGATAGGACACAAGGTGAAGTTCTTCAAACAAATTAAGCAGCTGTTCCATATGGGCGGCATCTGAGCCGAGCATCGGAAGCATGGATTTATAGTCAGGAAGTTTCATGGCTGCTTTGTTTACGCCGCGCTGATTGTATGTAAAGGAAACCTGATATTCTGCGACGATGTCTTCTCTGGCAGCGCCAAGAAGTGTTAGGAGTATGGCAGAAAGAACACCGGTCCGGTCTTTCCCTGCGGTACAGTGGAACAGAACTCCGCCTTTGTTAAGACATTGAACGACAGTTTTCACTGTGCCGGCGATCAACTCAGGACTGTCATACAGCATTTTCTGATAACCGTCAGCCAGGCTTTTGGTGAAGGCCTTTGAGGCTGAGTCTGCAGCATTTTCAAAGTCAATCTCTTCTTTTTGAAGGGGACAGTGATAATACTGCATTGACTCCGGAACCTGATCTTTCATAAGGAGTGTCTCGGATCTGCTCCGAAGATCTATGACAGAGACAATCCCGCATTTCTCAAGCTTTTTCCATTCGTCTGGAGAAAGGAATGCAAGACAGTCACCGCGGTATAGGCGGTTCCATCGGATGACTGAGCCATCCGCGGTTTCCAGGCCGCCCAGATCCCTGATATTAAATGCATGTTCTAAACGGATTCTTTTTAATGGTGTGTAATTCAAAAGATAACCTCCCGCACAATAGATTTGTTTCTTCTATTTTAATGGGAAGAGAAAGAAGATACAAGGGGTGATTTTGGACAGAGTGTGACGTTCTTCTTTATATAAACAGATACTGGAATACATTGAAAAAGTATCCCACAAAACAGTTATGAATAACCGCGCCTATGGCGACACCCGCCAAAATATATGGTGTGACCCCTTTTACTGTGATTTTTGCTGTCTTCCATGCATATTTGACTCTGTTTTTAAAGCACAAAGATTCCTGCGGCACATCCAGGACATGATCAGATTCATTAAAAGATTCGTTTTGTTCTTTCCGGCGGAAAGTAACTTTGGATGTAAGAGATTAGGAAGACCAATATTCCCAGCAGCACCATGATCTTCATCGTGTCATATATAAAAAACTGTATACTGTTTCCAACCCTGGATGAGGTATCAAGGCCAAAGGATTCTAAAAGTTTTTTTATGATTTGGTTCAGCCAATTCATTCCGAGGATTTCATTCTGAAAGAAAATCCATATTGATTTTATTGTATCCATGTTGTTAAAGCCCTTTCTTATATATAGATATATATAAATGTATTTATGTATAGAGTATAAATAATTTTCGCAGCGATCTTTATGATTGCTCAGGTCACCACTAAATTTTTACGATAATTTTTTGCCTGTCAGTGCATGCAAAGTCCGAAGGGCAAAGAACACTCCTTCAGATGAAATTGAATAGTAGGTCCATTTGCCTTCTCTGCGGCCCGATACAACTCCGGAATCACACAAAATTTTCATATGATGGGACATGGTAGGCTGCGAAACATCAATCTTTTCATTAAGCTCTTATGATAGTCTCTCTACAAAGGCGGTGAAAGAATGAAGAATATTGGAAGACTGCGATTGGATTACAGGAAGTGGATTATCTGGAGGTATCAGACTATCTGATAGAATTGTCCAAGGAAAATATATACGGTAAATTATCGAATGAGTCTGTTGAAAAGCTTTTGTATTCTCATTACGAAAATATGACGGAAGATGACCGGATAAGTCGAAGAATGGAATGTGACTTAGTATCAAACCGTATTGTACAACTATTGAAGGATGATTCTTTCACTTTCAGTCCGGCTGTGCTGAAGTCAATTCATAAATACTTGTTTCGGGGGATTTATGATATTGCGGGAGAGATCAGATCATATAATATTTCTAAAGCAGACCCGATTTTGAATGGAGAGACTGTAAAGCATGCTAATTTTTTATGATTGAAGATACATTCCAATATGATTTTGAAGAGGAAAGACATTTTAATTATCTTGCCTGTGATGAATTTGAATTAGTGAGTCATATAGCAAGATTTACCTCTGCTATCTGGCAGGTACATGCATTTGGAGATGGAAAGGTAACATTGGGACACCAAGGAAAAGTGGCATAAACAGCAACAAATTACTTTGTATCACTCCATAATAAAATTAAATAACATATAAAATTCAGGAATACCTATAAAAAAGGGTGTTCCTTTTCTATGTGCGCCGGGCATGGCATGTATCTCCGCCAAGTGTAGCGGATCACAGACTGTTGACAGTGATTTTTGAAAAATAGCAATCCGATATTGTTTAACGGTCTGGTACTGAACTGTTGGCTCTGGGCTTATCTTGCAGATGTGAATGAAGAGGCACAGGAGGGGATTGTGTTGAATGAAATAGTATATACGTAAATTTTTGGCGGATTTCATTTGATTGTGGAGCCCGCGTTTTTCTAATAAATACGACAAGAAAATCGAAGGACAAAAGCGGAACAAAAAGTATAGAATATGAGATTGAATATTGAATTATAAATAAGGGAATGATATAATAGGAGCATCAATAGAAATAATACAGAAATATGAATTATATAGGGGCATGGAGGTTGTTATGGGCGGACGTTTTGTCAGGATAGAAAATATAACTATAGAGAATTTTAAAAATGTAAAGTACGGAACCCTTGATCTTACAAATCGCAAAAAAAATTATCGTGCAAGTATTGTGGGGGTGTATGGACAAAATGGTTCAGGGAAAACTGCGTTAGTTGATGCATTACAAGTGCTTAAATTTGCATTATGTGGAAAGGCTATTCCGGAAAAATATGCGGATTATGTTCATGTTGACGAAGACCATGCTACTTTAAAATTTCAATTTAAAATGCAAAGGGATGAAGTCAGTTATGACATTTGGTATCAATTTTCATTAAAGAAAATGATAGATGATACACATTCTAATGAAGAAGGCGTAAATGCTGATCTGGAATATAAAACACAAATATATGATGAAGTATTAAGCTTCGCATACACTTCAAAGGATGAAAAAGTCCGTAAGGGGCCACTTGTTGATACAAGAACTTCAGGAGTGTTTGTGCCAAAGTCGAAATTTAATGAACTTTTAGGTGAAGTAACAAATGATATTACAGAATTGCTTGTAACGAAACGTCTTGTTCAGACGCAGGGAAGAACATTCGTTTTTTCACGAGAAATGATAAATGCCTTTAGGAAAAACTGTAAGAACGAAAAATATATGGCATTAATTGAAGGGTTATACACATTTGGAAACAGAGAACTTTTTGTTATTGACACGGAAAATTCGGGATTGATTAGCATGAATGCCTTGCCGTTGGCATTTAAGTATAAAGAAAAAAATTCAGAAACTGTTGGAAATTTAATGCTGCCCCTGAATGTGGCAGCTCCAATTCCGGAGGATGCAATGGAACTGGTGAAAAAAATTATTTCTAATATGAACATTGTTTTAGAAGAAATCATTCCGGGCCTAACAATTGATATTGTTGATTTGGGACCGATGGTTTCGAAGGATGGTAAGATTGGAAGGCTTATTCAATTGATGTCTTTAAAAAATAATAAAGCAATTCCTTTTCAATATGAGTCAGAAGGAATTAAAAAAATTGTTTCGATTTTACAGTTGTTAATTGTTGTATATAACAATCCATCTATTACAGTTGCTATTGATGAAATGGATGCCGGAATTTTTGAATATTTATTAGGCGAACTTCTCAATATTATATCCGAAAGAGGAAAAGGGCAGTTGATCTTTACATCTCATAATCTTAGGCCGTTGGAAACGATTGATAAGGGATTTATTGCTTTTACAACAACAAATCCGGATAATCGTTACATTCGTATGACAAATGTGAAAGGAAACAATAATCTCCGGGATTTCTATTATCGAGATATTGTTTTAGGTGAACAGAATGAGCCGGTTTATAATCCGACCAATAATTATGAGATAGCTTTAGCGTTCAGAGAGGCGGGTGAAGTATTTGGCTCGTAAGAAAATTGTACTTGTCATTGTAGAAGGTCCTTCAGACAATGCTGCTCTGGGTGTCATGTTGAATCAAGTATATGATAAAGATTCGGTGTATGTTTATATCATGCACGGTGATATTACTACCAGAACAGGAGTAACTTCACAAAATATTATTTCCAAAATAGGAAATGAGGTGCGTGGTTATGCAAAATCGCATCATTATACAGCAAAAGACTTTAAACAAATCATTCATATTGTTGATACAGATGGTGCGTATATTCCTGAGGATCGAATATTGGAAGAACAGGATTGTAATGAGATTTTGTATGAATCTGATGGAATTCACACATTGAATCGACAGGCAATTATCAGACGTAATCAGCAGAAACAGGAAAATTTGTATCGTCTCACGAGCACAGGACAAATCTGGAAGATTCCTTATAAAGTGTATTATATGTCTTGTAATTTAGATCATGTATTACATAATAAGAGAAACAGTACAGATGAGGACAAGGAAGATGATGCATATGCGTTTGCTATAAGATATAGAAAAATCTGGAAGGATTTGTCAAGTTTATCTGTGAATCGGATTTTTCTGTTGAGGGCGAATATAAAGAAACATGGGCATATATTGAGGATGGTATGAATTCGATCGAGAGGCATACAAATCTTGGGATTTGCATTACGGAAGAATTACAAAACAGAAGAATTAATTAGTAAAAAGAATGCAGTTCAGATGTTTGATTCGGGATTTTTCAATAATTTGGAAGCGGCATTGCAGAGTGTTAATAAAATGCCACAACCAACTTTCGATAAAATTGTTGAAAAATATGTAGAAATGAATGTTGCTCACCCGTTTAGAGAAGGAAATACGAGAACTACTGCGGTATTTATCGAACGATATTTAAACAGTATTGGTTTTCCAGTCAATAACGATATGTTTCAGAAACATGCTCAATATTTCAGAAACGCTCTTGTGCGTTCTAACTATGCAAACTATCCAAAAGGGATTTGAATAGAATTTAAATATCTGGAACGATTTTTTTATAACTTACTTATAGAGGAAAAATACGAATTGCGGAATAGGGAATTGATTGTACGAAATCTGTTTTAGCAGAGAACAAAGTGGGCAAGTCTATTTCAGCTCCACGGCCCCTCAATTAAATAAAAAACATGCAGAAGACCCTGAAACTCAAGGCCTCCTGCACGTAAAGGGGAGGATAAGTATTCTAATCTATTGATTAGACATTAAGAGTATGTCCCCTGTAATTATTTTTATACACAGATTGAAAAAATATTTTAAATTTGTTATAGTATCTTAAGTATCACGAAAGCAATAAAATCAGTAAAAGGATGGATAAATCATGGGATTACTTCAGGAATGGCGCGACTATGCGTATAAATTTGACGACCGTACACAGGAAGGACAGCAGTTTTGGCTTTCCTATTTTGGAATCGAAAAAGAGATTTACGAAAAGTTATTATCAGATAAAGACTTTGTAGAAAAAGGAACCGTCAAAGAGCTGGCAGAAAAATACGAGACTGAACTTCAGTTCTTTGTAGGTTTTCTGGATGGGATCAATGACAGTCTGAAAACTCCGAATCCGATCGAGGAGATGGAGGAAGATACAGAAGTAACTTTAGATATCGACTTTGAAAAATTATACTACAACATGGTTGCATGCCGTGCAGAATGGCTGTATGAGCTGGAACAGTGGAATGATATTCTGTCAGAAGAGAGAAGAAAAGAGTTATATAAAGAACAGAAATCATCCACGACAGTTGTAAAAGGCGAGAAGATCGGAAGAAATGATCCGTGTCCTTGCGGCAGCGGCAAGAAATACAAAAAGTGCTGCGGAAGAAATGCGTGACATTTTCCACATGATTTCCGTTCAGCTCTTAGAATGCCTCACTCCAATCATGTAGAAAATGGTCATAATGTCTTCTGGAGGTGGTATCTTCTCAACAAAAGATGCTGTCCTCCGACTGTGCTGTAAAACTGTTTATAACACCCGAAAAGTTGTCAATTAAGTTTGGCAGCTTTTTGTTTATAGATAGAAATTTCTTTTAATTTTGCTTTTTGGGAAGGTAAGAATTATGAAAAAGAGAGAAGATCATATTACATGGAGGAAGCTTGACAATACGGCCCAGCTTTTTCCGGTGATCGCAAACAGGGAGATCAGCCATGTTTACCGTATCTCAGCCACTCTGAAAGAGGAAGTACGTCCGGAACTGCTCCAGAGAGCGCTGGAAGATGTCCTTCCGTGGTTTGACGTGTTTCGGGTGCGGCTTCGAAGGGGATTTTTCTGGTTTTATTTTGAAGAAAATAAGAACCGGCCCCAGGTGGAGGATGAGACCGAGTATCCTTGTCGGTATATCGATCCCCATGGAAGGAGGAAGTTTCTGTTCCGTGTTTCCTATTACAGAAGGAAGATCAATCTGGAAGTATTCCACGCTGTCTCAGACGGCATGGGAGCCATCACGTTTTTAAAGGAGCTCACTTACCGCTATATTGATCTGCTCAGGAACGAGTCCAAAGGAGAGATGAAAAAATATTCTCCGAGCGAAGAATGTATTTTGGATCAGGAAGACAGTTACTTTAAGCATTACAGAAAGAAAAAGGGAAAGGGTTACAGCACGCAAAAAGCTTATCAGATGAAAGGAAGAAGGATTTACGGAGGCGCCATCAGCGTCATACACGGTTATGTCAGTATTGCGGATCTGAAGAAAACCTGCAGGAGCTGCGGGGTCAGTGTCACTAAATATCTGACCGCCGTATTAATATACAGTATATATGAAGAATACATGAACAGGCAGCAGGATAAAAATCCTATCGGGATTAATCTGCCGATCAATTTAAGGGCTTTTTTTGACTCCAGTACGACCAGCAACTTTTATGCGGTGACGTTGATAGAATTTTTATCCAGGGGGGAGGACCATACGTTTCAGGAGGTCCTTTCTGAAGTCAGCCGGCAGATGGACGAAAAGATTAAAAAGGAAAAGATCGAGGAGGTGCTGTCCTATAATGTTTCAGCAGAGAAGAACCCATTTATACGGATTCTGCCGCTGGCTGTGAAAAACCTTGGACTAAGTTATAAGTTCAGGCGTTCCAGCAAGTCAGCGACTACTACGCTGTCCAACCTGGGACAGATCAAAGTGCTTCCCGGATATGAGGATGAGATCGAGAAATTTCATGTGATGATGGGTGTCTTCAAGACACAGGAGATGAAATGCGCCATGCTGAGTTATAAAGACCAGGCGGTCATCACATTTACGTCGGTATTCCAGGAAAGCTATCTGCAGAAAGCTTTTTTCAGAAATCTGGCGAAGGAAGGAATCAAAGTAGCCATAGAAAGCAATGGGGTAATCAATGAAAAGGTGTAAGAATTGCCAGGTGGAAGTCCTGGATGAGACAGTGACGTGCCCGCTCTGCAACAGGGTACTGATTGACGACGGAAAACCCTTTCAGCCGGAGAGAATGTACCCTGATCCGGAAGAAGAAAGAGAGAGGCTTTACGGGATTAAAAATATTTTTTTTATTCTGCTTGGTATGATTGCAGTTCTTATGGGAATCATCAATTATATTACATATAATGGATTCCTTTGGTCGGCAATCGTCCTTGCAAGTATTTTATATCTGATGGTGACTGTATCCTATTCGATTGTACACAGGAGAAATCTGGCTGCAAAAATTGTTGTGGAGGTAATCGGCGGAGGAATCCTGGTATCTGTCATTGACTATGTCATCGGATATGAAGGATGGTCTGCGGCTTATGTCATACCGGGGCTGATCCTAACGGCAGACCTGGCAGTGATAGTGCTGGTGTTAGTAAACAGAAAGACATGGTACAGTTATCTGATGTACTTGATCTTTATAGCGGTCTTGAGTGTGATACCGGTTATCATGTACCTGTTCGGACTCTTTGAACAGCCGCTGATCGCATGGATCTCCTGCGGAATTTCAGTGCTGACGGTATTTGTTATTTTAGCGGCGGGAAACAAGCAGGGGAAAAATGAACTGGCCAGAAGATTTCACACTTAATCAGAGAAGGAGCATACTATGAAACGAGCAAGTTTGCGCGGACAGATGGCCGTTCAATGCATCAGAGGATTTACAGCGACACCCAGAGGAAGGACGTATGCCACCGGCATGGGACACCAGAATCCGAAGGAATATCGGTGGAAGTGTCCGAAAGGATATACAAACGAGAAACGGGCACATGAGAATTTTCAAATGGAATTTTTATTTCCGGATCAGGATAAAAATGACCTGGCAGTTCTGCAGCTTCACGGCGGCGGATATATCGGGACTCTTAGAAACGCATACCGAAGAGCAGCCCTTCAGTACTCCATTTGCAGCGGGGGAGGAAGTGTCCTGTCACCGGATTACCGGGTTGTGCCGGAACATCCGTTTCCTGCGGCGCTTAAAGACGCTGTCTCATCCTACCGATGGCTGACAGAGGAGAAGGGGTTTTTGCCGGAAAAGATTGTGGTTGCAGGCGACTCGGCGGGGGGAGGACTTGCGCTGGCTCTCGGATTATATCTGAAGGATCATGGAATTTCCATGCCGGCAGGTTTTATTTTGATGTCACCGTGGACGGATTTGACGCTGAGCGGAGAAAGTCTTAAGTATAACTACGGGAGAGATCCGCTGTTCGGCAGATCAAAGGTCACGATGCTTTATGATTCTCTGTATCCGGGAAGTGAGGATGTAAACAATCCATATATTTCTCCGCTGTTCGGAGATTATCATGGATTTCCTCCGATGCTGTTTCAGGCAGGCGGCAGGGAAGTTTTGCTGGACGATACACTGAGAGCGGCAAGAAAGGCGAAGGAAAGCGGTGTTTCGGTGAGATACAGTGTCTATCCCGACATGTTCCATGTGTTTCAACTGGCGATGGGAATGCTGCCGGAAAGCAAAGAGGCCTGGAGAGAGATCAGGACCTTTTTCAGAATGATTTTCGGACCAAAAAACGTTACTAAATATTCATAATTCTTTTCTTGTATTTCCATTTGCACTGTGCTATGATAACTATTAGTCAACTAATGATTAGACAACTAATGTATTTTTTCAAAGTTTTAGAAAGGAGTCATCATGTATGAAGATGACGGCATTTATCACCTGCTTCTGAAGATCAACCATAAGAATTTTGCAATCGGATTTGCCTATTTAAAAGAGGCAGGTCTGCATCCGGGGCAGATGCCGCTGATCACCGGCCTTTACAAGAAAGAAGGAGTGACTCAGAAGGAAATTGCAGATAAATTGGGCATTAAGCCTTCAACGATCAATGTCATGATCCGCAGGCTTGAAAAAAGAAAGTTTGTCATCAGGAAGCAGGATCCGGAAGATCAGAGGAGGAGCCTCGTGTATCTCACGGAGCACGGCCGGCAGATCTATGAGAAAATTTCCGAAGCTACCGTCGAAATCAAAAATCAGGTCATGAAGACCTTCACGGAAGAGGAAAAAGAAGAACTGTTCCGGCTGCTCACAAAGTTTTATGAGGGGCTTGATAAATTAGTTGATTTGGAAATAGAAACTTGTAAATGTAAGGAATAATCGTAGAAAGGAGACATCATGCTGAAAATATTCCGATATCTGAAAAAAGCATATATCCCGATCGCATGTATTGTTTTGCTTTTGTGTGTGCAGGTCAGCTGTGAACTGACGATCCCGACGTATACGTCCAATATCGTCAATGTGGGAATCCAGCAGGGCGGAATTGAGGACGCAGTGCCGGATGCCGTCCGGGAAGAGTCCATGAAGGCACTCATGGGAATGATGAAGCCAAAGGATGCAGAGAAAGTGAAGGATGCCTATGAATTATATTCGAGAAAACAGGTGAAAGACTCAGATTATAGTTCTTATAAAAAAGGCCGTCTCTATGTGAGAAAAGACATCAGTAAAAAGGAGAGGGAGGACTTAGACATAATCCTGTCAAAACCGATGCTGATGCTGGAAATGAAAATGATGGAGCAAAGCGGCCAGACCAAAGAAAATGCCAGGATGGCGCAGAAATTCAAGGGAAAGAGCATTGACGACATGCCGGAAAGCATCATCAGCCAGGCCGCGATCTCTTTTGTAAAAGCTGAATATAAGGCCATGGGACTTGATTTAGACCAGATACAGACCAACTATATGTTAAGGACCGGAGCCATTATGGTGGGGCTTGCGCTGCTGGCTATGGCTGTGTCCGTAACCGTCGTGCTTTTGTCTGCAAAACTGGCAGCCAGACTGAGCAGGATTCTCCGTGACCATATTTTTAAAAAAGTCATGGATTTTACGAACTCAGAGTTTGATAAGTTTTCCACGGCGTCCCTGATCACCAGGAGCACGAATGATATCCAGCAGATCCAGATGTTTGTGACCATGATGTTCCGGATCGTTGTATTTGCACCGCTGATGGGGCTTGGAGGCATCTATAAAGTACTGAAGACCAATGTGGACATGACATGGACCATTGCCATCGGAGTCGTGGCGATCATGACCGTAATTTTAGTCCTGTTTACAGTGGCCATGCCAAAATTTAAGGTTTTGCAGAAGCTGATTGACCGGCTGAATCTTGTATCCAGGGAAATCCTGACCGGACTTCCTGTCATCCGTGCATTCAGCACCGAAAAGCACGAAAAAGAACGGTTTGATACGGCCAATAAGAACCTGATGAAGACCAACCTGTTTGTCAACAGGGCGATGACTTTTATGATGCCGCTCATGATGCTGATTATGAATGCCATGACAGTCCTGATCGTCTATGTTGGAGCAGACAACATTGACCTGGGAAGGATGCAGGTGGGAGATCTGATGGCATTCATCCAGTATGCGATGCAGATCATCATGTCATTCCTTTTCATATCCATGGTATCCATTATGATGCCGAGAGCCCAGGTGGCAGCAGAGCGTGTCAATGAAATTTTAGACATGGAGATCATGATCAAAGATCCAAAACAGCCGAAAAAATTTCTGAATGAGAAAAAGGGAGAAGTGGAATTCAGGCATGTTTCTTTCCGATATCCTGATGCAGGAGAGGATATGCTCCACGACATCAGTTTTACGGCGCCTTCGGGAAAGACCACGGCGTTTATCGGAAGCACAGGAAGCGGAAAGTCTACGCTGATCAATCTGATCCCAAGGTTTTTTGATGTGACGGAGGGGAGCATTTTTGTTGACGGAGTGGATATCCGGGAGGTAAAACAGTCGGAATTAAGAGATAAATTGGGCTATGTACCCCAGAAGGGTGTCCTGTTTTCCGGAACCATCGACTCGAACCTGCGTTACGGAAAAGAGGATGCATCCGAAGAAGAGGTGAAGAAAGCGGCAAGGATTGCACAGGCTGCAGATTTCATCGAAGAAAAGAAAGAGGCATATGATTCTCCGGTCGCCCAGGGAGGCTCCAACGTATCCGGAGGACAGAAACAGAGGCTGTCCATCGCCAGGGCGGTCGCCAAGGACCCGGAGATCTACATTTTTGACGACAGCTTTTCCGCACTTGATTATAAGACGGATGTGACACTTCGGCAGGCACTGGCCAGAGAGACAAAGGGAAGCACGACCCTGATCGTTGCGCAGAGGATCAGTACGATACTGCACGCAGACCAGATCGTTGTCTTAGATGAGGGCCGTGTCGTGGGCACAGGAACTCATGAAGAACTGCTGGAGTCATGTCCGGTCTACTTACAGATTGCAAAATCCCAGTTATCTGAGGACGATTTTGCAAAAGCCAGAGGGGAGGCTGCAGAACATGAGTAATCAGAACAGAAGACCAGTCAGGAGAATGGGTCACGGCCCGATGCAGGGCGGAGAAAAGGCAAAAGATTTCAAAGGAACCATCAAAAAGCTTTTAAAATACATGAGACGATATTACGGCGCCATCGCTTTTGTTATTTTGTTTGCCATTGCCAGTACGGTATTCAACATTGTAGGCCCAACCATACTGGGAAATGCCACAACTGAAATTTTTAACGGACTGGTAAAAAAAGTCCAGGGAACCGGCGGTATTGATTTTTCCAAGATACGGGGCATATTGCTGACGCTTCTCGGACTGTACCTGACATCTGCGGCATTTTCATTCCTCCAGGGACTGATTATGACCCACGTGTCCAACAACACCACATACCAGATGAGAAAAGATATTTCTGAAAAGATCCACAGGATGCCGATGGAATATTTTGAGAGCAGAACGTTTGGTGAAGTGCTCTCAAGGATCACCAACGATGTGGATACTCTGGGACAGAGTCTGAATCAGAGTATGACACAGATCATTACTTCTGTGGCTACCATTATCGGTGTGTTCGTTATGATGATCAGGATCAGTGTTCCGATGACGGTCGCTGTGGTCGTGATCCTTCCGGTTTCCTTCCTGATGATCGGGGCAATCATGAAAAAATCCCAGCCTTATTTCCAGGCGCAGCAGGCATTGCTTGGGGAAGTCAACGGCCAGGTAGAGGAAATTTACAGCGGCCACAACATCGTAAAAGTATTCAATAAAGAAAAGAGTGTTGTGGAAGAGTTTGAAAAAGTAAATGAAAAATTATATAATTCAGCATGGAGATCTCAGTTCTTCTCCGGGGCAATGATGCCACTGATGCAGTTTGTGGGAAACCTTGGCTATGTGGTCGTTGCGATCCTGGGAGGCTTTCTGGCAATCAAGAATACCATTGAGGTAGGGCAGATCCAGTCATTTATCCAGTATGTAAGAAACTTTACCCAGCCGATCACCCAGCTGGCCCAGGTCGGCAATATGATGCAGACGACCGCGGCCTCCGCAGAGCGTGTCTTTGAATTCCTCGAAGAAGAGGAGGAAGAAGAAGTAAAGGAGAATCCTGTGGATGTGTCTTCGCTGGACGGAAATGTGACCTTTGAACATGTATCCTTCGGGTACAATGAAAAACAGAGGGTCATTAACGATTTCTCCGTGGAAGTCAAAGAAGGACAGAAGATCGCTATCGTCGGGCCGACAGGCGCAGGAAAAACGACGATGATCAAACTTTTGATGAGATTTTATGATGTCAGCGGCGGATCGATCAAGATCGACGGTTATGATGTCAGAGACTTTAAAAGAAGCGATATCCGGCAGATGTTTGGAATGGTTCTACAGGATACATGGCTTTACAATGCTTCCGTCCGTGATAATATCCGGTACGGAAAGTTAGACGCCAGCGAAGAAGAGATCCAGGGAGCGGCAAGAGCTGCATTTGCCCATCATTTTATCGAGACACAGCCGAAAGGTTATGATATGATAATAAATGAGGAGAGCAATAACATTTCCCAGGGACAGAAACAGCTTCTGACCATTGCGAGAGCGATCCTGGCCGACCCTAAGATCCTGATCTTAGATGAAGCTACCAGTTCCGTTGATACAAGGACGGAGGAGCGGATACAGAAAGCCATGGATAATCTGATGGAAGGAAGGACCAGTTTTGTCATCGCACATCGTCTTTCTACGATCAAGGATGCTGATATGATTCTCGTCATGAACCACGGGGATATCGTAGAACAGGGAAATCACGAGGAACTGCTTGCGAAAGGCGGTTTCTATGCGAACCTCTATAACAGTCAGTTTGAAACAGCGGACTAGAAGGAATTTTATCTTCCGGTCCTGAAAGCCTCCGGTACCGTCGGTGCATTTTTGCCCCGATGTGCCAGAGGCTAAATTGCATTTAGGTATAAGGAGGAAATTATGGTACGGTTGGCATGTATAGGAACGAATTTTATCACGGATTGGCTCTTGGAAGGCATCCGGGAGGTCGAAGGGATCGAGCTTTCAGCGGTCTATTCAAGGACAATGGAAAAGGGGAAAGAATTTGCGGCCAAATACGGGGTCGATAAGGTATATGATAATTATGAAGAACTGGCAAAGGACCCTGAGATCGATGCGGTCTATGTGGCAAGCCCTACCTACTGTCATTTTAAGCACACGATGATGATGCTCAACCACAAAAAGCACGTGTTATGTGAAAAGCCTGTGGCATCCAATTTAACGGAGCTTGAACTGATGATTCAGGCGGCAAAGGAAAACCAGGTCGTATTTATGGAAGCCATGAAGTCCGTACATACACCCGGATTTAAAGCAATGAAAGAACATCTTCCTAAGCTCGGCACCGTGCGCCGTGCCACGATCCAGTACTGCCAGTATTCTTCACGATATGACAAGTTTAAAAACGGAATTATTGAAAATGCTTTTAAGCCCGAGCTTTCCAACGGAGCCATTATGGACATCGGCGTGTACTGCGTGCATTTTCTTGCAGCTTTATTCGGGATGCCGGAAAAAATACTGGCAGATGCCATATTCCTGGACAACGGTGTGGACGGGGCAGGCTCTCTCATCGCGTCCTATGGGGATAAACAGGCGGAAGTCATTTACTCAAAGATCACCAATTCCAAGCTTCCGACCCAGATCCAGGGAGAGAAGGGCTGCATGATCGTGTCAGAGTGCCCGAATCCAAGAGAGATCAAGATTCTTTACAACAACGGCAGCGAAGAGATCATTGAATGTGACAGCCGTTCCAACCCGATGAATTACGAAGCACAGACCTTTGTGGAACTGATAGAGACAGGGCAGACAGACCATCCATATCTGGAAGCTTCTGTCATGGAAATGAAGATCATAGACGAAGCCAGACGGCAGACCGGAATCGTATTTCCGGCAGATAAAATCACAGAACAGTAAAGGAGAACAGATTCATGAAAAAGAAACTGATCGCAGGGGGGCTGATCCTCTGCACATTAGCGCTTTGTGCATGCCAGACCGGAAAAAAACAGGAGAAAACAGAGAAAGCAAAAACCACCGCCCGGACATCCACAGAGGCAAAGGTACTCAGCAAATATAAAGAGATCAGGATCAACGGAGCTAAAAAGACTGTGCAGATCGGGGAACCGTCCAAAGGGGAGACGGTTGCCATTGTGAAAGTCAAGGGTTACGGAACAATGAAGTTTAAGTTTTTCCTCAAAGACTCCCCGCTGGCAGTCAAGAACTTTTTGACTCTGGCATCCAACGGATATTATGACGGAATTATTTTTCACAGGGTCATCAAAGATTTCATGATCCAGGGAGGCGATCCGACGGGAACAGGAAAAGGCGGGCAGAGCATCTGGGGAAAAGAGTTCAAGAATGAGACTTCCGACAAACTGATCCCGGTAAGAGGCGCTCTCTGTATGGCAAATGCAGGACCCGACACCAACGGAAGCCAGTTTTTTGTAGTGCAGAACAGGGAAATCACTGATGAAATGCTGGATTCTTCTCCGATAGAGCTTACAAAATCGCAGAGGAATCTGTTTAAAGACCAGGGAGGATACCCGTCTCTGACCGGAGACTACACGGTATTCGGACAGCTGTATGACGGATACGATGTTCTGGACAAGATTGCCCAGGCTCAGACTGTGTCAGATGCAAAGGCCGAAAACAAACCTAAAAAAGACATTGTCATTCAAAAAATCACTGTAAAGAATTACTAGAAAAACTGCTGGGGAGGGACAGATGCTTACCATCGGACTGGATCACACAAAAAAAGAACCGCTTTACAGGCAGATTTATACTTATATCCGGGATGAAATACGGAGTGGGGCTCTGCCCTGCGGGTCCAGGCTTCCGTCCACCAGGAGGCTGGCAAAGCATATGGACCTGAGCCGGAATACGATCGATCTGGCCTACGGCCAGCTGACAGCCGAAGGATATATTGAGGCAAAGCCCAAGCGCGGATATTTTATCTGCCAGGTGGAAGACCTGGCGTCTTTAAATATTCCCGTGGAGACAGAGGAGGAAGATCCGGTGCAGGAGGAAGATCCGATCCCTTTTGATTTTTCTCCCGTAGGAGTCGACATGACTCTGTTCCCCTATAATGTATGGAGACGGCTTCTGAAAGAAGTCATGATGAACGACAACAGTGAGCTGTTCCAAAAAGGAGAAAATCAGGGGGATTTAGGCCTGAGGAGGGCTATTATGTATTACCTCAGGCAGTCCAGAGGCGTCCACGTGGGCACCAGCCAGATTATCATAGGAGCGGGGATTGAAAACCTGCTGTTTCTCCTGAGCCTGACTCTGGGTAAGGGCAGGACCATGGCCATGGAAAACCCGGCATACCTAAACGCCTATCAGACGGTCCGCGAACTCGGATTTCAGGTACTTCCCGTAGACATGGACGAGGAAGGCATGAGGGTTTCGCAGCTGGAGCAGAGCGGTGCGGATCTCGCCTATGTCACGCCCGCCCGTCAGTATCCTACCGGTGTAGTTCTTCCGATCGGCAGAAGGAGCCGGCTGATCAAATGGGCCAGAGAAAAGGAAGAACGGTATATTATCGAGGATGACTACGACAGTGAGTTCCGGTACTATGGAAAGCCGATCCCGGCCCTTCAGGGCATCGACGAGAGTGATAAGGTAATATATATGGGTACTTTTTCTAAAGCGATCGCCCCTGCCATACGAATCGGTTATATGGTGCTGCCCAAAAGCCTTGTGCCTGCATACAGAAAGACTGCGGGTATTTTCTCCTGTGCGGTATCCAGGATCGACCAGAGTGTACTCACCTCTTTTTTGTCGGAAGGTCATTTTGAACGGCACTTAAACCGGATGAGAAATGTTTATAAAGAAAAGCACGATCTTCTGATTCAAAAGCTGAAGGAAATTGACAGCCGGATCACAGTTTACGGTGCCGGAGCAGGCCTTCATGTGCGCGTTGATTTTCATATTCAGGATACAGATTGGTTTGAAAAAGAACTGCTGAAAAGGGGAGTCAGGGTTTATCCTCTTTCGATGTATTATATAGACGGAGGTCCCGAAAAGGAGCAGTATATTTTAGGCTTTACGAAAATGCAGAAAGAAGATATGATAAAAGGACTTAAAGCCATCCGGGATGTTTACCGGCTGGCATGACATTTTCTACAAGAAATGAGGTACAAATAATGTCTGAAGAAATAAATGAAACAGAATTAGAAGAAAAAGAAGTGCCTGCAAAAACTACTGAGGAGAAAGACGAAACCCATGATGTGGAGCGCTACTGCTATCTGTGCCGCAGGCCGGAATCGATTACCGGAAAGATGATCACGCTTCCCAAGGATATACATATCTGCGTAGACTGTATGCAGAGAACTATGGACAGTATGGGAAACGGACAGTTCAGCTTTATCGATGCCACAAACATGGACCTGAACAATATGGACTTATCCCGTCTGATGGAAAATATGCAGGAACCGCCTGCGCAGGCAGTGAAGAAAAAAGATAAAAAGAAGAAAAAGAAAGAAAAAAAAGAATTAAATTTAAGAGATATTCCGGCACCGCACAAGATCAAGGCTATGCTGGATGAATATGTCATAGGACAGGATTATGCAAAAAAGGTCATGTCTGTGGCGGTCTACAATCACTATAAACGGGTGGTGACCAACACCATGGAAGAGATCGAGATCGACAAATCCAACATGCTCATGGTCGGGCCTACCGGTTCCGGAAAGACGTATCTGGTAAAGACTCTGGCGAGGCTTCTTCAGGTGCCGCTTGCCATTACGGATGCCACTTCTCTGACGGAGGCTGGCTATATCGGAGATGATGTGGAGAGTGTGCTCTCCAAGCTTCTGCAGGCAGCAGACAATGATGTCGACGAGGCAGAACACGGCATTATTTTTATTGATGAGATCGATAAAATCGCAAAGAAACAGAATACCAACAGCCGTGATGTCAGCGGAGAATCCGTACAGCAGGGGCTGTTAAAGCTTCTGGAGGGTGCGGAGGTAGAAGTGCCGGTGGGTGCAACAAGCAAGAATGCCATGGTGCCCATGACGACAATTAATACAAAGAACATCCTGTTTATTTGCGGGGGTGCCTTTCCTGATCTTGATGAAATCATCAAAAAGCGTCTCATGAAGCAGACATCTATCGGCTTCCATGCAGACCTAAAAGATAAATTTGACAAAGACGAGAACATTCTGTCCAGAGTCACTGTGGATGATCTGCGGGAATACGGTATGATACCGGAATTTTTAGGGAGACTCCCGATGGTATTTACGCTGGAAGGGCTGTCAAAGGATATGCTGGTCCGTATTCTGAAAGAGCCGAAAAATGCAATCTTAAAACAGTACCAGAAGCTTCTGGAGCTGGATGAAGTTGAGCTGATATTTGACGAAAGTGCGCTGGAAGCAATCGCGGAAAAAGCGCTGGAAAAGAAGACAGGTGCCCGTGCATTAAGGGCGATCATAGAGAAATTTATGCTGGATATCATGTTTGAGATTCCGAAGGATGACACGATCGGAAGAGTGATCATCAACAGGGATTATATTTTAAATCACGGTACGCCGGTGATCGAACTGCGGGGACAATAACAGAAAAAAGCCGGATCATATGATCTGGCTTTTTGCCTAATATTTTTGCTGAGGAGATGATATAATAGCTTTATGGAGGATTGTGTATGAATGATTTTAAGTATTTGAAAGAATTGTCCAAGCAGTACCCAAACATTTCTGCGGCCTCTGCGGAAATTATTAATTTGCAGGCTATTTTAAATCTTCCCAAAGGAACAGAGCACTTCGTTTCCGATCTGCATGGGGAGTACGAGAAATTCAGCCACATATTGAGAAACGGTTCCGGGGCGATCAGGGGGAAGATTGACGACCAGTTCGGCAATATTTTAAGCATCAAAGAGAAAAAGAATCTGGCGTCTGTCATCTATTATCCCGAGCAGAAGATGGACCTGATGGAAGAGGAATTGTCCGAAGAAGAGCTGGATTCCTGGTACCGGACCACGCTGATCCGGCTGATCCTCATGGCGAAGCTGGCCGCAAGCAAGTATACGAGATCGAAAGTGAGAAAAGCTATGCCTCCGGTGTTTGCGTACATCATGGAGGAATTGATCACAGAACACGGAATGCTGGACAAGGACGAGTATTTTGACCAGATCATCGAGACGGTTTTAAAGACCGGGCAGGTCAGGGAGCTGATCGCAGCCCTGGGCCATCTGATCCAGAGGCTGACCATCGACCATCTCCATGTGATCGGGGATATCTATGACCGCGGACCGGGAGCACACCGGATCATGGACTGTCTGATGGATTATCATTCTCTGGATATCCAGTGGGGAAATCATGACATTCTCTGGATGGGAGCGGCATCCGGACACGGGGCGTGTATTGCCAATGTGGTGAGGATCAGCGCCAGATATAATAATCTGGATACCCTGGAAAACGGATACGGAATCAATCTCATCCCTCTGGCGAGGTTTGCGCTGGACTGTTATAAGGATGATCCCTGCGAACTGTTTACGATCTCGGGGGATGTCCAGGAAGAGGATGTCAGGGAGCTGGATCTAAATAAAAAGATGCACAAGGCCATTGCCGTCATTCAATTTAAACTGGAGGGCCGTCTGATCAGGAGAAGACCGGATTTCGGCATGGAGGAGCGCCTGCTTCTGGATAAGATCAACTATGAAAAAGGCACCATCTGTATGCGGGGAAAAGAATACCCGTTAAAGGATACTCATTTTCCGACTATCGATCCAAAGGATCCGTACCGGCTGACCAAAGAAGAAGAGTATGTGATGGAACATTTGATTACTTCGTTCAAATACTGTGCTCATTTGCAGGAACATGTGCGGTTTCTTTTTTCAAAAGGCAGTATGTATCTTACATATAACGACATGGTGCTCTATCACGGCTGCGTTCCGCTGAATGCAGACGGAAGTTTCCGTCAGGTGAAGATCAACGGAAAGAAATACGCGGGGAAGGCCCTCTGCGATGTGCTGGAACACCACGCCCGCCAGGGATATTTTGAGCAGGAAAATTCACCGAAGAAAAAGTACGGACAGGATATCATGTGGTACATATGGTCCAATGAAAATTCTCCGGTGTATGGAAAAGATAAGATGGCTACCTTCGAGCGCTATTTTGTGGAGGACCCTGACTTGAAAAAGGAGACGAAGGATTATTATTATCAGCTGATCGAGGAAGAGGCAGTCCTTTACCAGATACTGGAGGAGTTTGATGCCGACGGCATGAAAGGTCATGTCGTCAACGGCCATATGCCTGTCGCTGTCAAGGACGGAGAAAGCCCAATCAAATGCAAAGGAAAGCTGTTCATCATTGACGGAGGCTTTTCAAAGGCATACCAGAAAAAAACAGGGATCGCAGGTTATACTCTCGTTTCCAATTCTTACGGAATTAAACTGGTTGCCCATGAGCCGTTTAAATCCAGAGATTTTGTTATCCGTGAAGAAACAGATATACATTCAGATACGGTCCTGTCTAAAAAGGTGATCCGCAGGAAACGGGTCGGGGATACGGACAACGGAAAACGAATAAAGGAAAGCATTAAGGATCTGGGCTGTCTCGTGACAGCATACCGAAAAGGAGAAATTTCAGAAAGAATCTAAGGAGCAGACACTATGGAAAAGACATATTATCAGGCACCTACGGCTGCAGTGCTGGGAGACGTGGAATTGGGAGACGGAGTTTCTGTCTGGTTCTCCTCTGTGGTCAGGGGCGACGAAAACCGTATAAAGATCGGAAACCAGACCAACATCCAGGAAAACTGCACGGTCCACGTGGAGGAAGGCCATCCGGTTCTCGTAGGGGAGCGGGTGACGGTAGGACACAACACGATTCTTCACGGGTGCACTATTGGGGATGAGACAATGATCGGCATGGGAAGCATCATCATGAACGGAGCCGAGATCGGCACACATTGTTTCATCGGGGCGGGAAGCCTTGTGACGGAAGGAACCGTGATCCCGGACGGAAGCCTTGCGTTCGGACGTCCCGCAAAGGTGGTCCGTCCGGTAACAGAAGTAGAAATCCGCCATATCAGGGAAAGCAGCCGGTATTATGTGGAAACTGCACAAAATCATCTCATAGAGAAAAAATCATAATTTCAATAGACATTTCATAACTATTAAGCAAGATTATTTTTAGGGAGAATTTTATGCCGGATGCTTGCATTGGTGCGGCAGTCAATGAAAATTACCGCGATTTTATTTCCGGATTCAGGACCAATCCGAATGAACTTCGGGACTTTTATCACACAGACTGCATCACTCAGGTGAATTTTCAATATGCGATCGTCTATGTAGATGAGCAGCAGGCGGCTGCTTCCCCTGTCTCCAATTTTTCGGGAAATGCAATTCCCAGGTGCTACGGCCTCATGGATATGCAGGTTCTGGAGGAGACCGGGGCGGCCCAGGTGCAGCGGTCGGGGCTGGATCTTACGGGACAGGGAGTCCTGGCAGCAGTCATAGATACAGGGATCGACTATACCAATACTGTGTTCCAGCTGGGAAATCAGACTACAAAGATTCAATATATGTGGGATCAGACGATACAGGGAGAAGATCCTCCAATGCCTTATGGATATGGGACAGAATATACAAAAGAGCAGATTGATAAGGCGTTGCAGGCAGAAGATCCCCTGGAGATTGTTCCGAGCCAGGATACGTCGGGGCATGGGACATTTCTTGCAGGCATGATCGCGGGAAATGAAGTACAGGAAGAGAATTTTTCAGGGATCGCACCAGGGTCCGAGCTGGTGGTGGTAAAACTGAAACAGGCAAAAAGCTACCTGAAAGAATATTACTGTATTGACCCTTCAAAGGAAGTATATGCAGAATCAGATATCATGCTGGCGATCCGCTATGTTCTGGAGAAGGCAGATGAACTTAATATGCCGGTTGTGATCTATCTGGGACTTGGGACCAATCTTTCTTCCCACACCGGAACTTCACCGCTGGCCAGGCAGATTTCAGCCCTGGCATACCAGCCGGGAATTGCGATCGTTGTGACCGGGGGAAATGAAGGGCAGGCCAAACATCACTATGCGGGTACTCTCTCAGATGGAGAGGTTGTGGTGGAAATAAAGGTGGGACCGGGGGAATATGGATTTACGGCGGAACTGTGGGGCTTTCAGCCAAACCAGTTTTTTGTGGACATCGAATCGCCCTCCGGCCAGAGAACCGGTGTAATATCAGGAGGCTACAAGGGCAGAAGAAATATCACATTTCTGCTGGAACAGACGAGTCTCATCGTAGATTATTTTACCATTGACATATCCACTGGTTCGCCTTTTATCCGCATGAGATTCCGTGCCCCGGCAGAGGGAATATGGAAGGTTCATGTCACAGACGAAAATGTAGGGAGCAGGGAGTTTGACATGTGGCTTCCCATACGGAATTTTATCACCGATGAGACTTATTTTTTGGAATCCACACCGTATAATACACTGACTGCACCGGGAAACGCGGCACCGGTCATTACTCCTTCCACTTATAATCAGAGCAATAACAGTTTTTTTATCGAAAGCGGAAGGGGATATCCCAGGACCATGACCATACAGCCAGATTTTTCGGCGCCGGGTGTCAATGTGATCGGAGTCCTTCCAAGGAACAGGTTTGGGATGAAGACGGGCGCCAGTATTTCAGGGGCAGTGGTCGCGGGTCTTGCGGCACTGCTGTTGGAGTGGGGTCAGGTCAAAGAAAATGACTTGATCATGAACACGCTGAGACTGAAAAATTATCTGATCCGCGGAGCCAGGAGAGATCCGGACCGAAATTATCCAAACAGGGAATGGGGATTTGGGGCCGTGGATGTTTATCAGGCTTTTTTAAGAATCCGTTAGAGACGGCACTACAAAAGAAACTCCATGTTTGCAGACTTATTTCCAGTTTTTTGCATCTTGTTTCGGGAATAATTAATTTATAGTAACAAGCAGAATACACAGGAGTAGTAGGATGTAGAGAGATAATATTTATGAAAAGCTGTGCCCTTATGTAGAGAGGGCAAAAGGCGGAGACGAACAGGCCTTCGAGTATCTCTATCACCATTGAACAGAGAGCTGGTCCTTCAATGTGAATCTGCAGTTGAGCGCAATCATCGCTGTGACAGTAATTGCGGCACTTTAACAGCAAGAGGAAATAAATCATTATATCATGCGGGAGCCATAGGAAATTCGGCAAGAAACTGCCGAACGGAAGGGGAGACAGGATTTATAAATATTCCCGGTAATCTCCGCGGCTAAATTCCAGGTGATAACCGATGCTTTCCATCCTGCGTCCGAGACAGCCTACGCATTCGGCGGCCTCATCTCCGGTGCAGATCTTGTTGTCGTAGAGAGCATAATCTTTCCTGACATCAATCGGGGAGAGATTCGGCATAACCACATTTGCACCGGCCAGGATTCCTTTTTCACGGCCGTTCGGATCAATTGTTCCAAGTGCCGTGGTGGAAGGCAGCAGGAGATGGTGATTCATCAGGCGCAGGATGCTGATCATATAAGTTGTGAGGTCCGCTGTGCCGGACGGCTCGTCCTTAAACGGTGTATCGTGATGAGGGATGAACGGCCCAATCCCTACCATTTTAGGATTCAGCTCTTTGATAAACAGAAGATCTTCAGCCAGATGGGCAGCCGTCTGTCCGGGGGCACCTACCATAAAGCCGGTACCGACATGAAAGCCGGCTTTTTTTAAGTCCCACAGGCACTGCTTGCGGCGGGCCAGTGACATCGCTTCGGGATGAAGTTTTTGATAGTGCTCCTCGGTGGCTGTCTCATGGCGCAGGAGATAACGGTTGGCTCCCGCCTCAAAGAGAGCCTGGTAGCTTTCCGGTGAGCGTTCCCCAAGGGACAGGGTGATAGCGCAGTCTGGATAGGATTTGCGCATGGCGGAGACAATAGAGACTATACGCTCATCATGAAAATAAGGGTCTTCACCTCCCTGAAGGACAAAACTTCGGTATCCAAGCTCATATCCGCTTTCACATGCGGAGAGAATCTGCTCCTCAGTCAAACGGTAACGGCTGACATTTGGGTTGGAACGGCGGATACCGCAGTATAAGCAGTCATTTTTGCAGTAGTTGGTAAATTCAATGAGCCCCCTTGGGAAAACTCCGGTGCCATATATTTTCTGAGCTTCTTTCCGGGCCAGGGATGCAAGATATTCGGCATCCTCTGCTGTCCTGTGTTCGATCAGGCGTATAAAATCTTCTTTTGGCAAAATCTGTTCTTTATATAATCGGTTTATCAACTCAAAATGGTTCATGAAGATCAGGTTCCTTTCTTAGCATATTCGTGAAAATATCATACCATAATAGAAATAGAATAGAAAGGATTTCTATGTGGGCCTGTTTGTGATAAAATTTTTATCAGAAACTACAGAAGATACAGAAAGGAAACTGTTATGAACGAAAATGTAACTGTTTTTAGCCATCCGTTAATCAAACATAAGATTTCCCAGTTAAGGGATGAAACGTGCAAGACCAAGGAATTCAGGGCACTGGTGGAAGAAATTTCTATGCTCATGGGTTATGAGGTGCTCAGGGATCTGGAGATGGAAGAAATCGAGATCAAGACACCGATGGAGACAACCACGGCACCGATTATTAAAGGAAAGAAGCTTGCTCTGGTCCCGATCCTCAGGGCAGGACTCGGCATGACCGGAGGGATTCTGTCCCTGGTGCCGTCTGCTAAAGTAGGACATGTGGGTATGTACAGAGACGAAGAGACTCTGGAACCCAAAGAATATTACTGCAAACTGCCGGAAGGGATCGACCAGCGCATGATCCTGATCGTAGATCCCATGCTGGCAACCGGAGGATCTGCGGATGCGGCGGTTCAGTTTGTGAAAAAAAAGGGCGGAAAGCAGATAAAGTTTGTCTCCATCATAGCAGCGCCTGAAGGAGTAAAACGCCTGTCGGAGGCACATCCTGACATTCAGATCTACTGTGGGGAGATAGACAGGGGATTAAATGAAAACGGATACATTCTGCCGGGACTCGGCGATGCCGGCGATCGTATTTTCGGAACGAAATAAAGAATGAATGAGGGAATTACATTGGGAAACAATGAGAGTAATATTTGAATCTTATATCTGAATGTGCTAAACTACAAAAGTTGACGTTTTTTAAAGGAAAGTGAGTAAAAGATGGTAAGAGAAGATATTAGAAATATTGCGATTATTGCCCATGTAGATCATGGAAAGACCACATTGGTGGATGAGTTATTAAAACAGAGCGGTATCTTCCGTGAAAATCAGGAAGTAGAAGAAAGAGTCATGGACTCTAACGATATTGAGAGGGAACGCGGTATCACGATTTTGTCAAAGAATACCGGCGTGCGCTATAACGATGTAAAGATCAATATTATTGATACTCCGGGACATGCTGACTTCGGCGGCGAAGTAGAGCGTGTGTTAAAGATGGTAAACGGAGTGGTTCTTGTAGTAGACGCCTTTGAAGGCCCTATGCCACAGACAAAGTTTGTATTAAAAAAAGCGCTGGAATTGGACTTGTCCGTGATCGTCTGTGTCAATAAAGTAGACCGTCCGGAAGCAAGGCCTGATGAAGTGGTGGATGAAGTACTGGAATTACTGATGGAACTGGACGCAGACGACAAGCAGCTGGACTGTCCGTTTGTCTTCGCGTCCGCAAAGGGCGGATATGCGGTTGCCGATCTTTCCGATGAGAAGAAAGATATGAAGCCGCTGTTCAACACTATCATTGAACACATTGAGGCGCCGGAGGGAGATCCGGAGAAACCGACTCAGGTATTGATCAGTACCATTGACTACAATGAATATGTGGGAAGGATCGGAGTCGGCAAAGTGGACAATGGTTCTATCAAGGTAAACCAGGAGTATATGGTTGTAAATGCCCATGAAGAAGAGAAACAGCAAAAGGTCCGCATCACCAAGTTATATGAATTCGAGGGTCTTAACAAAGTGGATGTGAAAGAGGCAGGCATCGGTTCTATTGTTGCCATTTCCGGAATTTCAGACATTCATATCGGGGATACGATCTGTGACATGGATGAGCCGGCTGCGATCCCGTTCCAGAAAATCTCAGAGCCTACGATTGCTATGCAGTTCATGGTCAATGACAGTCCTTTGGCCGGACAGGAAGGAAAGTTTGTCACCAGCAGGCATTTAAGGGACAGGCTGTTCCGTGAATTGAATACGGATGTCAGTTTAAGGGTAGAGGAAAGCGATACCACAGACAGTTATAAGGTATCCGGCCGTGGAGAGCTCCATTTATCCGTTCTGATCGAGAACATGCGCCGTGAGGGTTATGAGTTTGCAGTGAGTAAAGCGGAAGTCCTCTATAAGGAAGATGAGAAAGGCAAAAAGCTGGAACCGATGGAGATCGCCGTAGTTGACGTGCCGGAAGAGTTTGCCGGAGCCGTCATCGATAAATTAAGCCAGAGAAAGGGTGAACTTCAGGGTATGAGTTCTGCCAAAGGCGGTTATTCAAGGCTTGAATTCTCTATTCCGTCCAGAGGTTTGATCGGATACCGGGGAGAATTTTTGACAGATACCAAGGGAAACGGCATTTTAAATACAGTATTCGACGGTTATGGACCTTATAAGGGAGATATTCAATACCGCAAGCAGGGTTCCCTGATCGCATATGAAACAGGGGAGACTGTGACCTACGGATTATTTGCGGCCCAGGAGAGAGGAACGCTGTTTGTTGGAGCCGGAGAGAAGGTTTACAGCGGCATGGTCATCGGGCAGAACGGAAAAGCCGAGGACGTTGAGGTGAACGTGTGCAGAACGAAAAAGCTCACCAATACCCGTGCATCGGGTTCCGACGATGCTTTAAAGCTTTCGCCGCCGAAAATTTTAAGCCTGGAGCAGGCCTTAGAGTTTATCGACACCGATGAACTCCTGGAGATCACTCCGGAAAATATCAGAATCCGAAAAAAAATTCTGGACCCTACGATGAGAAAAAGACAGGCGTATAAGAAACAATAATGTCAAAACCTTCCGAATATTTTGTCGAAGGATTTTTCTTCTAATTGTTGTCAGTTTAGAATACTCTGTATAGTACACGAATTGATACAAGAAGGGAGAAAAAGTATGACAGAAAAAGGAATCAATAATAATCAAGTGGAGGTAGCGGGCGAGATTATATCCACCTTTGAATACAGCCATGAGATTTTTGGCGAAGGTTTTTATATGGTCAAACTTTTAGTAAACAGGTTAAGCGAAGCGACTGATGAAATACCATTGATGATTTCCGAACGTTTAGTGGACGTTACAAAGGACTGCCGGGGGAAATATCTCAGGGCTTTCGGACAGTTCCGGTCGTATAACAAACATGAAGAAAACCATAACCATTTGATTTTGTCCGTCTTCGTCAGGGATTTGGAGTTCCTTGATTCTATGGAAGACGTTAAGCCGAATCAGATCCAGCTGGACGGGTTTATCTGCAAGCAGCCGGTCTACCGGATGACGCCGCTCGGAAGAGAAATCTGCGACATTTTGCTGGCTGTGAACCGCTCCTACGGGAAATCCGATTATATCCCTTGTATCTGCTGGGGAAGGAATGCCAGATTTGCGGGGAGTCTTGAGATCGGCTCCAGGATTGAACTTGTGGGAAGGATTCAGAGCCGTGAGTACCAGAAGCGGATCAGTGAATTTGAAGTTGTAAAGAGGACTGCATATGAAGTGTCTGTGAATAAACTGGAAATGAAGGTCCCGGAAGAAGAGTAAAACCCTTTGTTTTGCAGGACATACGGGTAAGTCAGCATAAAATCGGGGGATTTCACTAGGTATTACCGCAGAGCACACCGTATTTTAAACCCTTCGGGTGGACGTACTTCGTACGATAATGTATAGATTTTTTGCCGGAATGGTGATATAATAAAGCGATATTACTAAAGGAAGATTCTTTGAGGTGAAAAGATGAAAGGACGAGTGGAAGTTTACTGCGGCCAGGGCAAAGGGAAGACATCGTCGGCCTTAGGCCACTGCATCAAAGCAGCAGGACAGGGGAAGCAAGTCATTATTGTTCAATTCCTGAAAGGAAAAGACACGGAGGAAATCAGCTTTATAAGACGCCTGGAACCAGAGATCCAGCTGTTCAGTTTTGAGAAGTATGAACAGCACTATATGGATCTGACGCCTGAACAAAAGAAAGAGCAGGAGCATTTCATCGGCAACGGCCTCTGTTATACGAAAAAGGTCATTGACACCAGACAGTGCGATGTCTTAGTGCTTGATGAGGTACTCGGACTTTTAGATCTTGGACTTCTTTCTGAGGAGGAACTGGTGGCTTTGGTCGCCGAAAG
Organism: Anaerostipes hominis (ex Lee et al. 2021); assembly: GCF_002270485.1. Classification (GTDB taxonomy): domain Bacteria; phylum Bacillota; class Clostridia; order Lachnospirales; family Lachnospiraceae; genus Anaerostipes; species Anaerostipes hominis. Next base: position 216,193 of record NZ_NQOG01000001.1, on the reverse strand, counting down.
GGACGAGGAACTGGAAGTCATCATGACAGGAAGAAGGCTGCCTGATTCTTTGAAGGACTGGGTGGATGACATCTACTGCATTAACGCAATTAAAGAATCATAAGGTTACATAAGAGATTAGGAGGAATGTATATGGCTATATTTACCGGAGCCGGCGTTGCATTGATCACGCCGATGAAAGAAGACTTATCAGTAGACTATGACCAGCTTGAAAGGGTCATTGACGATCAGATTGATCACGGCACCGACAGTATCATCATCTGCGGGACCACAGGGGAAGCATCCACGATGTCTCACAAGGAGCAAATCGAGGTCGTTTCCGCATGTGTTTCATGCGTCAACAAACGGGTTCCGGTCATTGCCGGGGCAGGTGCTAATTGCACAGACGAAGCCCTTTATCTTGCCAAGGAGTCGGAGAGAGTCGGAAGCGACGGGCTTTTAGTTGTAACTCCATACTATAACAAAGCCACACAGGCAGGCTTGGTCGAGTATTACACGAGTATAGGTAATTCTGTAAACATTCCTATCATTATGTATAATATCCCGGGAAGGACCGGAGTAAACATTCAGCCTGAGACGACGGCAAAGATCTTCAAATCAGTGGAGAATATTGTGGGTATGAAGGAAGCCAGCGGCAATCTTTCACAGGTTGCGGATGCCCTCTATCTGACGGACGGAGAACTTGACATGTATTCCGGAAATGACGATCAGATCCTTCCGGTCTTATCTCTTGGAGGTAAGGGTGTGATCTCTGTATTGTCCAACATCGCACCGCAGGAGACTCATGATATGGTCATGAAGTTCTTAAACGGAGATGTAAAGGGCAGCCAGGAGCTTCAGATGAAGTATATGGACGTGATCCATAAACTGTTCTGTGAAGTGAACCCGATCCCTGTAAAAAGAGCTATGGCAGAGCTGGGCTTTGGAGCCAATACAGTGAGAAGGCCGCTTACAGAGATGGAAGAAGGCCACGCACAGGAACTCATTGAATCTATGAAAAAAGCAGGAATTCTTTAAGGAGCAGCACAAATGATAAAAGTAATGATGCACGGCTGCAATGGTGCTATGGGACAGGTGATCAGCGAGATCATCGAAGAATCCGAAAGTGCGGTCATGGCGGCGGGAGTAGACTTTAAAGACGACGGACACAATCCATATCCGGTATTTAAAAATTTGGAAGACTGCAATGTGGACGTCGATGTAATCATTGATTTTTCCTCCTCCAAAGCCACGGACCGTCTGTTAAGCTATGTGGCTGAAAAGCAGATACCGCTTGTCTTATGTACGACGGGCCTGAGTGAAGAACAGTTAAAAAAAGTCGAGGAGACAAGCAAAAAGACCGCAATTTTAAGGTCTGCCAACATGTCCCTCGGAGTCAATATTTTATTAAAGCTTGTGAATACGGCGGCAAAGGTGCTGGCAGATGCGGATTTTGATATTGATATCGTAGAGAAACACCATAAACTGAAAGTAGACGCGCCGTCAGGAACTGCCCTTGCGTTGGCAGACGCTGTCAATGAAGCGCTTCACAACGAGTATGAGTATGTTTATGACCGAAGCCAGAGAAGGATCAAGCGTCCGAAAAAAGAGATCGGCATTTCGGCGGTCCGCGGAGGGACCATAGTCGGACAGCACGATGTGATCTTTGCCGGACAGGATGAAGTCATTGAATTTCATCACACGGCCTACTCCAAAGCAATCTTTGGGAAAGGAGCAGTCAGCGCGGCAATCTACCTGGCGGGCAAACCGGCCGGCATGTATGACATGAGCGACGTGATCGGTTAAATAATGTTTGAAACCAAAGGCGGTACGGCTGATTATTCGTACTGCCTTTTTGTGAACATACGAAAGAAAGAGTGGGTTTTATGTTATCAAAAAAAGTATTAGAGTTATCGAAACAGCACTCCGTGATCCGGGATATTTTTGAATTCGGCATGGAGAGGGCCAAAGAAGTGGGAACTGAAAATGTATTTGATTTCAGCATAGGAAATCCATCGGTGCCTGCCCCTAAGGAAGTGGATGATACAGCCATGGAGTACATAAAAGGCGGCGATCCGGTGGCAGTCCATGGATATACAAGCAACGCCGGAATATTTGAGGTGAGGGATGCCGTGGCGGCGTCTCTAAACCGCAGGTTTGCTACAACTTACAGCGCGGATAATATTTTCATGACCATAGGGGCTGCTGCTGCCGTGGGCATCTGCTTTAAAAGCCTGGTGGACGGGCCGGAGGATGAGATCATCACCTTTGCGCCTTATTTTCCCGAATACCAGGTATATGCTGAGGGAGCCGGGTGTAAGCTCACCGTTATACCGGCTGAGACTGAGACATTCCAAATTGATTTTGATAGGCTTAAGTCTGCCATCAATATGCACACGAAGGCTGTGCTGATCAATTCCCCGAACAATCCTTCCGGAGCCGTTTATTCCAAGCACACGATTCAGAGGCTTGCAGAGCTTCTCACGAAGAAGCAGAAGGAGACAGGCCACAGCATTTATATCATATCTGACGAGCCATACAGGGAGATCGTCTATGACGGAATAAAGCTTCCCCACGTTCCGAAATATTATGACAACACATTAGTCTGTTATTCTTTCAGCAAATCCCTTTCCATACCCGGAGAACGGATCGGCTATATCATCGCACCGTGTGAGGCGGAAGATTACGGGAACCTTCTGGCTGTATTTATTGCTGCGGGAAGGCTGCTTTCTTATGTGAGTGTGCCTGCCCTGTATCAGAAGGTAGTCGGCGACTGTGTTGATCTCACGGCGGATCTCTCCGTATATCAGGCAAACAAGGACTTATTTTATAACGCCTTGACGGATATGGGCTACGAGTGTGTGGAGCCGGGAGGTGCTTTTTATCTGTTCCCCAAGGCTTTGGAACCAGACGCAAATGCATTTTGTGAGCGGGCAAAGAAGTATGACCTGCTGATGGTTCCGGGGGACAGCTTCGGATGTCCGGGTTATGTGCGGATTTCGTACTGTGTACCTACGGAACGGATTGAGAAGGCGCTGCCTCTGTTTCAGAAACTGATCGATGAATACAAGGAGAGATAAGATGAAATCTTGGAGAGATAATATAAGAAATGTAGTCCCGTATACTCCGGGAGAACAGCCGAAAGAGGACGGTGTGATCAAGCTGAATACGAATGAGAATCCATATCCTCCTTCTCCGAAAGTTTTAGAAGCAATGAATCATATTAAAAATCTGAGAAAGTATCCGGACCCGGCGGCGGCGGATCTCACAGAAGCGATCAGTTCCTATTACGGTCTGAATCGGGATGAAGTCTTCGTCGGAGTCGGCTCAGATGACGTTTTGGCCATCGCTTTTCTGACATTCTTTAATTCCGGAAGACCGGTGTTTTTCCCGGACATCACCTATTCATTTTATGATGTCTGGGCCGGCCTGTTTCAGATACCTTATGAGACCAAAGCCTTGGACGACGAGTTCGGCATACGTGCCGGGGATTACTACGGGGAAAACGGGGGAGTGATCTTTCCGAATCCCAATGCACCGACAGGGGCTCTTTTAGAATTAGAAACAGTCAGGGATATTTTAGATCACAACAGAGACGTTCTTGTGATCGTGGACGAGGCTTACATCGACTTTGGAGGTGAAAGCGCGAGAAGCCTGATTCCTGAGTATGATAATCTGCTGGTCGTACAGACGTACTCTAAATCCCGCTCTCTCGCGGGGCTCAGGATAGGATATGCCATGGGAAATAAAGAACTGGTCAAGGCCATGAACGATGTGAAGTATTCCTTTAATTCTTACACGATGAACGAGCCGGCCATTGTCATGGGAAGGGCGGCGATCGAGGACGAAGCTTATTTCCAAAAGACAAGAGAAAAGATTATAAAAACTAGAGAATGGTTTCAGGAAGAGCTGAGAAATATGGGATTTTCTTTTGCGGATTCTAAAGCAAATTTTGTCTTTGCATCACATGAATCTATTCCGGCCAAAGAATTATTTGAAGCGGCAAAGAGAGAGAAAATATATGTCCGGTATTTTAATAAGCCGAGAATTGACAATTATTTAAGAATTACGATCGGCACAGATGATGAGATGCAGACTCTGGCGGAGTTTTTGAAAAAACAAATAAGGCCATAGGATAAAGCAGGCAGGTCACGGAAAATTTCCGGTACTGCTTGCTTTTTTAAAAACTTTGAGGTAAGATAATAATGTAATTATTTCTAAATTATGGAATATACGAGGTGGGGTATGACGTAGACTTCCGTTTCAGCAAGGAAGGAGACGGTTATGTTGACCAGACCAGAGTTTTTAACTTATGTAGAAGAACACATACTGGAGTATGTGAAGGACCCGGAGGAAAAGCAGGCCTCCATCCGGCAGGTGACAAAGAACAATAACATCAGTTTAAACGGCCTCTGTATCGGAAAAGGAGAAGAAGTCTGCCAGCCTATCATTTATTTAGACTCCTATTATGAGGATTACCGGGAGGGAGCAGATCTGGGAGAGATCTTATGCAGGATAGGCGGGGTCTATGAGGACAGCAGGGCGGACAGTCCGATTGATACTTCCCTTTACAGGGATTACAGCCATATGAGGGATCTTCTGTTTTTCCGTCTGGTAAATTATGAGAAGAACAAAGAACAGTTAAAGGACTGTCCCTGTGAGAGAATCGAAGATTTGGCCGTGACTTACCGGTGGTTTGCCCATCACGACAAGAATGGGATGGCCAGTGCTCTGATCCGCAATCAGGATCTTGACTTATGGGGCATCACGAAGGATAAGCTCATGGAAGATGCAAAAGCAAATACAAAGAGGGTCTTTCCGCCGCTGCTCCGCCCTATGGAGCAGTTATTTCCACAGATGGAGGCAGGAGGAGAACTATATGTCCTGACCAACGAAGAAGGACTTAATGGTGCGGGAACTGTCCTCTATGACGGGATACTCGACAGTTTTTCCGATCAGATCAAAGGTGGATTTTATATCCTTCCCAGCAGTATCCATGAGGTTCTGCTTGTGCCTGAAAAGGAAGGAAGTGATCCGGCGGCCCTTTCAGAACTGGTGAAAGAGGTGAACCGAACCGTGGTGGATGACGGTGAGATCTTGTCTGACCGGGTTTACTATTATAAAAAAGGGCAGAATGTATTTATGTCGAAAGTGTGAATTTTACATCCGGAGGGACTGTGACCTTGTCATCCGGAGAACGTTACTTTATAATGTAAATAATTAAAAAGCTGGGGTGATGAAAGATGAGACGTTGGGAAATATATCTGGAAATATTCATGGAACTTATAGTGATCGCGGGAGGGGCCTTTCTTCTGATCTTTTTTCTGCCTAAGTGCATCGGATTCTTATGGCCCTTTGTGGCCGCTTGGATTGTGGCGATGCTGGCCCATCCGGTGATCGCATTTTTGGAAGACAAAATCAGTCTTCCAAAGAGATTCGGCTCGGCATTGATCATCATTGCGGTGATCGCAGGCCTGATCGCACTGATTTCATTTATTTTCAGCCAGCTGGCAGCCCAGATCGTGGGATTTGCGGCCAACCTTCCGGATTTAAGAGAGACGGTCCAGACGCAGCTGATGAATCTTAAAGAACAGGCGGTACACCTGCTGGATTCTCTGCCGTACGGAATGGGGGTAAAGTTTGATACGATGCTCGGTTCCACGGACAAGGTGCTGGACAAGGCGGTGAGTGCCATCGGGAATTACGGCATGGAGCATTCCGGCAATGTGGCCAAAGGCATGACCAGCGGATTTATCGGCACGATCGTTATGTTCTTTGCCTCATATCTGTTTATCGTAGATAAGGATAAGATTGTACAGGGGTATGAAAAGCATGTCCCGAGGATGGTCCGTCACAAGATCGGCATCTTCTACCACAATACACTGGGAGTTCTGGCAAGTTACTGCTGGGCCCAGGTAAAGATCATGGTCATTATCATTGCGATCCTCTGGATCGGCTTTATCATTGCGGGGATCAGCTATGCATTTTTCCTCGCAGTTGTGATCGCAATTCTGGATGTGCTTCCGATCCTTGGGACCGGGACGGCGATCATCCCGTGGGCACTTTATAAGATCCTCACAGGAGACATTAAGACAGCCATTATACTGCTGATCATCTACGTGATCTGTCTTGTGACCAAACAGGTGCTTCAGCCCAAAATGATGGGAGACAGTATGGGGATTTCACCCCTTGCCACTTTATTTTTGATTTATATCGGCTTAAAGCTTTCGGGCATCGGCGGCATGCTTTTGGCTCTGATCCTGGGCATCTTCGTGTATAATCTATATAAACTGGGGATCTTTGACCGGAAGATCGCATTCTTCCGGCGAAGGATCGAGATGCTGACGATCAACAGCGAGAAGGAAGAAGAACAGATAAAAGAAGAACTGGACAGACGGGAAAGAGAGGGAAAAAAATCATGAGTTATGCAGATACTCTGTTCATCAATATGTGCAGAGATATTTTAGAAAACGGGACCAGCACAGAAGGAGAAAAAGTCAGGCCCAAATGGCCGGACGGCACACAAGCTTATACGATCAAGCAGTTTGGCGTTGTGAACCGTTATGATCTGTCAAAGGAGTTTCCGGCGCTGACACTGAGGAAGACGTTTGTCAAGTCTGCTGTGGACGAACTGCTCTGGATCTGGCAGAGGAAGTCAAATAACATACATGATTTAAAGAGTCATGTGTGGGATGAATGGGCGGACGAAGACGGCTCGATCGGTAAGGCATACGGCTATCAGATGAGGGTAAAGCATCAGTATGCGGAAGGTATGATGGATCAGGTGGACAGGGTGATCTACGACTTAAAGAACAATCCATACAGCCGCAGGATCATGACAAATATTTACGTTCATCAGGACCTGCATAAAATGAATCTCTATCCATGTGCTTACAGCATGACATTTAACGTGACCAAAAAACCGGGACATGAAAAGCTTGTTCTGAACGGCATCCTCAATCAAAGATCTCAGGACATTCTGGCGGCGAATAACTGGAACGTAGTCCAGTACTCAGTTCTGCTCTATATGCTCGCACAGGTATGCGGCATGGAGCCGGGAGAGCTTGTCCATGTGATCGCTGACGCACATATCTATGACCGGCACATTCCGGTCATAAAGGAACTGATCAAGCGCCCGGTTTATGACGCGCCGAAGTTTTCCATGAATCCCGATGTGAAAGACTTTTATGAGTTTACTGTGGATGACTTTAAGATAGAAGATTACAAAGCAGGGGAGCAGATTAAGGACATCCCCATTGCCATATAGGAGAGAAATATGAATTTGATTGTGAATGCGGACAAGAACTGGGGAATCGGCAGGGAAAACCAGCTTTTAGTTCATATACCAAACGACATGAAGATGTTCCGGCAGACTACGACAGGAAAAGTCGTGGTGATGGGAAGGAAGACATTAGAGAGTTTTCCAAACGGCATGCCTCTTCCCAAGAGGACAAATATTGTCATGACGACAGATCAGGATTACGACGGCCGGGGAGCCATTGTGGTCCACAGCGAGGAAGAATTGTTTGAAAAACTTAAAAAATATGCGGATGAAGACATCTTTATCATTGGGGGAGAGAGTATATACCGGATGATGCTTCCTTACTGTGATACGGCTTATGTCACCAGACTCGACTATGCATATGATGCAGATACCTATTTTCCGGATCTTGACGCACTGGAAGGATGGGAGATTGTAAAGGAAAGTGAAGAACAGACTTATTTTGACCTTGAATATGTATTTTTGAAGTATCAGAAACGGAATGACGATTGACAGAAGATTCAAAAAGTTTCATAATAAAACTTAATGAAAAACTACATATAACAGGAAGGAAGAGATAACATGTTAGATATCAAAGTTGAAAAGACACAGTGCCCGAAAGAAAAACCGGGAAAAGATGATCCGCTTCTGTTTGGGACCATTTTTACAGATCACATGTTTGTGATGGACTATGATGAGGAAAAGGGATGGTATGATCCGCGCATCGTTCCCTATGCTGATCTCACATTGTCACCGGCTGCAACGATCTTTCATTACGGACAGGGTGTCTTTGAAGGGCTGAAGGCATATAATTCAGAAAACGGAAATGTGAATTTATTCCGCCCGGACATGAATGCAAAGAGATCTAACCGTTCATCTGACAGGCTGTGTATTCCGGAAATTCCGGAAGAAGACTACATCCAGGCGATTGAGCAGTTAGTTGCTCTGGACAAGGACTGGATTCCATGTGAGCCGGACCATTCTTTATACATCCGTCCGTTTATTATCGGAACAGATCCGTTTTTGGGCCTGAAGACTTCCAGATACTATCAGTTTATTATCATTCTGTCACCGGTAGGGCCTTACTATCCGGAGGGACTGGACCCTGTCAGCATCTGGATCGAAGATGACTACGTAAGAGCTGTACGCGGAGGTATCGGAGAAGCCAAGACCGGGGGCAATTATGCGGCCAGCATTTTATCCCAGGTGAAAGCACATGATGAAGGATATTCCCAGGTACTCTGGCTGGACGGAGTGGAAAGAAAGTATATTGAAGAAGTAGGAGCTATGAATATCTTCTTCAAGATCGCCGGCAAGGTAGTGACTCCGAAGTTAAACGGAAGTATTCTGCCCGGTATCACCAGAGACTCAGTTATAGAGCTCTGCAAAGAGTGGGGATATGAGGTAGAAGAAAAGCGGATTTCCATAGATGAGATCTATGAAGCACACAAAGCAGGGCTCTTGGAAGAAGTCTGGGGAACAGGAACTGCGGCCGTTATCTCACCGGTGGGCAAACTGCGCTGGGGAGATGTGATCATGCAGGTAAAAGACGGAGGAATCGGCGAATTAAGCCATAAACTCTATGACACTGTGAGCGGAATCCAGCTGGGCAGGATTGAAGATACCCATGGATGGATTGTGGAAATCAAATAAATGTTACGGCTGGAAGAGGAACCTCTCTTCCAGTCTTTTTTTTAATTGTAATATTGTATTCTTGAAATGACTTTGGTATAATATAAAAACATGACTAAAAGTCATAAACTCAAATTCATATATTATGAGGAAATGAAAGGAGATTGGACAATGGAAATGTACATTGCGATTGCGGCCGGAATCTTATCTCTGGTTGTTGCATTTGCACTGATGACGAAAGTAAAAGGTGCGGATGAAGGAAATGACCAGATGAAAGAAATTGCCGGAGCGATCAACGAAGGAGCCCATGCATTTCTCAGGGCAGAATACAAGCTGCTTATATTATTTTGTATCGTAGTATTTGTATTGATCGGCCTTGGAATCCAGAGCTGGGTATCAGCAGTATGCTTTTTAGTGGGAGCATGTTTTTCTGCTCTTGCAGGATTTATCGGAATGCATACAGCAACAAAAGCAAACGTAAGAACTGCAGAGGCAGCAAGATCAGGCGGGATGAGCAAAGCTTTATCCATCGCGTTTTCCGGCGGTGCCGTTATGGGACTTACTGTGGTAGGTCTTGGACTGTTCGGTGTTACTATGGTTTACAAGGTGACAGGAGATGTCAGCGTACTGACAGGATTCAGTTTGGGAGCATCCTCTGTGGCATTGTTCGGCCGTGTGGGCGGTGGTATTTATACAAAAGCCGCTGACGTCGGAGCTGACCTTGTAGGTAAAGTAGAAGCAGGTATCCCGGAAGATGATCCGAGAAACCCGGCAGTTATCGCCGACAACGTAGGTGACAATGTAGGTGATGTAGCAGGAATGGGTGCCGACTTATATGAATCATATGTCGGATCTATCGTATCTGCCATTACCATCGGTGTTGTGGCATTCAGCGTAAAAGGGGCTGTTTACCCGCTGATACTCGCAGCGATCGGAATTGCGGCATCTATTCTCGGTGTTATTTTCGTAGTAAATACGAAGAGCCAGAATCCGCACAGGGCACTGGATGGAGGTACATACTTCTCAAGTGTAATCGTTTTGATTGCGGCATTCTTCTTAAGCCGTCAGTTCTTCGGAAACCTGGATACTTTCTGGGCAATCCTTGGCGGTGTCTTGGTTGGTAATATTATCGGTAAATTAACTGAGTTCTACACATCCAGTGACTACGGCGCAGTTAAGAAGATCGCTGATCAGTCTGAGACAGGATCTGCGACAACGATTATTTCAGGACTTGCAGTAGGAATGGAATCCACAGCATTCCCGATCATCTTCATCAGTATCGCGGTTATTGTGGCATATCAGTTCGCAGGTTTATATGGAATTGCTCTCGCAGCGGTAGGTATGCTTTCCACAACAGGTATCACGGTAGCAGTCGATGCTTACGGACCGATTGCCGATAATGCCGGCGGTATTGCAGAGATGGCAGAGTTAGATGAATCTGTGCGTAAGATCACAGATAAGCTTGACGCAGTAGGTAATACAACAGCGGCTATGGGAAAAGGATTTGCCATCGGTTCTGCGGCATTAACCGCATTGGCACTGTTCTCTGCTTATTCACAGGCTGTTGACCTGACAACGATCAACTGTCTGGACCCGAAAGTAATCGTAGGTGTGCTGATCGGCGGAATGCTTCCGTTCTTATTCTCAGCGTTTACTATGCAGTCTGTAGGTAAGACAGCAAACGAAATGATCGTGGAAGTACGCCGTCAGTTCAAAGAGATTCCGGGAATCCTTGAAGGAAAAGGAAAGCCGGATTACAAGAACTGTGTTGAAATTTCCACATCAGCAGCGTTAAAAGAAATGCTTCTTCCGGGTGTTATGGCAATCATTGCCCCATTGATCATCGGTGTTCTTTTAGGAGTGGAAGCTCTCGGCGGATTATTAGTTGGATCTTTGGCATCTGGTGTTATGATGGCGATCTTCATGGCAAATGCCGGAGGAGCCTGGGATAATGCGAAGAAGTATATCGAAGAAGGAAACCACGGCGGAAAAGGCAGTGACGCTCATAAAGCAGCCGTTGTCGGCGACACTGTAGGTGATCCTTTCAAAGATACATCAGGACCGTCTATCAACATTTTGATTAAGCTGATGACGATCGTAGCTTTAGTATTCGCACCATTATTCTTGAGTATCGGCGGAATCTTATAAATGAATTTAAAAATCCATGGAATTATTTGAGGTTATCTCATCTAATTACCATGGATTTTTTATTTCTCAGGAAAGACCTTGTCACGCAAATTTGTCAAGCCCCTCAAAGAATGGGGGCCTAAGCGATGAGACAGGTTTGCACACTTTGTTCTTTTGCCGGGTCAGTTTTCCTTTCCCGTGGATAAAATGCGGCAGCATGATCATACAGGAGATCACCTGTCCGAGGCCGGAGATACCGAATAAAATATAGTACCTGAGATAATCCGAAGTTAGGGAGACAAGCTCTCCGCTGGCACCCAGAAAGGCAGCAATCTGGTCTGAAAACAAAAGCTGAACACTGTCATGGAACCTGAAAAAATCAACACCAGGAATATACTGTTCATAAAAGAGTGCAGAGCCTTCCGGTCATTTCCGCGGCCGATGAAGACGGATGATAAAGCCTACATGAGTGAAATAACAAAGCTGTATACATTGTCCCAGAGATTAAATCTGACTGTATTTTATCAGCAGGGCATTATACATCATAGGAAAAGAGAAGAGACCAAATCCTATATCTTCCTGAAAATACAACAGACAGATACTTTTTAGAATTGCAGATATACAAAGGAAAAGGCAGCGGGAATTGAACCCCACCGCCTTTATGAATGGACGATATCTCTGCTGGATAAGTATCCTTTAAACAAAAGGAGCCATTCAGCGATCGTTTTTTATCACTATTGGAGGAACGCATTTCAAAGCGTGACGGAAATAGTGATGAAAAACTTATGGATTAAGTTCCGCGATCCGACTCACTGCCACGTAGATCTCGCTGATCTTATACCAGGTTGGATAATCTACGACTCCGGTCTGTCCAAGGCCGAATACATTTTGGAATACTCTCACGGCATTGGCCGTCTGCTGTCCGTATGTACCGTCCACCGGTATCGTAGGAATAGAAGGATAGTCCTTTGCGATCCGGTTTAATTGTTCCTGCATCTGACGGACTTTTTCGCCGGTGGAGCCTATGGTCAGATCATAACCCGGCCAGGAGGAAGGAATGCCTGAAATCTGCTCTGCGGTATTGATATACATACTTTCTCCATAGTAATATCTGAGAATTTCGATAGGAGTATATCCTTGATCTCCCAGATACTTAGAACCCCATTGTGTCATCCACTCCGGACAGCTTACCCGTTTGCCGTCACAGTATTGTGTCAGGATCGGCTGGCGCACGTTCGGCCGGGACAGATAACTGGCGAAGATTTCATCCACAATGGTGTTGATGGAATCATATGTTGTCTTTCCATTGATCCATTTGTGGTCATAGGCGGTGGAGGAAGTAATCGTAAAGTCGTGTCCTTTGTTTCTGTACCACTCAGTGTAAACTCTGTTCAGAGTAAAGGACATGATCGCCAGAATGTTGGCCTCCAGGGACGAACGAGGCCATGTGGAGTAAACCTCACAGGCAGCCACATTTTTAATGTAGTCTTTATAGCGCACATAATAGTTTTGGGCGGTCTGGTCAGTAATAGCTCCGTCGTGGACAATGACGAATTCAGGGATCACTACCCGGCTAAGTACGATCTCACCGGATTCATTGACTGGCTTGATCTCATCTTCTGCAATTTTAGGAGGATAATCCCCCCAGAGGGTATGAGGGCCTATGACTATATTATCAAGTGTTGTAGTTGCAGTTTCCAAGGGAACCATGGAAACATTTTGAAGACCGTTTGTATCTGCCAGAATCTGAGCTCCCGAGATCGTTACCGGCTCATAGCCGGGTGCTGTCACATGCAGATTATATTCTGAGTATGGCTGGTTTTCACTCGGGGAAAGACTGTATTCCACTGGAGGAGCATCAAGCGCTACCTCTTCGGTCTGTCCGTTCTGATCAGTGGTTACTTCCTCTAGAACCTGATCGGATTCTCCGGTATAGGAGATAGATATAGTAGCATTCCGCACCGGAACATATCCAATGGTAGAGTTTACTTGAATTTTTAAGTTGCCTTTGTCTGCCATTTAAAAAATCCTTTTTCTTTTACTATATGCCGGCGTGATAAAAATATAACCAGAGTCACTTCTGATGTGTGTTTCCTAGATTTAAGAAATATGATAACATTAGAAAAGAATAGGAAGCAAAAAGAGAAAGAGGTAATCATGGAAAATCAGGAAGAAAAACAGAAGCACAAGAGACGTATCCGGTACAGCGGAACCCATCCTAGAAATTATAAAGAAAAGTATAAGGAACTTCACCCGGAAAAATATCCGGACACGGTTGCAAAAATTATTCAAAAAGGCAGTACGCCTGCCGGCATGCACATTTCTATCTGTGTGAGAGAAATCCTTGAGTTCCTCCAGATCAAACCGGGACAGACCGGTCTGGATGCAACGTTAGGTTATGGAGGGCACACGCTGGAGATGATGAAATGTCTGGAATCGAAAGGACATATGTATGCTCTGGATGTGGATGCCATAGAACTTAAGAAAACTAGAGAACGCCTAGAGAAACTTGGTTACGGACCGGAAATTTTAACGATCCGTCAGCTGAATTTTGCAAAGATTGACGAAATAGCGAAAGAAGCAGGACCATTTGATTTTGTCCTGGCGGATTTAGGCGTCTCGTCCATGCAGATTGACAATCCGGACAGGGGATTTTCCTACAAAACAGAAGGTCCGCTGGATCTGCGCCTAAATCCTGAAAAAGGAGTTTCAGCAGCGGAGAGGCTTAGAAACATCACAAGACAGGAGTTACAGGGGATGCTGATGGAGAATTCAGATGAGCCTTATGCTGACGTGATCGCCCGTGCCGTTGTCTCTAAGATTAAAAAGGGAACAGCCATCGATACGACTACAAAATTGAGGGAAGTGATCGAAGAGGCTCTGGAATTTCTGCCGGAGCATGAGAAGAAGGGAGCCGTGAAGAAAACGTGCCAGAGAACATTTCAGGCTTTGCGGATTGATGTAAATAGTGAGTTTGAAGTTTTGTATGAATTTTTAGAAAAGCTGCCCAATGTACTGGCAAAGGACGGCCGGGCTGCAATCCTGACCTTTCACTCCGGGGAAGACAGACTGGTAAAAAAATCTTTTAAACGTCTGCTGCGGGAAGGGATTTATCAAGAGATTTCAACCGATGTGATCCGTCCGTCGGCAGAAGAATGCAGGATGAACAGCCGTGCACGGTCGACAAAGATGAGATGGGCTATAAAGGCGTAATAAGTTCTATAAGTCAGGAGGATGAAGGGATGATTTATGAGGAAAAAGAACTGGAAATGGAAGGCGTGCTTCAGACAGCCAGACAGATGTGTACTGCTGCCAGAACCGCACCGAAAGCAAGAGGACTGAATGAGTGCTGTGATTGGTGCAATCAGGCAAACTGCCAGGGATGCAGGGAGAACCAAAGCGTCTGTGTATTTGATCCGATGGATCTGGGAATTGCATTGGGCTCGGCAGTCAGCGTGGCGTCCATGAATCATGTGGATAATCGGATCATGTTTTCTGTTGGAAAAGGAGCATTATCATTAGGGATGCTGGGACCGGAAGTGAAGATGATCCTTGGAATTCCGCTGGCGGCAGCAGGAAAGGCACCTTATTTTGACCGCAAATAACTGTTTAAGGGAAGCTGAAGAATGGCTGAAAAATGTTGTATTATTTTGAAAAATATAGTAAAATAGAACAATAGAGTGGTTTGTGTATAAAAGCTATTAATGAATCATTCCCTCTAAGGCAGTCGTTATGATAGGTACTATCAGCATTTATACGATATGAGGGTGCATACAAAAGAAAGGGGTGGGGCAGTGGATTTACAAGTTTTTGAAATTCGGCTAAAAGTATATCTGTTAGAAGATATCCCTGTAGAAGCAGTTCAAAAGAAGACAGCCGCACTGATTGACATTTGTCTGAGCAGAGACGAAGCACTTCAAAAATTTCATGAGGCAAATCAATTTAAAAATTATTCTTTTGGAAATCCATATCCATTAGAAAAGGACAAAATTTATAAAAAGGATAAGGTGTATGTCATAACAATCCGCACCATTGATCCACAGCTTGCAAAAGTATTTTCCGAAAAATTAATTCATGAGCGATCCGATGAGATGCAGGCATTAACCTGCGAAATCAAAATTATCCCCAAAGAAAAGAAAATTATTGATACGATTTATTCTATCTCTCCGGTGATTGTGAAAGCAGAGCGCTACTGGAGGGGTGTTTTTTCTTTACAGGAGTATGAAAAAAGACTGACCGTAAATCTTATAAAAAAATATAATGCCTTCTGCGATACAAAGATAGATGAAGATTTTGAATTCATTCGTATGATTGAGGTCAAAAACAGAACTCCGATCACTGTTTCTTATAAGAAAATAAAACTTTTAGGAGATAAAATTACGTTAAAGGTAGCGGACAATGAATTGTCACAGGAACTGAGTTATATGACTCTGGGAACAGGACTGGGAGAAATAAATGCGCGGGGGGCTGGTTTTGTAAATTACAGGTGGATGTAGGAGGTAGCATTTTGCTTAGAGAGTGTACGGAAATATTCAAGGAACAATTACAGCAAAACAATAATCTGCTGTTCGATTCTTACATACCGGCCAACGGAACATATCTGATCGTGAAGGAAGACGGAACATTATTGGAGCCTGTGGAAATTGAACTCGATAAAAAAAGCGGTCAGATAAACCGCACCAACCGTTATTTCACTAAAATCTGCCAGTATGACTATTACAGCAGGCTGATCGATATGAATAAACCGCAGGACAACAAAAAAATCATTCATTCCAATAATTATCTTTCATTTTTTGTGAAGAAAGAGAGTTTTCAAAACGGAAAACTGGATGCGGAAGCCATTGATCGTTATTTTGATGCGGTCAGCCATCCGGAGCTTAAATATAAGGGACAGACATTGAAGATTTATCAAATGCTGGAAGAAGAAATCGGAGGTGTTCCCAGGGATATAGCAGAAAAGAACCGCATGTGGATAAAAGAGAATATTTTTCAGCTGGATGTGGATCTTTCCAAAAAAGATTATCTGAAAATATTTTTTGAAGCACCGATGGAGCAGTATCAACGGGAAAATGACAGATATCTGGTGCCGAATATTTATAACAGCAATGATTATAATCTGGAGATGAAAGGCGAAGTTTACGGCCTGCCAAATAACAATCTCGGAATGAATGCGAAAAAACCTTTCCTGTCCAGCCGTACGAAAAAAATTGAGGTGCCGTTTCTGCTGAACAAAGAGGAAGTCCTTCTTCAGAAAAAGTTTTTTGATCATCTGATGAACTTTGCCATGGCGGGTAAATCCAATGTATATATCGATACGGATCAAAGGACGATATGTGCGTTCAAAAACAATGAAATCATTGATCGTGATTTTAAGGGATATTATCTGCGGATTCAAAAAGGAAAAGAAGTAGAAATCCACAGCAGCGATATTATTCCAAGTTATCACCCTTCTGTAAGAAGGCCGTTAGTATATCGAAATGCCCTTTCCTATACTCCGAAAGAGCATAAAGAAGGAACCGAATATGGCACTTATTATACGAAAGAGAAGATCCAGAGTCTGCTGGACGCAGTTTTCTTTTCTAAATTTCTGAAGGGCAATTATTTTACGCCCCAGAATAAACTGGGAATGAATGATGGATATATCAAGCGGAATCTCATCATTTCCAGGGAAGCTATTTTTGACTGGCTGTACAAAGATGAAGAGGTGCAGGTCGCAAAGGTTCTGGGAAACGTATCTTTGGATTTAGTACTGGGAGCGTTGAAGGAAGGCTACATTTTTAAGGCCATGGACTGCTTTAATTTGCGCCACTCACTGTTGGAATATTTTTCGGATAAAGGAGAGGATACGATGGAGAATAGAATTAATCAGATAGTGACCGATTTAAAGGCAAAACTGGATGCGAAGGAAACATCTGAAATACAGTCAGATAATGAATACTTTTTTGCCGTCGGACAGCTGGTACAGTATTATATTTCATTAAATAAAGGAAAAAAGAAGACACATGCATTGGTAAATCCGTTTTTAAATGCAAGAACAGATGCAGTCTTAAAAAAGAAACTGGTACAATTTTTCTTGAAATATAATTATGATATCGAAGTATCGAGCAGACGTTTCAATAACCTTTACTGCATGATAACGGAATATGAGCTGAAAGGGCAATTTGAGAAGGATTTGATGATAGCAGGATATTTACACAGCAGTCTGATTTATGTACCAAAGGAGGATAAGTAAATGGATAAAAGAGTATATGGAGTCTTAGGAATTTCTTCAATCATGGCTAACTGGAATGCCGATTTTACCGGATATCCGAAAACCACACAGGATGGAACAACCTTTGGCAGTGACAAGGCACTGAAATATCCAATGAAAAAAATGTGGGACAATGAAGGGAAGAAAGTTCTTTATATCAAATCTATGAAATTTTCCGACGGGAAAAAGGGTGAAGTGACATTGGTTCCAAATTCCCTGAAAGAGCGGTACGAATATTTATATGGTATAGAGGATCTGAAAAAATGTAATGACACAAAGGAAGTGATCACAAACTTATTCCAAGCGGCAGACGTAAAAAATTTTGGAGCAACGTTTGCCGAAGAAAAAAACAATATATCCATCACCGGAGCCGTTCAGTTTGGACAGGGATTCAATAAATATGAGGGAACAAGCCCGGAGGAACAGCAGATTTTATCTCCGTTCAGGGACGGATCGAAAGACAATAAAAAGGAAGAAGCGAAAAACTCTACACTCGGAACAAAAATCGTCAGCAATGAGGCTCATTATTTCTATCCGTTTGTTGTAAATCCTCTGGCATATAAAGAGTTTGTCCAGCTGGGCGTGACTGACGGATACACAGAAGAAGACTATGAGAATTTCAAACGCACGGCGTTAGTTTCAGCCACTGCTTTTGCCACTAACTCAAAAGAAGGTTGCGAAAATGAGTTTGCTCTGTTTGTGGAGACAGATCCGGATTTATATCTTCCGAACCTCTCTGAATATATGACATTTACAAAGGGAGAGGATAAAAACATCATCGCATTTGAAGATACCGCATTTTTAGATGATCTCGCAGACAAAATCAGAAGCGTGGAAATTTACTATAATCCTTATACAACCAAATTAGATTGTGAAATCCAGGGAGCAAAATACTATAATATCATTACACAAAAAGAGGTGTAGCCAATGGAAGTATGCAAGGTTACTCTGAAAGGAAGGACTGCGTTTTTCAAGAAGCCGGATGTGAACAGTTATTATTATTTTACTTATGGCCAGATTCATAAAGTTGTTCTTCTCGGGATCTTTGGAGCCGTACTTGGCTATTCAGGCTATGAATCCATAAAAACAGATAAAAGGAAAAAGCATTCCATGGCAGGACCAGGTTTCCCGGAGTTTTATGAACGGCTCAAAGACTGCAGACTTTCCATCGTGCCGAAAAATGAGAAAGGCTGGATTCCGAAAAAAATCCAATACTTTAATAATTCAGTCGGCTATGCCTCCAAGGAGCAGGGCGGCAATCTGATCATAAAAGAACAATGGCTGGAATCACCGGAGTGGGATATCTATATTCTCCTGGATTGTGAGGAGAGCCGTAAACTCTCTGAAGCTTTGATGGGCAGGCGCTGTGTTTATTCTCCTTATCTCGGGAAGAACGACCATCCTGCGGATCTTTTGCATCCTGAGATTATGGAGGCAGAGGAAATTTCACCGGAAAACAGGCAAATGGATTGTCTGATGCCAAAAGGAAAAGTCACATTTGCATATTTGGATGAAGACGACGATGAGGAAGAGGATTTCTATAAGTATGAGGAAGGACTGCCATATGCATTGGACCCTTTCACAAACCTTTATGTCACAGAGCCGTTTGTTTATACGAACCAATATATAAAAGAATGTGGAGTGCCCTTATACCTGGCAGGAGAAAATATGATTGTGTTTTATTAAAATACCGCCGGAGAGGATTCTGTCTTTGAGCAGAATTCTTTCCGGCGGGTTTTTACATTATTAGGGGGAACAGATATGTATTTTGATAAAGATGTTGTAAAAATAGAGGATCTGATCAAACAACCGGAGCGGTATTTTGCTCACAGGCCAAAGAAAGATGACAGGAAAAAAGAAACATTAAAAGAGCACACCAATCTGGCAGAATCTTATTTTCTAAAGATTTTTGAGGAAAAGAATCTGGAGCACTGCATGGAGGTGTTTGAAAAAAAATATTTTGATCAGATCAGCTGGGACGCGAAGAATCTTTTCAGGAGTATGATATTTGGAATTGTGACCTTTCATGATTTTGGAAAAGTAAATCCTTATTTTCAGAAGGAGAAGATGGATCATGAAATGCCGGAGACTAAAAAGATTTTTTCTAATAGCCATCACTCTTTGATCTCGGCTGTTCTTTATTTTGAATATTTTATGGAAAAAGTATGGGCGCTTGACAAGAGTGATAAGAAGCAGTTGAAGGAGTTCTTATTTCTGAATTCTTATTTGATAGCAAAACACCACAGTGATTTAGACACATTTGCAAATTATCTCAAAAGTTTTGAAGATGAAGATATTTATCATTTGATTGAAATGTTGGAAGATGAAGAAAATCTTGAATTTTATAAAAAGCGATTCAAGTGTTCTCTTGGAAGAGAAAAACTTGGGAAAGCCGCAGGAAATGTAAAAAAGACAGCCCGTGATAAAAAAAGCCGGACCAGGCAGATTCTTTTTTACGCGTATGAACGGCTGATCTATTCTCTGCTGGTTGCCAGTGACCATTATGCTACATCAGAATATATGAGTGGAGTGCAGATCAGGCATTTTGGCGGAATGGAGCATATGGATGAGTTTTGCAGACAATATTATGGGACAGAACTTAATCATGGAATACGAAATTATGAGCAGGAAAAATATTTGGAAGAAAAAGATCTGCAGAAAGAAGAGAATATCAATATTATGCGGACGGAACTTTTTCTGGATGCTGAAAGGGAATTAAAAAAGCATATGGATCAGAACGTTTTCTTCATTGAAGCACCGACCGGAAGCGGGAAGTCGAATTTGGCTGTCAATTTAAGCTTTCAGCTTATGAAGAAAAAATCTCGCATTGGAAAGATATTTTATGTATACCCATTTAATACATTGATTGAGCAAAACCTTGAGTCTATGGAAAAAATATTCGGGGGATCAAAGGTTATGGAGGATATTGCAGTGGTAAATTCCATGAAGCCGATTCCAATGGATCGGGTTAAGTTAAAAACAGATGAGCTTCAATATTATCAGGAAGCACTGCTGAACCGCCAGTTTTTAAATTACCCTATGATCTTAACGACCCATGTCAGCCTGTTTGATACGATGTTCGGGAGCAGAAAAGAAAGTACATTTGGCTTTCATCAGCTGGCAAACAGCGTTCTTGTCTTGGACGAAATCCAGAGTTACCGAAACAGTATCTGGACGGAGATTATTTTATTTTTAAAAGAATTTGCATCATTTCTTAATATGAAAATTATCATAATGTCCGCCACACTGCCGAACCTGGATGTGTTATCTCCGGAACTTGAAAATGCCGTGCCGCTGATCAGGGACAGAGAGAAATTTTTTTCTCATCCGGTTTTTAAAAACAGAGTACATGCGGATTACAGTCTTATGAAAAAAGACTTTACCATGGAAGATCTGCTGGATCATGTATTAAGTCAACAGGAGCTTAAGAAAAAGGTCCTGGTAGAATTTATAAAAAAAGAGTCTGCTTATACATTTTTTCAAATGCTTCAGGAGGATGGACGACTGGAAGTACCGGCTGAACTGCTCACAGGAGATCAGAGCATTCTGGAGAGAAAGCAGGTGCTGAAAAAGATTGATTCCGCAGGGGAGCAGGGCATGATTTTGGTGTCAACCCAGGTGATCGAGGCCGGCGTAGATATTGACATGGATATCGGATATAAAAACTGGTCTAAATTGGACAGTGAGGAGCAGTTTATGGGAAGGATCAACAGGTCCTGTAAAAAGCAAGATGCAGTCGTATACTTCTTTGAAATGGATAATCCGCGGCATATTTACCGGGACGGAGATGCCAGGATAGAAAATCTGGAATATACGCTGGCCAATGAAGAAATGAGAGTGATTCTTTTTGAAAAAGCGTTTCAGAAATATTACGGTTCTGTTTTAGAGGTATTAAAGCAAACCTTTATGGAAAGTACGGGAGATTACGGAATCACAGCATTTTTTGCGACACAGCTCGGTCTCCTGGATCATACTAAGATTGAAAAAAGAATGCAGCTGATTCAGGATGATATGTGGAGCATGTCAGTTTACCTTTGCCGAAAAGTAGAAGAGGAAGATGGGACAGTAATCGATGGAAAGGAAATCTGGGACAAGTACAAAGAACTTTTGTTGGATCAGAAAATGGATTATTCCAAGAAAAAATATGAGCTTTCAGAAGTCAGGAGTAGGATGAACTACTTTACTTATACGATCCAGAAAACAGACTTAATGTACAGTGACAAAATCGGGGAACTCTATATGATTGAGGATGGGGAGAAGTATTTTCAGAATGGAAGACTTGATAAAATGATGCTGGAAGGAAAGGACGGGACACCGGATTTTTTATAGGATGGAGAAAGCATATGGAGATCAATGGGACGTTAATCAATTATTATTTTCACTGTAAACGGCAGTGCTATTTGTTTGGAAACCGGATGAATCTGGAGGATAACAGTGAGGAGGTTAAGATCGGAAAGGCGATTCATGAGCAGAAAGCAGAGCAGGGAAAAAATACAGAACTGGCGATTGAAAACATTAAGCTGGACCGTTTGACAAAAGAATATCTGACAGAGATCAAAAAGTCTGATGCCGACCCGGAAGCGGCAAGATGGCAGATTTTATACTATTTAAAAGTGCTGAAAAGAAACGGGATTATCAGAAAAGGAAAACTTGAATTTGTTGAAAAAAACAAAAAAGAAAAGAAGATTGAGGTTGTGGAGCTGACTCCGGAACTGGAAGAAGAATTGCGGTTGTATGAGGAAAGGATCAAAGAATTGCTGGAAAGTGATCATGTACCGGGTGTGTTAGGAAAGCCAAAGTGTAAAAAATGTGCGTACTATGAGTACTGTTATATCGAGTAGGAGGAGAAGGTATGGGAAGTACAAAATATATTACATCCATGGGAGAATTGACACGAAAAGATAATTCCTTATGTTTCAGAAAAGACGGAAAGAATATTTACATACCCATTGAAAATACAAAAGAAATTTACTGCCTTAATGAGGTATCTATGAATTCAAAACTCTTAGACTTTTTATCACAGAATCATGTGGTTGTACATTTTTTTAACTACTATGAGGGATACAGCGGTACATTTTATCCGAAGCCCCAATATATGAGCGGCAGGCTCTTAATGAAACAGGCAGAGGCTCATCAGACAAAGCGGATAGAAATTGCAAGGGCTATTGTATGCGGAATCGGAGAAAATATCAGGGAGGTTTTATATCATTATTATAAGCACGGCAATGATGAAGTGAAGACAACGATTGATTGGCTTGGAGATGAATTCATCAGACAGGTAAATGAAGCGTCAGATATTAAACAGCTGATGTCAGCGGAAGGGGAAGCATGGCAGAGGTTTTATCAAGATTTTAAAAGCTTTCTTCCAGAAGATTTTGTTATGAACAAAAGAGTAAAACGTCCGCCGGACAATCCTATCAATGCCTTGATTTCCTTTGGAAATACTCTTTTGTATGCGAAGACAATCTCGGCTATTTACCGGACACATCTGGATCAGAGAATCAGTTTCCTGCATGAGCCGTCAGAAGGAAGGTTTTCGCTGAGTCTTGATATGTGTGAAGTGTTCAAACCTGTTATTGTATATCGGACTATTTTTGATCTGGTGAATCGAAAGCAGCTGAAAGTAGAGAAGCATTTTGATAAGAGAGTAAACTATTGTCTCTTAAATGAAGATGGAAGAAAAATATTCATTGAAGCATTTGAGAAGCGAATGGAAACTGCATTCCAGCATCCGAAATTAAAACGAAAGGTAACGTATCGAACTGCCATTAAATTGGATTGCTATAAGCTGATTAAATTTATTTGGGAGGATAAGGAATTCCGGCCATTTAGTCTGAAGGAGAAGATGTAGATGAAAAAGAAGATGAATTACAACTATGCTTTTGTATTTTACGATGTAAATGAAAAACGAGTGCAGAAGGTGTTTAAAGTCTGTAAAAAGTATCTGACCCATTTTCAAAAATCTGTATTCCGGGGAGAAATGTCCCCTTCTAAACTGATTAGGCTCAGGAATGATCTTAAAAAAGTATTGGATGAAGATGAGGATTTTGTCTGCATTATTAAGCTGATGAATGATAATGTATTTGGGGAGGAGATCTTGGGTAATCCGGAAGATAATGTGGGAGAAAGTTTGATACTGTGAAGATTTTTCATTAACTTTCATCAGTTTTTAACAGGTATTTATCGAACAACAAAAAGTTTTTGAAAAGCTGTTTTTTGCTTGGCAGACTAGTTCACTCCAATGAAGATTAGGTTTGATGTGGAAATGAACTAGTCTGTCTGAAAGGTATAATATATGAGAAGATCGGTGGATCGAGCTGTTGAGGATGCTATTAAACTAGTCTTGAGAATGGTTTTAATTCCACAATAAGGAAGGTCGTTTCCCAACCATATTTATATTAAAACTGAAAAAAGCGTGATTTTATGCGGGTTAGGAGGACATATGGGAGAAAATTGAAATTTCAGGGCGGAGGTTGGGAAAATATTTAAAAAATGTTGAAAAATAAGGGTTTATAGGGTATGATAAAAAATAGAAATGGCTTAAAAGCGTTGGATAAATAAAAACATTAGATGTATTGAAATCTTATTTTGCTCAGATGCTGCTTCCCTCTATTCGATAAATAAAAACATTAGATGTATTGAAATTGATATTGAATTTCTGTGACCTCTTCCTTCGGTGGGATAAATAAAAACATTAGATGTATTGAAATCGGATGAGGAGATGGCAAGGTTTGACCGGATCAAGATAAATAAAAACATTAGATGTATTGAAATAAATATAAGATTGGGGAATATACAGACTTAGCCCTGATAAATAAAAACATTAGATGTATTGAAATTTTATATAGTCCTGCGCTACTTCCAGTTTTCTTTCGATAAATAAAAACATTAGATGTATTGAAATAGTCTTTGCATATCAACCTTGTGATCTGCTCCGGGATAAATAAAAACATTAGATGTATTGAAATTTTTTAGTTAGATTTATACCTAATATAAAGTCTGGATAAATAAAAACATTAGATGTATTGAAATTATTAGCGACGGTGACGGAAACCCAACACAGCGATAAATAAAAACATTAGATGTATTGAAATTATTGATGTACTTTTGTCAACTACTTTTTAGTGTTGATAAATAAAAACATTAGATGTATTGAAATCTCCTCTCTTACATAAAATTTTTTACATTTTTATCTTTAAGATATAAGTGAAGGATTTTTTCTGGAATTTGTTGAAAAAACAGGATGATTGTAGTAAAATAGTAGATAGAATGGTTGAGGATTTAGGGATTATAATATAGATATGATGAACAAAAATGTCTTTCATAGATATGGGGACCAATCCGTTTCAAAATGGGATAAGAAAAAGAATAGCAAATTCATTAGAATAGCTGACTATAGCTGTTCTTATAAGCATGTTTTGCATAGAAATAATTAGACAGAAGTTGTAAATATACAATTTCTGTCTTTTCCTTTTGTTAATAAGGGGGATGAGAGTCAGTTCAACAAAAATCGGGCATAGTATTTATAACTTAATTCTTAGTAATGTAGAAATGTATTTGTATGAAACGAAAATGTAAATATTAAACAAAAAGGAGAAACAGCTATTATAACAACGCTGAGTATTGATTATGAGATTTCTAGTATTTTATCGAAATGAAACACCTTTACATATGGGAACAGGAACTGAATTAGGGGTTGTTGACCTTCCTATACAAAGAGAAAAGCACACTGGATTTCCTAAGGGAGAGGCATCGAGTATCAAAGGGAATTTTAGAAGTATCAGTGAATATAAAGACTATTTTGGTAAAGAGAGCGATAGTGATTCGGATCAGGGAGAGCCAGGAAAGATTTGCTTTACAGACGCCAGAATCCTCTTTCTTCCTGTAAAAAGTAGTGGTAAAGAGTTATTTGTATGGGTGACCTGCCCATTTGTTTTAAATAGGTTTCTAAATGAGATTGATGGATCTAAAAGGTTTGAGAACCTAACAAACAAGTTCAGAGAATGGGAAGAAACACTTGATGATAATAAAATAATTATGATAGGTAAAAATGAAGATCCAGGAGACAAAAAAATACTGGAAGATTTTGAATTTCAAGTTCAGGAAAATAAGAAATTAAAATTTCCTTCGGATTTTATCGTTTCAGAGAAAGATAAGTATCTAAGAAATAAAATACAAAATGATATTTACATGGTCAGCAATGATATGTTTTCCTATTTTTGTGAATTCAGTACAGAGGTGATTACCCGAATTAAAATTGGAGATAGCGGAGTCGTACAGGATGGCGGACTGTTTACAGAAGAATTTTTGCCGGAACAGACTGTACTATATAATTTTGTAGAAGATATGCAGAACTGTGATAAAAATTCTTTTGCTAAGACAATATTGGAGGAACAGGGGAAAGAAATAAAGGAAGCAGAATCAAACAAATACCCTAGAGTTGAGGGAATGATTCAACTTGGCGGAGATACGACAATAGGAAAGGGAATTACTTCTTTCGTGGCGATTAAGACAGAGGAGGGTAAGTAAGTTGAAAACAGAAAAGGAATGTTTGACTTATATAATGGACTGCATGAAAGAATTTAGTAGTTCGGATATAAATCTCCTCAAAAAAATACCAGCTTATGTCTATAAATTTGGACTGGATTATACGATGGAGTTTTTGTTTACAAAGAGGTCAGAAAATGATTCTGAGAGACATATTTTCCAGTTCATATACTATTATTTGTTTGGTGAAGGAGGGATGAATAAAGATCAATGTAAATTTCCCGCTGATAACGAAAGCTATGCTGAGTGTGTAAGAGATACAATGAAATTATGTAAAACTGCAATCTTGATGTCTGTTCATCCTGAAAGCAATAATGCCAATAAAAAATGTAATGACCAACTAAAAGGGAAAGAATACATGACTAGAATTGAGCATACAGAGCAAGAGCTTTTGGATATTCAAAATCCATATCTACATTATTATTTTACTAGTTCCAAAAAAGATTTGATTGTCAGAACTCCTAATATACCTAAAGAGTATATTCATCATAAAAAAAATAAAATACAGTCAATATATTCAAAAGAAAAATGGCATACTTTAAACTTTCCTTTGCAAAGATTTGGAGAAAGCAGAATGCTGATTGGGACAGGTCAAACAATCAAGAAAGAGTTATATTTTCATATGAATTTTTTATATGGTATCCCTGAGCTGCCAGCGACAGCAATCAAAGGAGTCTTCCGTTCCTTTTGTGAACAAGATGGGCACATATCTGAAGCAAAAATCAAAAATTGGTTTGGCGATGAAGACAATGAAGGACAAATTATATTTTTAACGGCTACCCCGGATCAATACACAATCAAAAAGGATATCATTTCTAATCAATATGGTAATTATTATCAGCAATCACAAACTGGGAAAAAAATGAATTTTCCAACACTACAAAAACCAAATTTGGTAAATTTCTATGCAGTAGAAATTAAAGATATGACGATACAAATGATAATTGGAAAAGACAATAGGGATAAAGATGATATAGAAAAAGCATTTCTTGAGTGTATTCAAGTATGTAATTTTGGGGCAAAAGGGGCGGTTGGTTATGGCTATCTTGAAAAAAAGAATTAAGTTAGAATTAATAACGGCTATGGGGACACATGGTGCTAATAAAAAGGAATTAGAATTTCGTATTACAGAGTTAAAGTCTGCCATGAGATTTTGGTGGAGAGCTGTACAGTGCTTTGATTCCGCAGAAGAGTTGTATCGTAAAGAATCAGCGTTGTTTGGAAGTTTAGGTAGAAAGGCTCCGGTCAGCATACGTCAATATAAATTTGATAGACCAAATGCGCAATCCGTTAATTTAGGAAAAGGGGGAACTGTAGATTTCTTCGAGGAAGGAGAAGTGATTGAAATTGAGTTGCTTTCCCATGACTCTGAGAAATTAGATAAATACTTGCAAATTTTAAAACTGACCTCTTATCTTGGAGGAATCGGACAAAGAAGCCGGAAGGGGTATGGAGCCTTTAAGGTTATTGAAAATAATGATGCTGCACCAAAAGAAAAAGATATAATTGAGATACTGAAGCAATTAATCATCAGTATTACTGGTGAAGACCATATAAAACAGTTAAATAAAGGGCAAAATATTATTTTTAATTGTAACGACCCTAACTATTTATGTCTGGAAAAGATTAGGATTGGCAGAGAAAGAAAATTGAAGAAATTCTATAAAGATGTAAAGAAATGTATCCATGAGACGGCCAATACAAAAGAATATTTATTAAATGCATCTTGTTATGGCAGCGAAGATTCAAAAGTAATACCGATAGTCAGTGAATTTAGAGTAAAGAGATATAACAATTTTGTCAGGAATTATTGTCAAACATACATTAAGTATTTAATAGAGGGGTAATTATGGGAGAAAAGTTACTGTTGGTATCAGTCAGCGGTGTTCAAGAATACATTAGTCGTGCCAAAAAGACTGCAGATCTTTACGGAAGCAGTCAGAGAGTCATTAAGCAGATTTTATGGATTAAAAAAAGAATTCAAAGAGAGTTTGAATCCTGCGAATTATTGCTGGGTGAGGGTGTTGTCGGAGATCCTCCGAATTTTTTTATTGCTAAATTACAGACAGACAAAACTTCTGAAGAAGTAGAAAAACAGATTTTAGATGTATTGATGAAAGAAGGAGAGAGATGTTCTGAAGATCTGCCATGTTTTATTACCGTATGTTCTATGAAAGAGAATTATCAGGAGACATATAAATTTTTGTACCGAAAATTTCAAGCGTATAAAAATAATAGGCTGAACGCATTTTTGCCGAAACAAGAATCTGAAGAACAAGTGACATCCCATATTTGTAGTATTTGTGGAATTCGGTTAGCTGACGCTCTAGTTGATGAAGAGTATTTGTGCAACGAATGCCGTAACAAAAGAAAAGAAGGAAAACGCATTGCATTTCCATCAACAGAGAACTTTGGTTCTCTATATTACGCACTAGTACGAATTGATATCGATGATATGGGGATGTACATCTCAGGGGAAAAAGGATGGGAGAGGGATGAAGAATTACATAATTATCAGAAAAAAATAAGTCGGGCAGCAAATGAATTTTTCATAAAAGAGAAAGAGTTCATTAACCAAGAGGTGAAAAAAGTAACAGAGAACGAGAACGCTGTGATCTATGCCGGGGGAGATGACATGCTCTTTTTTTGTCCTGTTTTTTGTATAGAGGATATTACAAAGAAGCTAGAGTCAGACTGGATTGAAATGTGTGATTCAGGGATGACATTTTCTAAAAGTATTATAGTTGCACACTGCAAGGAGCCGCTTCGATATGTTCTGAAAAAGTCCAGAGAGAGCATGCAACAAGTAAAACAACATTATAGAAAAGACGGAAAAGGGGGATGCTGTTTCTCTGTTTTATATAGAGGCAGTGGTTCAAGAATGATTTTTGTAAAAGGCGATAGAATGCAGAATCATTTTTACAGCCTGATTTCCGCGTTTTGCAGGCATCAGTTTTCAAGAAGTGTTATTTTTCAAATGGAAGAGGAATTCATGGGCTGGGGAGAAAACTTTGGTGTGGATGAATATACAGATTTAAGATTCATCATGAATAATGAGACAAAAAGGATTGTGGCAAGGAAAAGCGAGGGAAAGAGCTCTGAGGAAAAACAAGAATTAACTGATTTGTTAATTAATCTTAGAAATGATGTTACAAAAGAAGCCAAAGATGGATTTTGCATAGACTTTAATGCTTATTTTGATCTGATGCATATAGCAGAGAAATTAGCATCTTTCAGTGAAAAATAGGAGGAATGGGATGGGGATCATTACAGTAAAAATAGAACCGTGGGATACAGTTATGTTTCGGGATGGGACTTTATTGGATAAAAAAACTTCTAATTATGTAGAAAGCAGATTTTTTCCGTATCCCTCTGTTTTTTATGGTGCAATATGCACGAGTTTGATGGAAAATGGATATTTGAATGAGGTTCATAAAACTCTTATAGAAAGAAATACGACAATACTGGAAGATGTTTTAAAAGAGAATTTAAAAATCAGACAGATATATTTAGAGATGGAGAATGAAATTTATCTTCCTGCTCCAAGAGATCTTATGGTAAATGAGGATGGTGACATACGGGATAGTAATTTTCAAAAGGGATTGCTTTATACGAATCCTCAGCTTCAAGAAAAAGTCAAACCAGCTTCGGGAAAATATATCAGTTTATATGAATTTATGACTTGCTATGATATATCTGAAAAAGAAGAAATTTATTTAAAAAATCAACAAGAGTTTGCAGGTGAATATCAAAAGACAGGAATAGAATTGGAAGATAATAAGAAGATAGCAAAAAAAGAACATCTATATTTTACAACAATGAGAGATTATACATATAAGAATACTTGCTTTCTTATCGAGGCAGAGATGCATGATGAAATATCAAAGGGATTTAGAGCGAATATTTTATTAGGGGGAGAGGCCAGGATGGCCAGGCTAGAATTATTTTTGGGGTCATTGGACGAGTATCATAAAGATGTTAGAGAATATAACAAAAAGAAAAGCAGCAGTGAAAACTTAAAATTAATCTTTACCACACCGTTTATTATGAAGAATGAGAAAAGTCTGGAGAGTGTATTAAAAGAAAAAGGAATTTCGGTCTTGTCAAAGATTATAGGAAAACCAGAGACAGCCGGAGGATGGGATATGGCAAAGAATAAGCCCAAAGAATTGAAAAAAGTCATCCCAGAAGGAAGTTTATATCTGTTAAAAAGCACCCAATTTAAATCTAATACGAATGAACAAAACAAAAAATTATTATCGGAGATACTGTCGGATGTAATTGTTCAAAAGCATCGAGGATTTGGAAGTTTTATACTGGGAAATGAGGAGGCTGTCTATGACTGATTTTGAAAATAGATGGAGACAAGCTCAGGAAAAATGCGATGTATATGTCATGTGTTCTACACTAAATCAAATTGTAAACTATCTGCCGGTAGAAAATTTAAAAAATAGGGAAAATAAATCTTTAGAAATTATAAATTTAACTTATGAAGACGGGGAAAATAAACGATTTTCAAATAAGATGTGGGACGAAAATTTTTCTTCAGTTTATCACCACAGATATGAGGAAAGGCCATGGATTGACTCTGATGATATAAAATTGCCTAGAAGATTTAAGTGTGAAGATTATATTAGAAAAATTGAAAATTGTATTGAGGACAAAAAAAATAAAAACTTTATTTGGAATGTCACGGGAGGACAGAGAAATATATTATTTACCGCAATGAAATATATAGAGGATAATGCCGATACAAGTTCAAATCATACAGTTATGTACTTAGAGGGAAATACCCAGAAGATTACTGTTGGCTATTATGATACAAATGAGTGGAAATTTGGAGCTGTAAACAATAGTTATAGAAGCGATACAATAGATTTACACAACCTGTTTCGTCTGGCAGGATACGAAACGGATATCAGTGATGCTGTATTTATTCATGAAGGAAAAAACGAAGGAGATTTTTTAAATCTGCTGAAGGCTTATTCTAATTTTTATTCCAAACTATATGAAGTAAATGAAGAAGTACGGAAAAAGTTAATCGAGTCAAATAAGTGGAATAAGAAAGAAAATAATGCAAATGAGTTTTTTAAATTGCTTGACGGTATAAACCATAAGGGTAAAGTAACTGATGATATTGAGATAATAAAAGAGTCGTTAAATAATAGAAGCAATTATCTTTTTGGATATTTTCTGGAATATATGGCGGCAGCAGTGATTTGGAATGCGGTACAAGAAATATCAAAGCCAGATGCAGATTTTTTTCAGAGTTTATCCCATAGTGTAAAAGTAT
Organism: Anaerostipes hominis (ex Lee et al. 2021); assembly: GCF_002270485.1. Lineage (GTDB taxonomy): Bacteria > Bacillota > Clostridia > Lachnospirales > Lachnospiraceae > Anaerostipes > Anaerostipes hominis. Next base: position 185,104 of record NZ_NQOG01000001.1, on the reverse strand, counting down.
ACAAAAATGATTGGAATGGGAAAGAAAAATTTTGTGAATTGGATCTTGTCTTATTGCTGAGATCAGGACAAACAGTTGTTTTTGAATGTAAATCTGGGTTTATGTCAGCAGAAAACGCAAAGTCACGGGAGTATACAGCTTATGCGCTAGGCGGTGTATATGGAAAACCTATATTGATAACACCACTGAGCAAGCGTGAAGCAGTAGAAGGTGTAAAGTCTGATGGATATGAAAATATAATAAAGGCATATTCATCTGCACGCCGGGCCGGATTGGAAGTTTTTCATTTGGATACTCTTAAAGAGGATTTAAAGGATTTGTTCAAAGATGCACTGTGAGAAAAAGGGGGTGAATATTATGAGCATTAAAAACAGAGCAAATGCAGTTTGGTGTATAGCAAATACGCCAGTTTGTGCAGGGTCAGGCGAAGGAGATTTTAGAGCGGACTGCAATATCCAAAGAAATGATGATTTCCCTAAAATAGATGCAGGGACGTTCAAAGGAAGTCTGCTCTATAAAATGGACGGTAAGCTAAAAAAAATAATTCAAAATAAATCACCGGAGCAGGCAAAACTTTCTTTTTCAGATTTAAGGCTGCTGTTTTTTTCGGTTCAATCGTCACATGGGATTTACAGGCTTTTAACAAGTGTAAACTGTTTAGAACAATTCTTTTTAGAAATTTCATGGAACGAATATGAATGTGATGATGTTTCCCAAGAATTGAAGGGACTGAAAAGGCGGGTTGTAGATGGTGTGATATGTCAGTGGTCTCATCACGATGATACAGAATGGATTGGAGGATATAAATTACAGGCTGTTAACTATAAAGATAATGTGATAAAGGATCTTTTAAGAAAGCTTGGACTTTCCCAAACAGTGATCAAACATATTGGAATCGTATCTGATAAAGATTTTAGATATTTTACTAGATATCATACAGAGATTATTACTCGCAACAGACTCGAAAATCAGGCACTGTTTACAGAAGAATATTTGCCGGAAGGAAGTATTTTGTATGGATTTATTTGTGAATTCAAGGATCTTGTCAGACCAGTAAAAGCACCTGTGCTTCCTCAAATTTCTAGATGGATTGAAACGAATGAAAAAGAAGGTAAAGTATATCAGATTGGAAGAAATCTTAATACTGGAAAAGGAAGTGTGACAATCAGTGAAATGAAAAGGGAGGAAGTAAAGAATGGAAAACCACTTTGTAGATCTAAATCGTCGTAGGGCATTGGCTTCCTATAATGCAATCAACGACCTCATAGAACATATTGAGGAATCAAAAGATCTTGGAGATCCAAAAGTACAGGAAAGTATAAAAAGCAAAAAAGAGCAATTAAGAACCATCTGCAGAAAACTTCCAGTTCTTATGAGGGATAATGGATTTATCACTACTTTTGCTTTTTTAAAAGGAAAAGGGACGTCTTCAATAGAACAGAAAATATTTGAGCAATCAATGAAATGGATTTCATTTGTCTTTTCAATTCCAAAAGAGGCGGACAACGCATTTACCTACATAATCGATGAAGTTAGTCAAAAAGAATATATGATGATATCCAGGGAGATAATTAAATATTTTGTTTGGTTAAAGAGACATGCTGAAATGGAAGTAAAAAGAGACATTACAACAATAAGCTGTACACAAAATGATGAATAAGAATTTGAAAAATAATGATTCGTCATTAATTTGGATAAAATTTTCTAATTGACACTATAATAAAAATATTATATTATTGTATTATAAAATTAATACAAAAGGAGACGCATTCTTTATGCTGAAAAAGCTGATTGCCCCAATCATTGTGACGGTTTTCACAATCGCATTTTTATTATTTTACTTTGGACTGATTTTTGTACTCATTCCATTATCTGTCGTTCTCCGTCTGCTGATCGGTCTGATTCCGCTTTGTCTGGCGGGTGTCTCCGTTTTCGTACTCGTTGAACGCATTAAGGAAGTAAGGAGTGGTGAGGAAGATGATCTTAGTAACTACTGAAGCAATACCGGGAAAAGATTTCGAAGCATTAGGAATGGTCAAAGGCAATACCATTCAGACCAAAAATGTAGGAAGAGATATTACTCAGGGGTTTAAACATTTGGTTGGCGGTGAACTGAAAGCCTATACAGAGATGATGAACGAAGCCAGGGCGCTTGCCACAAAACGTATGGTAGAGGAGGCAGAAGCATTAGGGGCAGATGCAGTTGTATGTGTCCGCTATGCATCAACGGAAATCATGTCGGGTGCTGCCGAGATTATGGCCTACGGCACAGCAGTTAAATTTAAATAAACAATGGCATTGCCGGTTCTGGTGTAATTCAGATGGCAATGCTGTTTTTTTGTTGCTGAGGAAAATATTAAACTTGTCCTCTTTGTACAATTTTCAACTTTGATAAATTGAAATCCTGCTGTTTTCGTGTATAATAATACACAGGAGTGAAAAAGATGAAGGAAAATTATCAGAAAAAGTTAGACGGTATCATAGAAGGGCTTCAGGGAAAGAGGCCTTCTCTTTTGCTGCACAGCTGCTGTGCCCCGTGCAGCAGTTATGTTTTGGAATATCTCTCGAAGTATTTTCAAATCACAGTATATTATTATAACCCTAACATTGACTCCAAAGAAGAATACGAAAAAAGAGCCAAGGAGCAGGAGCGTCTGATCTCAGAGATGGAACTTCCGGATAAAGTATCTTTTATAAAGGAAGAGTTTCGTCCGGAAGAGTTCTATCAGGCAGTCAAAGGATATGAAAGAGAGCCGGAGGGCGGGAAGAGATGTCTTCGGTGCTATCGGCTGAGACTTACTGAGGCGGCGAAAAAGGCAGGAGAATTGGGAAGTGACTATTTTACCACGACCCTTACCATCAGCCCACTGAAAAATGCCCAATGGCTCAATGAAATCGGTCAGCAATTAGAGGCGCAGTACCAGGTGAGGTTTCTGCCGTCCGATTTTAAAAAGAAAAACGGTTATAAACGCTCTGTGGAATTATCACAAAAGTTTGACTTGTACCGACAAAGGTTTTGCGGGTGTGTTTTTTCGAAAAACAAAAAATAATTGTCAAAAACCCTTGCAAAAGGTTTTTATTTGTGATAAAATTTTTACAATTTGTAGAGAGATATATCTAAAATAATACCACATATTGCATTGAACTGCGTCTGGCATCAATGCTTGGATTCGTGATTTTTATTTTTGGATATATTTTTTTTATGCACATTTTTAAGGAGGAAACAGATTCATGGACGCATTTTTGATTTTGGAAGATGGGCAAGTGTTTAAAGGAAAAAGTTTCGGCGCCAGGAAAGAAGTCATCTGCGAAGTTGTATTCAATACATCGATGACAGGCTACCTGGAGGTGCTTACGGACCCGTCCTATCAGGGACAGGGAGTCGTCATGACATATCCGCTGATCGGTAACTACGGTGTATGTCTTGAGGATGCGGAATCCGTAAAGCCATGGCATTCGGCTTTTATTGTAAGAGAATTATCAAGAACCGCAAGTAACTTCAGAAGTGAACAGGATTTGGAAAGTTATCTGATCGCTAATGATATTCCTGGAATCCAGGGAGTGGATACGAGAGCGATTACAAAAATTTTGAGAGAAGAAGGCTGTATGGGAGGCATGATCACAACTAATCCGGACTTTGATCTGGATGAGCTCCTTCCAAAATTAAAAGGATATCAGGTAAAAGACGCGGTTAAGACCGTATCAAGAAAAGAAAAAGAACATTTTCCGGGAGACGGACTGAAAGTTGCCCTGTTAGATCTGGGTACAAAGAGCAACATTGCAAATTCTCTCAACAAAAGAGGATGTGATGTGACCGTTTATCCGGCATTTACAGCGGCAGAAGAAATCCTCGGGGATCAGCCGGACGGGATTATGTTATCCAACGGGCCTGGAGATCCGAAAGAATGTGTGTCCATTATAAAAGAAATAAAAAAATTATATGACAGTGATGTGCCGATCTTTGCGATCTGTCTGGGGCATCAGCTGATGGCTCTGGCAAACGGAGCAGATACGAGAAAGATGCGTTTCGGGCACCGGGGCGGCAATCACCCGGTAAAAGACCTGGCTACTGGCCGCGTTTATATTTCTTCCCAGAACCATGGATATGTGATCAAAAAAGAGAGTGTACCAAAGAATCTGGCAGAAGTTTCATTTATCAACGTCAATGACAAGAGTATTGAGGGACTCCGGTATAAGGGGAAAAATGTCCGCACCGTACAGTTCCATCCGGAGGCCAGCCCGGGGCCGGTAGATACCGCTTACTTGTTTGATGAATTTATTGAAATGATGAAAGGAGCAAAAAATGCCTAGGATTGAAAGTATTAAGAAAGTATTAGTCATTGGATCCGGACCAATCGTCATCGGACAGGCAGCAGAGTTTGACTATGCAGGAACCCAGGCCTGCCGTGCCCTTCAGGAAGAGGGAATCGAGGTTGTTTTGGTGAACTCTAATCCGGCTACCATCATGACCGATAAGGATATTGCAGATAAAGTCTACATTGAACCCCTGACTGCAGAGGTCGTGGAAAAGATCGTAGAAAAGGAAAAACCGGACAGTATTCTCCCGACATTGGGAGGACAGGCTGCGCTGAATCTGGCGATGGAGCTGGAAGAAAAAGGGTTTCTTGAAAAGAGCGGAGTGCGCCTGATCGGTACTTCCTCCACTACGATCAGAAAGGCTGAGGATCGCCAGGAATTTAAAGATACGATGGAAAAGATCGGCGAGCCTATCGCGGCAGGAAAAGTTGTCACAGACATCCCAGCGGGTGCTGAGTTTGCCGAAGAGATCGGGTATCCGGTCGTCTGCCGTCCGGCCTATACTTTAGGGGGAAGCGGCGGAGGAATCGCCCATGACAGAGAAGAATTAGAAGTGATCCTGGAAAACGGTCTCAGACTGAGCCGTGTCGGGGAAGTTCTGGTAGAGCGCTACATCGGCGGATGGAAAGAAGTCGAATATGAAGTGATGCGCGATGCAAGCGGAACCTGCATCACTGTATGTAACATGGAAAATATCGATCCGGTCGGCGTTCATACCGGAGACAGCATCGTAGTGGCTCCTTCCCAGACCTTAGGGGACAAAGAATACCAGATGCTGCGTACTTCTGCGCTGAACATTATCACAGAACTTAAGGTAAACGGCGGGTGCAACGTACAGTTTGCGCTGAATCCGGACAGTTTTGAATATTGTGTCATCGAGGTAAACCCTCGTGTCAGCCGCTCTTCTGCGCTGGCGTCCAAGGCTACGGGATATCCGATCGCAAAGGTGACGGCAAAGATCGCCATCGGATATAATCTGGATGAAATTCCAAATGCCATCACAGGAAAGACTTATGCAAGCTTCGAGCCGATGCTGGATTACTGCGTTGTAAAAATGCCGCGTCTTCCGTTTGATAAATTCATTCATGCAAAGAGAACTTTGACGACTCAGATGAAAGCTACCGGAGAAGTCATGAGTATCTGCGACAACTTCGAGGGTGCCCTGATGAAGGCCATCCGTTCTCTGGAACAAAATGTAGACAGCCTGATCTTTGGCAGCTACGGGGACATGTCAGATGAAGAACTGACAAAGGAATTAGAAAAGATCGACGACATGAGGATCTATGTGATCGCAGAGGCAATCCGCAGAGGATTTGATTACAATACTATTTTCAATATCACAAAGATCGACCGCTGGTTCTTAGATAAGATTGCCGTTCTGGTAGAGATGGAAAAGAAATTGAAAGAAGCAGGGGAATTGGATAGAGAACTGCTGGCAGAGGCAAAGCGCTTGGAGTTCCCGGATTCTGTTATCGGAAAGCTGACAGGGAAAACTGCAAAAGAGATCAAGCAGCTGAGAAACCAGTTTGGTCTTCATGCGGCTTATAAGATGGTAGACACATGCGCAGCTGAATTTGAGGCGAGCACTCCTTACTATTATTCTGTATACGGAAGTGAAAACGAAGTAGAAGAGCTGAGCAAGAAGAAAAAAGTCATGGTACTGGGCTCCGGACCGATCCGTATCGGACAGGGAATCGAGTTCGACTACTGTTCTGTGCACAGCGTATGGGCATTAAGAGACGTAGGGTATGAAACCATCATCGTCAATAACAATCCGGAGACGGTTTCCACGGACTTTGATGTGGCAGATAAGCTTTACTTTGAACCGCTGACAGCCGAGGATGTGGAGAGTATCGTGGATCTGGAAAAACCGGACGGAGCCGTAGTGCAGTTCGGAGGACAGACTGCGATTAAGCTGACACAGGCTCTGATGGAGATGGGAGTTCCGATCCTCGGGACAAGTGCAGAAAATGTAGATGCGGCCGAAGACAGAGAGCTGTTCGATGAAATTCTGGAAGAGTGCTGTATCCCAAGACCAAAGGGAACGACCGTGTTTACATGCGAGGAGGCGCTGAACGCAGCACATGACCTGGGTTATCCGGTTCTTGTAAGGCCGTCCTATGTTCTTGGAGGACAGGGAATGCAGATTGCTGTTTCCGATGAAGATATTGTATCCTTTATCGAGATCATCAACCGCCAGACCCAGGAGCATCCGATCCTGATCGACAAATATTTGGTCGGAAGAGAAGTGGAAGTGGATGCCGTATGTGACGGGGAAGAGATCATCATTCCTGGTATCATGGAACATATCGAGCGTGCCGGAATTCATTCCGGAGACAGTATTTCCGTCTACCCGACGATCAACCTGAGTGATAAGGTGAAACGGGTGATCGCAGAGTATACAAGGAAGCTGGCGAAATCATTGAATGTAGTCGGCCTGATCAATATCCAGTTTATTGTCTGTGATGAGGAGGTTTATGTCATCGAGGTAAATCCTCGTTCCAGCCGTACGGTACCTTACATCAGCAAGGTAACCGGAATTCCGATCGTAGATCTGGCTGCCAAAGTGATCGCCGGAGCCAAGATCAGGAATCTGGAATATAAGCCGGGACTCCAGGAAGAGTCTGAATATTATGCGATTAAAAAACCGGTGTTCTCCTTTGAAAAACTGAGGGGCGCGGAAGTCAGCTTAGGGCCGGAAATGAAATCCACCGGAGAATGTCTGGGAGTTTCCAAAAACTACAATGAGGCATTGTATAAGGCGTTCCTCGGAGCGGGAATTAACCTTCCGAAGTACAAGAAGATGATTCTCACGGTGAAGGATTCAGATAAAATCGATGCGGTGGATATCGGAAGAAGATTCGTGGATCTTGGATACGAAATTTTCTCCACAAGGAGCACGTGCAGAGTGCTGAATGAAAACGGAGTGCCTGCCCATCCGATCAACAAGCTGGAAGAAGAATCTCCGAACTTGCTTGATTTGATTTTAGATGATAAAATAGATTTAATCATAGATACACCTTCTCAGGGAGTAGGGCGCAGCAGGGACGGATTCCTGATCCGCCGTTATGCGATTGAAACCGGTGTGACTTGTCTGACCAGTCTGGATACGGCAGATGCACTGCTCACCAGCCTGGAATCAGGAAGCAGAGACAATTTATCAGTTGTGGACATTGCACAAATTTAAACGTACAACGGGGTACCTTTAAGTCTATTAAAGGTACCCCTTTTTTCAGTATTACAGGAGGACGGTGTTCCCTCTGCCCTGATTGACAATAAAAATGTAACTTGATAGAATTATCTTAACCGCTGGCTGTAATTTTAAGTCAGATATTAAAAAAGAAAAGAGGAGTGATGATATGGACCGATATACCAAGCAGGACATCATAGATCTGGTCAGGGAAAATGACGTACAGTTTATCCGGCTGCAGTTTTCCGATGTGTTCGGGACGCTTAAAAATGTGGCAATCACTGCAAGACAGCTGGAAAAAGCATTGGATAATAAGTGTATGTTTGACGGGTCTTCAGTGGACGGTTTTGTGCGGATAGAAGAATCCGACATGTATCTGTACCCTGATCTGGACAGCTTTCTCATATTTCCATGGCATTCCCAGAGCGGAAAAGTCGCGAGACTGGTCTGTGACGTGTACGGACAGGACGGACTTCCATTCATCGGGGATTCCCGCTATATCCTGAAGAAAGTGCTCAGGAAGAGCAAGAAGCTTGGATATAATTTCAATGTAGGGCCGGAGTGTGAATTCTTTTTGTTCCACACGGACGAGGAAGGCTGTCCCACGACGCTGACTCATGAAAAAGCAGGCTATTTTGATGTGGCGCCGCTGGATCTTGGTGAGGCGGCCAGAAGAGATATGATCCTGAACCTGGAGAATATGGGATTTGAGATCGAAGCCTCTCACCATGAGGTGGCTCCGGCTCAGCATGAGATTGATTTTAAATACGACAATGCACTCCGTACTGCGGACAATATCCTCACCTTTAAATTTGTAGTAAAGTACATTGCAAAACGGCATGGGCTGTATGCGAGCTTTATGCCGAAGCCGATCTCCGGTGTGGATGGTTCCGGAATGCACCTTAATATGTCTCTTTGGAGCGAAGGCCAGAATATGTTCGCAGACTCCAGAGGCGAACTGGGGCTCAGCGATGAGGCGTACCACTTTATGGCAGGCCTGATGAAGCATGCGCCGGAGATGTCGCTGATCACAAATCCATTGGTGAATTCCTATAAGCGCATCGTGCCGGGATATGAGGCTCCGGTGGATATTTCCTGGTCTCCGGCAAACAGAAGTCCGCTGATTCGTGTGCCGACGGCCAGAGGAAGCGGAACACGTCTGGAATTCAGAAGCCCGGATTCTGCGGCCAATCCTTACCTTGCGCTTGCAGTGAGCCTCGCGGCAGGGATCGACGGCCTTGAAAATAAGCTGCAGCCCGGAAAGGCATCTACAAAGAATCAATACGAAGTTACAGAGAAGGCAAAATTAAAAGCCGGTATCGGGGCCCTTCCAAGGGATATGAAGGAGGCAATGGACCTGTTCAAGGACAGTGAGTTCATGAAAGAGGTGCTCGGACATCATATTTTTGACCGGTATCTGGATGCAAAACAGGGAGAATGGGAATCCTATCAGAAAAATGTCTCTCAGTGGGAAATAGATGAATATTTGTACAAGATTTGACAGGCAGAAGGCAGGCGTCATTCATACGGGGAGGTGGGAAGCTTGGTTCATATTTTTGTTCTTTTCCCGAAACAGGAGCAGGCAAGGAGTATCCGCAACCTGCTTGTGAGAAACGGATTTGAAGTGACGGCTGCCTGTGTCACAGGCGCCCAGATCATGCAGCGGGCCGAAAGCCTGGAAGACGGGCTGATCGTCTGCGGATATAAGTTTGCGGACATGGTCTGCAGTGAACTGAGAGAATATCTCCCTGACGGATTCAGGATGATTGTTTTAGCTCCACAGGCGAGTCTGGAATTTTTGGATATCCAGGGGATGGAGTATCTGCCAATGCCTTTAAAGCCCCCGTTTCTGATGGAAAAAGTACGGGAAATGGCGGACGCTCTGTGCAACGCTCAGAAGAAAAAACGGCACAGGCCGAGACAGCGTACGAGGGAAGAGCTGGAGATCATCGAAGAAACGAAGGAACTGCTGATGAAAAACAACCGGATCTCAGAACAGGAAGCCCACGAGTATATTCAGCGCCGCAGCATGAACAGCGGTGTGGGACTGATTGAAATGGCTAAGATGATCCGGGATTCATATAGATACTAAACGGACTTTTATAGTAAATTATTAGGAGGACATCATGTTTAAGATTAACGAAAATTATTTAAAATTACCAGGAAGTTATTTGTTTTCAACCATTGCCAAAAAGGTCAATGCATACCAGGAAGCCAATCCGAACAAAGAGCTTATCCGTCTGGGGATCGGGGATGTGACACAGCCGCTGGCTCCGTCGATCATCGAGGCGCTTCACGGCGCAGTGGATGAGATGGCGGCAGCGGAGACCTTTCATGGCTATGCACCGGACCTTGGATATGAATTTTTAAGAAATGCTATCATGGAAGGTGATTACAGGTCACGGGGCGCGCAGATTGAGGCGGACGAGATCTTTGTCAGCGACGGAGCAAAGTGTGACTCGGGAAATATCCAGGAGATCTTTGCACAGGATAATAAAATCGCTGTCTGCGATCCTGTTTACCCGGTCTATGTAGACACCAATGTCATGGCAGGCAGAACGGGTACCTATGACCCAAAGAGTGAGACATGGAGCGATGTGATCTATATGCCGTGTACGGCAGAGAATAATTTCGCGCCGGAATTTCCTGAGGAAGTGCCGGATATTATTTATCTGTGTTTCCCAAATAACCCGACTGGTTCTACGATCACAAAAGACCAGCTTCAGGGCTGGGTGGATTATGCCAACAAAAACGGAGCGGTCATCATTTATGATGCGGCATATGAGGCATATATTTCAGAAGATAATGTGGCCCACACCATCTATGAGTGTGAAGGAGCACGGAACTGTGCCATTGAGTTAAAGAGTTTTTCTAAAAATGCAGGCTTTACCGGTGTGCGCCTGGGATATGCGGTGGTTCCGAAGGATCTGAAATGCGGAGACGTAAAACTCCATGATTTATGGGCAAGACGCCACGGAACAAAATATAACGGTGCACCATATATTGTTCAGAAAGCGGGAGCGGCTGTTTATACAGAGCAGGGAAAAGCCCAGCTGAAAGAACAGGTCGGCTACTATATGAATAATGCAAAAGTCATCTTTGAGGGATTAAAAGAAGCGGGATATACCGTGTCCGGCGGAGTCAACGCACCATATATCTGGTTAAAGACTCCGGAGGGAATGTCTTCCTGGGATTTCTTTGACCACCTGCTGGAGCAGGCGAATGTGGTGGGAACACCGGGATCAGGATTCGGACCGAGCGGGGAAGGCTATTTCCGGCTCACGGCATTTGGAAATTACGAGAATACGGTGAAAGCCATTGAACGGATTAAAAATATATAAATGTATTTTGCAGGACCATGCCTTTGCCGGCATGGTCCTTTTAAAGTTCCTGACACAGAGTTTTGTCAAAATATGACGATTCATTGACATTTTACACAGAATGTGTTAAGTTAATTTTAATAATGTTATAATAAGTTCACAATACGCAGGAAGGAGAGGGAGACACAGAGGGATATGAAGCATAAGATAGCAAAGGGAACGATGGCAGCCGGACTGTCACTGGCATTCATTCTCGGAGTTTCTACATTCGCAGACGCCAAAGGCGATCAGTACCAGACCGGTCTTGCGGGATCTGCGGCAGCTATGGAACAGTACACAGAGTCAGACAGTTCAGCACCAAAGAAAAATGTAAAAGCAGCCTCGGCTACGGCGGCAGTGAAGAAGACGACAAAGACACAGCATATTACAGAAGTTAAAAAGCAGCCGGCAGCGACTTCCGCAAAACAAAAGGTGACAGCAAAACAGCCGGTGACGGCTGCGGTACAGAAAAAGACAAAAGAGCCTGAATTTTCTGCTTCATTTTACAGGGGAAAGGCAACACCCAACGTGCGGTCTGTACTGAATATCAGAAAGAAAAAGAGTATTTCCAGTCCTGTGGTTGGAAAGTTCAAAAAAGGAAACATCGGCACAGTATTAAAAAAGGGAAAAGAATGGAGCAGGATCCGTTCCGGAAAAGTGACCGGTTATGTGAAGAACGAGTATCTGATCTGGGGAAGCAATATTCACAGTTACGCAAAGGAACATAATTTTCCGAAAAAAGCAGTGGTGAAAGTAGATACACTGAAGGTCAGACAGAAACAGTCTACCAAAGCAAAAGTTTTGACACTGGTCTCCAGAGATGACAGCTACAAAGTCCTCGGAGAATCTGCAGAGTGGGTCAATGTGAAGGCAGACGGGGACAAAGGCTATCTGGCAAAAGATTATGTCAGTATTGGGTATTACTATACCAGTGCAAAGTCAACGGTAAAAAATACAAAGACAGCAAAGAGTACTGCGAGTACAGAGAGAACAACCGAGAGCGAAAGGCAGGATTCCTCTTCTCAGGAGAGTGGGAGCAGTTCCTCAGGAACTACCCGCCGGCAGGTTGTAAATTATGCTCTGAAGTTTGTGGGGAATAAGTACCGCTACGGCGGAAACAGCCTGACAAACGGCACGGACTGTTCCGGATTTACTCAGCAGGTGCTCGGTCATTTTGGTTATAACATCAGCAGAACATCCTATTCCCAGGCAAACGATGGACGCACCATCTCCATCAGCAGCGTCAAACCCGGAGATCTGCTGTTCTATAAACGGGGAGGCCGGATCAATCATGTGACCATGTACATTGGAAACGGTCAGGTAGTCCACGCGAGCAATTCCGCCCCATATCCAAGGGGAGGCATCAAAGTATCCAGTATGGGATACCGGACACCGTGCAAAGCAGTGCGCATCATCAACTAAGTGAGAGAAGATTATTTACATATACCAAGAAACCGCCGCGGTTCACAAATGTGAACCACGGCGGTTTCTCTGTAAAAAGCAAATGGAACCATCCAGTAAATATTATGTCCATTTTGACCGGTTTGGAGGCCTTGCATTCGAAGAGATGTTAGTTTTTCTTCTTTCAGAAAAGGCTCGGAGGCGGTGTGCGAAGCACAGTGAGGCTGTTTGAGCGTCAGCGAGTTCCGAACGGGCCGCCGGAGAGACTTTGCTGAAAGTTAGAAAATCTTACATCTCTGAGACAGCAAGCCGGAAAACAGGTCAAAATGTCACACATTAAACTTAAACACAATCACGTCTCCGTCCTGTACGACGTATTCTTTCCCTTCCTGTCTCACCAGTCCTTTTTCTCTGGCTGCCGCGATGCTTCCATTTTCAACCAGATCATCATAGGAAACCACCTCGGCGCGGATGAAGCCCCGCTCGAAATCAGTATGGATCTTTCCGGCCGCCTGGGGTGCTTTTGTTCCTTTTGTAATCGTCCAGGCCCTCGTCTCGTCTTCCCCGGATGTCAGATAACTGATCAGGCCAAGCAGTGAATAGCTGGCAGAGATCAGTTTATCAAGGCCTGACTCTTTAAGGCCCAGATCCTCTAAAAATTCTTTTCGTTCTTCGTCGTCCAGTTCTGCGATTTCCTGTTCAATCTGGGCACAGATTACGAAAACACCAGCATCTACATCTTTTGCATAAGTTCTCACTTCATTTACAAACTCGTTGGATGCGGCATCATCCATGAGATCATCCTCACAGACATTGGCGGCAAAAATCACAGGCTTGATCGTTAAGAGATTGCAGGAATTCAGGATTTCCTGTTCTTCTTCATCATCGGTCACGAATGTCTTGGCCAGTTTTCCGTCTTCAAGATGGGCTTTTACCCGCTCCAGAAGTTCTACTTCCTGGGCGAGGGACTTGTCATTTCGGGAACCTTTTTTTGACTTGGCAATTCTTCTGTCAAGAACTTCGATGTCGGAAAAAATCAGCTCAAAATTGATGGTTTCGATATCCCGAAGCGGGCTGACTGAACCGTCTACATGGACGATGTTTTCATCTTCAAAGCAACGGACTACATGGACAATGGCATCGACCTCACGGATATTGGCCAGAAACTGGTTGCCGAGGCCCTCACCTTTGGAAGCTCCCTTGACGAGACCTGCGATGTCTACAAACTCGATAACTGCGGGAATGACTTTTTTTGAGTGATACATCTCGGACAGCACGTCCAGCCTTTTATCCGGCACGGTAACGATCCCTACGTTCGGGTCGATGGTGCAGAACGGATAGTTGGCAGACTCGGCACCCGCTTTCGTGAGAGAATTAAACAAAGTACTCTTACCTACATTTGGCAGTCCTACGATTCCTAATTTCATTGTGTATTGATTCCTTTCTTAATGTCTTTGCGTAAATATAGTCCTGTGATCCAAGGACATTGATACAACAAGTCTACCATAAGAACCTTGAAAAGAAAAGAAAAATGGGATAAGATGAAACGACGGAAAGGAGTAATGCGAATATGGAAAATGAAATCCGGTTTCCATTTTTGGGTATTGTGTTCAAACATGTGGGAGAGGGCATCAGTATCGGAGGATTTGAGATTAAATATTACGGTATGGTCATTGCACTGGGTTTTCTGCTGGGGATGCTGGCGGCGGCCAGGATGGCTAAGAAAAACGGAGTTAATCCGGAGCTGGTCTTTGATTTCATCATCGCGGTGATGATTCCTGCTATCATTGGGGCAAGACTTTACTATGTTATTTTTTCCTGGGATTACTACAAAGATCATCTGACGGAGATACTGAATACCAGGAGCGGAGGCCTTGCCATTTATGGAGGGATTATCGCTTCGGTTATTGTGATGGTAATCTTCTGCAGAGTGAAGAAAATAGAATTTTTCAAACTGGCGGATATTGCGGTGCCGGGGCTGCTGATCGGCCAGATCCTGGGCCGGTGGGGGAACTTTTTCAACAGGGAAGCGTTCGGCGGCTTTACCAATGGGCCTTTGGCTATGCAGATCCCCACAGACTATTTCGTAAAACACGGAAGACTTTCGGAGATTGTGGATGCCGGGCTGTATGACCAGGCTGTGTTTGTGGGAAGCGGAAGCCATATGAACACCTATATTCAGGTACACCCTACGTTCTTATATGAAGGACTGTGGAATCTGGCACTGCTGATCATCATTGTCATCATGTCCAGGCACAAAAAATTTGACGGCCAGATGCTGGTAATTTATGCCATGGGATATGGGATTGGACGATTCTGGATCGAGGGTCTTCGGACAGACCAGCTTCTGATCCCAGGGACACAAATCGCCGTATCCCAGGTAGTTGCGGTACTTTTGGCTGTTGGGGCACTGCTCGTCCTTCTCTGTAAGTGGAGAAAACGGAAACAATAAAAGTGTGGAAAAGAAACTGTTCACAGAAAAAATTCTGTGGACAGTTTTTTTATTTCTTGATTTTTTGTGGACAATCCATTAGAATGGAGACAGTAGTGGTGAGAAGTGGTGGATAGTGGGTAGAAAAGACCACAAAGTGTCACAACTGATCATCAGGTGGAGCGCACCCGGTTTGGGAAACGGCAGGTGATTACCATGTTCATGGGCGAATACAATCACACAATCGATGCTAAAGGCAGACTGATAATCCCCTCAAAGTTCAGAGAAGCACTGGGCAATGAGTTTGTTCTTACAAAGGGATTGGATGGATGCCTATTCGTGTTCCCTATGAAAGAGTGGGAGGCTTTTGAGGAAAAATTAAGAAACCTGCCGCTGATCGATAAGAATGCACGGAAGTTTTCGAGATTCTTTTTGGCCGGAGCATCCACTTGTGAATTGGACAAGCAGGGCAGAATCCTGGTGCCGGGCACACTGCGTGAATTTGCACAGATGGATAAGGAAGTAGTTCTTACGGGCATGCTGGACCGTATTGAGGTATGGAGCAAAGAACAATGGCTTGAAAATAATGCTTATGACGATATGGACGATATTGCCCAGAGCATGCAGGAACTAGGTTTGAATATCTGAATGGAAGGAAAGACAAATGGATTTTGAACATGCATCTGTGTTGTTGGATGAAACAATAAGGGAACTAAAGATAAAACCGGACGGTATCTACGTGGATGGGACTCTTGGAGGAGGCGGACATGCCTTTCATGTTCTTAACAGGCTCTCTGAAAAGGGACGATATATTGGCATTGACCAGGACGAGGATGCGATCAGGGCAAGCACCAAACGGCTTGCTCCGTTTCAGGATAAAGTTACGATTGTAAGAGATAACTATGTGAATATGCCGAAAGTGCTGAAGGATCTGGGGATATCCCGTGTGGACGGAATTCTTCTGGATCTTGGCGTTTCCTCTTTTCAGCTGGATGAGAAGGACAGGGGATTCACATACCGCGAGGACGTACCGCTGGATATGAGGATGGATCAGAGGCAGACTTTTTCTGCAAGAGACATAGTCAATGGATACAGTGAACAGGAGTTGTTTCATATTATCCGCGATTATGGAGAGGACAAGTTTGCTAAAAATATTGCCAAACATATTGCAGCAGAGAGAGAGAAAGCACCGATTGAGACAACAGGACAGCTTATTGAGGTGATCAAACATGCAATACCGATGAAGGTGAGGGCTGTGGGAGGACATCCTGCAAAGAGGACATTTCAGGCCATCCGGATTGAATGTAACCGGGAGCTGGAAGTCTTAAAGACAAGCCTTGACCAGATGATCGAGCTGTTAAACCCCGAAGGAAGACTGTGTATCATTACCTTTCATTCTTTGGAAGACAGAATTGTGAAACGGGCATTCAGAAAAAATGAAAAACCGTGTACCTGTCCACCGAATTTTCCGATTTGTACCTGTGGAAATGAATCGAAGGGTAAGGTTATTACAAGAAAGCCAATTTTACCGACCGAAGAAGAACTTATGAGGAACAAAAGAGCAAAAAGTTCAAAATTAAGAGTGTTTGAGAGAAAATAGTGAGGGGGAGAACAGCGAAGTGAATAAGACGAGACAAGAGCGATATGAATTTATTTACGGAAATACTGCGCGGAAAATGGAAGCGGCACCGGCAAAACCCGAGTATGAACCATCCAGGCAGCCGAAAAGGAAACCGGCAGTACGCACGAAAAGAAAGACAACACCTCAGACAAAGGCAAACCAAACAAAAGCTCTGGAATTTGATTTTGCGTTTATCAAAGCGCTGGCAGCAGGAATGCTTGTGATCGCACTGGTAAGCTTCTTCTATTTATCGGAGCAGTCAAAACTGGAGCGACAGCGGTCTGTGGTCTCTTCCAAGAAATCGGAGCTCAGCACACTGCTGGTCGAAAATGAGGATCTGAACCTGGAGATCGAACAGAGTATCAATCTTTCTGCGATCCAGGAAACGGCCATGAAGAAATATGGAATGAAGAAACCTGCGCAGAGGAAGGTGATTGCATATGAAAGTAAGAATGTTGACTATGTGAGACAGTACAATAAAGTACCCGATTCAAAGTAAGGAGCGGTTTTATTGAGAAAAAAGAAATATAAGAAGATCAAAAGAATAAACAATGCTATGAGAGTCAGAGCTCTGTCTGTATCGGCTCTCATAGCAATTCTTTTTATTTGCCTTATGGGCCGGCTGGTTTATTTCAGTGTGGCAAAAAATAAGACATATGAAAAAAAGGTTCTGGCACAGCAGAATTACCAGAGCCAGACGCTTCCGTACAAAAGAGGAGATATCCTCGACAGAAACGGAAACACGCTGGCTACCAGCCAAAAGTTATACAGTCTGGTCCTGGAACCGAAAAATATCTTGCGGACAGAGCAGACTCAGAAAAATGCACTGTATGCACTGACGAAATATATGGATCTTGACCGGGACGATCTGCTGTCCTATATGAAAGACAACAAAGACTCTTATTACTCAGTGTACAAAAAAGACATGAAATACAGCGAAGTGGCAGATCTGAAAGATTTTCTGAAATCGAAAAACGGAAAAAAGGTTGTGGGGATCACTTTTTCTGAAAAATATGTGAGGAGATACCCCAATAAGAGTCTGGCAAGCCACCTTCTCGGGTTCGTATCCGACGGAAGCATCGGAACAACGGGGATTGAGCAGTATTATAACAGTACACTGTCCGGTGTGGATGGAAGAAAATACACTTATCTGAATGAGGAACTTGAACAGGATGACTCTATTGTAGATCCGGAAAACGGCAAAACACTTGTGTCTACTATTGATATCAATATCCAGAAAATAGCGGAAGACCGTTTGGCAAAGTTTGAAAAAAAATACGGCAGCAAGGGAAGCTCTATTCTGGTCATGGACCCGAACAATGGGGAAGTCCTGGGAATGGCCAACTCCAACAAATATGATCTGGAACATCCCAGAGATGAAAAAGGTCTGCTCTCAAAATATTCTCAGAGCCAGATCGATTCCATGTCAGAAAAACAGAAGGTAAAGGCTTTTAATGAACTATGGAAGAATCCAATCGTCTCCAACAGTTTCGAACCGGGCTCTACCTATAAACCGTTTACGGTGGCGGGAGGACTGGAGGACGGGATTCTCAAGGGAAATGAACACTATTACTGCAGCGGATATAAACAGGTTGGAAAATACAAGATTCACTGTTCTCACAGAGATGGGCACGGAAACCTGAGCCTTTCAGACAGCATTGCATATTCATGCAATGTGGCGTTGATGGATATTGCCTTTAAAGAAGGAAAGAATGTGTTTGCAAAATATCAAAAGGATTTTAACTTTGGAGTAAAGACGGGGATCGACCTTCCGGGAGAGGCTGAGACGGCAGGACTTCTGCACGGCGCGGACCAGATGACGAATGTTGATCTGGCTACCAGTTCCTTCGGACAGTCCTTTAACTGTTCTATGATACAGATGGCATCCTCTTTCAGTTCTCTGGTCAACGGAGGCAGCTACTACAAGCCTCATGTAGTGAAGCAGACCAGGGATGACAAAGGAAATGTAGTGAGCAACAAGGAATCCGAACTGGTCAAACAGACGATCTCGGCTGAAACATCCAAGAAGCTGCGCACTTATATGGAAGAGACAGTAGAAAAGGGAACCGGTAAAAAAGCGCAGATCAAAGGTTACAGTGTCGGAGGAAAGACAGGGACCGCACAAAAAATTCCGAGAAGTGCAGGGACTTACATCGTCTCCTTCTGTGGATTTGCTCCCGTAGAAAACCCTAAAGTTGTTGTATATGTGGTCATAGATGAAATCCAGAAAGACTCACAGCTCAACACCGGACTGGCTGTTGAAATGGCGAGAGATGTATTGAAAGAATCACTGAAGGACATGAATGTGCCGAAAACGAAAAAATAATACCTGACGGAAATAGTGGTAAAAAGCTCATACTTGTTTCACTGGATTCATATATTTTTATCAGTATGGATTCCGGAGTTTTTTATGAAAACAAGTTATAAACGAAGGATGCTTCTCATGGGCGGCATCTTTGCATTCTGCCTGATTTTTATGGCCGGAAGGCTTGGCTATCTGATGATCGGGCAGGCCGATAAGTATCTGGCACTGGCCAAAGACCTGCACCAGAGAGAGCGGGAGATCAAGGCCCCCAGGGGGAATATTTATGACAGAAACGGAGTGAAGATCGCATCCAACAAAGCGGTTTACTCTATCTCTGTGATTCACTCCCAGACAAAACAGAAAAATAAAGTCGTATCGGTCCTTTCAAAGGAACTTAAGATAGATGAGGCAGAAATCAAAAAAAAGGTTTATAAAAATTCAGTTAGGGAAAAGATTAAGAGTAATGTTGAAAAAGACGCAGCTGATCGCATCAGAAAATATGAACTTGCCGGTGTTAAAGTGGATGAGGATTATAAACGGACCTATCCCTATAATGATCTGGCTTCAAAAGTCCTGGGATTTACGGGAGGAGACAATCAGGGGATCGTAGGGCTTGAGGTGACATATGACTCTTACTTACAGGGCAAGCCCGGAAGAATCCTGACACTGACGGACGGCGGAGGAAGAGAGATTGACGGCGCCTACGAGGAGAGGGATGAGCCGGTGGCCGGCAATGACCTGTATACCACACTGGATGTGAACCTGCAGAACTATGTGTGGCAGGCCTGTGAAAAGGTAAGAAAAGAAAAGGGAGCAAAACGGGTTTCCATGATTATCATGAATCCTCAAAACGGAGAGATCTATGCCATGGTCAACACTCCTGAATACAATTTAAACGAACCGTTTAAACTGAAAGGGAAAAAAGAGAATACCACAGGAAAGAAGAGGCAGGAGCTGCTGAACCAAATGTGGAGGAACACATGTATCAATGATACATATGAACCGGGATCTGTTTTCAAGATTGTGACTGCAACCGCCGGTCTGGAGCTTGGCAAGGTGAAAGTGACGGACCACTTCAGCTGTCCGGGATTCAGGATCGTAGAAGACAGGAAGATCCGCTGCCATAAAACAACGGGCCACGGAGCCGAGACTTTTAAGGAGGGCGTTATGAATTCATGCAACCCGGTTTTCATGGAAGTCGGGGCCAGGGTCGGAGTAGACGGCATGTATACGATATTCCGCCAGATGGGGCTGTTTGAAAAGACCGGTATTGATATTCCGGGTGAGGCAAACTCTATTATGCACAACAAGAAAAATGTGGGGGCCGTGGAACTTGCGACGATGTCTTTCGGGCAGTCCTTCCAGATCACTCCGCTTCAGCTGATGAGGGCTGCCAGCGCCGCAGTCAACGGGGGCACTCTTGTGACGCCGCATTTCGGCATGAAGGCAGTGGATTCATCGGGAAAGACAGTCAAGACTTTTGAATTTGCTAAAAAGAAACATGTGATTAAGAAAGAAACATCCGAGACGATGAGAGAACTTTTAGAGGCAGTGGTTTCAGACGGTTCCGGAAGGAACTGCAAGATCGAAGGATATTCCATAGGAGGAAAGACTGCGACCAGTGAAAAGCTGCCCCGCGGAACAGGGAAATATATTTCCTCATTTTTAGGCTTTTCAAAGGCAGAACATCCAACCGTGATGGCTTTGGTCATGATCGACGAGCCGAAGGGAACTTATTACGGAGGAGCCATCGCAGCGCCGGTGGTTCGGGAGGTATTTAAAGTTGCACTTCCTTATCTTGGAATTTCCAAGGATTATACGGTTGATAAAACAAAGAAATAAAGATATACTGAAAAGATAAGAAAAACAAATGAGGTGAAAGCATGAATTATAGTATCGTAAAACCAATTTTAATTGCATTCTTCGTCAGCGTGGTGCTGAGCCCGATGATGATTAAATATTTACAGAAGCTGAAGTTCGGCCAGTTCATCCGGGGAGAGGGACCCGAGTCCCACCTGAAGAAGTCAGGGACCCCGACGATGGGAGGCCTGATTATCCTGCTTGGAATCATTGTGGCTTCTCTGTTTTATGTGAAAGATTATCCGAACATTATACCGGTTCTCTTTGTCACCCTCGGATTCGGTTTCATCGGTTTTATCGATGATTATATCAAAGTCGTGATGAAGAGAAACCTTGGACTCAGGGCCTGGCAGAAGATGCTGGGACAGATCATTGTGACCGGAGTGTTTGCATACTATCTGATCAATCATACGGATATCGGAACCTCCATGCTGATCCCTTTTTCGCACGGAAAATATTTGGAGTTAGGAGCACTGTTTGTTCCCGCTATCTTTATCATCCTGCTGGGAACCGTCAACGGGGCCAACTTTACGGACGGACTGGACGGTCTTGCATCCAGTGTCACTGTTTTGATCGCTACCTTTTTTACGGTTGTAGCCATCGGAGCGGGTATCTCCGGAAATGATCCGGGATTGTGGCCGATCACTTGTGCCACCGTGGGGGCTTTGCTTGGATTCCTAGTGTTCAATGTTTACCCTGCGAGGGTATTCATGGGAGACACAGGTTCCCTTGCGCTGGGCGGATTCGTGGCTGCCACAGCGGTTATGCTGAGGCTTCCTCTGTTCGTGCCGCTTGTGGCCTTCATCTACATGATCGAGGTATTATCGGTTATGATCCAGGTAGTTTATTTTAAGAAAACAGGAAAAAGAGTTTTTAAGATGGCGCCGATCCATCACCATTTTGAGCTGTCCGGCTGGCCGGAGACAAAAGTTGTTGCCATATTTGCCATCGTCACAGCAATCTTATGTCTGATCGGCCTGATCGCCATTTAGATAAGGAGCAGTAAATGACATTAAAAGATAAGAAGGTTTTAGTTGCGGGAGCGGGGAAGAGCGGAATAGGTTCTGCCAACCTCCTGATCCGTTCCGGGGCATCTGTCAGTCTTTATGACGGAAATGAACACTTGAAGGCACAGGATGTCTATGACAAACTGGAAGGAAAGAAACAGATTCCGCTGATTCTCGGAAAACTCGGACCGGAAGAGGAAAAAGAATTTGATCTTTTAGTACTTAGTCCCGGAATCTCTGTCAACGCCCCGGTATCAAGGCAGTTTATGGAGTCCGGCAAGCCTGTCTGGAGTGAGATTGAACTTGCATTTCATGTTTCCAGGGGACAGATTGCGGCTATCACAGGCACGAATGGAAAAACAACGACCACAGCGCTGGTGGGAGAAATCATGAAGTGTTTTTACAGCGACGTGTATGTGGTTGGGAATATTGGAACACCGTATACGAGCGTTGCTTTGGATACAAAAGACGAAAGCGTTATTGTGGCCGAGATCAGCAGTTTTCAGCTGGAAACGATACAGGACTTCCGCCCCCAGGTTTCGGCCGTTTTAAACATTACACCGGACCATCTGGACCGACATGGTACAGTGGAAGTCTATGCAAAGACAAAGGAATCCATTGGAAAGAATCAGACCGGGGATCAGGTGATGGTGCTGAACTATGAAGACGCCGTGACCAGAAATATGGCAGAGAGGGCAAAAGCCAGGGTCGTATTTTTCAGCCTGGATCATGAACTGGAAGAAGGAGTCTATTTTAAAGACGGATCTTTCATGCTTGCAGAAAACAAAACAGTGCAGACCATATGTACAGAAGCCGATATTAACCTTCTGGGCGGGCATAATTATGAAAATATTTTAGCGGCGATTGCGGTATCCCATTATATGGGAGTTCCGTCAGAGCAGATCAGACAGGGAGTTTCTGGTTTTAAAGGAGTGGAACACCGCATAGAATATGTAGATACCATTAAAGATGTTGCATACTACAATGATTCTAAGGGAACTAACACCGATGCCGCCATCAAAGGGATCAAGGCCATGAACCGTCCGACGTTCCTGATCGGGGGAGGGTATGATAAAAAAGCAGAATATGATGACTGGATCGAGGCCTTTGACGGCAAAGTGAAGGAACTGATCCTTTTGGGCGCGACGGCAGAGAAGATCGGTAAAACAGCCGAAGCCCACGGTTTTTCCCAAATCGTATATGTAGATACTCTGGAAGAAGCAGTGGAGTATGCATCACAGCATGCAGTTTCCGGTGACGCAGTCCTTTTATCTCCGGCCTGTGCAAGCTGGGGTATGTTCCCGAACTATGAGGTACGGGGCGACCGCTTTAAGGAGTATGTAAACAAATTAAAGGAGCGCTAAGATTTGAAAGAAAGCAGAGTCAGTGAAAAATACATGCCAAAGCGACGTTATCTCGATTATCCGATGCTTTTTATCGTGATGTTTCTCGTTGGATTCGGCCTGATTATGATCTTTAGTACAAGTTCATATAAGAGTACGCTGAACTTCGGGAATCCATATCACTGGCTGATCAGGCAGTGTTTTGCAGTTGGAGTAGGAGCGGTCTTTATGGCAGCACTCACATGGTTTGACTACAGGATTCTCAACGCAAAGGTCATTGCCTATGGTTGCTACGGCCTCAGCGTAGCACTTTTGATCATCGTACTATTTATCGGTGCCGCTAAAAAAGGAGCTGTGCGCTGGATTTCCATCGGAGGATTCCAGTTCCAGCCTTCCGAAGTCGCAAAAATTTTCCTTGTGATCTATCTGGCATACATATTATCACAGAATGCCCATCGGATGCGTACCATGGCTGCTGCTGTGAAAGTCATCATACGATGTCTGCCGATCATCGGCCTGGTTGCCTATCAGAACCTCAGTACGGCTATCGTTCTGACAGCAATGGTAGGGGTTATGATTTTTGTGGTAAGTCCGAAAACCAAAGAACTTCTGGGGATTGCCCTTTCGGGTGTCGCCGGTTTAGTGCTTTACCTAACGTTTTCCAACAGTTACCGGAATGAACGTGTGGCGATATGGAAAAATCCAGAGACACACCCAAAAGGACTTCAGACGATGCAGGCACTGTACGCCATAGGTTCCGGAGGCCTGTTTGGGAAGGGCCTGGGCCAGAGTATGCAGAAGATGGGCTTCATACCGGAATCCCACAATGATATGATCTTTTCGATCATCTGTGAGGAGCTGGGCTTATTCGGAGCTGTCTGCCTGATCCTTCTGTTTATGCTTTTAATATGGAGAATGCTTCTGATCGCCATGAATTCGGATGATCTGTTCGGGTCCCTGATCGTGGTCGGGTTTATGATTCATATCGGAGTGCAGGTATTTATCAACATTGCAGTTGTAACAAATACGATCCCTCCGACCGGTATCCCTCTGCCGTTTATCAGTTACGGCGGAACTTCGATCCTGGTGGTTATGGCGGAGATGGGGCTGGTCTTATCGGTATCCAGGAAAATACGCATGTAGAGGAACTGATTATGGATAAAAATGAAAAGATAATTACAATCAGTCAGGCCAAAAAGCAGCAGAAGGGCCCTGGGAATAAGAAAAAAATTATCGGCTGCATTGCCGGCCTGCTGCTTATTCTCTGTATTATTTTATTTGCAGTATTCCAGACGAAAAAGATTGTCATAAAAGGGAACAGCCATTACACAGAGGGTGAGATAGAGGCCGCACTGAAGAAAAATACATACACGGGCAACGGGCTGATTCTGTTTCTGAGAAATAAGATTGCACCTGTAAAGACGCTTCCGTTCGTAGACTCTGTAACGATAACTCTCCAGGGAACTGATCGGGTGACGGTGCAGGTCAATGAAAAAAAAAGGGCCGGGTGTCTGAATTATAACGGGAAATATGTTTATTTCGACAAGGAAGGATATGTGCTGGAAATTTATGAGAAGCACTATGATGATGTGCCGTTGGTCACAGGGCTGAATTATAAAAAAATTGCACTCGGTGAAAAAATACCGGAGAAGAAGGCCAGCGTATTTGAGCAGATACTAAAAATTACCATGGCCATCGACAAGTATGAACTTCCGGTAAGCCAGATCCATTTCAATGCAGAGGGGCAAGCCCTCCTGATCAGCGGAGATTTAACGATTAATCTGTGGAACAGCCAGGAGCTGGACTTGAAACTTACAGAGCTTACGGGAATCCTTCCGAAGATGAAAGGAAAGAAGGGAACCATCTCGATGAAATATTTTACAAAGGACAATCCAATTGCGATTTTCAAGAAGAAAAAGTAGTTGAAAGTTTAACAGAAAAACTGTATCATGTAAGAAGATAACATGAAAAATAGTATGGATGAGTATAAGAAAATTTGAGATAGAGATTGAAGGAGGAGCATCGTGGTCGAGATTATGCCGAATGTAGAAAGCACACAAGCCAGAATTTTAGTCATTGGAGTCGGGGGAGCCGGCAACAATGCAGTTAACCGCATGGTTGACGAAAATATACAGGGAGTGGAACTTGTAGGAATCAACACGGACAGGCAGGCCCTGTCTTTATGCAAGTGCTCTACGAAGATCCAGATAGGAGAAAAGCTGACCAAAGGTCTCGGTGCCGGTGCAAAACCAGAGATCGGAGAGGCCGCGGTGGAAGAAAATCGAGATGAGATCACTCAGCTGGTACAGGGTGCCGATATGGTCTTTGTCACCTGCGGTATGGGCGGCGGAACAGGTACTGGAGCAGCGCCCGTGATTGCCGAGATTTCAAAGTCTCTTGGGATTCTGACCGTCGGTGTTGTCACAAAGCCCTTTACCTTTGAAGGAAAGCCCAGAATGAACAATGCTGTCGCGGGAGTGGCGCGTCTTCAGGATCAGGTAGACACGATGATCGTAATCCCGAACGACAAGCTGCTTCAGATCTGCGAGAAGAAAACAACCATTCCGGACGCCCTTAAAAAAGCTGATGAAGTGCTTCAGCAGGGTGTTCAGGGAATTACCGATATGATCTACAATCCCGGACTCATTAATGTTGACTTTGCAGATATCCAGACGGTTATGCGCGACAAGGGTATCGCACACATCGGTATGGGTGTTGCGGATGAGGAACTGGAAGCAATTAAGGCAGCCATGGAAAGCCCGCTCCTGGAGACTACGGTTTCCGGAGCTACCGATATCATCGTCAACTTCTCAGGAGATGTGGGTATGCTGGAGGCACAGCAGGCAGTAGAGTACTTGAAGGATACTGCGGGACAAGAAGTCAACGTTATCTTCGGTACTGTCAACTCTGATATGGGTGACCAGATCAGCGCAACCATCGTTGCCACGGGAATCCAGTCTGAGGCAGGAGCCAGAGGAGCAGGATTTAAGAAGAAAAGCATCACACCTCCTCCCGTTTTTTCTGGACAGCCCATTTACAGCAGCCAGCCGAAAAGTGAGCCGGCCGAAACATCAGAATCTACATATGGGAGCAAAGAACAGGAGACTGCCAGTGTAGAGGACCATGATTCAAAAATCGTGATTCCGGAGTTTTTATTAAAGAGCAGAAGAAAATAAAATATACGTGGGACAAGCCCGTATCTTGCCGTAAGGCAGGATACGGGTTTTTTTGTAGAATTAACGTAGCTGTCACTTCTCTTTTTTGACAAAGTACGTGCGCCTCTTTCTTTATAATAAGCTTATGTTTTTTTTGATGATGTTTTTGGAACAGTGGCTGGTCCTTCTGGGGCTGCTGCTTATTTTAAGAAGTTCGCTGAAATCACAGAGTTCTGTCTGGCGTATCCTGCTGGCATCAGCGGCCGGAAGCGGACTCGGGTGTCTGACGGCATGGGCGGCGGAAGGAAATCAGGCAGTCCAGCTTGGATTTCTCGCGGCAAGCATCGGAGCGACCTCTTGGCTTGCATTTCCGCTCTCTCTAAGGAAAAGTCTGATATGTTCCGGATATTTATTTGCACTCTCGGCCTTGCTGGGCGGACTGTGGAGCTTCGTTAAATACCGTTTATCCATCCATATCTGGATTTTCGGCTGTTTTGCGGCGTTTCTCCTCTTGGCTTTTTTGTACTGTGCGGTCTGGGAAAATATCAGGAGCCAGAAAGATTCTTTATACCAGGTATCATTTGAACTCCTCGGCAAGACGGTCAGAGTCACTGCTTATTTGGATACGGGGAATTTTTTATACGAACCGATAGAGAAGATCCCGGTCTCCGTCATGGAGGAACAGGCGCTGGATCCATATTTAGATGAGTCATTAACCACTTTAATAGAAAAACATAAGCTAAAAGATATAAGAATGATCCCGTACAGGACGGTTGGCAGGGAAGACGGCCTGATGATGGGGATTCTTGTAGCTAATATCAGGATCAAGAATAGCAGCCAGACATGGATGGCAGAAAGAGGATTGATAGGACTGTCAGAGAGCCCGCTTTCCCGGGACGGCCACTATCAGTTATTGCTCCATCCGGATCTGGTCAGATAAGGTAATGGGAGGTTGTACAGTGCTGAAACTTAATGTGACATGCCAAAAGAGGACATTTTTAGCGAAAGGAAAAGAAATTCACTATATAGGGGGTGCAGAAATTCTGCCGGCTCCTCTGGAAGCAAAGGAAGAGGAGAAGATGATACATAAGCTCGGGACAGCGGAGGAACCGGAAGCAAGGGCAAAGTTAATTGAGAGAAATCTCCGTCTGGTAGTATATATAGCAAAGAAATTTGACAATACAGGGATCGGTGTTGAAGATTTGATCTCCATTGGAACGATCGGACTGATCAAAGCCATCAACACATTCAATCCGGCCAAAAAGATCAAGCTTGCTACATACGCTTCCAGATGCATTGAGAATGAAATCCTGATGTATTTGAGAAGAAATAATAAGACGAAGATGGAAGTGTCCATCGATGAACCACTGAACGTGGATTGGGACGGAAATGAACTTCTGCTTTCGGATATCCTCGGAACAGACGAGGATATTATTTACAGGGACCTGGAGCATGAGGTGGACAGGAAGCTTTTGCTGAATGCCATGAAAATCCTCTCTGACCGGGAGAGAAATATCATTGAGCTGAGATTCGGCATTAACCAGAAGGACGGGGAGGAGAAAACACAGAAAGAGGTTGCCGATTTAATGGGAATCTCCCAGTCTTACATATCCAGATTGGAAAAGAAGATTATTAAAAGATTAAAGAGAGAGATGTCCCGGATGGGATGTGTCTGATCAGTGTAAGAGAGAAAGCCGCATGGGAAAAATCCTGATGCGGTTTTTTCATTTCATAGGAAAGTTCTACGACCTTGTGTTACACGAATACAGATGGAAAAATTTCCTTTGTAATCGGGCTTTGAAAATGAGGGGAATAATGTTATACTACTGATAAAGTGAAAAGGAGAAGACAAGTGAGAGTAAAGGGGATAAAGAATAAACTTGCAGTATTTGTTTCAGTAATCGTATTGGCTACTGGATTTTTTTACGTCAGCTGTGCTTCTGTTTTTGCAGAAGAAAAAAGTGCGGAAGAAAATGATCCGGCCAACAGTTGGCGGTTCAAAGATGGAAAACCGGTAAAACAGCAGGAGCCAATAGGTCCATCCATATCAGCCAGAGGAGCCAGAGCAGTTTCAAATGCATGGAAAAATGTAAACGGAGTGTTTTTGAATTCTTTGGGAGATCCAATTCCAAATGCCACTGCAAAGGGAATTGATGTGAGCAAATGGAACGGCAAAATTGACTGGAATAAAGTCAAAGCAGACGGAATTGACTATGCGATTATAAGAGTTGGATATGGTGAAAATTTAAAGAGCCAGGACGATCCCACATGGGCATATAATTCATCTGAATGTGAGAGAATTGGGATGCCTTATGGAGTTTACATATATTCGTATGCAACTAATACGACGAAAGCAAAAAGTGAAGCAGAACATGTGATACGCCTGGTCAAGGGTAAGAAGCTTTCCTATCCGATTTATTATGATATGGAAGATGAGGAATTTCAGGGAGGATTGTCAAATCAGAAACTTGGAGAAATTGCCGATACTTTTATAAAGACACTGGGCAGTGCAGGTTATAAGAATGTCGGTGTTTATGCAAATAAATACTGGTTTACTTCACGGCTGACAAGCAGTGTATTTGATAAATATCCAAGATGGGTTGCACAGTATAATTACCGCTGTGATTATACTGGAAATTATCATATGTGGCAGAGTACAGATTCAGGAAAGGTCAGTGGAATCGGTACAAATGCAGATCTGAATTTTAAAATAGGCTCATGGAACGTCAATGCACTGCAAACGGCGGCTGTCTCCTCGGTGAAGCTGAATAAGACAAGCCTGAAGCTCATAAACGGTTCTTCCTATACATTGAAGAAATCAATCGCGCCATCCAATGCTTCCAATAAAACTGTGACATGGACCAGTTCCAATAAAAAAGTGGCAGCTGTCTCTTCCGCGGGAAAAATTACTGCAAAGGGCGTGGGGAAAGCAACGATCACAGCGAAGACATCCAACGGGAAAAAGCAGTCTGCAAAGTTACTGTCCGGCCCAAGACAAACAAGATTATAAAGCTTAAAAAATCCGGAAAGAAAAGTATTAAGATTACCTGGTCTAAGGTCAGCGGGACTACAAAATATCAGATTTATATGTCCGGGAAAAAGTCCTCCGGATTTAAAAGAATTGCAACCGTATCTGCAAAAAAAGTATCTTATACAAAAGGCAAGCTAAAAAAGAAGAAAAGATATTATTTTAAAATCAGATCGTATCAGACCATAAAGAAAAAGAAAATTTACAGTAAATTTTCCAAAGTAAAATCTCTCAAACGGTGATCTAAAGATATTCCTCTTGTAAAAATGGCTGCTTTAGTGTAGATTAGCCTTACAGTCATTAAACATCAGGAGGATAAAGATATGATAATTGCATTGATCGCACATGACAAGAAAAAAGACGAGATGGTGGAATTTGCAAAGAAGTATAAAGAGACATTAGCAAAATATGACTTGGTCGCAACCGGCACAACCGGAAAACGGGTAGAGGAAGCCACAGGACTTCCGGTGAAGAAATATCTTTCAGGACCGTACGGCGGAGACCAGCAGCTGGGAGGCAGGATTGCAGAGGGAAAGATCGGACTGGTCGTTTTTTTCCGGGACCCACTGACCGCACAGCCTCATGAGCCTGACGTGTCTGCACTGCTTCGTGTCTGTGATGTGCACAAGGTACCGGCAGTCACCAATACTGCGGCTGCAGAACTGATGATTCAGATGTTTTAGCTGTCAGGACTGAGTATTTTGACTTGAAAAATGACAGATCATAGTGTATATTTATTTTGAAAGCTGTGCGACTGGCGGATAGTGGAGAAACCACGGGGAGCACGGCAGCAGAAATGCCGGCCGCCTGGGCAACTTTTATTCAGTATGCCCAGGCGGCCTCTTTTATTACATTGAAAAGGTCTGCGAACCTTTCGTATGGAATAAAAACCTCTCCGCAAAGCTGCACACAGATACAAAAGGAGGATGCAAGGCAATGAAGATGTTGTCATTAGAAAACGAGTTAAAAGGGAATTCATATCCTGGAAGAGGAATTGTGATCGGAAAATCACCAAACGGGGCCTATGCAGTGACTGCATATTTTATCATGGGAAGAAGCGGGAACAGCAGAAACCGTGTGTTTATCGAGGATGGAAAAGGCATCCGGACACAGGCTTTTGATCCATCAAAACTGAGTGACCCGAGCCTTATCATCTATGCTCCGGTTAAGGTACTTGGAAATAAGACGATCGTGACCAACGGAGACCAGACGGATACAATCTACGAACTCATGGATAAACAGCAGACATTTGAACAGGCATTGAGGACGAGAGAGTTTGAGCCGGATGCACCGAATTATACTCCGCGTATTTCAGGCATTATGCATGTGGAAAACGGAACCTACAACTATGCAATGTCTATTTTAAAGAGTAATAACGGCAATCCGGATGCATGCAACCGCTATACATTTGCCTATGAGAATCCGGTAAGCGGAGAGGGACATTTTATCCACACCTATATGCAGGACGGAGATCCGCTTCCAAGTTTTGAGGGAGAGCCTAAATTAATCGGTTTAGACGATGATATTGATGCGTTTACAAACCGTGTATGGGAAAGTCTGAATGAGGACAACAAAGTATCTCTGTTTGTGCGTTATATCGATATCAAAACAGGAGAATATGAAACAAGGATCGTGAACAAGAATCAATAGGAGGAGACCATGAAGGAATTAGAGTTAAAATACGGATGCAATCCAAACCAGAAGCCGTCAAGAATTTACATGGAAGACGGTGAACTGCCGATCAAAGTGTTAAGCGGTAAACCGGGATATATTAATTTCCTTGATGCATTAAACGGCTGGCAGCTGGTGAAGGAACTGAAAAAGGCGACCGGTCTTCCGGCGGCAGCTTCCTTTAAACACGTTTCTCCCGCTGGCGCGGCGGTAGGTCTTCCGATGACCGATGTGGAAAAGAAGATTTACTGGGTAGATGACATGGATATGGAATTTACTCCTCTTGCCAATGCGTATGCCAGGGCGAGAGGTGCCGACCGCATGTCTTCTTTTGGAGATTTCATTTCACTTTCCGATGTGTGTGATGCGGCAACGGCCAAGATTATAAAAAGAGAGGTGTCTGACGGAGTGATTGCTCCGGGATACGACGCAGACGCACTTGAAATTTTAAAAGAAAAGAAAAAGGGAAACTACAATGTGATCGAGATCGATCCGGATTATGTGCCGGCTCCGGTAGAGCGCAAAGAAGTGTTTGGTGTTACCTTTGAACAGGGCAGAAATGAACTGAACATTGATAAGGATTTCTTTAACGATATCGTGACGGAGAATAAGGAACTGCCTGATTCTGCCAAAATCGATCTGGCGATTGCAATGATTACATTAAAGTATACCCAGTCTAATTCAGTATGCTACGCAAAGGATGGACAGGCGATCGGCATCGGTGCGGGACAGCAGTCCAGAATTCATTGTACCCGTCTGGCAGGACAGAAAGCCGACAACTGGTATCTGCGTCAGGCTCCGAAAGTCATGGGACTTGAGTTCGTGGACGGCATCCGCCGTGCGGACCGTGACAATGCCATTGACCTGTATATCGGGGACGACTATATGGATGTTCTGGCCGACGGAGCATGGGAAACTATTTTTAAAGTAAAACCGGAAGTGTTCACAAGAGAAGAAAAGCGTGAATGGCTGGATCAGATGACGGGTGTGGCACTTGGATCAGATGCATTTTTCCCGTTTGGCGATAATATCGAACGGGCACACAAAAGCGGCGTTTCTTATGTGGCTGAGCCGGGTGGCTCTATCAGAGACGACCATGTCATTGCAACATGCAATAAATATAATATGGTGATGTGTTTTACGGGAATCCGTTTATTCCATCACTAAAGTATAGCAGGAAGGAGAGGAACCACAATGGTTTTTCTCCTTTCTTAAGCTTATGAATGCGTCTGACAGTAGATGAGGATTGCTTTGGAAACAAATTTGGCGGTTCCTTCTCCACCGGCACGGTCTATAGACTTTTTCATTCTGTCATCACAGGTTCGGAGGCCGGATCTTTGTTTATGAGACGGCCGAATTCCGCAAAGTTTGCCATAAACTTTGTATTCATGACCTTCCAGTCCTCCTCTGTATAATCCTGTGTCTTTTGTTCATCTTCGCAGAAAGCATCGGTACCGCCCCAGCTTTTTCTGGCCTCGGATTTATAGCTTTCCAGCGTTTCTTCGTTCAATGTCTGATAATTCAATGATTTCACTCCTAACATTTGAATTACAAGAGCGAAGTCGATCAGATGTTCCAGCCGGTCCTTTTTGATCCTCAAAAGCTGTATCTGCTGATCTAATGCTTTTTGTCGGTCAAAATCCGAACGGTCCAGGATCTCTCTGATGTCTTTTAAAGAGAATTCAAGTTCACGGAACAGTAAAATATGCTGAAGGCGTTCCAATGCCCGGGTGACGTACAGCCCGTATCCAGCCTCTGTGACACGGTCGGGACATAAAAGTCCGATCTCGTCATAATAGTCGAAAGTGCGCACACTGACACCGGTTAATCTGCTTACTTCTCTTACTGTTTTCATCCTGGTCTCCTCCTGGTAAATATAGAATAGCCTATCACGCCGCGTGAGAGTCAAGAAATAAAATAGATTACAGGAACTCTGTCATGTGTTTGCGGTACCAGAGTGGCATCATGGTTCTCTGACAGCGGGGATTTTTTCTGGCTTCTACGCCGATAGTCTCGAAAAATACTTTCCAGAGGTCTGTGTAAATATCCGAAATTTCAGAGGTCTTCAGCCGGTTTAACTCATCCTCTGAGAGGGTGGTCATATAGTAGTCCTGATCACAGGGATGGACGACGGCAGTCCATCGGTTATCGTCGATAATCATCCAGTTTTCGGAGGGCATGCGGTCCGTAAACTGGGGAGCCAGGATGGTCAGGACATCACACTTGGGTTCAATATGGGAGATAAGAACATGGTCTATTTCGGAAAAACGCAGAAATTCCCGGAACAGATGGGCTTCATTTAGGACTTTCCGGTCCAGTTCAAACAGATTCATTACAGCAGGCTCCTGCAGCATATTTACAACGGAAGGCCCATAGTGAAAACCATAGATCAGGAACCGGTAGATTATATCCAGTTTTTCTTCCTGAAAAGACATGGCAGCGCGGTATACCATCTGGTAAGCGCGAAAAGAAATCTTTTTTTGTATGGAACGGATGACACTGGCGGTCTGATTGGGATCGTGATCTACATGACGGTAATCACAGAACAGTTCGAGATTCCCTATGGGTTCGGTTTTGAGGCGGATATTTTTGTGGCCTAAGCGGGATGCCCAGGCAGTGTATATACAGGACATCATGTCTTCAAAAGTATCTTTGCAGGTAAAAATTATCATATATTTTTCTCCATTAAAATCAGCCGGCTCTGAAGAGGCCTCCGGACTTATATCTGGCCGCTCAGAGACTTACAGGTGTCCTCGGCTGAGGGGCTCGATGAAAAATTCTGATCGTCAAACAGGGACAGCTGTTCATATGTCTGGGGATGGTCGATCTCCCAGGACTTTTTGTAATCCTCTCCGATCAGCTGGCGGGTGATGAAGTTCTCCTCGATTGGGATATGAAACATCATCTTTCCGTTACAGGTGATAAAGTATTTTGCACGTTTCAGGACGACACCGATCTTTTTTAGATTTTCAAATGTCAGGGAGCGCTGTCTGCGGCTCTTGACAATACGGTAGGCGGATTTGGTCCCGATGCCGGGAACCCTTAAAAGTTCCGCGTAGCCTGCACGGTTGATCTCCACAGGGAAAAGCTCCAGATGCCGCAGTGCCCAGTCGCACTTGGGGTCCAGCATGATATTGAAGTTGGGCCTGTCAGTACTCAGCAGTTCCTCTGCGTGAAAGCCGTAAAACCTTAACAGCCAGTCGGCCTGATACAGCCGGTGTTCCCTGAGAAGCGGAGGCGCCGTATCCAGGGAGGGAAGGCGGGAATCTTCATTGAGCGGGACATAGGCTGAGAAGAAGACACGTTTCAGATCAAACTTCTGGTACAGCTGCTGGGTAACGGAAAGGAGCTGAAGGTCATTCTCTGCGGTGGCTCCGACAATCATCTGAGTGCTCTGCCCGGCGGGGACAAACGGTGCGGGCTTGTCCTTGGCGGGCGGCAGGAAAGAGTTCGATGCCAGCTGTCTGTGCTCCTCGATGCGGCCGGACCGGACATCGTCGAAGATCGTGTGCTTTAAATTGCGGTTGCCGCCAAAGCGTTCCATCATAGGGTCCTTGCCGATGGACAGACGATGGTCTGCGATGCCGGAGCGGATCTGCTCCATGGGCTTTAAGATCGTTTTCTGTGTCTTGTGAGGAGCCAGATCTTTTAATCCTTCCGGCGTGGGCAGTTCCAGATTAATGCTGACGCGGTCCGCGAGATACCCGAGGGTTTCCAGCAGTTCTTCCGGCGCACCGGGGATGGCTTTCACATGGATGTAGCCGTTGAAATGATACTGGTTTCTTAACATAGACAGTGTCCGGCACATGAGCTCCATCGTATAGGAAGGGCTCTTTACCACACCGGAGCTTAAAAACAGCCCTTCGATGTAGTTGCGGCGGTAAAACTCTATGACTAAGCGGCAGACTTCCTCAGGGGTAAACGTGGTGCGCACCCGGTCGTTGGATGAGCGGTTTAAGCAGTACTTGCAGTCGTAGATACATTCATTACTCTGAAGTATCTTTAAAAGGGAGACACAGCGGCCGTCGGATGCAAAGCTGTGGCAGATGCCTGCGGCCACTCCGTTGCCCAGTTTTCCCTTTTCACCTCTGCGGTCGGCTCCGCTGGACGTGCAGGCTACGTCGTACTTGGCTGCATCTGCAAGAATTGTTAACTTCTCCTGCAATGACAGGGAAGGGCTGAAAGTTTCCATAATTCACCTCACGATATCGAATGTTTGTTCTTTTATTCTAGCACAGCGTCATACGAAAAGCAAGGAGGAAAAGAACAAAAGTTCGAATGAAAAGCAGTTGCGGCAATACGCTGATAAATGGTATCATTATACTTAACGGAAAAACAGTACAGAAGGATGAGGGGGTTGTATGAATCATAAAAATAAAACGATTCTCGGCAAGGCAGCGTTGTTCGGTTCTGCACTGATATGGGGCAGTTCCTTTTTTATTATGAAAAATACCATTGCCAATGTCCCGGAAAATTTTCTGCTGGGGATAAGATTTTTAGCGGGGGCATTGCTTTTGTGTATCTTTTTTCATAAGAAACTCGGAAAGATAGATAAAAGTTACTTTAAGACAGGATTTGTGCTGGGAGGATTCTGGTTTTGGGCTTACTGGTTCCAGACAGAAGGACTGTATCACA
Organism: Anaerostipes hominis (ex Lee et al. 2021); assembly: GCF_002270485.1. Classification (GTDB taxonomy): domain Bacteria; phylum Bacillota; class Clostridia; order Lachnospirales; family Lachnospiraceae; genus Anaerostipes; species Anaerostipes hominis. The sequence continues at coordinate 149,781 of NZ_NQOG01000001.1, read as the reverse complement.
CGACGCCCGGAAAGAATGCATTTTTAACAGCTATTTACTGTGTGGCAGTACCTTTCGTCACATGGATATGGCAGAAGAAAAAGCCTACAAAACAAAACTTCCTGGCCGCACTGATCTGTATCACAGGGATCGGGCTGATTTCGCTGAACGGAAATCTGACCATTGGCATCGGTGACGGACTGACTCTGGCGGGAGGCCTTTTATTCTCCCTCCATATCACATATCTTGGTATGAAAAGCGGCCAGAAAGATCCGGTACTGCTCACAATCGTACAGTTTTTGTTTGCAGGACTCTGGGGAGCCGGACTGTCCGTATTGACCGAAGACATCGGCACCATTCATTGGACGGCCGGACAGGCAGGCAGCCTGGCTTATCTGGTCATCATGTGTACTGCTGTGGCAGTAACCTTTCAGAGTGTGGGGCAGAGCCGGGTGAGTTCGTCCTCCGCATCCCTGATCCTGAGTCTGGAGTCCGTGTTCGGTGTGCTCTTCAGTGTGATTTTTTATGGAGAAAAGGCGACGGTTAAGATCCTGATCGGTTTTGTGCTGGTGATGACGGCGATTTTGATCTCTGAGACGGATTTGGGCAGAAAGCCCGGGCGCAGTCTCTATTGGAGAAGACAGGTTGATGAATAAAAGAATTATTAAATGTGGTATAATTTATCATGAACAGAGAAAAATTTTCCGTCTGTGCGCACGGCGGATCAAGTATAAAATAAGGAGCAAATTTCGGAGGCTATGATGAAGAATTATGAATTGGTAAAAGAAGAACAGATCAAAGAGCTGAATGGGACCGGATATGTGTACCGTCACAAAAAGACAGGGGCCAGGGTTGTGGTGATTTCCAACGAAGATGACAACAAGGTATTCCAGATTGGATTTAAGACACCGCCAAAAGATGATACCGGAGTTCCTCATATCATGGAACACTCTGTACTCTGCGGCTCCAGGGAGTTTCCATTAAAAGACCCGTTTGTGGAACTGGTCAAGGGGTCCCTTAACACATTTTTGAATGCAATGACATACTCTGACAAAACGGTATATCCGGTGGCAAGCTGCAATGACAAAGACTTTTTTAACCTGATGCATGTGTATTTAGATGCAGTATTTTACCCGAATATCTATACGAAACCGGAAATCTTAAAACAGGAGGGATGGCATCACTCTCTCGAATCAGAAGATGCGCCCGTGATCTACAACGGCGTCGTTTACAACGAAATGAAGGGTGTGTTCTCATCCCCGGACCAGCAGCTGGCGCGTCTGATCCAGAAGTCTCTGCTCTCCGACACTCCGTACGGGTTTGAATCCGGAGGCGACCCGGAAGCGATCCCTGAACTCAGCTATGAGCAGTTTTTGGATTTCCACAGGACTTATTACCATCCGTCCAACAGCTATATTTATCTGTACGGGGATATGGATGCGGAAAAGTACCTGACATTCATAGACGAACATTATCTGTCTGATTTTGAAAAGAAGCAGGTGGACACATCATGGAAGCCCCAGGAAGCTTTTAAAGAAGTAAAGAGAGTAGAGGCAGTATATCCAGTCAGCGAACAGGATGAGATACAGAACAAAACGTTTCTCTCCTATAACGCAGTCATAGGAACAAGTCTTGACAAAGAACTGTATATCGCATTCCAGATTCTTGACAGGGCACTGTTCTCCATGCAGGGCGCGCCGGTGAAAAAGGCTCTGATGGAAGCCGGGATCGGCAAGGACATCAGCAGTTCTTACGACAATGGCATCGAACAGCCTGTATTTTCTGTGGTGGCCCAGGAGGCAGACGAGGCAAAAGAGGCAGATTTTGTGCGCATCATCGAGGAGACCCTGCGTAAGATTTCCAAGGAGGGAATTCAGAGACGCAGCCTGGAATCTGCGCTGAATTATTATGAGTTTCAATATAAAGAGGCCAATTTCGGCAGATTTCCAAAGGGACTGATGTATGGGTTACAGATGTACGACAGCTGGCTCTATGACGATGATGAGCCGTTTATGCATATCAAGACCAACGATGTGTTTGAGTTTTTGAGAAAACAGCTGGACGGCAGCTATTTTACCGATCTGATCAAAACCTATATGCTGTCCAATACACATAAATCCATTGTGGTGCTGAAGCCGGAAAAGGGCCTTCAGAGCCGGAAGGACCAGAAGACGGCGCAGCAGCTGAAAGAATTCAAAGAAAGTCTTTCAAAAGAAGAGATCAGGCAGCTTATTCAGGCTACAAAAGAGCTGAAAGAATATCAGGAGGCGGTGACTCCGAAAGAGGACCTTGAAAAGATTCCGCTTTTGGATATTAAAGATATTAAAAGAGAGATCCGGCCTCTCTGCAATGAAGAAGTATCGGTGGACGGAGTAAAGGTCATATGGCATCCATATTTTACAAACGGCATCTGCTATCTGAAGATCGTATTCGATATGTCGAAGGTCCCGGCAAGGCTTGTGCCTTATGTGTCTCTCATGTCAGAAGTATTCCGTAGCGTAGATACGCAAAAACACAGCTATTTTGAACTCGGAAATGAGATCGGTATAGAGACCGGAGGCATGGTGACGACGATGGACGTTCTGCCGGCTGGTGCCGAAGGAGTGAAAAGTTATTTTGTCATCAGGACAAAGTGTTTTTATGAAAATGCAGAAAAGGCATTTGAACTTATGGAAGAGATCCTGTTTGAGAGCAAACTGGACGACAGGAAACGTCTGAAAGAGATCATCGGGCAGATCTACACCAATATGAAGACGGATCTTACCCAGGCCGGACATAAAACGGCATCCAACCGTGCCATGTCCTATTTCTCTCCTTATGCAAGGTATAAAGAGCAGATCCAGGGCGTTTCCATGTTTGAGTTTGTAAAAGACTGGTATGAATCCTTTGAACAGGAGAGCAGCAGGATCACAGACAGTATGAAAGAGGCATGCAGGTATATTTTCCGAAAGGAAAATATGATGGTGAGCTACACAGGAAAAGAAAAAGAACCGTCCTTTATGGAGGATGCGGTGCGTAAATTCACAGCACGCATGTTTACCGGCGAATTGGCCAAAGAGGAGACAAAGATCCTGCCGGAGAAAAAGGAAGAAGGATTTGCTACGGCCGGCGGTGTCCAGTATGTCGCATGCGCAGGAAATTTTGCAGAACAGGGTTATGAATATACGGGAGCTTTAAATGTTCTCCAGGTAATCTTTTCCTATGAATATCTCTGGCTTAATATCCGTGTAAAGGGCGGAGCCTACGGATGCATGTGCAGTTTCATGCCTCAGGGAGACAGTATGTTTGTATCCTATCGGGACCCGAATCTCTTAGAAACTTACCAAGTCTATGAGAGTGCGGCTGATTTTGTGGAGCATTTCGATATCGATGACCGTGACATGGTAAAATATATCATCGGAACGATCAGCAACATGGATACTCCGCTGGAGCCGGATGATCTGGGAGAGAGAAGCTTCCAGGCTTATCTTCTAGGAAGGACAGAAGAAGAACTTCAGAAGTACAGAGACCAGGTGCTGTCCTGCAGTCAGGAGACGATCCGTTCGCTGGCACCGTATGTGCGCTGTGTAGTGGATGCGGGAAATAACTGCACCATAGGAAATGAAGATAAACTGAGAGAAGCTAAGGATAAATTTAAAGAAATCAAACACGTATTTTAGGAAGGAATTTTATGAACACAGGAATGAAATCGGGATTTGTGACACTGATCGGCAGGCCAAATGTTGGGAAATCTACTCTGATGAACCAACTGATCGGACAAAAGATCGCGATCACCTCGAAAAAGCCCCAGACAACCAGGAACAGAATCCAGACAGTATTCACCGACGACAGGGGGCAGATTGTATTTTTGGATACTCCGGGGATCAACAGGGCAAAGAACAAGCTCGGCGACTATATGCTGAAAGTCGCCGAGAGGACTCTTAACGAAGTGGATCTTATTTTATGGCTGGTGGAGCCGACCACCTTTATCGGAGGCGGAGAGCGCTATATCATTGAACAGCTGGGCAAAGTAAAGACCCCGGTTATCCTGGTGATCAACAAGACAGACACGGTGAAAGACGAGGAGATTTTAAAAGCGATCACCACATACAAAGACGTATGTGAGTTTGCAGAGATCATACCGGTTTCCGCACTGAAGGGACAGAACACGGACGATGTCATAGACAGTATTTTTAAATACCTTCCGGAGGGGCCGATGTTTTTTGACGAAGATACGGTCACGGACCAGCCGGAGCGGCAGATCTGTGCGGAGCTGATCAGAGAAAAGGCACTGCGTCTTCTGGACCAGGAAATTCCCCATGGGATTGCGGTAGTCATTGATTCCATGAAAGAGAGAAGGCACGGACATATCATTGATATCGATGCGACGATCGTGTGCGAGAGAGATTCCCATAAAGGGATCATCATCGGAAAACAGGGCAGTATGTTAAAGAAGATAGGTAGCCAGGCACGGATAGAGATGGAAAACCTTTTGGATATCAAAGTGAATCTTCAGCTCTGGGTGAAAGTCAAAAAGGACTGGCGTGACAGTGACATGCTTCTCAAAAACTACGGGTACAACAAGAAAGAAGTATAAAATGGGTCAGGAGATCAAAGTAACCGGTCTGGTATTAAACGCCGGAAATATCGGAGAATTTGATAAGAGAGTCACGCTTCTCACAAAAGAGCGGGGAAGGATCACGGCGTTTGCAAGAGGGGCGAAAAAAGCCACCAGTCCATATGCCGCGGCCTGTCAGCCTTTGACATTCGGAGAGTTTTCCCTGTATGAAGGAAGGAGCTCCTTTAATCTTATGTGGGCGGATGTAGGCCATTATTTTGAAGGCATCAAGGAGGAGCTTCTTCTGGTCTCCTACGGCAGTTATTTTTGTGAATTTGCATCTTATCTTACAAGGGAAAACAATGATGAAAAAGAGATCCTGAAACTCCTTTACCTGAGTCTCAGGGCGCTTGAAAAAAAGACCATAGATCCGAAGCTCATACGCAGGGTGTACGAGATAAAACTCATGGCTCTCTACGGACAGGGAATGGAAGTCTTTTGCTGTACACAGTGCGGCAGCATAGAGGAGCTCAGTTACTTTGACAGCGGTGCGGGAGGGATTCTCTGCTCAAACTGCAGGAAATCCGGAGGAAGAGCGGTACATATATCCGGATCTGCGGTATATACGCTTCAGTTTATTTTAAGCAGTCCCCCGGAGAAGCTGTATACGTTCAGAGTTTCGAAGGAAGTTCTGAAGGAACTTGAGTCTGTCAGCGAGTCATTTTTAAAACAGTATGTCAGCCATCATTTCAAGTCGCTGGATTTTTTGGAACTGCTTTGACTTTTTTAGCATATCTCTTGAAAAAAGAGGGGTTACACGCTACAATAGAACAGATTATAGGAAATGAAGAAACGGTGAGGTAGAAACAATATGGAATTAACAATGGAGAAAATCGTAAATTTAGCAAAGGCCAGAGGTTTTGTGTACAGCGGATCTGAGATTTACGGCGGATTGGCAAATACATGGGATTACGGAAATCTTGGCGTGGAGCTTAAAAACAATGTAAAGAAAGCATGGTGGAAGAAATTTATTCAGGAAAGCCCGTACAATGTAGGTGTGGACTGCGCCATCCTGATGAATCCCCAGACCTGGGTTGCTTCCGGACATCTCGGCGGGTTTTCTGACCCTCTGATGGACTGTAAAGAGTGCCACGAACGTTTCCGCGCAGATAAGATTATCGAAGATTATATGGATGAACACGGCATGGAGATTGAGGGCGGCTCTGTGGATGGATGGACCAAAGAAGAGATGGTGGATTTTATCAATGATCACGACATCGTATGCCCGTCCTGCGGCAAGAAGAATTTTACGGATATCCGTGAATTCAACCTGATGTTCAAGACGTTCCAGGGTGTGACCGAGGATGCGAAAAATACAGTTTACCTGCGTCCCGAGACGGCTCAGGGTATTTTCGTAAACTTCAAAAATGTGCAGAGGACATCCAGAAAGAAGATCCCGTTCGGCATCGGACAGGTAGGGAAATCTTTCAGAAATGAGATTACTCCCGGAAACTTTACATTCCGTACAAGAGAGTTTGAACAAATGGAGCTGGAATTTTTCTGCGAGCCGGATACAGATCTTGAATGGTTTGCTTACTGGAAAGAATTCTGCATTAACTGGTTAAAGACACTTGGCATCACCGATGATCAGATGAGAGTCCGTGACCATGGAAAAGAAGAACTGTCTTTCTACTCCAAGGCAACTTCAGATATCGAATTTTTATTCCCATTCGGATGGGGAGAGCTGTGGGGCATAGCGGACCGTACAGACTATGATCTGACACAGCATCAGAATACTTCAGGGGAAGATTTGACCTACTTTGACGATGAAAAGAAAGAGCGCTACATTCCATATGTAATCGAGCCGTCTCTTGGAGCCGACCGTGTGACTCTTGCGTTCTTATGCGCCGCTTATGACGAAGAAGAACTGGAAGGCGGAGATAAACGTACCGTCCTTCATTTCCACCCGGCTATTGCACCGGTGAAGATCGGAGTGCTTCCGCTGTCCAAGAAATTGAGCGGGGGGGCAGGCAAGGTTTATGAGATGCTTGCAAAATACTACAACTGTGAGTATGATGAGCGCGGAAATATCGGAAAGAGATACAGAAGACAGGATGAGATCGGTACACCGTTCTGTGTGACATATGATTTCGACTCTGAAGAAGACGGCGCTGTGACCGTCAGAGACCGTGACACTATGGAACAGGAACGGGTGAAGATCGAAGATCTGAAAGAATATTTTGAAAAGAAGTTTGACTATTAAAATCTAACGTTTGAACCGGCCGGGCAGTTATCCGGCCGGTTTTTTATTTCATAGGAAAGTTCTATGACCTTCCCTATGAAATAAAAACGCTCCGCGGGTTGTGCACAGATGCGTAAGGAAATTATTTGCCTGCGGCAAATTGCATCTGGCACGCAAAGTTGTCAAGCCCCTCAAAGAGTGAGGGGTTGGGGCGTTGAAGTGGGCTTGCCCACTTTGTTCAATTACAAAGCTTTTTAATATGCCAGTCGTTCACTGCTTTCTTCCAGATAAATGATCCCGCAATAGGAAAATCCGTTTTTTCTGAGCAGACTCTTTATGACCCTGTTATCACGGTGAGTATCGATCCTTATTCCCTGATAGATATGTTCATAAGAATAGTCTCGTCCTGTTTCATAAAGAGTCTGACATCAGAATAGAGTGCCATAAATTCGGCTTTGTGTATTTTTTGGTGCAGACAAATCAGGGAGGATGAATTTATAATTTGAGATGCAGTCAGGCTAAAGTGTTCCCGGAGTTGCGCAAGGCCGCGGGTCACGGCGCCTTTGCCGGGGCCGCCACAAACCGGAATCTGGAAGAGATGGTGAAGCAGAAAAGTTTCCGGGAAGATTTATATTATCGTCTTATGGTGTTTCCAATCCATATACCGCCCCTCAGAGAGCGCAGGAAAGATATTGAATCCCTGGCACTGCTGTTTCTTGGGAAACTGAACAAAAAGTATGGTTTCAAGAAATCCTTTTCTTTCGAGACACTGGAATTCTTGAAAGAGTACCGCCGGCCCGGAAAGCATACCGGTGGATCTGAGAGAAAAAAGAAGGGTAAAAAGGGACAGAAATCCGCATATTGATCTTAAGACTTATGGCAGCGTCAGAGAAGCCGCAGCGAGCCTTGGAATGACAGCGCCTACCTTTGTAAGAAAACGAAAGCAATATATAGAGAAATTGTGATCTTTTTATTATCCTAAGAAATTTGTAATATTTTCTGCATAGTTTTATCATACTTTTCTGGTATACTAAATCATATCAGGCAACAGGAAGGGAGAAACTATGAGGAAATTGGTATTTAATAAAAAGTTTTTGGCTGCAGTGGGGATCGTCCTTGCAGTGGGCGGATGCTTTTTTGTAAAGGGAAGGATGAATACAAAAGCTGCGGATGACAGCATTTTTGTTCAGAATATGAGTGTCCAATACAAACAGTGCGAGGGAACATCCAAAGAGATTCTGGAAGAAGATATTGACGAACATATCTCAGAGGAGATCATGGCGCTGGAGGAGAAGGGACATACCTACGAGATCGGTGAGGCTTTATCTGCCAAAGACAGTGAGTTTATCCCGGTGATCAAACAGATCAACGATGAGACTGCATATGAGGCCATCGGCGGAATCACAGTGAAAAATAAGAACTATGTAGTAAAGGTAAAATCGGCTCAGAAGATTACCGAGGAAGATGTGGAAAACGCACTGGAGGCGGTAAAGGACCAGTTGAACTAAATAAGATACCAAAGTTTTATACGAAGCACAGAGGAAAAGCTTTTTAGCCGGCCGGGCAGTATTTCTCTGTGCTTTGTTTTGTTGCCCGTATTCAGGCACATATGTTATGATAAAATAAAATCAGCAGGAGGAGATTATATGATTTTAATTAAAAACGGAAGAGTCATGGACCCGGAAACCGGATTTGATAAAGTGACCGATCTTGTTCTTTCCGATGGAAAGATTAAAAGTATAGGAAATACAGAAACAGCTAATTATGAACAGATCATAGACGCAGAAGGCATGGTCGTGGCTCCTGGTCTGATCGATGTCCATGTGCATTTCAGAGACCCTGGATTTACACACAAAGAAGATATGCAGACAGGAAGCCGGGCGGCCCTTCACGGAGGTGTCACCACAGTGGTTTGTATGGCAAATACAAAGCCTGTGGTGGACAGTACAGAGATACTGGATGACATTTTGAAACGGGCACAGAAGCTGCCGATCCGGCTTGTCCAGACTGCGGCGGTATCCAAAGGTTTTAAAGGGAAAGAACTCGTGGACATGGAAGAACTGAAAGCCCACGGGGCACTGGGATTTACAGATGACGGTCTTCCGCTCATGGATGAAGAGATCGTCCGCAAGGCTATGGAGACTGCGGCAAAACTTGATGTTCCGGTCAGCCTTCACGAGGAAGATCCGAAATATATTAAGCGTCCGGGAGTCAATGCCGGAAAGGTTGCCGAACAGCTTGAGTACGGAGGGGCTTCCGATGAAGCGGAGTCGGTGATGGTGGAAAGAGACTGCCGGCTGGCGCTGGAGACCGGGGCATCTGTGGATATACAGCATATCAGTTCTGCCAAAGCCGTTGATTTTGTGAGAGATGCCAGGGCAAAAGGCGCTCGTGTGACGGCGGAGGCGTCGCCCCATCATTTTACTTTGACGGAAGAGGACGTTCTCATCTACGGTTCCCTGGCCAAGATGAATCCGCCTCTCAGGACGGAAAAAGACAGGGAGAGGATCATCGAGGGACTGAAGGAAGGCACTATAGAGATCATCGCCACAGACCATGCGCCTCACTCTGAGGAAGAAAAGGCAGCAGGCCTTGCAAAGGCACCGAGCGGTATTACCGGACTGGAAACTTCTCTGGGACTTGGAATTACAAAACTGGTAAAGGAAGGACACCTCACTTTGATGGAACTCCTGGAAAAAATGACGGTTAATCCCGCAAAGCTTTATCACCTGGAACAGGGAAGGATACAGGAGGGCAAACCGGCAGATTTGGTTCTGTTCAGGGAGGACGAGGAGTATATTGTAGAGAAGTTTTATTCCAAGGCCTCAAACTCACCGTTTAAAGGCTGGAAGCTCTACGGGAAAATTTATTATACTATTTGCAGAGGCGCTGTTTACAACATTTCCGGGGATTAAAAACTTCATGAGAATGTCATATTTCTGAGATATCTGCATGATATAATTAAGACATAATATTTAGGTTAAGCCGCTTCCACAGGGCAGTTACGGAGGAGGTGTGTCTTATGAAAAGATGCAGTATCTGTTTTACCAGTATCATTTTATCCGTTGTTTTAGGTGCCCGGCTCATTGGTTTTCCGATTTCTGTTTCAGCCGGTGACAGGAAGAATGCAGCCAACGTGTCAATAGGCCGCATGGGTTCCGATGTACGGGGAGGCAAAGGCGCCAAAGCTTCCGGGATGGATAAGGATATCATGGAAGCGGGCCGGTTCACCAGCATGAACGAGGCTTCCATGTATATGATGTACGGAGACGGCATGTATACTTTTACCCAGTCTTATCTGAGAGACCACAGCGACAGGCTGGTCGAACTCAGGGTGAAGGAAGAGGGAAGTCTGATCCTTGTATCTTTTCAGGAGGAAGACAACGCACAGATGCCGTCTCTCCTGGATAGGCAGAAGAGGCCTGCAGGGCAGCGGATACCGGACGGGGCCGTGAAACTTAAGGCAGAACCGGGAACCTATTATGTGAGGCTGCCGAAAGACTTTACCACGGTTTTTATCGCACCGTTTGTCATCAAAGATAACCCGCGTAAGCTATCCAATGAGATATCCTACATTCAGAGCGGGCAGGGAAGATATACATATCACTCCTTTACCATGGGAAAACGGGGAACTGCTGATATCACGGCATCCCCGATCGTGAAACAGAAAACTCCGGTTGTATTTTACGTCCAGAGAAGAGAAGGCCGACGCTGGAAAAATATCGGACGGCAGCAGAAGTCTTATTTTACCAGTGATACAGGCACGGTTGTCTATGGACTGAAGAAGGGAACCTACCGGATTGCAGCAAGAGCAGGTACAGAACAGGGATATTCGCTCTGTGTGATCAAGACATTTATCCCGGCAAAGTATAAGACGAAGAAAAAGAAAGCGAAGACGTTAAAAAGATTTCGGGAACAGTATGATTTGTATACAGTGACAGAAAAAGCGTCCAGATGGTACCGAATTTCAGTTCCGAAGAAGCGGAAAAAGATATTTATGGAAGCAGAAACTTATATGAACTCCGGAAAGATCAGGTTTACCGTTTACAAAAAAGGCAGGAAAAAGCCTGTAAAATCCCTGTCTTTATCGGGAGAAAAGGTTAAAACATTTAGTTTTAAGAGCAGCAAAGGTACCTATTATATAAAGGTCATGAAATCAGGAAAACAGGCAAACGGGTCTTACTGGCTGTATCAGTATTGATCTGAGAATGAGAAGTAAAAAGGAAGAATCTATGTGTTGATGCATAGGTTCTTTTTTTGTTTCATAGGAAAGTTCTTTGACCTTCCCTATGAAACAAAAACGCTCCGCGGGTTGTGCACAGATGCGTGAGGAAATCATTTGCCCTTGGCAAATCGCATCTGGCACGCAAAGTTGTCAAGCCCTCAAAGATTGAGGTGTTGGGGAGCTGAAGTGGGTTTGCCCACTTTGTTTTCTTCACAAAAGTAAAATACCGATAAGTATTCTGTGAAGTTTTACTCAGATTTAACATAACCTGTCTTTTGAATTTTACATTGGACGAGTAAGATATGACTTGTAGCGATGAAAAGCCAAAAGGAGATTATTATGAGAAAGATGAGGAAAAGAATTTTAAGTGTTCTACTGACAGCAGTGGCAGCGACAACTTTACTGGCAGGCTGCGGAGGCAAAGACGAAGGTAAAAAAGCAGCAGGAGAAGATATCACCGTTGTATCCAGAGAAGACGGGTCTGGGACAAGAGGAGCGTTTATTGAGTTATTTGGAATAGAAGAAAAAGATAGTGACGGAAATAAGATAGATAACACGACAACGGAAGCAATGATCACCAATTCCACTTCCGTTATGATGACAACCATAGCTGAAAATGAGGCGGCGATCGGCTACATATCTTTAGGGTCCTTAAATGATACAGTGAAGGCTCTGAAGATTGACGGAGCAGAGCCGAGTACAGAAAACGTAAAAAATAAGACTTATAAGATCGTGCGTCCGTTCAACATTGTGACAAATGAGAAGAAACTGAATTCCCAGGCTAAAGATTTTATCAAGTTTATTATGAGCAAAGAAGGTCAGAAAGTAGTTGCGGACAACGGTTATATTACGGTCGATGACAAAGCTGCGTCATACAAAGCCTCCGGGGCAAAAGGCAAGATCGTCGTGGCAGGATCATCATCTGTTACCCCGGTCATGGAAAAGTTAAAAGAAGCTTATACGTCACTTAACAAAGATGTAAAGATCGAAGTTCAGCAGAGTGATTCTACAACAGGAGTGACTTCCACAGTTGACGGAGTCTGCGACATCGGGATGGCATCCAGAGAACTTGCCGACAGTGAAGTGAAAAAGGGCGTAAAGCCGACAGTCATAGCACAGGATGGAATTGCAGTGATCGTAAACAAGAAAAACGATGTATCCGAGCTTAAAAGTGACCAGATAAAAGGTATTTTTACAGGTGAAGTGATTTCCTGGGACGATGTGAAATAAGGCCATATGATGCAAAAAGAGAGATAGTGGGGAAATAAAGATGAAACAGTACAAAGAAAAGATCATGAAAGGTGTATTTCTGACCGCAGCCTGTACTTCCATACTGGCAGTCATACTGATATGTGCATTCCTGTTTATGAACGGCTTACCCGCTATTGGGGAGATCGGACCGGCAAACTTTCTGGCCGGAGAGCGATGGATGCCAAAGAATGGATTCTTTGGCATCTTCCCAATGATCCTGGGAAGCCTTTATATCACGGCGGGAGCCATCATCGTAGGTGTTCCCATCGGAATATTTACGGCGGTCTTCATGGCAAAGTTCTGCAGCGGGAAGCTTTATAAAATATTAAAGCCGGCAGTGGATCTTTTAGCAGGTATTCCATCTGTGGTCTATGGTTTCTTCGGTATGGTCGTTTTGGTACCGATGGTCAGAAATATTTTCGGTGGCAACGGAAACAGTATTCTTACGGCGTCACTGCTTTTAGGGATCATGATTCTGCCGACGATTATCGGTGTTTCTGAGAGTGCCATCCGTGCAGTGCCGGACAGCTATTACGAAGGTTCACTGGCCCTGGGGGCGAGTCACGAGAGAAGTGTGTTTTTTACAGTGCTGCCGGCGGCTAAATCCGGTATTCTGGCAGGTGTCGTGTTAGGGATCGGAAGAGCCATAGGAGAGACCATGGCGGTTGTCATGGTTGCGGGAAACCAGGCCAGGATGCCGATGGAACTTTATAAGGGAGTCAGGACACTGACGGCGAATATCGTTTTGGAAATGGGTTATGCCACGGATCTGCACAGGGAAGCGCTGATCGCCACGGCTGTGGTGCTGTTTGTTTTTATCCTGCTGATCAACCTTTCTTTTTCCGCATTAAAACATAAGGAGGAATTCTGATGGAGGCGATGACGGCAAAGCCATTAAACTACATAAAACAGGTTAACAAGGTCACAACGAAACAGAGATTTTCTTCATACAAAAGAACTCCGCTCTCTCTGCTTCTGTATCTGCTCGTGTTGATATCCACGGTCTTTACGGCGGGAATTTTGATCTATCTGATCGGATATATTCTGGTACACGGGGTTCCGTATCTTACAAAAGATCTGTTTTCTTTAAAATATACATCCACCAATGTATCGCTTTTTCCGGCTATGGTCAACACGGTCAGCATGACAGCGCTTGCACTTTTATTTGCAGTGCCGCTGGGAATCTTTTCTGCAGTCTATCTTGTGGAATATGCTAAAAAAGGAAACCGGCTTGTGGGGATCGTCAGGATTACTGCGGAAACTCTTTCAGGAATTCCATCCATTGTATATGGACTGTTTGGTATGCTGTTCTTTGTGACCACATTAAAATGGGGACTGTCCATTTTATCGGGAGCTGCAACACTGGCGATTATGATTCTGCCGTCTGTGATGAGAACCAGCGAGGAGGCATTAAAATCTGTCCCGGATTCTTTCAGGGAAGGAAGCTTCGGGCTTGGAGCGGGGAAATTGAGGACTGTCTTTCAGATCGTGCTTCCGTCTGCAGTGCCAGGCATTTTGTCGGGAGTAATATTGGCAGTGGGAAGAATCGTGGGAGAGACGGCGGCACTGATGTATACGGCCGGAACAGTGGCGGAGATCCCATCCAACGTAATGGGTTCCGGGAGAACATTGTCGGTCCATATGTATGCCCTCTCCAGCGAAGGTCTGCATATTAATCAGTCTTATGCCACGGCGGTGGTCCTGCTGGTCGTAGTGATCATCATCAACGCGGTGTCGACATTTATTGCCAAGCGGATAACGAAAGGATAGAACATGGAATCTAAAATTAAAGTACAGAATCTGGATTTATATTACGGGGATTTTAAAGCACTCAAAGCGATTGATCTGGATATTTCCCCGAATGAGATCACGGCATTTATCGGTCCGTCCGGCTGTGGAAAATCTACACTTTTAAAATCTTTAAACCGTATGAATGACCTGGTGGAGGGATGTAAGATCACAGGAAAAGTCACTCTGGACGGAGAAGATATTTATGGAGATATGGACATTAATCTGCTCAGAAAACGGGTAGGCATGGTGTTTCAGAAGCCGAATCCGTTTCCTATGAGTGTCTATGACAATGTAGCCTATGGGCCGAGGACCCATGGAGTCAGGAACAAAGCGCAGCTGGATGAGATCGTGGAGAAATCTCTGAGAAACGCGGCAATCTGGGATGAACTGAAGGACCGTCTGAAAAAAAGTGCCATGGGCCTTTCGGGAGGCCAGCAGCAGAGACTCTGCATCGCCAGGGCTCTGGCAGTGGAGCCGGAAGTACTCTTGATGGATGAGCCGACGTCTGCGCTGGACCCGATTTCTACCTCAAAGATCGAGGACCTTGCGGCAGAGCTGAAATCCAAGTATACTATCATTATGGTGACCCATAATATGCAGCAGGCCGTCCGTATTTCCGATAAGACCGCATTTTTCCTTTTAGGGGAAGTCGTAGAGTATGGAAAGTCCGATAAACTGTTTTCCATGCCGAAAGATCAAAGAACAGAAGACTATATTACAGGAAGGTTTGGTTGATATGAGAAATCGGTTTGACAGACAGCTTGAACAGCTGAATATTGAAATGATCGAGATGGGTGCCCTCTGTGAGGATATGATTCATCTGGCAGGGAAACTGGTAGATATAAAGAGCAAAGAGATGATTTTAAGGATCGATGATCTGGAAGAAGAGATCAATCAGAAAGAGCGGGACATAGAGAGACGATGTATGAAGCTTCTGCTCCAGCAGCAGCCGGTGGCCGGGGATTTGAGGATGATCTCTGCGGCACTCAAAATGGTTTCGGATATGGAACGGATCGGGGACCAGGCCGTGGACATCGCGGGCATCGTAAAAAAGAGTGATGTGGTGACTGTGATGAATAACCACACCCACGTGCTGATGATGGCTGCAAGCACGATCGCTATGGTGACAAAAGCTGTGGATTCTTTTGTAAAGAAAGATCTGGATGCCGCGAATGAGGTGATCAAAGCAGACGACGAGGTGGACGCTCTGTTTTCCAAAGTAAAAAAAGAAGTGATCTCTTTGATCCATGAGGACCCGGAAAAAGGAGAGGCCTGTGTAGCGATTGTCATGATCGCCAAGTATTTTGAACGGATCGGCGATCACGCCAGCAATATCGCCGAATGGGTGGAATTCTCTATTACCGGGGAGTATAAAGGAGGAAGTCTGTGATTTATATTGTCGAGGACGATGCAAACATACGGGAACTTGTCATCTACACTCTTCAGAGTACAGGATTTGATGCGGGGGGATATGAAAGCGGCATCAGTTTTTTTAAGGACCTTTCAGCCGGAAGGATTCCTGAACTGGTGCTTCTGGACATTATGCTCCCGGGTGAAGACGGTATCAGTATTTTAAGGAAGATCAGGAACAATCCTGAGACAAAGAATATCCCGGTGATCATGATGACGGCGAAGGGCGCCGAGTATGACAAGGTGCTGGGCTTAGACAGCGGAGCGGATGATTATATTACAAAACCTTTCGGTATGATGGAACTGGTATCCCGGATCAAAGCGGTTTTAAGGCGGGTAAAAAAAGAGGAGCCGACGGAAGAACTCTCGGCAGGAAATCTCTATATCCATGTGGGAAAGCATAAGGTCCTGGCAGACGGCGAAAAGGTGGAACTGACCTACAAAGAGTTCCGCCTGCTCTGTATGCTCATGGAGAGCAAAGGCAATGTGCTCACCAGAGACCAGCTTCTCACAAATATTTGGGGATATGATTTTGACGGCGAGACACGGACGGTGGATGTCCATATCCGTACCCTGCGCCAGAAGCTGGGAAACTGCGGCGCTATGATTGAGACTGTGAGAGGGATCGGTTACCGCATTGGAGGCAGTGAATGAAGCGTAAGATTTTTCTGAATATGAGTTATATCGCCCTGATCACGGTGGTGTGCACTACGGTATTTTTATCTGCGGTTGCTTACGGAAGATATATGTCCCAGGTAAAAGAGGGGATTCAGAACGAGGCCGGATATATGGCAGAGTCCCTGAACCAGCACGAGAACCAGAGTCTGGATGCATACAAAGATATCACGATCAGCAGGATCACGCTGATCGCTTCAGACGGGAAGGTCCTGTATGACAGTACGGGAAAAGAAAAGTCTATGAGTAATCACAGAAATAGAAAAGAGTTCAAAGAAGCGGTAAAAAACGGGGCCGGGGAGAGTACAAGGATCTCTAAGACGCTCAAAAAACAAACGTATTATTATGCTGTGAAGCTTTCGGACGGCAGTGTCTTACGGCTCAGCCGGGAGACTCAGACTATTTTTAACCAGGTGGAGGGAGTACTGCCTGTCCTGATTTTAATGATGGCAGTGGTCTTTGTTTTGGCGCTGGCTCTTTCAAGACTCCTCACCGGAAGGATTATCGAACCGATCAACCGGATCAACCTGGAGCATCCGGAAGATGAGAACACCTATGACGAGCTGTCGCCTCTGCTGGTGAGGATTCACCGGCAGAATGAGGCCATAAAAGAAAAGATCAGAGAGATCAAGGAAAAGCAGATCGAGTTTACGACGATTACAGAAAATATGAGCGAAGGCTTTCTGATCCTCAACGATAAATCTGTGGTGCTCTCTTATAACACAAGTGCCCTCAGGATCCTTGACATCAATGAAGACCAGTGCAGCAACCAGAATGTATTGTCAATCAACCGCAGCCATGAATTCCGCAGAGCGGTGGAGATGGCTTTGGGCGGAGAGCCTTCCGAGGAAGTGATGGAATTCCGCGAGCGCAAATACTTGCTTATGGCCAATCCGGTAACGGTATCAGGCGCGGTTAAAGGAGTGGTGCTGATGATGATCGATGTGACAGAAAAAGAAGAAAGAGAAGAACTTAGAAAAGAATTTTCCGCAAATGTATCTCATGAGCTGAAGACTCCGCTGACGACGATTTCAGGATATGCGGAGCTTATGAAAGACGGACTCGTAAAGCAGGAGGATGTAGGCCGGTTTTCGGAAAAGATCTACACAGAGGCCAGAAGGCTCATTTCCATGATAGAGGGTATCATCAAACTGTCCAGGCTGGATGAAAATCAGATTGTGCAGGAAAAAGAAGAGATCGATCTGTACCAGATGACCTTGGAAATTAAAAATTCTCTGTCTATGAAGGCAGCAGAGGCAGGGATTGATCTACATGTTCTTGGATCTCCTTGCACAGTCTCTGGTGTCCGTCAGATCTTGTACGAAATGTTATATAATCTCATAGAAAATGCAGTCAAGTACAACGACCGGGGAGGTCATGTGTCTGTAACCGCTGCTGCCATGGAAGGGCGGGCTACAGTGATCGTAGAAGATGATGGTATCGGCATTCCACCGGAAGATGCGGATCGTATTTTTGAACGGTTTTACCGGGGAGACAAAAGCCATTCCAGTGAGAGAGAAGGCACAGGCCTGGGGCTTTCTATCGTAAAACACGGGGCGAAATACCACGGCGCCAAAATCGAAGTGGAAAGTGAAGTGGGAAAGGGAACAAAAATTGCAGTTATTTTTTAGCCTAAAAGAGGCGGTCCTTTTTGGATCGTCTCTTTTTTTCTTTCTCTTTTTATGGTATGATTTCAATTAAGTATGAGTTTTTTATCACTCTTTCCGTCGCGCTTTAAAATGCGCTCCTCCAATAGTGATAAAAAACTTTTACAGAGTGGCGCCTTCTGTTTTGCTGGATAATATCTCCGGCAAATGTTACGTCCATTTTCATAAAATAAAGGAGAATTGACATGATCAATGAATTAGTAAAAAAAATAAAACAGCTGGATGCACCGATCGTGGTGGGATTGGACCCTATGCTTGATTATGTGCCTGACCAGATAAAGAAAAAAGCATTTGACGAATTCGGAGAAACTTTGAAGGGTGCCGGGGAAGCAATCTGGCAGTATAATAAAGGAATTATTGACACTACATACGACCTGATCCCGGCAGTAAAGCCTCAGATTGCTATGTATGAGCAGTTCGGTGTGGAAGGACTCACTGCTTTTCATAGAACATGTGAATATGCAAAGGAAAAAGGACTGGTGGTGATCGGCGATATTAAGCGGGGCGATATCGGCTCCACATCAGCGGCCTATGCGGTGGGACATGCCGGAGCGGTACAGGTGGGCAGCAAAAAATACCGCGGGTTCGATGAAGATTTTCTGACGGTGAACCCATACCTCGGAAGCGATGGGATTCTTCCGTTTATTGATGTGTGCAAAGAAGAAAAAAAAGGATTGTTTATTCTTGTGAAGACGTCCAACCCATCCAGCGGAGAGTTCCAGGACCAGCTGGTGGACGGAAAACCTCTGTATGAACTGGTGGCAGAGAAAGTAGCCATGTGGGGTGAAAGTCATATGGGAGACAGTTACAGTTATGTAGGGGCCGTCGTAGGGGCAACCTATCCGAAAATGGGAGAGGTCTTAAGAAAGATTATGCCGAAAAACTACATTCTGGTTCCGGGATACGGAGCGCAGGGAGGAAAAGCAGAGGACCTCAAACCGTTCTTTAATGAGGACGGACTGGGAGCCGTCATCAATTCCTCCAGAGGCATCATCTGTGCGTACAAACAGGAACAGTACGCCGGATTCGGAGCCGAAAATTATGCGGATGCATCCAGACAGGCTGTGCTGGATATGAAAGAAGATCTGAAAAAGGCATTTGTAAAATAAGGAGAGACATATGGGAAAACATAATATAAAGGCTGAGATCGTCAGCCAGAAGAAGCTTTCCACAGATATTTTTGACATGACACTGAACGTCGGAGATATGGCCAAAGAGGCTTTGCCGGGACAGTTTGTATCTGTCTACGTCAACGACGGAAGCAAGCTGCTGCCGAGGCCAATCAGTATCTGCGGCATTGACGCAAAACACAAAACGGTCAGGATCGTTTACCGGATCGCAGGCAAAGGCACAGAACTTCTGAGCACTTATGAAGCAGGGACCAGGCTTAACGTGCTGGGACCACTCGGCAATGGTTTTAACATGAAAAATGAGAAAGCAATTCTGATCGGAGGAGGCATCGGGATACCTCCGATGCTGGAACTTGCGAAACAGCTGAAATGTGAGAAGACCATTGTGCTCGGTTACAGGAATCAGGATACGTTCCTGAAAGAAGAATTTGAAGCATACGGCGAGGTCCTTGTTTCTACGGAAGACGGTTCCGTGGGGACAAAAGGTAATGTCATTGATGCCGTGAGAGAACAGGCGAGAGAAGGTTCTGTGATCTATGCATGCGGGCCGACTCCTATGTTGAAAGGCGTGAAAGCTTATGCGGAGGAAATGGGGCTGGAAGCCCAGATTTCTCTGGAAGAGAGAATGGCATGCGGCATAGGAGCATGCCTGGCCTGCGTCTGTAAATCAAAAGAAGTGGACGGTCACACCCATGTCCGCAATAAACGGGTCTGCAAAGACGGGCCTGTATTTGACGCAAAGGAGGTAGAGTTCTGATGAATTTGGGAGTAGAGATCGCAGGAGTTTCTTTAAAGAATCCAGTGACCACAGGTTCCGGGACCTTCGGTTCCGGGGAGGAATACAGTGAATTTGTCGATCTGTCCAGCCTTGGAGCGGTGACGACAAAAGGTGTTGCCAATGTGCCTTGGGAGGGAAACCCGACCCCCAGGGTGGCTGAGACTTACGGGGGCATGCTCAATGCGGTAGGACTTCAGAATCCGGGCGTTGATGTGATGATAAAGAGGGACCTGCCATTTTTAAAGAAAGCGGGTGCTGCTGTGATCGTCAATGTCTGCGGGAGAACCGTGGAAGATTATATTGAGGTGGTGGAACGGCTTTCCGATCAGCCCGTGGATCTTTTGGAGATCAATGTCTCCTGCCCGAATGTTAAAGAAGGCGGCATTGCTTTTGGACAGGACCCGAAAGCGTTGTATGAGATCACGAAGGCAGTGAAAGAAAAGGCAGATCAGCCGATTATCATGAAGCTGAGCCCTAACGTAACGGATATCAAAGAAATGGCAAAAGCCGCGGAGGCAGCGGGGAGTGATGCACTTTCCCTGATCAATACCCTGACCGGAATGAAAATTGATATAGAAAAGAGAGACTTCCTTCTGGCCAATAAAACCGGAGGACTCTCGGGGCCGGCGATCAAGCCGGTGGCAGTGCGCATGGTATACGAGGTGTGCAGTACGGTGAAGATTCCGGTGATCGGTATGGGAGGAATTTTAAACGCGGAAGACGCCCTGGAATTCATTATGGCCGGAGCCACTGCGGTGGCCGTGGGGACAGCCAATTTTACGGACCCCTGTGCGGCAGTCAAAGTCATTGACGGTATCAAGTCTTACATGGAACGCCATAACATAGAAGATATCCGGGAATTGATCGGATGTGTAAAGTAAACTGCAAAGGATGACGGAAGTGAGGCCAGCATGAACATATTATTTTTTTTGACGCCTAAGGAAGATGTGTCATATCTGCCGGAAGATTATACTTTGAGACAGGCGCTGGAGAAAATGAAATACCATGGATACTCGGCAGTTCCCGTATTGACTGGCGACGGCAGGTATGTGGGAACTGTGACGGAGGGGGATCTGCTCTGGGCAATGATGGATGACGCAGGATTTAACCTTGAGAAAGCAGAACTGATCTTTTTAAAAGATATGAAACGCAGAAGGGACAACAGGCCGGTGACGGTCAATACAGATATGGACGACCTGGTGGATGTGATCAAAGACCAGAATTTTGTCCCGGTCATCGACGATGAACAGCGGTTTATCGGGATCGTCACAAGAAAAGATGTGATCGGGTTTTATTACAGAGAATATCAGAAGGCTGAACATAAGGAGGAACATGATGGAACAGTATAAAAAAGAGTTTATTGAATTTATGATCGACTGCAATGTTTTGAAATTCGGAGATTTTGTGACCAAAAGCGGAAGAAACACGCCGTTCTTTGTAAATACGGGATTTTATCGGACCGGAGCCCAGTTAAAGAAGCTCGGAACTTATTATGCAAAGGCCATTGAAGCGAAATTCGGATTTGACTTTGATGTCCTGTTCGGACCGGCATACAAAGGAATCCCGCTGAGTGTAGCCGCTGCCATTGCAATCTCTGAAAACTATGGGAAAGATATCAAATACTGTGCAAACCGCAAGGAAGTAAAAGACCACGGGGACACAGGAATCCTGCTTGGAAGTCCGATCGAGGACGGAGATAAGGTCGTGATCATTGAAGACGTGACCACAGCCGGAACCTCGATCCAGGAAACACTTCCGATCGTGAAAGCCCAGGGCGATGTGGATGTTTTGGGACTCGTAGTTTCTGTGGACCGGATGGAACGGGGACAGGGAACAAAGAGCGCCCTGGAAGAAATCCGTGAAAATTACGGGCTGGAAACTACGGCCATTGTAACGATGCAGGAAGTGGTGGAACACCTGTATAATAAACCTTATAATGGAAAAGTTATCATTGACGATACATTAAAGGCAGCTATTGACGCATACTATGAGAAGTATGGCGTTCAATAAAGAAGGGTTTATTTGTGACAAGAAAAAAGAAAAGGGCAGCCAGGTTTGGCTGCCGGATTTTATTTTATTTGTATCTTATTGTGATGTTTTATTTTGTGCTGTTCAGTGAGCGTTACGGCAGAGAGACAGGGTATGACACATCCCATGTAAATCTGGAATTGTTTAAAGAGATCAAACGGTTCTGGATGTACAGATCACTGCTTACCCCGGAGGCATTCATAACAAATCTGGTCGGAAATGTTTTTGCATTCTGTCCGTTTGGATTTCTGCTCCCTGTCATGACGGAGAAAAAGAGGGGATTCATTAAAGTTGTTGCCGGATCTTTTTTATTCAGTCTGATCATCGAGAGCTGCCAGTATATTTTTAAGGTTGGGGTCTTTGATGTGGACGACTTACTGTTAAACACGATTGGCGGCCTGATCGGCTATATGATCTACAAGATTGCCGTCACGATTTACCGGAGGAAATAACATGCGGGTTAATAAAAAGAAACGCCAGGCCTATCGTCCGTCGGATCATGTTGTATCCAGGGAGTCAGCGGTTTCCAGCATTCTCGGAGCCATAGGAATTTTCGGCTATCTTATTTTAGTCGGAGCTTCCTTTCAGGCGGCCGGAAACGGGGGAATACTGCTCGGCGCAGCTGCGTGGGTGCTGTTTGGCATCTCTGTCTTTGGAATGATGCTGGCAGTGCGCAGCTATCACGATACGGCATCCATCAGGGTCTGGAAAGTGGTCGGAAGTATTACAAACGGAGCTGTGCTTTTGTTTTCAGCTGCTTTGTTTCTGATCGGATTGATTTAGGAGGGAGTTATGGAACGACTTAAGAAACAGATGGAGTTTATCATAGAGGTGGATAAGCTCAAAGACATTATCCGCCAGACGAATCTGACGAATGGGGAGAGAAAAGAAAATGATGCGGAACATTCATGGCATCTGGCTTTGATGGCTGTTTTTCTCTCTGAATATGCAAAGGAACCGGTGGATGTCCTTCAGGTGATCAAGATGGTCCTGATCCATGACCTGGTGGAAATCGACGCAGGCGATACTTATTTATATGATGAAGCCGGAAAC
Organism: Anaerostipes hominis (ex Lee et al. 2021); assembly: GCF_002270485.1. Lineage (GTDB taxonomy): Bacteria > Bacillota > Clostridia > Lachnospirales > Lachnospiraceae > Anaerostipes > Anaerostipes hominis. The sequence goes on along the minus strand of NZ_NQOG01000001.1, from coordinate 127,015 downwards.
GGAACAAAGGCGGCCAGGGAACAGAAAGCAGCGGAACGGATCTTCAATATTCTTCCCGGGGATCAGGCAGAAGAGCTGTTTAAGCTTTGGCAGGAATTTGAGGACCGCAAAACTCCGGAGTCCAAATTTGCGAATACACTGGACCGGATTCAGCCGGTTCTTTTAAATGATGCCACAGAGGGAAGGGCATGGAGAGAACATGACGTCTGCATTGACCAGATTATGAGCAAAAATGAGTATACCAGTCAGGGATCTGATGTACTCTGGACGTATATTCAGGATGTTTTTGAGAAAAATATAGAAAACGGAAATATTAAAAGGAGCTTATAACGTGGATGAATTATTGATGGAACGCCATTTTCTAAATCAGGAAAGGCTCAGGGCTCTTTTACAGGAAGACTCTGTAAAAGAGCCTTTTTTGGATTATTTTAGAAAAATGGCGGAGAGGCTTTTATTTGCCGATGAAGTATATGGAGTAAAAGACAAGCAGCTTTCTTTGCTGAAAGTGTGGAATAAAGAGTGGTATAGGCAAATTCTGCCGTCCCATTATGATGAATGCTATGGAAATCCGGACTATGCCCGCAAAGCTTTGGGAGAAGACTTCGGGGATATCTTGTGTTTTTTGTATGCAGAGATACAGGGGTGCTTCATTTATGCGGTGGAAGGACAGCTGTTTGAACTGACGATCATGAATGAACTGTTTTTAGAGATTTATCAGTTGTTTCTGGAAGGAGAACCGGAGAGAAAGACGGCGAGGCAGGTCATCTTCGACCATATGCGTGATTACAGCCAGGAACTCTGCTTAAGCCGAGTCAGAGAACAGCTGGATCCAAGTGTATCCTCGGCATCTGACATTGTGATGAAGTCAGATCTGTCAGATCCGGACGTGCTTTATCTGTACGGCGAGTACGTTTCCGAAAATGAGACAAAGATGCTTTCTTTTTTAAACAGTCTTCCGAAGGAACGGATCAAAGCTATTGCGAAAACGTTTGTGGACGGATTCCATGATGGTTTTATTATCAACAACATTGACATGACAAGAAAGGCAACTGTGAATATTCGTTATCACCTGGGATTTGAACCGATCATCAGGGAGGCTGCGCTGCAGTTTCAGGAGATCGGGCTTACTCCAATTTTATACCGGGGAACTGCAGGCGTGATCACAAGGGGGATGTCGAAGGTGGGATACATTTCCACGAGCCCGAATCCGCAGTTTGAGTATGACCACAGATTTGACCAGGCACTTTTTTTTAACAAAGCTTTTATGAGTCACAAGCTGGAAAGTTACCGGAACGCATATGAAAAGTTGAAGGAGGAAGCTGCTTTATTTGCCGGTCCCGCATGTATGGAGACGTTCGGTGAGCTGCCGTTTACACCGGAGAATAAAGAGACCGGACTGCGCCTTTCCGAGAAACAGGAAAAGCTTTCTGTAGAGTACCAAAATGAGTCCAGCAAGATAGCCAACGAGTATATGAAGCCGGAGGAGCGGAGTTTTACGATCATTGCATATCCGCTTCCGGAAATCGGGAAAAATTTCGAAGAAATTTTCGAGGAGGTGGCTAAGGTCAATACGCTGGACAAAGAAAAATATAAGAAGATCCAGCAGCATCTGATCGATGCCCTGGACCAGGGTGTGGAAGTCCACATAAAGGGGGCAGAAGATAACGAAACAGACCTGTATGTGGCCCTGCGCGAGCTGGAAGATCCTGAGAAGGAGACAAACTTTGAAAATTGTCTGGCAGATGTAAACATTCCGGTAGGTGAGGTGTTTACTTCCCCGAAATTAAACGGGACTAACGGAGTGCTCCATGTAAGTGAGGTCTATTTAAGAGATCTGAAGTTTATTGATCTGAGACTGGTTTTCAAAGACGGTATGATCACAGAGTATTCCTGCCGCAATTTCGAGTCAGAAGAAGAAAATAAGGCATTTATAAAGCAGAATCTTCTCTATAACAGAGAGACTCTTCCCATGGGAGAGTTTGCTGTTGGAACCAATACTACGGCCTATGCCATGGCACAGAAGTTTGGAATTTTATATCAGCTTCCAATCCTGATCGTTGAGAAAATGGGCCCACATTTTGCAGTGGGAGATACCTGTTACAGTCACAGCGAAGCAACTGAGCTGCACAATCCGGACGGAAAAGAGATCGTGGCAAAGAGCAACTGTCTTTCTGAAAAAGGAGAATATTTTAACTGTCATACGGACATTACCATTCCCTATGAGGAACTGGATTCCATCTGTGTGATCAGACTGGGAGGCGGGGAAACAGCCCTGATACAGGGAGGAAAATTTGTCCTCCCGGGCACAGAAATCCTGAACGAACCATTGACGTGACCGGATCCAGTAGGTAGAATAGAAGAAAACAAATCGAATTATGACAAAGGAGACAGAATTATGGCAAGAGTAGCGATTGTTATGGGAAGCGATTCCGATATGCCTGTCATGAGCAAGGCGGCAGATTTTTTAGAGGAGATGGGGATTGATTTTGAGATGACCATCATTTCTGCTCACAGGGAACCGGATATTTTCTTTGAATGGGCAAAAGGAGCCGAGGAGCGCGGAGTCAAAGTGATCATCGCAGGTGCAGGAAAAGCGGCCCATCTTCCGGGTATGTGTGCAGCACTGTTCCCGATGCCGGTGATCGGAATACCGATGAAAACCTCAGATCTTGGGGGAGTGGATTCTCTTTACTCTATTGTTCAGATGCCGTCCGGAGTGCCGGTTGCATCGGTTGCCATCAACGGAGGACAAAATGCCGGAATCCTTGCAGCGCAGATTTTGGCTTCGTCTGATGCCGGTCTTCTTCAAAAACTAAAAGACTATAGGACAACCATGAAAGAATCTGTCGTAAAGAAGGCCGATAAGCTTAACCAGGTTGGATATAAGAACTATGAATAAGAAAAGACTTGCAGCCGTACTGTTATGTACGGCTGTTTGCGCTGGACTTACAGGAGTTTCAATACAAAACCGGAATACTTTGGCGGGGGATCGCCGGATTATGGTGGCGATCGACGCTGGACATCAGAAAAAGGGTGACACCAGGAAAGAGCCCATCGGACCGGGTTCCCGAAAGAAGAAAGCAAAAGTGGCATCGGGTACACAGGGAGTGGCGACAAAGGTTCCGGAATCAAAGCTTACGCTCAGTGTAGCCAAGAAACTGAAATGGGAACTTAAAAAAAGAGGCTATAAAGTCTACATGGTAAGAAAAAAGCAGAACGTCAACATCAGTAATAAGAAAAGAGCGCTGCTGGTGAATAAAAGCGGCGCCGATGTCTGTATCCGTCTCCATGCAGATGCCGGGGGAAAGAGGGTACGCGGTGCTTCGGCCTTATTTCCGACAAAGAAGAATCCTTATGTAAAGAAGTTGAGCAAGCCCAGCAAAAAGCTGTCCAGGGATGTGCTGAAAAAATATTGCAAGACTACCGGTATCAAGAACAGAGGCCTTTCAGGGAGGAATGATCTGACGGGCACAAACTGGAGTAAAGTTCCGGTGACACTAATCGAAATGGGATTTATGACGAATAAAAAAGAAGACAAAAAGATGCAGAAGAGTTCTTTTCAGAAAAAGATGGCGAAAGGAATTGCAGACGGCATTGACTGTTATTTCGGAGAATAAAGGAGACTCTCCCTGTGGGCGGGGTCTAAATAGAAAAAGATACATTTTTAGGAGGAAAAACATGGATTACAAAAAGGCAGGAGTAGATATTGAAGCAGGTTACCAGTCCGTAGAACTCATGAAAAAGCACGTGCAGGCCACAATGAGAGAGGAAGTTTTGACAAACATCGGAGGGTTTTCCGGGGCTTTTTCATTAAAGAAGTTTAAAGATATGGAAAATCCGACTCTTGTATCCGGTACCGACGGAGTTGGGACAAAGTTAAAGCTTGCTTTTATTATGGATAAGCATGATACTATCGGTATTGACTGTGTGGCGATGTGCGTCAATGATATCGCATGTGCGGGTGGAGAGCCTTTGTACTTTTTGGACTATATTGCATGCGGAAAAAACTTTCCTGAAAAGATCGCCACCATCGTAAGCGGAGTGGCAGAAGGATGCAAGCAGTCTGATGCGGCTCTGATCGGCGGAGAAACTGCCGAAATGCCGGGATTTTATCCGGAGGACGAATATGACTTAGCCGGCTTTGCCGTGGGAATCGTAGACGAAAAGGACCTGATTACGGGAAAAGAGATCAAAGAAGGAGACGTGCTGATCGGCATCGCATCTTCAGGAATCCACAGCAACGGATATTCTCTGGTGCGCAAGGTATTCGATATGTCAAAAGAATCTCTGGAAACTTTTTATGAAGAATTGGGAACGACTCTTGGAGAAGCGCTCCTGGCGCCTACGAAGATTTATGTGAAAGCCTTGAAGGCGATTAAAGAAGCGGATGTGGAGATCAAAGGCTGCAGCCATATTACCGGAGGTGGTTTTTATGAAAATATTCCGAGAATGCTTCCGGAGGGGGCACATGCGGTCGTTCACAAGGATGCATATGAAGTGCCTGCTATCTTTAAGCTGCTTGCAAAAACCGGGGATATCGACGAAAAGATGATGTATAATACATACAATATGGGAATCGGCATGATGGTGGCCGTGGATGAAAAGAGTGTGAACGATACGCTGGAAGCCCTGGAACGTGCCGGGGAAACAGCATTTGTAGTAGGTGAGATCAAAGCCGGCGAAAAAGGTGTGACGGTATGTTAAAGGTTGCGGTATTAGTATCCGGAGGCGGCACGAATCTGCAGGCTGTCATCGATGCTATAGAAGAAGGGCGTATTTCCAACGCAAGGATCGATGTGGTGATCAGCAACAATAAAAATGCCTATGCATTGGAGCGCGCCGCAAATCATGGAATCGAAGCGGTGGGACTGTCGCCGAAGGATTTTGAGAGCAGAGAATTGTTTAATGAGGCACTTTATCAGGAATTGGCCGGCAGGGAGATTGATCTGGTAGTGCTGGCAGGATGCCTTGTAGTAATACCTGATAAGATCATTCATGAGTTTGAAAATCGGATGATCAATATTCATCCGTCCCTGATCCCGTCTTTCTGCGGGAAGGGCTGCTATGGACTAAAAGTCCATGAACAGGCTCTGAAAAGAGGAGTCAGGATTTCAGGTGCTACTGTTCATTTTGTGGATGAGGGAACGGATACCGGTCCGATCATTATGCAGAAAGCTGTGGAGGTCAGGGAAGATGATACACCCGAAACTCTTCAGAGACGGATCATGGAACAGGCAGAGTGGGTGATTCTTCCTGAAGTGATTAATCTGATCGCCAAAGGTAAAGTTTCAGTTTCAGAAGGACACGTAAAGATCGAGAAATAAAAGAAAGGATAGAAGGATGGATATACTGATTGTTGGCAGCGGAGGAAGGGAACATGCCATTGCCTGGGCAGCGGCAAAAAGTCCGAACGCAGATAAGATTTACTGTGCTCCGGGGAACGCAGGAATCGCAGAATTTGCAGAGTGTGTGGATATTGGAGCCATGGAGTTTGACAAACTGGTGGCTTTTGCAAAGGAAAAAGAGATCGGCCTGACCATCATTGGAATGGATGATCCGCTGGTGGGAGGTGTTGTAGACGCTTTTGAGGCTGAAGGACTCAGAGTGTTCGGACCGCGCAAAAATGCGGCGATCATTGAAGGCTCCAAGGCATTTTCTAAAGACTTGATGAAAAAATACAAGATTCCGACGGCGTCTTATGAGAATTTTACAGATCCTGAACAGGCGATGACTTATCTTGAAACGGTCAAAATGCCAATCGTGCTCAAAGCAGACGGGCTGGCACTGGGAAAGGGAGTTTTGATCTGTGAAACTCTGGAGGAAGCAAAGGCAGGCGTTAAGACTTTAATGTTAGACAAACAGTTCGGGGATGCCGGCAATGAGATTGTCATCGAAGAGTTTATGACCGGCAGGGAAGTTTCCGTACTGGCTTTCTGCGACGGAAAGACAATCCGATGCATGACTTCCGCACAGGATCACAAGCGTGCCAAAGACGGAGACCAAGGACTCAATACCGGAGGTATGGGGACCTTTTCTCCGAGTCCATTCTACACAAAAGAAGTGGAAGAATTCTGTGAAAAGTATATATACCAGCCGACGATGGATGCCATGGCTTCTGAAGGACGTCCGTTCACAGGAATTTTGTTCACAGGGCTGATGCTTACAGAAGACGGACCGAAGGTACTGGAATATAACGCCAGATTCGGAGATCCGGAGGCGCAGGTGGTCCTGCCCCGGATGAAAAATGACATGATTGAAGTGATGGAAGCCTGTATTGATGGAAAACTTTCCGATGTTACTCTGGAATTTGAAGAGAATGCTGCAGTCTGTGTGGTGCTTGCATCTGACGGATATCCGGAAAAGTATGAGAAAGGTTTTGAGATCAGGGGACTCGATAAGTTTAAAGGCCAGGATGGATACTATGTGTTCCATGCAGGGACAAAGTTTGACGGAGACAAGATCGTGACCAACGGCGGCCGGGTTCTTGGTGTTGTGGCAAAGGGTGATGACCTGAAAGGTGCCCGCAGCAATGCATATAAGGCTACGGAATGGATCGATTTTGAAAATAAATACAAGAGAAATGACATAGGAAAGGCCATCGACGAGGCGTAATGATTTATGTCTGGGAAGCAGGACAGAGTAGAGATTCTTTGTCCTGCTTCTCTATTTTTTTACATTGACATTCCGTGCTATTTATTATAGTCTAAGTATAACAAAAGATATGAAAGAAGGAAGGGATGAAAATGCTGCTTGAAGTAGATTTTAACAGCGATCAGGCCATTTATATTCAATTGAGAAACCAGATCATCGTCGGGATTGCGTGTTCCGACATCCAGGATGGCGAGTCCCTGCCGTCGGTGCGCCAGCTGGCACAAATCTTAGGTGTAAACATGCATACGGTAAATAAAGCATATGCTATATTAAGAGAAGAAGGCTATTTGAAGCTGGACCGGAGGAAAGGCGCAGTCGTAAGCGTGGATGCCAATGAAAAGGCAAAACAGTTGGAGGAATTGGAAAACAGCCTTCAGATTTTGGTGGCTCAGGCCATCTGCAAGGGTGTGACGCGAGAAGAATTATATCAGCTGATCGACCACGTATATGGGCAGCTTGACAGAAATTAGGAGGACAGAATGAGAAAATTACCACTTACCAGATATTTAAGCCATGCATTGGAGGAGGCGGGGAAGATATCCGCAAGGCTTGGAGCGGAACATATAGAAACTTTGTCTCTTCTGCTGGGACTGTTTAAAATGAAGGGGTCCCTGGCCTGTGAGATACTGAAGATGCACGGGGTGTCTGAGGAGATCTTTTCAGAAGCTTTTAAGGCGCGTACCGCAGAAAAAAAGAGGCGTACAAAGGTAAACACTTTTACCCCCAGAGCAGAGGAGATTTTAAGCCTTGCCGCCCAGATGGCAGTCAAGTACGGAAGTGATGTGCTCGGCACAGAGCATGTGCTGCTGGCGGTTTTGAAGGACGGCGAAAATGAGGCGGTCCAGTTACTGGTACAGCAGAAAATTCCGGTGGACGCCATATTTATTGATATATTGGTAACCATGGGAATCGATTATAAATCTGCCAAGAATGAATTTTCCAACAGTTCGCCGGATGATTATTTTGCGGAAGACGGAGCCGGAGAAAGTATTTTAGAAAAGTTCAGCACGGATCTGACCCAGAAGGCAAAAGACGATGAACTGGATCCAATGATCGGAAGAGAAGAAGAGATGGAGCGGTTGATGCAGGTATTGTGCAGGAGGTCCAAAAATAATCCTTGTCTGATCGGAGATCCGGGTGTGGGAAAGACCGCTATCGTGGAGGGACTGGCTGCGAGGGTCGTGCAGGGGAACGTGCCGCTCAACCTGAAGGATAAGAGACTGCTCTCCCTCGATTTGACGAGAGTGATCGCAGGGACCAAGTACCGTGGGGAGTTTGAGGAGAGGATGAAACAGATTATTTCTGAGGTGACGGAAGATCCTTCGGTGATCCTCTTTATTGATGAGATCCACACGATGATCGGGGCAGGAGGCTCTGAGGGAGCCATGGACGCATCCAACATACTGAAGCCCTCCCTTGCCCGGGGAGACTTTCAGCTGATCGGGGCCACGACCAGTGAAGAATATACCAAGTACTTTGAGAAGGATGCAGCACTTGTGCGAAGGTTTCAGTCTATTTTGGTGGAGGAGCCTTCGGCAAAAGAAGCAGTCAAGATCCTTGAAGGGCTCAAATATAAGTTTGAATCTCACCACAGAGTTCTGATTCCGGAAGAGGTGACTTCCTATGCGGTGGATCTTTCCTGCCGGTATGTCAATGACCGGTTTCTGCCTGACAAAGCGATCGACGTCCTGGATGAGGCCTGTGCCAAAAAGCGGATGAAGTCTTTGAAAGTGCCGGCGGATATGAAAGAGGAACAGGAGCAGCAAAAGCAGATTGTAAAAGAAATGGAAGCTTACATCAGCAGCGGGCAGATTGAAAAAGCCAGAGAACTGAAGATCAAAAAAGAGGAGCTCGGCAAAAGTCTTGAAAAGAAGTACCGCAGGATGGAAAACCAGCAAAAGAAAATACCTTCCATTGAGATGGAAGATGTGGAGGAGATCATTTCCCTCTGGACCAAGATTCCAGTGAGCCAGCTGAAACAGGGAGAGATGGAGAGACTTAGAAATCTGGAAAAAACTCTTCACAAACAGGTGATAGGACAGGATAAGGCAGTGGAGGCTGTGTCCAGAGCCATAAAGCGCAGCAGGGTCGGACTGAAAGATCCAAAGCGCCCCATCGGTTCCTTTTTGTTTTTAGGACCTACCGGTGTGGGGAAAACGGAGCTTTCCAAGAGTCTTGCAAAAGCCATGTTCGGAAGGGAAGAGGACCTGATCCGCGTAGACATGTCCGAATACATGGAAAAGCACAGCGTATCAAAGATCATCGGATCGCCTCCCGGATATGTCGGGTTCGGAGAAGGCGGGCAGCTGAGCGAGCAGGTCAGAAGGCATCCATACTCCGTTATCCTGCTGGATGAGATAGAAAAAGCGCATCCGGATGTATTTAATATCCTGCTCCAGGTGCTGGATGACGGACACATCACGGACTCTAACGGAAGAAAGGTCGATTTCAAAAACACAGTGCTTATTATGACTTCCAACGCGGGCGCGTCCAGGATCATTTCTCCGAAACAGCTTGGGTTTGTGAGGACTTCCGATAAGGAAAAGAATCACGAGAAGATGACCCAGGGTGTGATGGAGGAGGTGCGGCAGATTTTCAAGCCCGAATTCCTGAACAGGATAGACGGGACGATCGTATTTACCATGCTGACGAAAGATGAGCTCCGGGAGATTGCAAAACTGTTTTTGAACAATGTGAAGGAACAGCTGATGAAAAACCATCGGATCTCGGTGAAGATCACGCCGAATGCCGTCTCACTGCTGGCAGACAAAGGGTACAGTGAGACGTACGGTGCAAGACCGCTGCGCCGTGTGATTCAGAGCGAGATCGAGGACGTTCTGGCAGATAAGATCTTAAGCGGTGAGCTTCGGGACGGAGCAGCGCTTACGATTGGAGCAAAAGACAAAAACCTTACTTTTTCGATAAAGGATGCTAGTAAATAAGTAGGAAATATTATATAATAAAATAACAAATGCAGATTTAATAGGAGGATAAGAACATGTCAGTGGTAACAGAGTTGTTTCGCAGCGAAGAAAATGGGACATTAAGCTTCGGAGATTACACATTAGATACGAAAGCCAAAAAGGACAAGATCGAGTTTGAAGGGGATATGTACAAAGTTAAGACCTTCAAGACAATGACGAAGCTGGACAAAAACGGACAGCTGATCTTTGAATCTGTACCGGGCTCCGCAGTCCACAATTTTGCTGCAACAACAGACGGAGTGGCATTTGAGATCGAGGCATCAGAAGATGTTCAGGTAACACTCGAGGTGGAGCCTGAACAGGAGTACCGCGTATATATAGACAATACAAATGTTGGAAACATGAAGGCCAATCTCGGAGGCAAACTTATTCTGAGTGTGGAACTGAATCCGGGCATGACAGCCATGGTCCGCGTGAAGAAACAGTAAGGAGCAGGAACTGATATGGCAAAGGCAAAAACCGTCTTTTTCTGCAGTGATTGCGGACATGAATCATCCAAGTGGCTGGGACAGTGTCCGGCCTGCAAATCGTGGAATACCTTTGTAGAAGAAAAACAATCAGTGACAAAAAAGGGAGGGGCAAAGCCCAGGCGGGCTTCTGCCTCTCCTATGAATATGTCAGAAATTTCTATAAAGAGTGAGGAGCGTATTCCGACAGGCATAGGTGAGCTGGACAGAGTCCTCGGAGGAGGAATTGTGACCGGCTCTCTGTCTTTAGTTGGCGGGGACCCGGGCATCGGAAAGTCCACCCTGCTGCTCCAGGTATGCAGGAATTTAGTAAATGCAAGGCGGAAAGTTTTATATGTTTCCGGGGAAGAGTCCGCACATCAGATCAAGATGCGGGCAGAGAGGATCGGGGCATTTGAGGATGAACTTCTGCTGTTTTGTGAGACGATCCTGGAGGAGATCCTCGAGGGAATCCGCAAAGTCCACCCGGAGTTTGTCGTTATAGACTCCATCCAGACGATGTTCAGTGAAGAGCTGACCGCCGCGGCGGGAAGTGTATCTCAGGTCCGGGAAGTGACGGCTCAGATGATGAGGATCGCAAAAGAAGAAAATATCGCAGTCTTCATTGTTGGACATGTGACAAAGGAAGGTGTCGTGGCAGGGCCCAGGACACTGGAGCATATGGTGGATACGGTCCTTTATTTTGAAGGGGAGAGAGAGGCGGCATACCGGATTCTGAGGGGAGTGAAGAACCGCTTCGGCTCCACAAATGAGATCGGAGTGTTCGAGATGTGCGCAGATGGCCTGGCAGAGGTGGAGAATCCGTCCAAGATGATGCTGAACGGACGCCCTGTGGACGCCTCCGGTTCTGTGGTAGTATGTTCCCTGGAGGGAACCAGGCCGATTCTCATCGAGATCCAGGCACTGATCTCTCCCACGAGCTTTCAGATGCCGAGGAGAACAGCGGTGGGAATTGACTACAATAGAGTCAATCTTCTCATGGCAGTTTTGGAAAAACGGGTCGGTCTCCAGCTGGGCGGCTGTGATGCCTATGTGAACCTGGCCGGAGGCATGAGGCTGGGAGAACCGGCTATTGACCTTGGAATTATTCTGGCCATTGCATCCAGCTATAAAAACATGCCTCTGCCGGAAGATACGATCATCTTTGGGGAAGTTGGGCTGGTAGGCGAAATCCGGAGAGTATCCCAGGGAGACCAGAGGATCAAAGAGGCGGAAAAGCTTGGATTTAAAACCTGCATCCTTCCCAAGGCAAATGTTGACAGCTTAAAAATCAGGACAAACATGCGGCTTTTGGGCGTCGCAAATGTAAGAGAAGCCCTTGATTGTATTTAAAATATGTCTTATATTATTAAAGAATAACGAAAAGTATGGAGGAATGGAGACACGATGGAAGAGGCGATCTCAAAAAATTTTATAGAACAGATCATTGAAGAAGATCTGAAAGAAGGGAAATACGAAAAAATTGTTACCAGGTTCCCGCCGGAGCCAAACGGCTATCTGCATATCGGACATGCCAAATCAATCCTTTTAAACTATGGACTGGCCAAAGAGTACGGCGGAGATTTTCATTTCCGGTTTGACGATACGAATCCGACGAAGGAGAAAACCGAGTATGTGGATTCGATCAAAGAGGATGTGGAGTGGCTCGGAGCAGATTATGACCAGACGATTTATTTTGCATCCGATTATTTTGACCGTATGTATGAATGTGCAGAGTTCCTGATCAAAAAAGGGAAGGCCTATGTGTGCGATCTGACACCGGAGGAGATCCGGGAATACAGGGGAACTTTGACGGAACCGGGAAAAAACAGTCCGTACAGAGACCGGATGCCGGAAGAGAATCTTGAATTATTCCGTGCAATGAAAAACGGAGAGTTTGAAGACGGCAGCAAGGTGCTTAGGGCTAAGATTGATATGACTTCCGGTAATATGAACATGAGAGACCCGATCCTTTATCGTATTGCCAGAATGGAGCATCACAATACAGGTGACGATTGGTGCATTTATCCGATGTATGATTTTGCACATCCGCTGGAGGACGCCTTTGAAGGCGTGACTCATTCCATCTGTACACTGGAGTTTGAGGATCACAGGCCGTTATATGACTGGGTGGTAAAAGAGTGTGAATTCTTACATCCGCCGAAGCAGATCGAGTTTGCAAAACTTTATCTGACCAATGTAGTGACGGGAAAGCGTTATATTAAGAAGTTAGTAGATGACGGAATCGTGGATGGATGGGATGATCCCAGGCTTGTTACATTATCCGCATTGAGACGCCGGGGATATACGCCGGAATCCATCCGCAGGTTTATGGAACTGGTTGGTGTGGCCAAGAGTCACAGCTCCGTTGATTATGCCATGCTTGAGTACTGCATCAGAGATGACCTGAAACTGAAAAAGCCAAGGGTATCAGCTGTTCTGGATCCGATTAAGCTGGTTATTACAAACTACCCGGAAGATCAGGTAGAATATATGGAAGTAAAAAATAATCAGGAAAATGAAGAGATGGGTACGAGAAAGGTGCCGTTTTGCAGAGAGTTGTATATAGAGCGGGATGATTTTAAGATTGAGCGGCCTAAGAAGTATTTCCGCCTGTATCCCGGAAATGAAGTGCGGCTGATGAACGGATATTTTGTGACCTGCACAGACTATGTGGCCGATGAGGACGGAAATGTCACAGAGGTACACTGTACCTATGACCCTGCATCCAGAGGAGGCAACAGCCCCGACGGACGAAAAGTTAAGGGGACCATCCATTGGGTTGCTGCTCCTTTTGCCAAAAAGGCCGAAGTCCGTTTATATGAAAATATTGTAGACGAGGAAAAAGGCGTGTATAACGAGGATGGATCTGTCAATTTAAATCCAAATTCTCTGAAAATATTAAAGGACTGTTATGTAGAGCCGTCTCTTGAGGAGGCAGCTCCGGGAGACAGCTTCCAGTTTGTCAGACAGGGGTATTTTTGTCTGGATACAAAAGATACTTCAGAGGACCACATGGTATTTAACCGTATAGTTTCTATGAAGAGTTCTTATCAGCCTAAATAGGAGCAGAAGAAAGATAAGCTGTTTTGCAACGGCTTATCTTTTCATTTCTTAGGAAAGCTCTGCAAACTTTCCCAAGAAATGAAAAACGCTCCGCGGGTGAGGGTTGGGGAGATGAGGCGGGCTTGACTACTTTGTTTTAATTTTGGGAACAATGAAGGAGAAGAAGATGAAAAACCTTACGGAAATGTCCAATGAAGAACTGTGGGAACTTTTCCCCATCGTTTTGTGCGGCCATAAGGAAGAGTGGAAGCAGATGTATGAAAATGAGAAGAAGCTGTTGCTTCATTTGATCGGGCGGGACCAGGTGGTGAGGATCAGCCATATCGGCAGCACGGCTGTGAAAGGACTTTTGGCCAAGCCTACTATTGATATCCTGTTGGAGATTGAAGAACACTGCGAACTGAAGCAGCTTATCCGGGGATTGGAGAAGAAAGGATATATCTATGTGAAAAAACCAGGGAATCCTCCTCCGCATATGATGTTTATGAAAGGTTATACTTTACAGGGATTTGCCAAGAGGGTCTATCATCTCCATGTAAGGTATCCGGGAGACTGGGATGAACTTTATTTCCGGGATTATTTGGAACGGCACAGAGAAGCGGCAGAAGAATATGGGAAATTAAAGATCGGCCTTCAGAAAAAATATGAGCATGACAGGGATGCCTATACAAGGGCAAAGACAGATTTCGTGAGAGAGTGCACAAAAAAGGCCCGGAAGGAGTTAGGAGATATCTATCGGCCGGAAGGGGAAAAGTGAAAAAATTTTCAAAAAAGCCCTTGCATTTTTTTGAAGGGGTGTTATACTATATTTTGTAATTAGCACTCGATGAGAGTGAGTGCTAACAATAATCAGGTAAATAAGACAAAAGAATTTCATCTGAATTTTAGGAGGTAATGATATGAATTTAAAACCATTAGGAGACAGAGTAGTACTGAAACAGCTGGAAGCTGAGACTACAACAAAATCCGGAATCGTGTTGACAACAGCATCTCAGGAAAAACCGCAGGAAGCCGAAGTTGTCGCAGTCGGACCTGGAACGGATGAAGTAAAAATGGAAGTAGAAAAGGGACAGAAAGTCATATATTCCAAATATGCGGGAACTGAAGTAAAATGTGGAGATGATGAATACATTATCGTAAAACAGAACGATATTTTAGCAGTTGTAGAATAGGATTTTTGGAGGAGACGAATCATGGCAAAAGAAATCAAATACGGAATTGATGCAAGAAAAGCATTAGAAGCAGGCGTGAACCAGTTAGCAGATACAGTCAGAGTTACCATCGGACCAAAGGGAAGAAATGTAGTGTTAGATAAGTCTTTTGGTATTCCTTTGATCACAAATGACGGTGTGACGATCGCAAAAGAGATTGAATTAGAAGATGCATTCGAGAACATGGGTGCTCAGATCGTAAAAGAAGTTGCAACAAAGACAAACGATGTTGCAGGTGATGGTACTACAACAGCGACTGTTTTAGCCCAGGCAATGGTAAATGAAGGAATGAAAAACCTTGCGGCAGGCGCAAACCCGATTATTTTAAGAAAAGGAATGAAAAAGGCAACAGATGCGGCAGTAGAAGCAATCGCTGAGATGAGCAGCAAAGTAAACGGCAAAGATCAGATCGCAAAAGTTGCTGCAATTTCTGCCAGTGATGAGGAAGTCGGGGAGTTAGTTGCGGATGCTATGGAAAAGGTGTCTAACGACGGTGTTATCACAATCGAAGAATCTAAGACAATGAAGACAGAATTAGATTTAGTGGAAGGTATGCAGTTTGACCGCGGATATTTATCTGCTTACTTCTCAACAGACATGGAAAAAATGGTCGCTGAATTAGAAGACCCATATATCCTGATCACAGATAAGAAGATTTCTAATATTCAGGATATCCTTCCAATCTTAGAGCAGATCGTACAGAGCGGAAAGAAACTTCTGATCATCGCAGAAGATATTGAAGGCGAAGCACTGACAACATTGATCGTTAATAAACTGCGCGGAACATTCTCTGTATGTGCAGTGAAGGCACCTGGATACGGTGACAGAAGAAAAGCGATGTTAGAGGATATTGCAATCCTTACAGGCGGAACTGTGATTTCTGAGGAAGTCGGATTAGATTTGAAAGAAACAACGATTGATCAGTTAGGCCGTGCAAAATCTGTAAAAGTTGAAAAAGAAAACACAGTGATTGTTGACGGAGAAGGATCTAAGGATGCAATCCAGGCAAGAATCGGACAGATCAAGGGTCAGCTGGATGAGACAACTTCTGAATTTGATAAAGAAAAATTACAGGAAAGACTCGCAAAATTATCCGGTGGTGTTGCAGTTATCCGTGTAGGTGCGGCGACAGAGACAGAGATGAAAGAAAGTAAACTTCGTCTGGAAGACGCCCTGGCAGCGACAAAGGCAGCAGTTGAAGAAGGTATTATTTTCGGCGGCGGTTCTGCTTATATCCATGCTTCCAAGAAGGTTGCAAAGATGGCAGAAGAATTAGAGGGCGATGAAAAGACAGGTGCAAATATTATCCTCAAAGCTCTCCAGGCTCCATTATTCCACATTGCTGCAAACGCAGGACTGGAAGGTTCTGTTATCATCAATAAAGTTGAAGAACAGGAAGTTGGATTCGGATTCGATGCATTAAATGGAAAATATGTAAATATGATTGAAGCAGGCATCATTGATCCGGCTAAGGTAACAAGAAGTGCATTACAGAATGCAACCTCTGTTGCATCTACCTTACTGACAACAGAATCTGTTGTTGCTAATATCAAAGAAGATGCACCGGCAATGCCGGCTGGAGCAGGAGCTCCGGGAATGGGAATGATGTAATCGGATTTCATAAGGTGTTTGATTGTAAAAGAGATACAGAAACAAAGAGAAGGCTGATAAACTCGTCAGCCTTCTTTTTTTCATGATATAAAAAATGCATTTCAGTACAAAAGGGTAGACAAAGAGTAAAGAAAGAAGTATAATATTTACAATTCCTAAAATATGTAAGAAGGAGGCGAAAAAATTGCCGGAAGAACAAATGATAAAAGACATGTATAATCTGATGCAGCAGGTGAATTCCAGTATGACAGCCTTTGACGGACGAATGGGACGTGTTGAGAGAAAAGTGGATCTGCTGACGGTAAAAACAGAGAATCTGGAAGAAAAAACAGATATGATCGTTCAGGACATTCAGAGACTGGATGAGAAAACAGATGGACTGAGCCAGGATATCCAGAGGCTGGACGAAAAAACAGACGGACTGAGCCAGGATATCCAGAGGCTGGATGAGAAGACAGACGGACTGAGCCAGGATATCCAGAGACTGGACGAAAAAACAGACGGACTGAGCCAGGATATCCAGAGGCTGGATGAGAAGACAGACGGACTGAGCCAGGATATCCAGAGACTGGACGAAAAAACAGACAGAATGGAAAGCAGTATTCAGGAATTAAATGAAAGAACCTCTGCTTTGGAAGAAAAAACAGATCAGCTGGATCAGACGACAAAATTCCTAGGTGAACAAAACAGCCTTCTCTTACAGCGCACTGATATTCTCACAGAAAAGTCAAATCTTATGTCAGAAAAAATAGATTTTATATCAGAGAAGACAAATTCCATAGAATCCCGTTTGGAGCGAACGGAAGGAGAGGTATCTGATCTTAAAACGAAAATGGAAGCTGGATTTTCCGATATTCATATGATCCTGGAGAATGAAATCTGCACCAAATTAAATGTACTCTTTGAAAACCGTGAAGATTCATCCAGATACAAGATGGTTATAAGAAGACAGGATGTTTTGGAGACCGATGTCGATCTGTTAAAAAAGACAGTCACAAATCACAGTGTAAAATTAAACAAAATATTTTAAGGAGAAGGAGCCGGTTCTTTCTCCTTTTTTCTGTGCAGAAACAAGGCAGGTTTTTTCATTTGTTAAGAGTATTTTAAGAATTTCAAAAAAATGCTTTGCTATTGTACAGTTTCACGATATAATAAAAAAGATATTAAAAGATGCAGAAAGAGGTGTATTTGGTGTATAAAATAGTAAAAAAAGAGACACTTAATAACTTGGTTGAATTGATGGAAATTCACGCACCATTCGTTGCAAGGAAGTGTGAACCAGGTCAGTTCATTATTATCCGTGTTGATGAAAAAGGTGAGAGAGTTCCTTTGACTATCGCAGACTATGACAGAGAAAAGGAAACAGTCACGATCATTTATCAGGTTGTCGGATATTCCACAGAATTATTAAGCAAGAAGAAAGAGGGAGACTATGTAGCCGATTTTGTAGGTCCTCTTGGACAGCCGTCCATCTTACATAAACGAGAGAGAGTTTTAGGTGTGGCAGGAGGAGTCGGTGCAGCACCTCTTTATCCTCAGCTTCGCAAACTTGCCGAAATGGGAGTCCCTGTTGATGTTATTATCGGAGGCAAGAGTGCAGAATTTGTTATCTTAAAGGAAAAATTTGAAGAGTTCTGTGAAAATGTATTTATTGCCACAGATGACGGAAGCCTTGGAACAAAAGGATTCGTTACGAATGTTCTGGAAGATCAGATTGCAAAAGGCGTGAAGTACGACGAAGTCATCGCGATCGGACCGTTGATCATGATGAAAAACGTTGTAAAAATTACAAAACAGCATGATATTCCGACCATGGTATCCCTGAATCCAATCATGATTGACGGAACCGGTATGTGCGGCGGATGCCGTGTCACAGTAGGCGGAGAGACGAAGTTTGCCTGTGTGGACGGACCGGATTTTGACGGATTCCAGGTGGATTTTGATGAGTGCATGAAACGTCAGACAATGTTCAGAGAAGAAGAACACGAGTGTAAGATTGGGAGGGGTAAATAGTCATGGCAAATATGAGTCCAAATAAAGTAGCAATGCCGGAACAGGATCCGAATGTTCGGAATAAGAACTTTAAAGAAGTTGCTTTGGGATATACGAAAGAAATGGCTATGGAAGAAGCAACCCGCTGCTTAAACTGCAAGAATAAACCGTGTGTCAATGGATGTCCGGTCAACGTACCGATTCCGGAATTTATCGAAAAAGTAGCCGCAGGCGACTTTGAAGGCGCTTATGAAGTAATCACAAGTGAGAATGCCCTGCCTGCCATCTGCGGCCGCGTATGTCCTCAGGAAAATCAGTGTGAAGGAAAATGTGTCCGTGGGATCAAGGGTGAACCTGTTGGAATCGGGCGTATGGAGCGGTTTGTTGCAGACTACCACATGGCAAATGCAAAACCGGCTGAAGTCAACATCGAAAAGAATGGAAAGAAAGTCGCAGTCGTAGGATGCGGACCAGCAGGTATTACCTGTGCCGGGGAACTGATCAAAAAAGGATATGAAGTGACAGTATTTGAAGCACTGCACAAGCCAGGCGGAGTACTGAGCTACGGAATTCCGGAATTCCGTCTTCCAAAAGACTTAGTGGCGAAAGAAATAGAATCCGTTGAGAATCTTGGCGTGAAGATCGAGACCAACGTTATCGTCGGAAGATCTGTTACCATCGATGAACTGATGGAAGACGGATATGAAGCTGTCTTTGTGGGCAGCGGAGCAGGCCTTCCAAGATTTTTAAATATTCCTGGGGAAAACTACCTTGGAGTTTATTCTGCCAATGAATTTTTAACCCGTGTAAATCTGATGAAGGGCTATGAATTCCCAGAGTACCCGACTCCGGTAAAGATCGGAAAGAAAGTTGCAGTCGTGGGAGCAGGAAACGTGGCAATGGATGCTGCCAGAACAGCTAAGCGTCTCGGAGCAGATGAGGTATATATTGTTTACAGACGAAGTGAAGAGGAAGCACCTGCCCGTCTGGAAGAACTTCATCATGCAAAAGAAGAAGGAATTATATTTAAGTTTTTAAATAATCCGGTAGCCATTAAGGCAGACGAGGACGGATGGGTAGAGAAGATGGAGATCGTAAAACAGGAATTAGGAGAACCCGATGCCTCAGGAAGAAGATCTCCGGTTCCGATTGAAGGATCTAACTACGATATTGATGTAGATACTGTTGTCATCGCGATTGGACAGAGTCCGAACCCATTGATCCGTCATACAACACCAGGATTGGATGTTCAGAAATGGGGCGGTATCATTGTTGACGAAGAGACGATGGAGTCAAGCAAAGACGGAGTCTATGCAGGAGGAGACACTGTCACGGGTGCGGCAACTGTCATTTTGGCCATGGGTGCTGGAAAGAAAGCGGCGGCAGCCATTGACAAAAAGTTAAGAGGATAATCGGGAGGACAGGATATGAGCAAAACAATTTTTCAAACGTCTGTCTATGAATTGGGAGACCAGGTTGATGCCTTTTATGATGAAGGGATGTTTGTGCTGTTCGGTGAGAATGTTCCGGATACACTGAAAGATTTCTGCCATTTTATCGATGTCAATCAAGTAGACGGGACAATCAGCAAAGGAAACACACTGGTGATTGACGATACAGAGTTTAAGATCACCGCTGTGGGAGAAATTGCCCAGTCTAATTTAGAGACTCTTGGACATCTGACAGTAGTATTCAGCGGGGCAGCTGAGGCAGGGCTTCCGGGAAGCATCTGTGTTGAGGCCAATCCAATGCCTAAGTTAAAAGTCGGATCAAAGATCACAATTGAAGAAGACTAGACGATTGTACAAAGGATTATTGTTTGAGGGCAATAATCCTTTGCTTGTTGACAAAGAATTTAGAATTTGTTATAGTATAAAACTATAAATTAGAATACGAAAGACATAGAAAGCGAGGAAAAAATGGGAAAGATAATTGGCCAGGGAATCACATTTGACGACGTATTATTAGTTCCGGGATATTCAGAAGTAATCGCAAATGAAGTGGTGACAGAGACCCGTCTGACAGACAAGATTTCATTAAATATTCCTTTGATGAGTGCCAGCATGGATACGGTAACAGAGCACCGTATGGCGATCGCAATGGCAAGGCAGGGCGGTATCGGTATCATTCATAAGAATATGACCATTGCACAGCAGGCAGACGAAGTGGACAAGGTAAAACGTTCAGAAAACGGTGTCATTACAGATCCTTTTTCTTTAAGTCCTGAACATACGATCCAGGACGCAGATGACCTGATGGGAAAATACCGCATATCAGGAGTGCCGATTACTGAGGGAACCAAACTGGTCGGAATCATCACAAACCGTGATTTAAAATTTGAAACAGATTTTTCAAAGAAGATCAAAGAATCCATGACATCAGAAAATCTTGTCACAGCGCAGGAAGGGATCACCCTGGAAGAGGCAAAACAGATTTTGGGGAAGGCAAGGAAAGAAAAGCTTCCGATCGTGGACAAAGACTTTAACTTAAAAGGCTTAATTACCATTAAGGATATTGAAAAACAGATTAAATATCCACATGCTGCAAAAGACGAACAGGGCAGACTGCTGTGTGGTGCCGGAGTGGGGATCACAGCCGATATCTTGGACCGTGTGGATGCGTTGGTGAAAGCTCACGTAGATGTAGTAGTTGTCGACTCAGCCCATGGACATTCTGCAAACGTATTAAAAGCAGTCAGAATGGTTAAAAAGGCATATCCTGAACTGCAGGTCATTGCAGGAAATGTAGCTACGGCAGAGGGCACAAAAGCATTGATTGAGGCAGGGGCCGACGCTGTCAAAGTGGGAATCGGACCGGGTTCTATCTGTACTACACGTGTGGTTGCCGGAATTGGTGTTCCGCAGATTACTGCGATCATGGGGGCATATGAAGAGGCAAAGAAAGCAGGAATTCCAATCATTGCAGACGGCGGGATCAAGTTTTCCGGAGATATTACAAAAGCGATTGCAGCCGGTGCCAGTGCATGCATGCTCGGAAGTATGATGGCCGGATGTGATGAGAGTCCCGGAGAGTTTGAACTCTACCAGGGCAGAAAATATAAAGTATACCGCGGAATGGGATCTTTAGCAGCTATGGAATGCGGAAGCAAAGACCGCTATTTCCAGACTAACGCTAAGAAATTGGTTCCGGAAGGTGTCGAGGGGCGTGTGGCATACAGAGGGACTGCAGAAGACACCATTTTCCAGTTACTCGGCGGACTCCGCTCCGGCATGGGATACTGTGGGGCAAAAACTGTAGAAGAACTGCAGGAAAAGGGTGAGTTTGTACAGATTACGGCTGCATCCTTGAAAGAAAGCCATCCGCATGACATCCATATCACAAAAGAAGCACCTAATTATAGTGTAGACGTATAAGGATAAAGGACAAAGTGGGCAAGACCACATCATCTTCCCAATCCTCACTTTTTGAGGGGCTTGACAACTTTGCGTGCCAGATGCAATTTGCCGAAGGCAAATGATTTCCTTACGCATCTGTGCACAACCCACGGAGCGTTTTTATTTCATAGGAAGGGACGTAGGCCTTTCCTATGAAATAAAAAAGGAACAATCCTGCGATATCAAGGGATTGTTCCTTTTTTTGCTGAATGGTTTAGGCTATTTATGTTCCTGAAACCATTTTTTGCTGTCTTCCAGCCGCTCATTTACATAGTCCCAGTTAATAAGCGAGAACCAGTTATTTACATAGTCCGGACGCCGATTTTGATACTGGAGATAATAAGCATGTTCCCAGACATCAACAGGAAGAAGAGGATAAAGAGTATCACTGAGCGGTACATCCTGATTCGGAAGATTAATCACTTTTAGTTTTCCATTGTTATTTACAAGCCATCCGTAACCGGAACCAAACTGTGAAAGTGCGGCTTCCGTCATTTCTTTCATAAAGGCATCAAGAGATCCGAAATCCCTCTCTATGGCTTTTCTAATTTCCCCTTCGGGAGTTGTAAATTCATCCTTTTCCATAGCATTAAAATATACTTGATGGTTGTAAACTCCTCCGCCGTTGTTCTTAATAGGAGTTTTTGCTTCTTCCGGAATTTTATCAGGTTCTGTAAGCAACTGTTCCAGCGTCATGTTATGCAGTTCTTGGTGGGGTTTGATTGCCGCATTCAATTTTTCTACATAGGTGGCAAGATGTTTATCGTGATGAAATCTGAGAGTTTCAGCATCAATCACCGGCTCCAGGGCATCATAATCGTATGGAAGAGGTTCGAGGGAAAATGGGTATGTTTCATTCATATTATAGTTTATCTCCTTTTTTCTTTTTATTTTACGTGGGAATATAAAATAATATTCAAAAAAACTTGAATCCTTTGAGCGATCATGCTAACATTGTATTATTCTTATAATACAAAAACTCAAAAGGGGAAAAATCATGTTTTCAAAATTTAGTGTGCGCAAGCCATATACGGTCATTGTGGGAGTCATCCTGGTAATCATTCTGGGCATTGTCTCTTTTTCCAAAATGACTACGGACTTGCTTCCGAGTATGGAACTTCCATACGCTCTTGTCATGACCACGTATCAGGGGGCTTCTCCTGAAGAAGTGGAGACTACGGTGACAAAACCGGTGGAGCAGGCCATGGCCACCATATCCAACATCAAACAGGTGGCATCTTCGTCCAGTGAGAATATGTCCGTTGTCTACATGGAGTTTGAAGGCGATGCCAACATGGATTCGGCAGCTCTTGACATGCGGGAAAAGCTGGATATGATTAAAGGATACTGGCCTGATAAAGTAGGCAACCCTACGATCATGAAATTGAATCCGGATATGATGCCGGTGCTTGTGACTGCGATTGATTCGGACAACAAAGATATGTCCGAGATCTCAAAGCTGATCAAAGACAAAGTTTCTCCGGGTGTGGAGGCCGTGGAAGGTGTTGCCTCTGTCGGTGAGACCGGAATGCTTGAAGAGAATATCAATGTCATCATCAACGAGGACAAGATCAAATCATTGAATAAAAAGATTCAAAAGGCTTTGGACGGCCAGTTTGATGAGGCGCAGGATGAACTGGACCGGGCGAAAGCAAAGCTTGACGGAAGCAAGGCACAGCTGAATTCCAAGAGAACAGAGCTCAACGATACCCTTGCGAAAGCACAGACGGCTTTAAACAGTGGGAAATTAAGCCTTGTCCAGAAGGAAGTAGAGGTCACAAGTGCGCTGACAAATCTTCAAAATCAGAAAAAAGCTTTGGAACTTGTAAAGCAGGCAGGGGAAGAAGGACTCAAACAACTGGAGGCACAGCTCAAAACTGTGACTGATCCCGCGCAGAAGGCGCAGCTCCAGGCTCAGATCACAGAGATTAAAAAGCAGCTGAAAACAGCAGACAGTACCATAAAGACCCTGGATAAAAATATTGGAGTTTTACAGAAAGCCTTAAAGCAGATCCAGGAGGGCAAAAAACAGATTGACGCCAATCTGACGACAGTGACCGCGCAGACCGCCAATGCCAACAGCCAGATGACATCAGGGGAGATCGGCATCGCACAGGGCGAATCTCAGATCGCTATGGGCCAGCAGCAGCTGGATGCCAGCAAAAAGCAGGCAAAAGCGGCGGCTGACATAAAAGATAAACTGACTGTGGACAATGTGAAAGCCATGCTGATCGCACAGAATTTTGAAATGCCTGCGGGATATATTTCAGAAGACAACACACAATATCTGGTCAGAGTCGGGGATAAAGTCACCAGTCAGGAAGATCTGGAAGACATGGAGCTGATGGATCTGGGCATTGATAACTTTGCGCCCATCCGTCTGAGCGATGTTGCAGATGTTGCCGTTGTCAACAATAAGAAGGACAACTACTGCAGAGTAAACGGAAATGATGCGGTAGTGCTGAGCATTCAGAAACAAAACAACTATTCTACTGCAGACGTATCAAAGCGGGTTTCTGAGAAGTTGGAAACGCTCAAAAAAGAGAACCCCGGGCTGCATTACACAAATCTGATGGATCAGGGGATTTACATAGATATGGTTGTTGGATCTGTTTTGCAGAACCTTGGAATGGGGGCAGTTCTGGCAGTGCTGATCCTGCTTGTGTTCCTAAAGGATATCAAACCGACTGCCGTTATTGCCTGCTCAATCCCGATCAGTGTAGTGTTTGCCGTGGTCATGATGTACTTCAGCGGTATCACCTTAAATGTTATTTCGCTTTCCGGCCTTGCGCTCGGAGTCGGTATGCTGGTGGATAACTCGATTGTTGTTATAGAGAATATTTACCGGCTGAGAAAAGAAGGGGTGCCGGTCAAAGAGGCGGCGATCGAGGGAGCAAAAGGGGTAGCCGGAGCAATTACCGCTTCAACGCTGACAACAATCTCCGTCTTCCTGCCGATTGTGTTTACATCAGGACTTACTAAGAAGCTGTTTTCCGATATGGCACTGACGATCGGATATTCACTGATTGCCAGTCTGATCGTTGCTGTGACTTTTGTGCCGATGATGTCCGCCGGAGTGCTTCACAAAGTGACGGAAAAGGACAACAAGCTGTTTGACGGACTTCAGTCTCTGTACCGCGGAGTCATGGATAAGGTGCTCAGAAGGAAATGGATCGCCATCGTACTGACACTCGCAGTGTTTGTAGGAGCAGTGATTGGGGCAACAAAGATTGGAACTTCCCTGATGCCGTCTATGGATAGTTCACAGATGAGCCTTACCATTGAGATGCCGAAGGGATCAGGCCTGAGTGATACGGCGGCTATGTCTGATACGGTCATGAAAAAAATTCGTGAGATTCCTGATGTAGATGGTGTCGGAGCCATGGTAAGCAGTTCATCAGGCATGGGAGGCATTTCATCGGGAAGCAAGGCAAGTCAGGACACAGCCAGCATGTATATCATGCTGAAAGAAGAAAAAAAGCAGACGAATAAAGAGATAAAAAAAGAGATCATAAAAAAGACAAAGAAATTCAACTGTGAGATCCAGGTACAGGAGTCCAACATGGATATGAGCGCCCTCGGGGGAAGCGGGATCGCCATTGAAGTCAAAGGAAATGATATGAAAACGCTCCGTAAAACAGCCAGTGATATTGCAAAAAGGGTGGAATCTGTCAAAGGCACAAAGAATGTCAGTGACGGCCAGGAGGAGACGACTCCGGATATTCATGTCACAGTTGATAAAGCAAAAGCCGCAAAATACGGCCTCACGGTGGCGACCGTTTATCAGCAGCTCAATTCCA
Source organism: Anaerostipes hominis (ex Lee et al. 2021) (assembly GCF_002270485.1). Classification (GTDB taxonomy): domain Bacteria; phylum Bacillota; class Clostridia; order Lachnospirales; family Lachnospiraceae; genus Anaerostipes; species Anaerostipes hominis. The sequence goes on along the minus strand of NZ_NQOG01000001.1, from coordinate 101,859 downwards.
AGATTCAGGAGGGCTCCACAGCGACAACGATCAGCCAGAATGAGAGACAGTGGGATGTAAAAGTGTCCAATGATACCAAGGACAATATCACAAGAGCACAGCTAAAGAAAATGAAGCTCACAGGAACAAAGAAAGGAGAGAGCAAGGAAGTGGCACTTTCCAAAGTGGCCAGCTTCAGTGATACCGACAGTCTCTCCACGATCTCAAGATCAGCTCAGGAGAGAATACTGAATGTAACCGCAGAGCTTGAAGACGGGTACAATATCGGTATCGTCAGTCAGAATGTGAGCAAAGCGCTGAAGGGATACAAGGCGCCTGCAGGATACAGCTATAAGATGGCTGGCGAGATGGAATCCATAAATGATACGGCGGGGCAGGTAGGATTGATGCTGATCCTGGCAATCGCATTTATGTATCTGATCATGGTGGCACAGTTCCAGTCACTCAAGTCTCCTTTCATTATCCTGTTTACAATCCCTCTGGCATTTACAGGAGGACTGATCGGACTGTTTGTGGCGGGCAAGGATCTGAGTATCATTGCCATGATCGGTTTCGTAATGCTGTCCGGTATCATCGTAAATAATGGTATCGTTCTGGTGGATACCATCAATCAGCTTAGATATAAAGGTTACGAGCTTATGGATGCTGTCATAACTGCCGGTTCCATGAGAATCCGGCCGATTTTGATGACGGCGATCACGACAATTCTCGGTCTTACTACCATGGCACTGGGTCTTGGGTCCGGGGCAGAGATGGTACAGCCGATGGCTATCGTAACGATCGGGGGACTGATTTATGGAACTTTGCTTACATTAATCTTTATCCCTTGTATCTACCTGGTATTTAACAGAAAGAAGAAAAAGCAGAGCTCCTGATTTTCTTACAAATGTATTAAATAAATGTGCTTGGCTTTACATTTTGATGATGGAAAGCTATAATAAGACAAGAATCATGTCATGTATTATGACATGGTTTTTGTTTGTAAAGGAGTGAAACATGAAAAAATTGGATGGGTATTTATGGAACATAATTCCCAAATATGCAGTACTCCCCCTGATCTGTTCTTTCACTTTTAATTCACTGATTTATACGGGTACACAGATTCTGTGCAGGGATTTAAAGCATTATGATTTTACCACGGCATTTGACCGTGCAGTTCCTCTGATACCGGGATTTACGAGTATCTATCTGATCTGCTATCTGTTTTGGGCTGTGAATTATATCATGATAGGAAGGATTGGGAAGGAGCATTTATACCGGTTCTTAGTAGGTGATTTTCTTTCAAGAATCATTTGCGGAATCTTCTTTGTAATGGTTCCGACAACTCTGGCAAGGCCCGAAATAACCGGAACCGGGATCTGGGATCAGATGCTGAATCTGGTTTATACGATTGATCCGTCGGCAAATTTGTTTCCATCCATTCATTGTCTGGTCAGCTGGTTTTGTTTTGTAGGCATACGAGGACAGAAAAAAGTTCCTGTTTGGTACCAGTGTTTTTCCTGTGTTTTTGCAGTTCTGGTATGTATTTCCACGCAGGTTACGAAGCAGCATTACATCATCGATCTTATTGCAGGGGTACTGCTGGCAGAGGCTATGTATCTGGTCGGACAGAAGACGGACTGGTATCTGAAGCTGCAGAGCATGTTTACAAAGATCAACCGGGGAGTACATTTGGAGAGGGCAATCGACAAAGAGGTAGGTTATGGAGATTAAGAAGCGCTGGATTGGCAACGGCATCTTCTTTTTTGCACTGTTTGGGCTTACATTTTATGCAATTTTTCGTGGAAAAGAGCTGCCGGAACTTTTAAAGGTCATGAGAAGCGTCAGTCCTGTTTACTATATATCAGGCTTAGGTCTGATCATCGTGTTTGTATGCTGCGAAGCTTTTATCATATACAGAATGTTGCGTGTGCTCCGGTACCGCGTGCCGAAAAGGCACTGCATTCTTTATTCGTTTGTAGGATTTTTTTTCAGCTGCATTACGCCGTCGGCCACCGGAGGACAGCCGGCTCAGCTTTACTATATGAACCGGGATAAGATCGACGTTTCGGTGGGAACCGTTGTTTTGATGATTGTTACAATTTTATATAAGTTTGTATTGGTATTCCTGGGAGCAGCGATCTTTGTTTTCCGGCACAGCCTGATTACAGACTATATATATCAGGTAGCATTTTTCTTTTATCTCGGGATCGGACTGAATGTTTTCTGCGTCGCACTGATGCTGATGCTGGTATTTGAACCAACGCTTGCGTCCAGGGTGCTTCTGGCAATGATACGGATGCTGGAAAGGATTCATATCCTTAAAAAGAAAGAAGAGCGAATCCGCAAAATCGAGGACTGGATGCAGGACTACCATAAGACAGCTGCGGTCATTAAAGAATATAAACTGATGATTTTTGAGATGTTTTTGGTGACATTAGTACAGAGAATTCTGCATTTTTCTATCACATATCTTGTCTATAAGGCATTGGGACTCTCTGCACTTGGATTTGTTGATATTGTAGCACTTCAGTGTGTCATATCTATCTCGGTGGATATGCTTCCGCTTCCGGGGGGAATGGGAATCAGTGAAGGCTTGTTTTTAAGTATTTTCCAAAAGATATTCAGGAGCAGTTTGCTGTATCCGGCAATGCTGCTGAGCCGGGGAATCAGTTATTATGCTCTGGTGCTGATCAGCGCATTCTTGACTTTTGTGGCTCATGTGACAATAAAGCGTAAGGAATAGAGGTTTAGTTATGATAGGATTTTATAATGTATCAGTGATACTGACATATGCAGGCGTCGTCAGTGCTGTGTTCGGTATGTCAGCGGCATTTAACGGAAACTTTAAAATAGCAATGATTTGTCTGATGATCTCCGGATTTACAGATATGTATGACGGAACCGTCGCAAAAATGATCAAACGCTCCGATGACGCAAAGAAATTTGGAATTGAGATTGATTCCCTCTGTGATTTGATCTGTTTTGGAGCGTTTCCTGTCGTCATAGGTTATTCCATGGGGATGGACGCCTGGTATGCAAAAATCATATATATGATGTATATTTTAGGAGCGGTGATCCGGCTGGCATTTTTTAATGTTACCGAAGAACAGAGACAGGCAGAGACAAGCGAGAGAAGAAAACATTACCGGGGACTTCCGGTCACATCGGTAGCATTAATCCTGCCTATCGTATATCAGTTGAAGAGGTTTTTTACAGCACAGTTTCCTTACATATATCTGCTGGCAGTACTGATCATTTCTCTGCTGTTTGTGATTGATTTCAGTGTGTTTAAGCCGGGAAAGAAGTGCATGTTCGCATTTGTGATTATTGGCATCCTGATAGCCGTCAGAATATATTTTCTTTAAAGGAGACAGGTAATGAAATATGTGGACCAAAAAGGCCGCTGTTACGAGGAAGAGACTTTTCAGGATAAATTCCTGAAGCTTCTTTACGGAACTTATATCGGCCGTATAAAATTAAAGATTCTCACAAAGCCCTGGGTATCCAGACTGGGAGGGCTTTTTCTGAGTACAGGCTGCTCAAAGTGTATGATCGAGCGGTTTGTCAGAAAAAATAAGATCGATATGAGAGAGTATGAGGACAGGATCTATACGTCTTATAATGATTTTTTTACAAGAAGGATCAAGCCGGGAAAGCGGCCGCTTCCTGAAGATCAACACATCCTGTTCAGTCCGTGCGACTGTAAAGCAAGCGCATACCGCATAACAGAAGACACGTCATTTTGTGTGAAAGATACGGTCTATACCGTGGAGTCATTGCTGAGGAGCAGAAAGATCGCTGACCATTTCAAAAACGGCTACGCAGTCATTCTACGCCTTACAGTCGATGATTACCACAGGTACTGCTATTTTGACAACGGCATAAAGAGCAGGAATTATTTCATAAAAGGGGCATATCACACCGTGAATCCGACAGCCAATGACTATGTGTCTGTCTATAAAGAAAATGCCAGGGAATTTACCATGATGAAGACGGAGCATTTCGGCGATGCAGTCCAGATGGAAGTGGGGGCTCTGATGGTAGGACGGATCGTAAACCATCACGAAGAAGGCATCATGCGCCGCGGTATGGAAAAGGGATATTTTGAGTTTGGAGGCTCCACCATCGTTCTGCTTTTCAGAGGCGATAAGGTAGACATTGATGAATGTTTATTGGAAAGAACGAAAGACGGATGTGAGACAAAACTAAAACAGGGCCAGCGTTTAGGCGTGGCACAAAACCGAAGTCTGCAATCATAATTGTAGGCTTTTTCTGTTTTATAAATTGAGTCAGTGGGCTTGATTCGGGATTTAGGGAGGAAGAAAAAATGCTTTATTATCATGAACTTTCAAAAGAACTGCAGAGGGAGATCATCAGGGACCGGGAGGAGGGCTGGAAAAACCCCTGTGCATGTACGGATGAACAGGTGATCCGGAAAAACCGGGAGAGGGATAAAGCCAGCCTCTGGAGACCGGCTTTTGTCCGGGATGTGGAAAAGATCATCCACTCTCCGTACTATAACCGGTATACAGATAAGACCCAGGTATTTTCGTTTTTTCTGAATGACGATATATCCAGAAGATCTTTGCATGTGCAGCTTGTCTCAAGGATTGCAAGGAATATCGGTAAGCTCCTCGGCTTAAACTGTGACCTGATCGAGGCGATAGCTCTCGGACACGACATCGGACACACGCCGTTCGGACATGCGGGAGAGCGGTATTTGGATGAGCTTTATCATGAGAAGACAGGATGCTGTTTCCAGCACAATATTCAAAGCGTGCGGGTGCTTGACGGGATGTTTGAACGCAACCTTTCGCTGCAGACATTGGATGGAATCCTCTGTCACAATGGAGAATTTGAACAGCAGGAGTACCGCCCCTGCCGGATGGATACTTTTGAAGAGTTTTATGAGAAGATGGAAAACAGCAGTCAAAACAAAGACTATATCAAGACTCTGATACCGTCGACTCTGGAAGGATGTGTGGTCAGGATATGCGATATGGTTGCCTATCTGGGCAAGGACCGGCAGGACGCGAAGAAAGCAAAGCTTATTGAGAGCAGTGATATTTTTACTCAGGGGGAGATCGGAGTAGAGAATGCGGAGATCATCAATAACATGATTGTAAATATAGTTGAAAACAGTTACCGAAAAGACTATATTATGCTGGATTCAAAGTATTATGATGCCATGAAGATCGCCAAGAAAGAAAACTATGAACAGATTTATTTCAACAAAAAATTGGACTGTATTTATTCTGAAAATGTGGCTCCGATGTTCCGGGAAGTCTATGAAAAGCTATATGCGGATTTGATCAGGGGGGATGAAGACTCGGTGATCTTCAAACACCATATAGAATTCGTGGAGGAGGCCAGGTCCTATTATGAGACGTCCAGGCCCTATACAGAAGAGGAGCCGAACCGGATTGTGACCGATTACATTGCGAGTATGACAGATGATTATTTTGTAGATCTTTATCATCACTTATTTCCAAAGGGGAAATACTATGTGAATTATAAGTCATATTTTGAAAATTGATATCAATAAAACTTGACAATTTAAGAGAAGTTGCGTATGATAAACCTATAAATGATATTGGTTATCAAATTTGCAGAGGTACGGCAGAGAGGCAGATGCGAATGGGAGGCAGTATGACCACAGAACTTAGCCGGGAAAGAATCATAGAGCAGCTTCGGGAGCAGGGACTCAGGATCACGAGCCAGAGAAAAGTGATCCTGGATGTGATCTTAAAAAATAATTGTTCCTGCTGCAAAGAAATCTTTTATGAGGCGACTAAGATAGATCCTGCCATAGGCAGAGCGACTGTCTACCGGATGATGAATACACTGGAAGAGTTAGGAGTCATCGACCGGGGAAAACAGTATGAGATCTGTTATGAGGGATTATTCGGGACGGAGAAGGATCAGACGAGTCTGCTCACAAAAGAAGAGATAAAAGAACTCCCCAAGGATATATGGTATCCTGCCCTGAAAAAAATGCTCAGGGCCCTTGGCGAGATCAAGAATGAAGATATTTCCGTCGTTGTAAAAGTCAGCCGGAAAAGCAGTTAAAAGTGTGTCCCCGCCGGAGACAGTGCTGTCAAAGCATTGTCTCCGGCGGGGATTTTTTGTTTTTCAACGGTGAGACTTTATGTTATAATACATTCTAGGTTATTTTAAAATAAAGTATGAGAAAGAGGTCAATCATGGGAAAATATTTTGGCACTGACGGCTTCCGCGGAGAGGCAAACATCGATCTTACGGTGGAGCATGCATATAAAGTAGGAAGATTTTTGGGATGGCACCTGGGCAAGGAAAAGAAACGTCCGAAGGTAGTTATCGGAAAGGACACAAGAAGAAGCAGCTATATGTTCGAACACGCGCTCGTAGCCGGACTCACGGCTTCCGGAGCCAACGCCTATATGCTCTATGTGACCACGACTCCGAGTGTATCTTACGTGGTCCGCACGGAACAGTTTGACTGCGGCATTATGATCTCTGCCAGCCATAATCCTTACTATGACAATGGGATCAAGCTGATCAACGCCAAGGGACATAAGATGGATGCGGAAGTCGAAGAACAGATCGAGGCATACATTGACGGCAAGGTCGGGGAACTTCCTTTTGCTACGAAAAGCGACATCGGAAGGGCGAAAGATTACGCATCAGGAAGAAACCGATACATAGGATATCTCATCTCCCTGGCCACACGGTCATTTAAAAATGTAAAGGTCGGACTGGACTGTTCCAACGGAAGCTCCTCAAGCATTGCAAAGAATGTATTTGAGACACTGGGCGCGGAGGTCTATGTGATCAACAATGAACCGGACGGTACAAATATCAACACCAACTGCGGTTCCACTCATATAGAGATCCTCAAGGGATTTGTAAAAGAGAACCATCTGGATGTGGGATTCGCATACGACGGCGATGCGGACCGCTGTATTGCCGTGGATGAGAACGGGGCAGAAGTAAACGGCGATCTGATCCTGTATGTATGCGGAAAATATATGAAAGAGCACGGTGCTCTCAATAACAACACGGTCGTTACAACGGTCATGTCCAATCTCGGCCTTTACAAGGCATTTGACCGGGCCGGTATCGACTATGAAAAAACAGCGGTGGGAGATAAATATGTGTACGAAAATATGTCCAGAAACGGACACGGCCTGGGCGGTGAACAGTCAGGGCATATTATTTTCAGCAAGTTTGCGACTACCGGAGACGGGATTCTGACTTCTTTAAAGATCATGGAGGCCATGCTGGAACAGAAACAGTCACTTGGACAGCTGGTAAAGGATGTGGATATATATCCACAGATTCTTGAGAACGTCAAAGTCCGGGATAAAAAAGACGCCAGAGAAGACGCAGACGTGATTACAGCAGTGGAAGCTGTGGAGAAGGAACTCGGAAATGACGGAAGGATTCTTGTAAGGGAGAGCGGAACGGAACCTTTGGTGCGTGTCATGGTGGAAGCCAAAACTCACGAGATCTGCAGGGAACATGTGGACCGTGTAGTTAAAGTCCTGCGCCAAAAGGGACACGTCATCGACTGATTTATGGAAACATTGTACGCAGATATTATCATCAATATTTCGCATGAGGCACTGGATCGGGTATTTCAATATCGAGTGCCTTTTTCCTTATGTGATCAGATCCGGGTCGGGCAGTCCGTTCGGGTGCCGTTTGGAGCAGGAAACCGGGAACAGAAGGGATATGTTGTCAGGCTTTCGGATAGGGCAGATTACGATCCTAAGAAAATAAAGGAAATTTTGTCCATAGAAAAAGACGGTGTGGACGCAGAATCCAGGATGATCAAGCTCGCCTACTGGATTCGGGAAAACTATGGGTCTACCATGATCCAGGCACTGAAGACCGTGCTTCCCGTGCAGGATAAAATGAAACAAAAAGAAAAAAAGTCTGTCAGGCTCTTACTGCCAAAAGATCAGGCTCCCGGTCTGCTGGATGAATATTTAGGCAGGCATTACGCTGCAAAAGCCAGGCTGCTGGCTGCTCTTATGGATGAGCAGACGGTTTCCTGGGAGCGTGTGACGAAATGCCTGAAGATTCCGAGGACAACGGTTGCAGGTATGGAACAAGACGGTATAATCCGCGTCGAAACAGAAAAGTTTTACCGGAATCCCGGCCCCAGCGGGATGGAGGCGGAAGATGCCCTGCCCCTGAATGAGAGTCAGGAGAAGCTGATACAGGAATTCAAAGCAGATTACGCAGCAGGGGAGAGGAGAACGTATCTTCTCCACGGGATTACCGGAAGCGGGAAGACAGAAGTCTATCTGGCGGCAATCGAGGAAGTTGTCAGAAAAGGGAAACAGGCTATCGTGCTGATCCCGGAGATCGCTCTTACGTACCAGACGGTCTGCCGTTTTACGAAGCGGTTCGGAGACAGGGTGTCCATCCTTAATTCCAGACTCTCCAAAGGAGAAAAATACGATCAGTGGCTCCGGGCAAAGAATGGGGATGCCGATATTATCATCGGTCCCAGATCTGCACTGTTTGTGCCGTTTCCAAATCTTGGGCTGATCATCATTGACGAAGAACATGAGGGCAGTTATAAAAGTGAGCAGACGCCCAAATACCACGCAAGAGAAGTGGCTCTGGAAAAAGCGGACATGGAGGGCGCGGCGGTGATTTTAGGGTCCGCAACGCCGTCTCTTGAGAGCTATCAGAAGGCACTTGACGGGGAATACAGGCTCTGGACGCTGAAAGACCGGGCAAAAGAAGCGATCCTGCCCGATGTGTATATAGAAGATTTAAGGGAAGAATTAAAGCAGGGGAACCGCAGTATGTTCAGCAGAAGGCTCTATGAACTGATCGGAGACCGGCTTCGGAAAAAAGAGCAGATCATGCTTTTTTTGAATCGGAGAGGATATGCCGGGTTTGTCTCATGCAGAAGCTGCGGCACTGTGATGCAGTGTCCCCACTGCGATGTATCGCTTACGTATCACAGGGACGGGAAACTCCGCTGCCATTACTGCGGATATGAAGAAGCGATGCAGGATGTCTGTCCTGAGTGCGGCAGTCCATTTATCGGAACGTTCGGACTCGGCACTCAAAAGGCAGAGGCCGCTATAAGGAAAGAATTTCCGGAAGCAAGAGTGCTCCGGATGGATATGGATACCACAAAAAGAAAGCACAGCCATGAAGAGATTCTAAAGACTTTTTCGGAAGGCCGGGCCGATATTCTTGTGGGCACGCAGATGATTGTCAAAGGACACGATTTTGCAAACGTTACTCTCGTCGGAATCCTGGCAGCGGATTTATCTCTGCATGCCAGTGATTTCCGTGCAGCAGAACGGACATTCCAGCTTTTGACTCAGGCGGCCGGCCGGGCAGGGAGAGGCGATAAAGCCGGAGAGGTTGTCATACAGACCTATTCGCCGGAACATTACTGTATTGTCACAGCGGCAGCCCAGGACTATGAAGAGTTTTACCGCCAGGAGATATCCTACCGGACGATGCTTTGCTATCCTCCGGTTTGGCAGATGCTTACAGTCCTTCTTGCCGGGCCTTCGGAAGAGGAATGCAAAAAGACGGCACAGCGCATGGCCAGGGTGATTCAGAATTCGGGCATCCGCGTCATCGGACCCGGCGAGGCCTCTCTGGCAAAAGTCAATGATATTTACCGGCAGGTGCTGTACGTAAAAAAGAAAGATTACAAGGAACTTATGAAGGTGAAAGACCGGCTGGAACTGTGGATCGACCGGCAGGAATTGCCCAAAGACATTCATATCACATTCGATTTTAATCCTATGAGCAGTTATTAACAAAGAATATTTGAGAAGGAGAAGTATTCATGGCAATCAGAAACATCAGAAAAATGGGGGATGAAGTCCTCAGAAAACCATCAAAAGAGATTAAAGAAATGACATCCAGAATCATGCTGCTGATCGATGACATGTTTGAGACAATGTATGAAGCATACGGCGTGGGACTGGCCGCTCCTCAGGTGGGAATCCTGAAACGGCTGGTGGTCATCGACACATATGAAGGCCAGCCGCTGGTCCTGATCAATCCTAAGATCGTGGAAAAAGACGGCGAACAGATCGGAGACGAGGGATGTCTGAGCCTTCCGGGGAAGGTTGCAGTCGTAAAGCGTCCGAACCATGTGGTATGTGAAGCGCTGGACCGGGATATGAACCCGATCAGAGTGGAAGGAGAAGGACTTCTTGCGAGGGCGATCTGCCATGAACTTGACCATTTGGACGGAATCCTTTATCCGGATGTGGCGGAAGAACCGGTGAGAGATGTGGAAGAGGAAGAGTAAGGAGGATACGATGAACGTAGTATTTATGGGAACGCCGGAATTTGCGGTGCCTACGCTGGAGAAGCTGATACAATTTCATCATGTGGCTGCGGCAGTTACGCAGCCCGATAAGCAGAAGGGAAGGGGAAAGAAACTTTCTTTTCCGCCGGTGAAAGAGGCTGCATTGAAACATGGAATCCCTGTCCTTCAGCCGGCAAAAGCCAGAGATGAGAAATTTATAGAAGACCTTGAACATCTGGCTCCGGATGTCATCGTAGTTGTCGCATACGGACAGATTTTGCCGGAGCGGATACTGAATATCCCCAAATACGGATGTATCAATGTCCATGGGTCACTTCTTCCGAAATACCGCGGAGCGGGACCGATCCAGTGGGCCGTCTTAAACGGTGAAAGGGAAACGGGAATTACGACCATGTATATGGAAAAGGGTTTAGATACGGGGGATATGATAGATAAAGCAGTCATTCCGCTGGATAAGAAAGAAACATCCGGAACCCTTCATGACAAGCTAATGGCGCTGGGCGCAGACTTATTGCTGGAGACATTAGAGAAATTAAAAGATGGGACGGCGGTAAGGATCAAACAAAATGACAATGAGAGTTCCTATGCCCCGATGCTGAGCAAAGAGATGGGGAAGATAGAGTTCACGAAAAATGCCGCTGAGATTGAACAGTGGGTGCGCGGACTGAACCCATGGCCGAGTGCTTATACGGAGCTTGGAGGGAAAACACTGAAAATATGGGATGCGGACGTCGTTTCCTATGACGGAGGAGAGAGACCCGGAACCATTATTGAAGTGACTAAAAAACAGATGATTGTGGCCTGCGGTCAGGAAGCATTAGCACTCAATGAAATCCAGCTTTCCGGGAAAAAGCGGATGTCAGTCCAGGCATTCTTGGCAGGCTCCAAGGTAGATGCCGGAACGGTATTAGGAGAATAATATGCAGAATCCAAGAGAATCGGCTTTAGATGTTCTGATGAAAATAGACAGAAAAGAGGAACTGTCCCATATTGCCATCGGAGAGACACTGGAAAAGTATCAGTTCAGTGAAAAGAAGGACCGGGCTTTTTTTACAAGGCTATGCCAGGGAACTCTGGAGCGCCGCCTGACCATTGATTATGTGATTGATCTGTATTCCAAGACGAAGGTAAGGAAAATGAAGCCGCTGGTGCGTTCACTGCTCCGCATGGGTGCCTGCCAGATTCTGTTCATGGATCACATCCCTGACTCCGCGGCATGCAATGAATGTGTGAAGCTGGCCAAAAAGCGGGGCTTTTCAAAATTATCCGGCTTTGTAAACGGTGTTTTGAGAACAATTTCCAGACAGAAACAAGATATCCCGTTTCCAGACAGGGATAAGGATTTTGTAAAGTATCTGTCCGTTGCCTGTTCCATGCCGGAATGGATCATCCGTCATTTTCTGCGTTCTTATACAGAGGAAGAAACAGAAACGATCGTGAGTTCTTTCCTGGAGCCAAAAAAGACAACGGTTTCATGGATGGAAAGCAACGGCTCCAGAGAAGAACTGATCACTTCCCTGAAAAAAGATGGTGTGGAGGTGGAAGACGGAAGACTGCTTCCGGAGGCAATTCGTATTTCTAACTATGATTTTCTAAAGCGTATTTCGGCATTCAGAGAAGGCCGTTTTATCGTGCAGGATGAAAGTTCCATGCTGGCCGGAAAGGTCGCAGATCCAAAAGAGGGACAGAAGATCCTTGATATTTGCAGCGCTCCGGGAGGCAAAGCACTGTATGCGGCAGACAAACTCCACGGAACGGGGCAGGTTCTGGCCCGGGATCTGACGGATTACAAAGAAGAACTGCTGAAAGAAAACATCGAACGTGTGGGATTTGAAAATATCCGTACTCAGATCTGGGATGCCAGAATTCCGGATGAACGTCTGGCAGAGTCTATGGACGCTGTACTGTGTGATGTCCCGTGTTCCGGACTTGGGATTATGGGAAAAAAGCAGGACATTAAGTACAATCTGGAAGAATCCGTTTTGGAAGACATTGTGAAACTGCAGAGAGAAATATTAAAAACAGCCCTATCCTATGTGAAGCCGGGAGGAAGCCTGCTTTTTTCTACATGTACGATCAACCCGAAAGAAAATGAAGAAAATTTCAGGTGGATTGCGGGACAGAACGGATTTGAGCCGGTAGACCTGACGCCTTTTCTCCCCAAAACCCTTGACATTAAGACGGCCGGAGAGGGGTATATCCAGCTGCTGCCGGGAATTCATCCGTGCGACGGATTCTTTATCGGAAAACTTAGGAGAACAAAATGAGAGATCTTAAATCAATGACACTGGAAGAACTGGAATTTGCGGTGGAAGAACTGGGAGAAAAAAAGTTCCGTGCAAAACAAATATTTGAGTGGTTCCATAAGAGGCTGGCATCCTCTCTTGATGAGATGAACAATCTGCCGAAAAATCTGAAAGAAAAACTTCAAAAGGAATATGAAGTAGCGGAACTGAAAGAAGTGGAAACCTATGTATCCAAGATTGACGGTACAAGAAAGTATTTATTTCAGCTGAATGATGGGAATATTATAGAAAGTGTCCTGATGAAATACAAGCACGGCAATTCGGTGTGCATTTCGTCACAGGCCGGGTGCAGGATGGGATGCAGATTTTGTGCGTCTACCCTCGGGGGACTGGACCGCAGCCTGCTCCCTTCAGAAATGCTTGGACAGATTTATTATATCCAAAAAGATACCGGGGAACGGGTGTCCCATGTGGTCGTTATGGGAACCGGGGAACCTTTGGATAACTATGAGAATCTTTTAAAATTTATCAGACTTTTGACCGACGAGAAAGGACTGAATTTAAGTCAGAGGAACCTGACGGTGTCTACCTGCGGACTGGTGCCGAGGATACGGGAATTGGCGGATGAAAAGCTTCAGATGACGCTTGCGATCTCACTTCATGCCTCCAATGACGAAATGAGGAAATCCCTGATGCCGGTGGCAAATCAGTATTCTATGGAAGAACTGCTCTCTGCCTGTAAATATTACTTTGACCGGACGGGACGGAGGATCACGTTTGAATTCAGTCTTGTGGCAGGAGTGAATGACAGCTCCCGGAATGCCAGGGAACTTTGCCGCTTTTTAGGCGGATTTCCATGCCATGTCAATCTGATCCCAGTCAATCCTATCAAGGAGAGAGACTTCCGGCAGTCTATGCCGGAGTTTGTGAACGACTTCAAAAACATACTTGAAAAAAATCGTGTAAATGTTACCATAAGAAGAGAAATGGGCAGAGATATCAATGCTGCCTGTGGACAATTAAGAAGAAAGAAGCTGGATTCTGTGGAAAAACAGGAAATTCGCACAAAAAAGGAGAACTAAGATGCAATCCGTTGGAACTTCTCACAGAGGAAAGGTACGGTCTGAAAATCAGGACACCATCTTTTACTCTGATGAACCCGTAGGACAATTAGATAATTTATATATCGTTGCGGACGGCATGGGAGGCCACAGGGCAGGAGGTTTTGCGTCCTCTTTTGCGGTCAGTCGTTTTGTGGAATTTATACGAGAGATTGAGAATTCAGATCCTATTGAGATCATGAAGGAAGCACTGCAGAAAGTGAGCAGTGAGATATTGCTGAAGTGCGAGGAAGAAGAATACGCGGGCATGGGAACAACTATGGTAGCGGCCACTGTGACAGAAGAGAGTATTTTTGTGATGAACATTGGAGACAGCCGTCTGTATTTTGCAGATCAGGATCTTGTCCAGGTGACCACAGACCATTCTTTTGTAGAAGAATTGGTGAAGGCCGGAGAGATTGAGCGCAGACATATGAGGCAGCATCCAAAAAGAAATCTGATCACGAGAGCGATCGGCGCAGGTATTGAATCTGTTCCCGATTTTTTTGAGCTGCCGAAGAAAGACGGATATTTACTTTTGTGCAGTGACGGATTGACGAGCATGATTGCGGATGATGAAATCAAAGAACTCCTGTTGGATCACAGTCAATTGGAAAATAAGGCAGGCCAGTTGGTGAACAGGGCTAACGAATATGGCGGCAAGGACAATATATCCCTGGTGATCGTTGCGCTGGGGGAGCGAGGTGAGATCACATGTTAGAAACAGGAACCATTTTAGGAGGACGCTACGAAATCCTGAAAAAGATTGGTACTGGCGGGATGGCTGACGTATACATGGCAAAGTGCCATAAACTGAACCGGAACGTTGCTATCAAAGTGTTGAAAAATGAATATGTAGATAATGAGAAGTTTTTAAAAAAGTTTCAGGTGGAAGCAGAGGCGGTCGCAAGACTGGCCCACCCCAATATTGTGAACGTATATGATGTAGGCCAGGAAGACAGTGTCAATTACATTGTCATGGAATTGGCAGAAGGCATTACCCTGAAGGAATATATTATGAAAAAGGGGCATCTTTCCGCAAAAGAGACCGTAGAATTGTCTCTTCAGATAGCTTCAGCGATCGGGCATGCCCATGGGCATCACACGATCCACAGGGATATTAAGCCCCAGAATATTCTGGTCTCAGATTCCGGTCAGGTAAAAGTCACGGATTTTGGAATAGCAAAGGCGGCCAATTCCAATACGGTCACATCCACGGCCATAGGATCGGTCCATTACATTTCTCCGGAACAGGCCAAAGGAAAGTACTGCGATGAGAAGAGTGATATTTATTCTCTGGGGATTACAATGTATGAGATGGTCACAGGCCAGGTCCCTTTTGACCACGAAAATGGGGTTACCATTGCTCTGATGCATCTCCAGAATGAAATTACGCCACCGGGAGAACTGATCGGAGATATTCCGGAAAGCCTGGAAAAGATCATTCTCAAATGTACCATGAAAAAACCGGAAGACCGGTATCAGTCTGTGAACGAACTGATAGAGGATTTAAAGTTGGTTTTCGAAGACACGAAAGGAAGCTATGTAGGCATGGCGCCCTTTGTGGACGATTCGCCGACTCAGATGCTTCACACAAAAGAGTTTGTAAAACCGGAGGAGACGGAAGAAGAACCGGAAGAGGAATCCGGATTTGTGGATGACGACGATGAGGAAGAGCCGCGGGGCATGAATTCCAAGATTGAAAAGCTGGTTGTCGTCCTGGCCGCTGTGGTGGGAGCCATTATTCTCATATCCATCATTGTACTGGTCATTAACAGTTCAGGGCTGTTCCGCTCAGGGGATAATGCCGGCACAGAGAAACTTACGACTACGGAAGAAAGCACCACGGAAAAGCTTGAGAAGGTACCGGTTGAAAACTATGTGGGAATGACTTACGATGCGGCGTTGGCATCCATCGATGAAGATCTGAAAGTGGAGCGCAAAACAGAGGCTTCATCTTCTTATGAGGCGGGATATATCATCCGCCAGAGTCTGGAGTCAGACCAGGAAGTGGAAAAGGGAACGACCATTGTATTGACTGTCAGTACCGGCGAGAGCAAAATTGAGGTGCCGGATATCCGCGGGTACAGCCAGAAGTCTGCCACGAAGATCCTTTCAGACCAGGGATTCAAAGTTTCTGTGTCCACCAAATTCAGTTCCAGTGTCAAGGAAGGTGATGTGATTTCTCAGTCTCCGGGAGCGGGGAATAAAATTTCCAGAGGCTCCAAGGTGACGATCACGGTCAGCAAAGGTGAGAACAAGGTCACAGTGCCGGAAATCGTATTTAAGACCGCAGATGATGCGAGAGAAGAGTTAAGCAGAGAAGGACTAAAGCTGATCATTTCTTCCCAGAAGTACGACAGCAGGGTGCCGGAGGGATGTATTATCAGTCAGTCACCGAAAGCCGGGAAAAAAGTTACAAAAGGGACAGGAATCGGCGTGGTCGTAAGCCTGGGAAAGCAGCCGACAACAGAATACACCATAGATAATACAGAGGAGTAAGATCAGTTCATGCAGGGAAGAATTATCAAAGGAATCGCAGGGTTTTATTATGTTGACACGGGCAGCAGTTTATATGAGTGCAAAGCAAAAGGCATCTTCAGAAACCGGAAAATGAAGCCGCTCGTGGGAGACATGGCAGAGATCGAAGTCCTGGATGAAGAAAAAAAGCTGGGAAATCTGACAGAGATACTTCCAAGGATGAACGAATTAATCCGCCCGGCTGTCTCAAACATCGATCAGGCGCTGGTTATTTTTGCAGCCAAGAATCCAAAACCAAATTATAATCTGCTGGACCGGTTTTTGCTTATGATGGAGAAGCAGAGAGTCCCTGCGGTGGTCTGTTTTAATAAGACGGATCTGGCCAGAGAAAAGGAATTGTCTGTTCTCATGGACGTATATAAAGACTGCGGCCACCGGGTGATCTTTACCAGTGTCTCCGACGAGACGGGACTTTCGGAGATCAGGGAGGCCGTAGAGCACAAGACAACCGTGCTTGCAGGCCCTTCCGGTGTAGGGAAATCTTCTATGATGAATCTTTTGTATCCGGATGCGAACATGGAAACCGGAGCGGTAAGTGAAAAGATTCAGAGAGGAAAGCATACGACCAGACATTCGGAGCTGATCCGGGTGGGAGAAGACACTTTCGTCATGGACACGCCGGGCTTCAGTTCTCTGTTTGTGGATATGTTCGAGGAAGACGAGATTAAATATTATTTTAAAGAATTTGAACCCTATGAGGGACAATGCCGGTTCCAGGGTTGCAGCCATACTCATGAACCTGGCTGCGGTGTCAAACAGGCACTGGCGGATGGAAGGATCAGCGAGACTCGCTATGACAACTATGTACTCATCTACAATGAATTAAAAGAAAAGAGAAAATGGTAATGCATATCTTAATTTTAACAGGCGGAGAATTGGACAGGGTCTTCGCCCGTTCTTATATTCAAACGCAGAAATTTGATAAAATTATTGCTGCGGACAAAGGACTTTTATACGCAGAACAGATCAAAATCCGCCCGGATTTCATATTGGGTGATTTTGACAGCTGTCCGGAAGAAACGGTAAAACGATTTAAACAAGAAGATATTATGATTCTTCCCAGAGAAAAAGACGATACGGACACGGGGATCGCTGTGGAACAGGCAGTCCGCATGGGGGCTGCAAAGGTGACGATTCTTGGGAGCACGGGCACCAGATTAGACCATGTGCTCGGGAATATGGGACAGCTTGTATATGCACTAAAACATGGAGTGGAGGCATATATAGTGGATTCACATAACCGCATCCGGGCAGTGGACCGTCCTCTCAGCATAAATAAAAAAGAACAGTTTGGGAACTATATCTCCCTCATTCCGGTGGGCACGGTGACAGGAGTGACGCTTCACGGATTCTATTACCCGCTGAATGACGATACGCTTGTATTCCATGAGACATGGGGGATCAGCAATGAACTGGCAGAGGAAACGGGAAAGATTGAGATGAAAACCGGGACTTTGCTCGTGATAGAAAGCAAAGACTAGAGGGTGCGGGGCGGCGCTGCTTTTGGAACGGTTTCTGGTAGGACCCGGCACAGGTAAAATCTATACGAAAACAGAGTCATTTGCACTTCTTTTAGTCTTTGTTTATATGTTTGTAATGATGTTTCAGGCCAAGGGAATCATGACGCTTTCTTTTTTGGGAAATGATCAGAGATCACTTTGGATCCTTGCACCGGCGCTGGCACTATTATGGTTTACGAAGACCATTGCCCCGGAGATCGAGCAGAAAGATAAAGAACGCATCGAAAAAAGGAAGAAAAAGTTTAAGAACCGGGCTAGATAGCGGGATATTTTTATAGGCCGGAGGGAATGAATATGAAATATGACAAATGTACGATCTGCAATGAAAAATTAAGGAATGGCGTTTGTCCTATGTGCGGCTATGATTTTAAAAGGCTGGAGAGAGGGCAAAGGACGGGAAACTGCTCGGACTACGGGACAAGGCCAAATATAGAGCCAAAGAGTTCTATGACAAAACAGCATAAGAGGGTGTACAGGCAGTTCCGGACAGAGGAAAAAGGCAGAGTAGGAAAATTTATCAGGCTAGTACTGAGTCTTGTGGTTATTTTTGTTGTGTTTTTGGATGCAGTAGGTGAGGTTGATATCGGAACCCTGATTAAAAATGCTCAGATTTATATGAGTGAAGACGGAAAGAAAAAGTGGACAAAAACTATGCCGGATTTTACATATGAAAACGCGGACTATGCTTTAGAGAAGACCGGAAAAAGTTTTTCTGTGAGACTTTCTTCCGGCAGATATATCGTAGGATTGGATCTTCCGGAAGGAAATTACACAATGACTGGAGAAGGGGATGATTTAACTTTTTCAGCAAACAATGATGCACAGTATGTCAATATTAATGAGCAGTTTACAGACAAGGAAGTATTGGAAGCTAATCGGTACACCGAAGTAAAGAATATCCGTCTTTATCAGGGTTCTTTAGTAGAAGTTTCAGGAAAAGGGAGTATATACTGCAAAACATCGGATGCTAATCTAAAGAAAATGGAGAAACCCGGAGAAAATACTCTGAGTGAAGAAGTGAAAGTTTTCAGCGTACTTACAGCAGGAAAAGAATTTCCGGCCGGGACGTATGATGTAGTTGCGGTCGAAGGCAATGGCAGCTTTGAATTTACTTTTGAACAAGATAAGGATGATGAATATGGGACAAATAGTATTTGGCTCTCAGAAGATTCACAAGGGGAAAATCCGAATAAATATGTGAATTTAGAACTCACAGAAGGTACAAAAATAGAAGTTTTATCAGAAGAATACTTAGATGTTAAACTTGTACCGAGCAAACGTGTCAGACCTGAAAATATGCATGTTTATGATTCATCAATGGGGCTTGATTCATAAAAATAACTGTGTTATGATTAAACATCATAGAAGAAAGGCAATGAAAAAGACTCAAGGCAAAAGGAACCTCACAGGGAGGAAAGCCCACAGACTGAAAGCTTTCCAGGGACACCTTGCGGCGGGAACACTTTGGAGCCGGGCGGCTGAAAGGCAGGATGCATGTTAGGCAGTCACGTGGTACGCGTTAAGTACAGAAATGAGAAGAGATCAGACAATTTGTCCTGATATCAATACGGGTGGTACCGTGGGAAGATATTCCCGCCCCGAAGCATAGAATATTTGCTTTGGAGCGGGTTTTTTATTTCTTAATGAAATCAAAAAATGCTCCGCGAGGATACACACAAATGCGTAAGGAGAACCAATCATTTAAGGAGGAATTAGAATGGCAAATCACATCAGTGATGAAACGATCGAATACGTCGGTATTCTGGCAAAGCTTGAGCTGTCCGGCGAAGAAAAAGAACAGGCGAAGAAAGACATGGAGAGCATGCTGGACTATGTAGACAAGCTGAATGAACTGGATACGGACGGTGTTGAACCTATGTCTCATGTGTTTCCGGTAAACAATGTATTCAGAGAAGATATCGTCACAAATGGAGACGACAGAGAAGAGATTCTCGCCAACGCACCGGAGAGAAAAGACGGTGCCTTTGTGGTGCCAAAGACCGTAGAATAGGAGGAAGCCATGGGAATTTTAGATTTGACAGCCCTTGAACTGGGCAGAAAAATAAAAGCAAAAGAGATCAGCGCAGTGGAAGCGGTACAGGCTGTGCTGGAACAGACTAAGAAAGCAGAGCCGGCGGTGCATGCCTATGTATCATATGATGAAGAGAGTGCATTAAAGAGAGCAGAAGAGGTGCAGAAAAAAATTGATGACGGCACGCTGACTGGTCCGCTGGCCGGTGTTCCAGTGGCTGTGAAAGATAATATTTGTACAAAAGGATACAAAACTACGTGCAGTTCCAGGATTCTCGAAAATTTTGTTCCGACCTACGCCGCTCAGGCGGTGGAAAATCTTATCGCTGCCGGTGTGGTCATCATAGGGAAAACAAACATGGATGAGTTTGCCATGGGAAGCACGACTGAAACTTCGGCGTTCGGACCGACAAAAAATCCATGGAATCAGGAACATGTGCCGGGAGGATCTTCCGGCGGCTCGGCGGCAGCAGTGGCGGCAGGAGAGTGCTTCATGGCACTCGGCTCAGATACCGGAGGATCGATTCGCCAGCCGTCATCTTTCTGCGGGATCACCGGAATGAAACCGACCTACGGCACAATTTCAAGATACGGATTGATTGCTTACGGTTCTTCCCTGGACCAGATCGGGCCCATGGCTAAAGACGTATCAGACTGTGCGGCTCTTTTAGAGGCTTCTGCATCCTATGACAAGAAAGATTCCACATCCATTGAGAGGGATGAGTATGATTTTACTTCCGCCCTGGTTGATGATGTTAAAGGAATGAAGATCGGAATCCCGAAAGACTATTTTGGAGAAGGACTGGACCCTGAAGTCAGAGAAGCTGTCATGGCGGCTGCCCGGACATTGGAGAAAAAGGGAGCAGTTGTTGAGGAGTTTGATCTGGGACTTGTGGATTATGCGATTCCTGCATATTATGTCATTGCGTCGGCGGAAGCCAGCTCAAACCTGTCACGGTTTGACGGGATTAAATACGGATACCGCGCCAAGGGAGCAGAAGGACTCCACGACATGTATAAAAAGACACGCTCCGGGGGATTCGGGCCGGAAGTCAAGAGAAGGATCATGCTTGGATCGTTTGTTTTAAGTTCCGGTTACTATGACGCGTATTATCTGAAAGCACTGAGGACAAAAGCACTGATCAAACAGGAATTTGACAAGGCATTTGCTTCCTATGACCTGATCCTCGGGCCGGCGGCGCCGACCACTGCACCGAAGCTTGGTGAGAGCTTAAGCGACCCGATCAAAATGTACCTCGGAGATATTTATACGATTTCGGCAAACCTGGCAGGACTGCCCGGAATCAGTGTGCCGTGCGGAAAAGACAGCAAAGGGCTGCCGATCGGCCTGCAGCTTTTGGGAGACTGTTTCCAGGAAAAGAAACTGATCCGGGCTGCCTATGCATTTGAACAGACGAGAACTTATGAAGCACCGGAGATTGTAAAGGGAGGTGTTCAGTAATGAGTAAACAATATGAGACTGTCATCGGGCTGGAAGTCCATGTGGAATTGGCAACTAACACGAAGATTTTCTGCGGATGCAGCACAGAGTTCGGGGGAGCGCCGAATACACATACCTGTCCGGTGTGCACGGGAATGCCGGGTTCCCTTCCGGTATTAAATAAACAGGTAGTTGAGTATGCCGTGGCTGTGGGACTTGCCACCAACTGCAGCATTACACAGAACTGCAAGTTTGACAGGAAGAATTATTTCTATCCCGACAACCCGCAGAATTATCAGATTTCCCAGCTGTATCTTCCGATCTGCAGAGACGGACATGTGGAAATCGAGACTGACGGAGGGACAAAGTCCGTCGGGATTCACGAGATCCATATGGAAGAGGATGCGGGAAAGTTGATCCATGACGAATGGGAAGACTGTTCCCTTGTGGATTACAACCGGTCCGGCGTGCCGCTGATCGAGATCGTCTCAGAGCCGGATATGCGCTCCGCAGATGAAGTCGTGGCTTATCTGGAAAAGCTTAGACTGATCATCCAGTATCTCGGGGCTTCCGACTGCAAACTTCAGGAAGGCTCTATGAGAGCCGATGTCAACCTTTCCGTCAGAGAAGCGGGAGCCGAAGAGTTCGGAACAAGGACAGAGATGAAGAACCTGAACTCTTTTAAGGCTATCAGGCGCGCCATTGAGGGAGAGACAGACCGCCAGATCGCTTTGCTGGAAGAGGGCAGAGAGGTGACGCAGGAGACGAGACGGTGGGACGACACAAAAGAAAAATCTTATCCGATGCGCTCCAAAGAGGACGCACAGGATTACCGCTACTTCCCGGACCCGGATCTTGTGCCGGTGATCATCAGCGATGAGTGGATAGAGCAGATCAGGGATGCACAGCCGGAACTGCGGGACGAAAAACGGAGACGTTATAAAGAAACTTACGGCCTGCCGGACTATGATATCGATATCATAACGGGAAGCAAACATCTGGCGAATATCTTCGAGGCAACCATCGATCACGGAGCCGAGGCGAAAGAAGTATCTAACTGGCTGATGGGAGAGACGATGCGTCTGGTCAATGATTCGGAAATGGATCTTACAGATATTTCCTTTGCACCGGAACATCTCGCGGCTCTGATCGGCATGGTGAAGAAGAATGAGATCAACCGTAAGGTAGCCAAGGAAGTCTTTGAGAAGATATTCAAAGAAGATGTGGACCCGAAAGCCTACGTAGAAGAACACGGATTGAAATCAATGAATGACGAGGGAGCGCTTAAAGAGACCATCACGCAGATTGTCAGCGGCAATCCGAAATCGGTGGAGGACTACAAGGCAGGGAAGAAAAAAGCCATGGGATTCCTGGTTGGACAGACCATGAAGGCGACCCAGGGGAAAGCAGATCCCGGAGTAGTCAATAAGATCCTGAAAGAAATATTAGAAAGTTTATAAAAAAGAACAGAAGCTTTGGTATGATTGTCACCCAAAGCTTCTTTTTGTGTAAAAACACAAAATGTTAAGAAATTATTCACAAATTGGTTGGGAATTCTGAAAGAGAAATCCGGTATGATATTGTCAAAAGATAAAATACAACGGAAAAACAAATCAGAAGGAGCGTTATCATGAAGGATTTTTACAGATCGATGTTTCTGCTTTCCCTTGGGATTACCCTGATTTTGATCGTGCAGGTGCTTATGATGTAGGATACCGCTTGAAATGGGAATTAAAAGAAAGTACAATAGTATTGGTTAAGTAAACGAGCACGATCAATAAGGAGAAGAGCCATACTATGAAGAAATATAAAGGAGCGGTATTTTTTGACTATGACGGAACATTAGTTGATGAAGTGGACCATATCAAGACAGTTATGCCGAAGACCCTGGAGGCTATTAAGAGACTGCAGGACAACGGATATGCAGCCCTGCTGTGTTCAGGGCGGACCAAACGATTTCTGGAGGCGGATATCGAGCATTTTGACGGAGCCGTCACCTGCAATGGAAGCTATGCGGAAGTGGACGGGGAAGTGCTCAGGGATATTTATATTGAGGAAGATCTGCTGCATGAAGTCATAGACAAGTATTTTATAAGAGATACGATCATCCAGATGGATACCCAGGACGTGACATACTATTTACATAACGACGAGGAATTCTTTAAGTATTTCTGCCGTCTGTTCAGTCTTCCGATGGAGTGGTATGCCCCGTGGAAGTACTGGGAAAAACAGCATATATCAAAGCTTACGATGAACTATAAAGCGCCTGATGTATTTGAAGATTTTAAAAGAGAATATGCAGACACATTCGAGTGTGCCAAACATGTCCGTGAGAATTTCTTTGACATTACGCTCAAAGGTGTCACGAAAGGAGACGCGGTTGTCCAGGTAGCAAATGATCTTGGGATTTCTAAAGAGAATCTCTATGCATTCGGTGATTCGGACAACGACGTAGAGATGCTTAAAAATGTCGGGATCGGTATCGGCATGGGACGGTGCAGTGACGCAGTGAAGGAGTCTGCGGATATGTTCACCCAGACGACAAAAGAAAACGGAATCTATAATGCGCTGAACGAATTAGAATTGATATAAAGGTGGAAGCAGATGAAGAAAATTGTCGATGACGACCGTCTGATATATAAATGCTGCAATTTATACTATATGAAAAATAAGACCCAGGTGGAGATCTGCAACACCCTGGGACTTTCCAGGGCCACTGTATCCAGGATGCTGGCTCTCGGGAGGGAACAGGGAATTGTGAAGATCGAGGTCATAAACCCTATCAGCTACGATTACGGGGAATTAGAGCAGAAGCTGGAACAGAGGTTTGGTCTGAAAGAGGCCATCATTGTGGAGAGCGAGCCGCTTGACACAAAAGAGGAGCAGATGGATATGCTTTCAGAGGCGGCCTTTGACTACCTGAGCCATATCCTGAAAAATGATGACTATGTGGGAGTCACGATGGGGAGGACGCTGTCCCACATTGCCCATGTGGATAAATTTTATAACAAAGGCAATAAGCTTTTGTTTGTGCCCCTGTACGGAGGGATATCCCAGAAAAGGACGGAAAAGAGGGATGTACAGTCCAACCGGATTGCAGTGGAATTTGCGGAAAAGTTCGGAGGTGATTATGTCCAGTTCCTGTCACCCGGTATTTTTTCCAGCAAAGAGGTGAAAGACATTTTCCTTCAGGAGGATACGGTAAACTACATCTATGAATATTTTTCAAAACTCAGGGTCGTGGTCATGGGGATCGGAATCCCGGAGGCCGGAGGAACAGCTCTTGTTGCAGAAGGATATTTAACGGAGAATGAATTAAAGAATTTTGTTGAGATGGGGGCAGTCGGAGACGCGTCGCTGTATTTTTACAATATCGAGGGAAATACGAAACCGTTTGATTCTTTCAATCAACGTGTGGCAGGCATATCACAGGAGCAGCTGAAAAATATTGAAATAAGGATCGGGGTTGCAGGGGGAATCGAGAAATCAAAATCTGTCGTCGGAGCCGTGCGTTCCAAAAATATTAATGTTCTGATTACAGACTCAGAATGTGCAAGACAGATGCTGAAAGAAGTTTGAGTTTCATAATATCATCATAAGTTCATAAAGGACATAGAAAGGGACCTTCCGGAATTGCTGAATTCCGGAAGGTCTTTTTTTGTACTGATGTGTATTGAAATGATGTATAAATGTCGAGGTGATTCTAAATACTTATACAATATTTCAATAAAAACTATAGACTATGCAATAATAAAAGGGTTAAAATACATATACAGAAAAAAAAATCAAAGAAAGGAGAGAAAATGTCAAATCATGTGTTGATTCTTTTTGGAGTGTTTCTTGTACTGTTTCTGCTTCAGTCTGCCGGAGGGATTTTTCAGATCAAAGATTATGAGAAAGCCGTGCGGAGAGTAAACCGGGACGGAGCGGTAGGTATCGGACAGAAAAGAGGACGTCTGCTGTCCGGAGGCCATATTGTCATTCTTGCATGCGATGAGGGCGGAAAGATTACCGGCGGAGAAGCTATGGACGGGATTTCATTTCTGGCCAGATTCCATCCGGTGTCTGAGGTTTATCAGGTGCAGATACTGGGAAGGGATTTTCGGGAAGTTCTTTCGGAACTCCGCAGTATGACGAAGAAGAAACAAAAATTCTATAAAGGATACATACAGGCACTGGAAGCATTGGAAATGAGAGTGTAAGGAGGAACATATGCAGGTTATATCTAATTTGGCGAATGGATTCATGAAGCTGTTTTCCACAGGAGGACAGACGTTTTTGGGATGGGTGACCACGATTATTCCAACGGTAGTATGTCTGATGACAGCAGTCAACGCGATTATAAAACTGATCGGAGAAGACAGGGTAGAAAAATTTTGTATGAGGATCACCGGAAACAGGCTGTGCCGGTATTTATTTCTACCTGTCATCGCAATGATCTGTGTCGGCAACCCGATGGCATATACTTTTGGCAGATTCGTAGAAGAGAAGTATAAGGTTCCTTTTTTTGACGCGGCGATCAGCTTCTGCCACCCAGTGCTGGGGTTCTTTCCCAATGCCAATGCCGGTGAGCTGTTCGTATACATGGGGATTGCAGCAGGTATCCAAAAGCTGAGCCTGCCGCTGGGTGATCTGGCAGTCCGCTATTTTCTCGTGGGACTTGTAGTTATTTTTATCCGCGGCATGGTGACAGAAAGAATTTATCTGATGCTCAGCAATAAATATCAGAAGATGGGAAATAAGGAGGTAGCTGTCCATGAATAAGCCAGTAAAAATCGTCGCAGGTTCCGGAGGATACGGGGGACCGCTTGTAGTGCAGGCAACAGAAACATGCAATAAGATTCTTTGTATGACAGCGATAGGAGGAATTCATCCGCTGGCCGCAAAGCTGGCGGAGATGACCGGCGGGGAAGCAGTCGACGGTCACAAGAATAATGTACCGGATGAAGAAATCCTGGTCGCTATCGTCGACTGCGGAGGAACGTTACGGTGCGGAATTTATCCGCAGAAGGGAATTTTTACCGTTAATTTAAATCCTGTGGGACAGTCAGGGCCTCTGGCAAAATATATTACTCCGGATATATACGTATCTGCTGTTAACGAAAGCTGTCTGTCTTATGCCGACGGTGAAGCTGCCACCGAGAAAAAAGCGCCGGAAGAAGAAAAAGACAGCAGCCGGGATATGAAACAGGAACAGACGGCTGAGCGGCCGGGACTGATCACGAGGCTCGGCATCGGAGTAGGGCAGGTTGTCGGAAAGTTTTTTGCAGCAGGACGTGAGACTATTGAAATGGTAGTAAAAAATATCCTTCCGTTTATGGCATTTACCAGTACGATCCTTGGAATCATCACAGCTACGGGACTCGGGAACGTCATTGCCAAGACAATTTCGCCGCTGTGTGCCACGCTCCCCGGAATGCTGATCATATCTCTTATTTGTGCTATGCCGTTTTTGTCACCGGTGCTCGGCCCCGGAGCCGTTATCGCACAGGTCGTGGGAACTCTTCTGGGATCACAGATCGCTATGGGCAAGATACCGGCCCAATATGCACTGCCGGCACTTTTTGCGATCAATGCCCAGGTAGGATGTGATTTCATCCCGGTAGGGCTGAGTCTTGCGGAGTGTGAGTCAGAGACCATAGAACTGGGTGTTCCGTCCGTCCTGTATTCCCGTGTCATTACAGGGCCGTTGGCAGTTATCATTGCGTTCGCTGCAAGCTTTGGACTGTATCATTCATAGAAAAAAATATTTATACATAATTTCAATATTAAATATAGACTTTGCGTAAATAAAAAGGTAAAATGAAGACATAAAATCAAAGGAGGCAGAAGTATATGAAGATTTCAATTGGATGTGACGAAGCAGCCTATGAGTTAAAAGAGGCAATCAAAAAGAGATTGGAGGAGACGGGTCATACCTGTGTGGACAATGGAGTGGAAGCCGGAGAAACCGCATTGTATCCGGATGTTGCGGTAAAGACCTGTGAAAAAGTGACCAGCGGTGAGTGCGACAGGGGGATTCTCGTGTGCGGCACCGGCATCGGCATGGCTATGACGGCAAATAAGGTGCCGGGAATCCGGGCGGCTGTCTGCCACGATCCGTTCTCCACAGAGCGCTCCATTCTGAGCAATGACGGAAATGTGATGTGCATGGGAGCCAGGGTGATCGCACCTCAGCTGGCTTTATATCTTTTGGATATTTGGATGGGACTTGAATTTAAAGATGGGCCGTCTACCGAAAAGGTCGAGAGGATCACTTACTACGAGAAACAATTCAGCAAATAGACAGGAGGAGAGCATATGGATGAAGTTTTAAATTATTCTATGAACGAAATGGCAGGCGCAGATTTTGACTGCAGCTGCGGCAGACATCATACACTGGATATCAGGCATATCATCATGGGGCAGGGGGTTCTTAAGGAACTCACAAAAGTACTGGAGCCGTTTTCCGGCAAAAAGGTTTACATGCTCAGTGATAATCACACATTTAAGGCAGCAGGAGACCGGGTGCTTTCAATTCTGGAAGGCGAGGATTATCTTGTAAAAAACGTGATGCTGGATTCCGGGGATGATATTTTGATTCCCAATGAACAGGCCGTGGGAACGATGTTTCTGAACCTGGAACCGGATACGGCGGTGATCGTTGCGGTTGGCTCAGGGACGATCAATGATATGGCAAAATATATGTCTGCGAGAACAAAGATTCCATATGTGATCGTCTGTACGGCTCCTTCCATGGACGGATATGTCGCCGACGGGGCACCGCTGATCCTGGAGGGAAAGAAAATATCTTTTGTCGCCACACTTCCTTACGGCGTCATCGGAGACACAGATATCATGAAGCAGGCGCCAATGCATATGATCCATGCCGGATTCGGCGATGTGCTGGGCAAACTGACCGCCCTTGCCGACTGGTATCTGGCAAAAGAAAAAGTCGGCGAATACTGCTGTGAGACCTGTGTGACTCTTGTGCAGAGAGCACTGGACAAAGTCACAGGCAGCGCAGAAGCCCTGGCAAAGAGGGACGATGACGCGGTCCTTTACCTGATCGAAGCGTTGACCCTCACAGGGGTGGCCATGGGACTGATCGGTGTATCCCGCCCGGCTTCCGGGGCAGAGCATATGCTCAGTCATTACTGGGAGATGGACTTTATCGCGAAGGGAAAGTTCCCGGAACTGCACGGTATCAAGGTAGGCATTGCAACGCCTGTTATTGCAGAAATATTTGAGCTGATGAAGGATGAGGTGCCAAAAGAAGCCATGAAGCTGGCGCCTTCCAGAGAATATGTGGAGGGACTCTTAAAAACAGTGGGGGCGCCGGTGTATCCGACGGATATCGGAATTGACAGAGAACTGTTTTATAACAGCATTTTGGAGGGATACAAGGTAAGAAATCGGTACAGTATTCTGGAACTGGCCCTGAAAACGGAAAAACTTGAAGAAATTGCAGCAAAAATAACCAATCGTATTTATCAGTAAGGGAGAGATGAAATGAAATATTTTACAAGAATTCAGAAGCTGGGGAAAGACTCGCTGACATTTTTAGGAGACCCTGATTCAAATTTTATTATTCTGTTTAATGATAATGCGCCCCCTGCATTTGAGGATCTCTGTGTGCTGCATACGATTGAGGAGCTGAGAGCAAATATTGAGCCGGGAGATATGATGCTGATCAATGAAAAAGGATTTGAAGTGACGGCAGTGGGTACTGAAGCAAATGAAACTCTCAGGGGACTTGGACACTGCACGGTAAGCTTTAAAGGCGGTCCGGAAGCAGAGCGCCCGGGATGTATTATGGTGGAGGCGGTAAAAGGTGAGGAGCCTTTGACATCCGCAGATTTCGCACCGGGAAATACAATCGAATTCATATAAGCATTTATACAAATGTATGTATAATAGCGGCTTTAAAAGTATTTATACAAATGTTCAAAATAAGGTATGGATTTTATCATAGAATGGAAGTAAAATGAAGGTATATTACCAGTGGTATTATTTATATTGCAGGTGGTAATCTTATTTGAAAATTAAGATTCGGGAGGAAGCAAAATGGATGAGATCTTAAACTATTCTATGAATGAAATGGCAAAAGCAAGTTTTGACTGCAGCTGCGGAAGGCATCATATTCTGGATATCGACAAGTTGGTGATGGGTCAGGGAGTAATAAAAGAACTGCCGGAAATGGTAAAGGGCCTTGGTGCAAAGAAAGTCTACATGCTGAGCGACAACAATACATACAAAGCGGCGGGAGAGACCGCAGAGAAACTGTTGAAGGATGCAGGATTTCAGGTGAAAAGTGTGGTCCTGGATTCAGGGGAAGATATTTTAATCCCGGCTGAGCATGCTGTTGGAACGATGTTCTTAAACCTGGAGCCTGAGACGGATGTTTTGATCGCGGCAGGTTCCGGAACTTTGAATGATATGGTAAAATATATGTCAGCCAGGA
Organism: Anaerostipes hominis (ex Lee et al. 2021); assembly: GCF_002270485.1. Classification (GTDB taxonomy): domain Bacteria; phylum Bacillota; class Clostridia; order Lachnospirales; family Lachnospiraceae; genus Anaerostipes; species Anaerostipes hominis. The sequence goes on along the minus strand of NZ_NQOG01000001.1, from coordinate 72,252 downwards.
CAAAGATTCCATACATCGTTGTCTGCACCGCATCTTCTATGGATGGCTATGCATCAGACGGAGCCCCTCTGATCCTGGGAGGAAAGAAGATTTCCTTCATTGCAACCCTTCCCTACGGCATCCTCGGGGATACGGATATCATGAAGCAGGCGCCAATGCATATGATTCGCGCCGGGTTCGGGGATGTGATAGGAAAACTTACCGCTCTTGCAGACTGGTATTTGTCCAGGGAGATGACCGGGGAATACTGCTGTGAGACTTGTGTGACCCTCGTTCAGAAAGCCCTTGATAAAGTAACCGGAAGTGCAGAGGCACTTGCAAACAGGGATGATGAAGCGGTTCTCTATCTGATCGAGGCGCTGACGCTTACCGGAGTGGCCATGGGACTGATCGGCGTATCCCGTCCGGCATCCGGAGCAGAGCATATGCTGAGCCATTACTGGGAGATGGAGTTCATCGCAAGGAAAAAGTATCCGGAGCTCCACGGAATCAAAGTCGGCATCGCCACACCGATCATTGCGGAAATTTTCGAGATTATGGGAGACGAAATTCCGGAGGCGGCGAAGAAGCTGGCACCGACCAGAGAATATGCGGAAGGGCTTTTAAAGACCGTAGGTGCGCCGGTTTCTCCGAAAGAAATCGGAATCGACAGAGATCTGTTTTACCAGAGCCTGCTTGACGGATATAAAGTCAGAGACCGGTACAGCGTCTTAGACCTGGCAGTGGAAAAAGGAAAGATGCAGGAGATCGCGGAGAAGATCACACATCGCTTTTATGATGAAGATTAAGGAGAATGACAGATGAAGCAAAATATTCAGGCAGTGAAAGATATTAAATGTTTTGTCCTCGACATGGACGGGACCATCTATCTTGGAAATGACTTGTTTCCATTCACACAGGACTTTTTAAAGAAAGTGGAAGACACAGGGAGGGAGTATTATTTCTTTACGAATAATTCTTCCAAGAGCCAGCAGGCCTACATAGATAAACTTTCGGGAATGGGAATTTCCATCACACCGGAGCAGATGATGATTTCCAGTCATGTGATGATCCAGTACTTAAAAAAGAACCATCCGGGGGAAACCCTCTATGTGGTAGGGACACCTTCTCTTCTAAAAGAGTTTGAAGCCTTTGACATGCCGCTGGTGGACGAAGATCCGGACATCGTCATCCTTGGTTTTGATACGACACTTACTTATGAGAAGATTTCTAAAGCCTGTCATTATGTGCGTAATGGATGTACATACTATGGCATTAATCCGGACTGGAACTGTCCGATGGAAGGCGGAAATTTCATACCGGACTGCGGTTCCATGGCGAAACTGGTGGAGGCATCCACGGGACGTTTCCCTGAATTCTTTGGGAAACCTTCAAAACATACCCTGAATTATTTTGTGGAGCAGTCAGGGTACCGTCCGGAAGAGATCGCTATCGTAGGCGATCGGCTGTACACGGATATTGCAGTGGCGGACGGAAGCCCTGTGACTTCAATCCTGGTGCTTTCGGGAGAGAGTACGCTGGAGGATGTAGAGAAAAGTGATGTGAAGCCGGATGTGATCGTGGATTCATTGGAGGATATCACGGAGATTCTTTAGCCTTCATTGATTTCGTTCAGGCCGGATGTTATAATGGAGACAATCAAAGGAGGAATTCATTATGACAAAAAGAGAAGCATTTTTCTTCGGCGGATTCTGGCTCTGGCTCGGCGTAGTCATCGGTTTTCTGATCGCTCCGATTAAAAAAGGAGTGGAGATTGGCAATAACAATACGTGTGACAACAACACTTATGAAGGCAGACAAAAGAAACCTGAGCCGGACAAAAAGCACCATAAATAATCAATACCCTTTCGGAGACGTGATTCCGAAAGGGTATTTTTACGTATACCTTATCGCGCGAAGCGCGTCCACCCGAAGGGTATAAAATACGGTGTTGCGGGTATGATTTAAATTTTCTCAGACGAAACGTTTTCCCTGACGGCTGTCCGTCTCCTTCATGCGCCGGGAAATTTCATTCAATACTTTTCTCTTGTTGAGCGTCCAGCGGGGAGCAATCAGCAGATCTCTGGGACCGTCTCCTGTTAGGCGGTGGATAACAATATCTTCTCGTAGTTCCTCAATACAGCGGATGACGAAATCAACGTAGTCATCAAGTTCATAGACCGGGAATGGATGTTTCTCATACAGAGCGCCGAGATCGGTGTGTTTCAGCACGTGGAGAAGGGAGAGTTTGACCCCGTTTATCGGAAGCTGATTTAAATACCGGACAGACTGAAGCATCATCTCTTCTGTTTCTCCAGGCAGTCCGAGAATCAGGTGGACTACAACATTGATCCCTAGATCATGCAGTGCTTTTAATGCCTGTTGAAAACAGGAAAGAGGATAGCCTCTCCGGATGAATTGTGCAGTTTTCTCATGGATGGTCTGGAGTCCAAGTTCCACGAAGACTGGCTTTATCTGATTCAGTTCATCGAGCAGTTCAAGCACGTCCTGAGGAAGGCAGTCCGGGCGGGTGCCGATGGCAAGTCCTACAATTTCTTCCTGCAGGATAGCCTCATGAAAAAGAGAGTGCAGTTTTTCATAAGGAGCATAGGTGTTTGTAAACGCCTGAAAATAGGCAATATATTTATGGGCATCCGTCTTTTTGCTAATCAGGCGGATACTTTCTTTGATCTGTTTATCAATGGGGAGAACAGCGTCGGGCGCAAAATCTCCGGAGCCTCCTTCGCTGCAGAAAATACAGCCTCTGTTTCCAAGGGTGCCGTCCCGGTTCGGACATGTGAAGCCTCCGTTTAAAGAAATTTTATATATTTTTTCGCCAAAGGTCTGTTTTAAATAAGAATCAAAAGAGTAATAGCGTTTTCCATCCCAATCCATTAAATGTGGTTCCTTTCTGCTATGTGGTATAGTTCCATAGTTTGTTCACACATTGATCCTAAGCCTTTCCAATTCGTCCTATAAAATGGAAATATCTAAAAGAAGGATGGGGAGGCTAATATTAATGAAGAAAAAACTAAAGGATATCATGGTTATGATACCGGGAAAAATAAAAAAACACAAGAAGCTGACGGCCGTTTTATTGGCTTTGTTTGTGGCAGTGGGCGTATTTTCGGGGAGATTGGTTTTGACAAGATCGGTGAAACATATGAAGTTGATATGGAGCAGCTGTTTGTGCTGAGCAGAAAGTACAGTGATGAGGCTTTTGAACATTCCCAAAGCGGGAAGATGACAATGGATGAGATGTATATTTACAGAATTCGGAGGGCACTGAAAGAGTTTGATATAAGAATCCCAGATGAATCCGCACTTCAATTCCAGCATTTATACGCCGGATATCAAAAACAGATTGCGGTTTCGGAGGTTATGAAAGAGGTCCTGACATTCTGCCGGGATAGGGTTCCCATAGGGGTGATCACAAACGGACCGTCCGGACACCAGTGGGAGAAAATAGAGACGCTGGGCCTCAGAAAGTGGTTTTTGGACGATACAATCTTCGTGTCCGGAGATGTGGGAACTGCAAAGCCTGCTGAGAAGATTTTTTGGTATGCATGTGATAAGATGAAGCTTCGGGACGCCTCGGTCTGGTATGTCGGGGATTCCTTCCGGAATGATGTAGAGGGAGCAAAAAACGCCGGGCTTCATTGCATATGGATGAACCGGAGGAATCATACATATCCGGTATCCAAAATACGTCCGGATCACTGTGTCTGCTCGGAAAAGGAGCTGTACCAGCTGCTGCAAAAGCTTCTGTGAGATAAGACAGGTCTAAAACTTTTCAAAACGTATGGAAAAGTTTTAGACCTGTCTATTTTTTTGCAAAAATGTCCGAAATCCTTTTGACTGTTTTTTGAAAGGGGACGGTGATATAGTAAAGACACAGCAACGGAGGGATAAAAATGAACAAGAGATCAAGGGAGATTTTGCTGGGACTCATAGATTTGGAGAAGACATTCCGTATCAGTGAACTGGCAGAGAAATTCCAGGTGTCGGAGCGCACTATAAGAAATGACATCAATGATGTCAATGACTTCTTGGAACAACATGAGCTTTCTTCAGTAAAACTGGGGAGCAACGGGACACTTCTTGTGGAGGATGACATTGAACTGGCGGCAGGCCTGTTTAATCAGAATGATTTTTACACATACCGGCTTTCCAAAGAAGAGAGAAAGCCGCTGATCGCGGCGACCCTGATCGAAGCTTCGGGCTATACGACTTTATCAAACATGGCAGAACTTTTGTATGTGAGCAGGGCCACAATCATCAATGATTTAGAGAGTGTCAAGCAGATGCTTTTAAAGGAACATCTCACTGTGGAATCCCATTCCAACAAAGGGCTTGCCCTTCACGGAAAGGAGAGTGATAAGCGGGCATGCCTGTTAAAACTTCTGAACCAGGACGGATCTTTTCAGGCCGCAGGTTCTGTGGTCCAGAGCTTTATCAGAGGACTGAATATCAGCCACAGGCTGAAAAAAGAAGACAAACAGAACCTGCAGAAAATCATCAATGAACAGGAGCACACACACGGGAGGTTTTTAACCGACGCATCTTTCAACTATCTGCTCTCGTATCTGACCATACTGATCCAGAGAGTTAAGCAGGGGCATCAGATCACCGAGTCTTTGGAGGTAAAGAAGAGCAAGTACGAGATGGCAGAGGATATTTTGAGGTATGTGTGCCAGTACTGGGAACTTCCTGAGAGCCAGGGGGAAAAGGAACTGTTAAGCGATATTCTGGACAGCTTAAGCTACATAAAAAAGGACAGCAGGAACCAGAGAATCATCGGCCTCCAGCTGGTCACAAGGAAATTCATTGAGCAGATATCCAATGAGCTTCAGGTGGACCTTAACCGGGATTTTGTGTTTTATGAAAATCTTGTAAACCATCTGGAATCCATTTTTACGAAAGAGTTTAATATCACTCAGAGAGACGATTTTCTCAGACAGATCGTAGAACAAAATCAGGAAGCCCTGCATGCGGTTAAGAACAACATTGAGATGCTGGAACGGTTTGTGGGAAGAAAGATCCAGGCGATCGAGGCCGATTACATTGTGATTCACATCAGCGCCGCTCTGGAGCGGAGAAAGAAAAAGGAAATTGAATTCCGAGTTGTCATTGTCTGCAACGGCGGAGTGGGGACATCGCAGCTCCTTCTGGCAAAAATGAGAAACCGCTTTGATTTTCACATCATCGATGTTGTCTCTGCCCATGATCTAAGAAAAAGCCATTATGAAGACATTGACATGATCGTGTCCACGATTCCCTTAAAGGCTTATGAGGGAGAGTATGTGCTTGTGACACCGATGTTTTCTGACGAAGATTATCTGAGGGTTAATAAAAAGATCGAGCTTCTCCAGAAAAAGAACAGGGTTCGCCAAAAGAAGCTGCCCGAAAAAGAAAGAAATCCAGATGAACTTTCCGCTTTGCTGCGGCCGGTGATCAGAGATCCGGAACTGTTCAGGGAAGTGTCCATGAAGATCTATGAGTATTTCGAGGAGTCCTTTGATGAGGAGCGGGAGCCGTTTTTGTGTGAATTGTTGAGAGAAGAGAATATTCAGCTTAATATCGAGTGCAGAGACTGGAAGGATGCCATCAGAAAATCGGCAGAACCGCTGCTTTTAAAAGGGTATATCGAAAATCGGTATGTGGACGCCATGATAGAAAATGTACTGGAAAACGGCAGCTACATCGTTATTTCCAAGGGATTTGCACTGCCCCACGAGGGATTTGAGCTGGGCAGCCGGAAAGTTGGGATGAATATGATCCGTCTTAACAGGCCGGTGATCATCGAGGACGAGGACGGTGACCGGGAGGAAGTGAGATTTTTCTGCTGCCTGAGCACCGTGGACCACAAAAAGCACATCAAAGCCTTTTTCCACCTGGTTAATATGCTGACCAATGAAAGATTTAAGGAAGAGCTGTGGAATGCCGAAAGTCCCCGGGAGACAGCGGCAATTATTAAAACTTATGAACAGAGAATAAAGGAGTGACAACATGGTTTGGGAACATTTAAACAAGGAATTGATACTGCCTCAGATTGATGCCAAAGACAGTGCAGACATTTTTGAGCAGGCGGGAGGAAAATTAGTCTCTCTGGGCTACTGTAAGGACAGCTATGTAGAGGCATTAAAGCTGAGAGAGAAAGATTTTCCCACAGGCGTTGACATGGGAGGGGTGGGAGTTGCCATTCCCCATACGGATGTGAGCCATGTCCTGAAAAAGGGCATCGTCATCGCTACCACAAAGAAGCCGGTCACCTTCGTACAGATGGGAACGGACGATGAGACCGTAAATGTAAGGGTCGTCTTCATGCTGGCCGTGGATGAGAAAGGGCATCTCGAGTTATTGCAGGCAATTTTAGGGATTCTGCAGGACCTTCATGTAGTAGAAAAACTAAGCAGCGCGCAGAACCCGGAAGAAATTATAAATATCATCAAAGAAAAGGAGAATTCATTATGAAAAAGAAAGTTATCGTAGCATGCGGAGGAGCAGTGGCAACATCCACAGTAGCGGCAAATGCAGTGGTGGATCTGGCGAAGGAAAATGGAATTGATGTGGAAATCGCGCAGGTGAGAATCTCAGAGATCGAGTCCAATCTTCCGGCCGATCTGATCGTGACGACCTCAAAGGTAAAACGGGATTACGGTGTGCCGCTGATTACAGGGATGCCGTTTATCTCAGGGATCGGCGCAGACAAGACAAAAGAAAAGATTTTGGAAGTACTGAAATAACAGACACGTGGGAAACACCAAGGAGGTAAAGGAGAAAAACTATGGGTATTTTTGGAGACGCGATTAATTACATCATTGGCTTGGGTGCATCCGTTATGCTGCCTCTCGTCATCGCTATACTGAGTATTATTGTAGGAGTGAAAGTAGGAAAGGCCATCCGTGCCGGACTTATGGTAGGTGTTGGATTTGTAGGGCTGGGACTTATCGTCGATATGATGAATGCAAATCTGGGGCCTGCGGCAAAGGCCATGTCAGAGACTTTTGGGCTCCACATGAGTGTGGTAGACGTAGGGTGGCCGGGAATGTCGCCGATTACATGGGCATCCGGCATCGCAACCGTTGCGATCCCAGTAGCAATTCTTGTAAATGTGGTGATGCTTATACTCAAGCTTACCAAAACCGTAAATATTGATATTTGGAACATCTGGCACATGACATTTACCGGGGCGATTGCCTATGCAGTGACAGGAAACTTTGCCATCGGGATTGCAGGCGTAGTGGTCCATGCAATTTTTACATACAAATTCGGTGATCTGTATGCTCCGCTGATGGAAGACTATTTTGAACTGGAAGGCCTTACAGTTCCCCACGGAACATCCGCCTACCTGGCACCGTTTGCCTGTACGATCGACGCCATTATCGAAAAGATACCAGGACTGAACAAGATCAGCATTACTGCCGATAAACTACAGGAAAAAGTAGGTGTGCTCGGAGAACCTATCGTCATCGGAGGACTCCTCGGAACTTTAGTAGGTGCGCTGGCAGGCTATAATTTTCAGGCCGCACTTCAGCTGGGCATCAAGATGTCCGCAGTCATGGTACTTATGCCGAAAATCACAAAATGTATCATGGAAGGCCTCATGCCGATCTCAGAGAGAATGAAAGAAATTCTCACCAAACGTTCCGGGGACGGAGAATTTTACATCGGACTTGATCCGGCGATCCTTTTAGGGGATTCCCAGGTAGTAACCGCAGGGCTGATTTTTATCCCGCTGACAATCTTGATCGCAGTAATCGTGCCGGGAAACATCATTCTTCCATTTGGTGATCTGGCGACGATCGGGTTCTTTATTGCCATCGCTGTGGCTGTCCATAAGGGAAATCTGTTCCGCACGCTGATCTCAGGCTCCGTGATTATGTATGTGACCATCTGGATCGCCAATCAGGCAATTCCGTGGACTACGGCACTTGCTAAGTCCGTTAACCTGACAAACGGAGCATCCAGAATTGCCGCACTCGACCAGGGCGGGTCACCAATCACCTATATGTTCACACAGATCTTTACGAGGGAAAACCTTGCAGGGCTAGCTGTAATCGCCGTGATCTACGCAATCTGTCTCGTATTCACTGTAAGGACATCCAAGGCCAGAGCGGCCGCATTAAAAGAAGAGAAGTAAAACATCAGAAAACCGGGCGGGCTTTTGCCCGCCCGGACTGATAACAGAATATCAGGAGGAAAAAGATGCCATTAATGACAACAACACAAATGCTCCTCGATGCCCAGAAAAACGGGTATGCAGTGGGTGCTTTTAATGTAGAAAACATGGAAATGGTCATGGCGGTCATGGAGGCAGCCGAGGAACTTCATTCCCCGGTCATCATGCAGACTACGCCGTCCACGGTAAACTATGCGGGACTGGATTATTTTCTGGCAAATGTACGGACGGCGGCAGAGCGTGCCAGCGTGCCCATCGCCATGCATCTGGATCACGGAAACAGTTTTGAACTGGCCATGCAGGCATTGAGGGCTGGCTATACATCCATTATGATCGACGGGTCCCATGAATCCTTTGAGGAGAACATCCGGCTCACCAAATCCGTAGCCGATGCATGTGCCCCGTCCGGAGTTCCGGTGGAAGCGGAGCTTGGAAAAGTCGGCGGAAAGGAAGACGATTTGGACGGAGGGGCCGGAGGATACACGGAACCTTCAGAGGCGTTGGAATTCGCAGACAAAACGGGAATTACTTCTCTGGCCGTGGCCATCGGCACAGCCCATGGCGTTTATAAAGGGGAACCGAAGCTGGATCTTCTGCGCCTGTCAGAAATCCGGAAAGTGGTTTCTGTACCACTGGTGCTCCATGGAACAAGCGGTGTGCCGGACGAGACGGTGACGGAATGTGTCAGCCGGGGGATCTGCAAGGTAAACTACGCTACAGATTTAAGGATCGCATTTACAAGCGGGGTTACCAGTGTGCTCAAAGAAAAACCAAATACGATCGATCCCAAAAAATATAATGCCGCGGGAAAAGAAATGGTAAAGGAATATGTCAAATCAAAAATAAAGGTCGTAAAGAGTGAAGGAAAGGCTTAGGTGAGTGGTATGAAAGCAGGAGTGGTCCATGCAAAAAATGACATCCGGTTCGAGGAAATCAAGACCCCGGTTCCGGAAAAAGGGCAGGTGCTGATCAAAGTCAAATATACAGGAATCTGTGGCTCTGATGTGCCGAGAGTCAACGGGGATGCGTGTCATTTCTTCCCGAATGTGCTGGGACACGAGTTTTCCGGTGTTGTGGAGCAGACCGGGGAAGGAGTTCAAGCCCTGAAATCCGGAGACCGGGTAGCCGGAGTGCCTCTGGTGCCCTGCATGAAATGTGAGGACTGTCAGAAGGGAAATTATTCCCTTTGCAGGCATTACAGTTTTATCGGGTCCAGGGAATTCGGCAGTTTTGCCGAGTATGTGGCAGTGCCGGAGAAAAATGCAGTAAAATTTGAAGATTCCGTATCTTTTGAGCAGGGGGCTTTCTTCGAGCCTGCCACAGTGGCTCTCCATGGACTTTTAAGGACCGGCTACCGGGGAGGAGAAAATGTGGCGATCCTGGGCGGCGGTACCATCGGGCTGTTCACGGCCCAGTGGGCAAAGATTTTCGGTGCAAAAAAAGTTACGGTTTTTGACATCAGTGACGAGAGACTTAAGCTTGCAGAGAAATTGGGCATCGACGAGGGTATCAATACTCTGGATGAAGACTTCATGGAGCAGGCTATGGCGCTTACCGGGGGTAAAGGATTCGGCTATGTGTATGAGACCGCAGGGGTTACCACGACCATGAAATATGCATTCCGATTGGCAGCCAATAAAGCGGGAGTCTGCTTTATCGGAACACCGACTAAAGAATTATCCTTTAGTGTGGAAGAATGGGAAAATATGAACCGGAAAGAATTTACTCTGACCGGGTCCTGGATGTCCTACAGCGCCCCGTTTCCGGGGAAAGAATGGGAGCTTACAGCCCATTATTTTAAGACCGGGCAGCTGAAATTTGATGATTCACTGATATTCAAGAAAATGCCTTTATCTGAAATAGCGGATGCTTTTGAACTTTACAAAGAAAAAGGTACAGTAAAAGGCAAGATTTTGATTGACAGTGAGGGATGATTTATGATTTTAACAGTGACACTGAATGTATCAGTGGATAAAGCATACAAAATAAAAGGAGCTGTGTGTCCCGGCGCCGTCTCCAGGGTGGAGGAATGCAGGAACACCGCAGGAGGAAAAGGGCTCAATGTGGCAAGGATTGCAGATCTGTGCGGAGAAGATGTTTTAGCAGCTGGTTTTGCCGGAGGATTCAACGGCGATTATGTCAAAGCAATGCTTTGCGAAGACGGAATTCAAAGCAGATTTACAAAAGTAAAAAGCGAGTCCAGAAGCTGCATTAATATATTGGCCGGGGACGGTACATCCACAGAATTTCTGGAACCGGGTGCGCCGGTAGAGGAAGAGGAGTGGAATCGGTTCTTAAAGGATTTTGAAGAGATGGTAAGAGAGAGTCATGTGGTTACTATCTCAGGCAGCGCTCCAAAGGGACTTAGGACGGATTGTTACCGGAAGATGATCGAAATAGTGAAGAGGCAGGGAAAAGAGGTTATCTTAGATACCAGCGGAGAGTATTTAAGAGATGGACTGAAAGCGAAACCTACGATGATAAAACCCAATCAAGAAGAACTGGAAGACCTGCTTGGAGTGGAGATTAAAAACCGGGAAGAACTGATCTCGGCAGGGAAAAAGCTTGGAAGTCAGGGAATCCCATATGTAGTCATATCCCTTGGGGCAGAAGGAGCTTTAATGATTTGTGATGAAAAAATCTATCACGGAAAGCCTCCTGAATTAGACGCGGTGAATCCTGTAGGATGCGGGGATTCCATGGTAGGAGCCTTTGCAGCGGCGTTCTGCCAGGGAAAAACAGACAAAGAAACACTGGCTTATGCAGTGGCAGTGTCTGCTGCCAATGCGATGAATCCGGGGACAGGAAGATTCCGCATCAAAGATATGGAAGAAATTTTTTCAAAGGTAGAAGTTGAAGAGATTACTTATTAACAGCAGAAAAGCAAGACACTATGCAGCATGAAGTGTCTTGCTTTTTATTATTTCTTAGGAAAGACATTGTAAAGCCCCTCAAAGAGTGAGGGCCCAGGAGATGAAGCGGGCTTGCCATTTTGTTCAGACAGGGATATATGCAACGGAATTCCCATGGTGGCGGATGACCTGTTCCAAATCGGCACAGCTGATCCACACCGTGGCAGTGTTATCGTTTGGATGAACTCCGATGCAGGAGCTGTCTTTGAGTTCTTCGTCTATAAAAACTTCCACAGCCAGATGTTCATCGTTTAAGATTCCCATGGGAGAGACAGAACCTTTGGTTAACTTCAAATGTTTCATGAGCCGTTCCTCCGATGCGAAACTTAATCTGGATGAACCGATGGTCTGCCGGAGCGTTTTCAGATCCACCAGTTTGTCTCCGGCAACAAGAACGAGAAAATGCCGCTTGCCGCTGCCGTCTCTTAAAAAGAGATTTTTTGCAATGGATTCATTGGGTCTGGTCAGATGCAAAGCCTCGATCTCCTCCATCGTATAGGCAGCAGGGTGATTTTCGTACTCATATGGGATGTGGAGGCGGTCAAGCGTATCTAATACCTTTTGTTTCATGTTCAAGTCCTTCTTTCTATTCGATCAGTGACAGAAGTTCGTCGGGTTTTTCCAGCACAACGGCATTTTCTTTTTTCAGTGCTTCGGAGGCTCCCCATCCTGCAAGGGCAAAATCACATCCGGCGGCTCTGGCACAGTCTATGTCATAGCTGGTATCCCCGATAAACAGCATTTGGCTTATCGGTATTTCAGACTGTTCTGCCAGATATAACAGAGGTTCAGGGTCCGGTTTGGCATGTGCTGCCTCGTCCAGGCAGATGGAGTGCTCCATGAAATGTTTCAGCCCATGGCGCTCCATCGTTTCTTCATATTCGATTCGGAGTTTATTTGTAGCAACGCCCAGGATAAGCCCTTTTTGCCTCAGGGCAGATAAAGTGTCCAAAATTCCGTCAAACGGATGGATCGTATGTGCATAGCAGTCAATATATTTTAACCACCCGTTAATACTTCCCTCAGGAAAGCCCATAGAGTCCAGCAGGGCCAGGCTGTCGCCGCCGAGAACAAATTCAAGCTCATTAAGCGGCCTGAATTCTTTCCATGTCTCTTCGTACAGATCTCTGAAGCCTGCGAGAATGGAATATTTGGTGTCCAGCAGAGTACCGTCCAAATCAAAACAGATCATCTTATAACCAAGTGATAAGCTATTCATATATCTTCCTCACTTTATAAAACAGAAATCGTATAGGCAAGTGTCTCTGACTGCCCCGGGCCCAGTATGCGGACTCCGCGTTTGTGTTCAAAAATGCCGTCCTCATTGGAACAGGTAGAAGTGCCTGACCAGGGTTCAATTGCCACAAACGGTCCGTCATTGGCGCTGGACCAGATGCCGAGATAATCAAAGTCTTTAAAATCGACGCGGATTCCTTTTTGCGTTTCTTTATGCAGCAAAGAAGCCGATCTGGATTCCAGACTGTCAAAGATCAGGGCGTCGTCATAAAAAAGTTCGTGCTTTACGCCGAATGAAGACGCATGATCAAGCAAAGCCTTTCTGTTGTTTACATTGATCAGGCCGTCCTCTGTCAAAACCGGACATCCGGCCGTCTCCGGCTTTTCAAATTCTATGATATAATCCTCAAAAGCTTCTCCTTCATTCAGTGGACAGTTAAACGCGGGATGTCCTCCAACAAAATACGGCATCACTTCAGAGCCACAATTCTTCACGGTGTGTTCGACAATCACACTGCGGTCTTTGACACGGTAAGTCATTTCAAGTTCAAAGTCATAGGGGAAAGATTTCATGGTCTCTGCGTCAGCGTGCAGAAACAGAGAAATGCTGTCGCTATCCAGGTGACGGAGGGTAAATTCACATCTTCTGGCTATTCCATGCCTGCCCATAGAACAGGATTTACCGTCTCCGATTTTCGCCTCCCCGTTCCTTAAACTTCCGCAGATTGGAAACAGGATTGGAGCCTGTCCGCTCCAGAAATCAGGATTGCCCTGCCATAAGTACTCTAAGCCTGCTTTATCTTTAATAGAAGTAAGGCCTGCCCCGGATGTGTCAACAGAAACTGTAAGAACACCGTTTTTTAATTGATATGAACTCATATTACGCTCCTTTTGCTGAACAAAAATAAACAAGTTTCTTTTCAGAATATTATACCTTATATGATATAATGGTGCAAAGGAGAAACATTATGACAAGCAGCCGTTTATTTGAGATCATTTATATTTTGCTGGAGAAAAAGAAAGTGACAGCGCCGGAGCTCGCCGAGAGGTTTGAGGTTTCGGTGAGAACGATATACCGGGATATCGATGCGCTGAGCAGTGCGGGCATACCGGTATACTGTACTCAGGGAAAAGGAGGGGGCATTGGCCTGTTGGAAGACTTTGTCATGGACAAGTCTGTCCTCACGGAGGAGGAACAAAATCAGATACTTCTCTCACTCCAATGTATGGCAGTCACGAATCACATGAATGCTGAAAAGCTTCTATCCAGATTGTCCAGCCTGTTCCAGAAGGACGATGAGAACTGGGTCTACGTAGACTTTTCACGCTGGAACCCAGGGGGAGAAAAGGAACTGTTTGAAAAACTGAAAGAAGCGATCCTTAACAGGGAAGTGGTCATATTTGATTACTATAATGCGAAGGGGGAACATTCCAGAAGGGAGGCAGAGCCCATGCAGCTGTATTTCCGCGGCATGGACTGGTATCTCGCTGCATTCTGCAAAAAGAGCAGGGAGATAAGGATCTTTAAACTCAAGAGACTTAAAAATCTGGAAAAAACAGAAGAACGCTTTTTGAGAAAAGACATCCGGGATATGAAAACAATGCCGCTCCTGGAAGAAAAGAATGATATGGAAGTATCCGTCAAGGTAGAAAAAAGTCTTGGATTCCGTGTCTATGATGAATTCGATCCGGACTGGATTCGGGAGCAGGAGGGATTTTTTTATATCACGTTCCCATGTTCCGGGGAAGAATGGCTGTATGGATGGCTTTTATCCTTCGGGCCGGGGCTTGAGGTGCTCGGGCCAAAAGAAGTCCGCAGCGAAATGAAATGCCGTCTCCGGCGCATGGCAGGCCGGTATGAAGAAAATATTTAAAACCTGACAGACAGCTGTCAGGTTCTCTGTTGTACAATAAAGAAAAAACAATGGAGGCAGAATTATGAATTATGAAGTGGTAGAATTAGAAGAAAAGATTGTTGCAGGGATCAGTGCGAGGACATCCAATGATGCACCGGATGCCGGGATGGTGATAGGATCTCTGTGGGGGCGTTTTTTTAAAGAAGGGATCTTTTGTAACATTGCAAACAAAGTAAATGAAAAGAGTATCGGCCTGTATTCTGATTATAATGATGAGAGTATGCAGGAATATCAGATCACAGTGGGATGCGAGGTAAGCAGCACCGAACAGGACCAGGAAGGACTTACTTTCATTGTGATCCCAGAAGGAAAATATGCAAAGTTTATTGTCCGGGGCCATATGCAGAAAGCTGTGACCGAGTTTTGGATCAAGCTGTGGAAGATGGATTTAAACCGCAGCTTTACAGGGGATTTTGAAGAATACCAGCCGGGAGGCACGCTGGAAGACTCAGAAATTCATATGTATATTGCACTGAAGGAGTGATACACAAAAATGGATTATGTGAAAGCAAAGCATATCATAACCAGAGGACCGGGGGACTCCTGGTTCGGCGGAGATTATAATATGAATATATACCGTGGCTGCTGCCACGGTTGTATTTATTGTGACAGCCGGAGTGACTGTTATCATATTAAGAATTTTGATCAGGTGAAAGCGAAAGAACATGCCATGGAAATTATCCGGGATGATCTGAGAAGGAAAACAAAAAAGGGAGTTGTGGCAACCGGCGCCATGAGTGATCCGTACAATCCTTTTGAAAAAGAACTGATGCTGACCAGGCATGCCCAGGAACTGATCAACGCTTTCGGCTTTGGCAGTGCCATTGCAACGAAAAGTGCCATGATTACAAGAGACATCGACATTCTGGAAGAGATAAAGGAACATTCCCCTGTAATCTGCAAGCTGACGATTACGACCTGTGACGACACTCTCTGCAGAAAAATAGAGCCGGGGGTATCCCTGTCATCTGAACGGTTTGAGGCTCTTGCGAAACTCAAAGACGCGGGGATTTTTGCAGGGATCTTAATGATGCCGGTGCTTCCGTGGATCGAGGATACAGAAGAAAATATTCTTGGTATTGTTAAGGCAGCGAAAGAATGTGGAGCAGATTTCATCTATCCTGCCTTCGGAGTGACATTGAGACAGAATCAGAGAGAATGGTATTTTGAGAAACTGGACAGACTGTTTCCGGATGAAAATTTGAGGGAAAAATATAAGAAGAGGTATGGAGACCGATACCAGTGTACCAGTCCGCATGTAAAACAGCTGTGGAGCCGGTTTGCGGCCGCCTGCAATGATGCGGGTATTCTGTTTAATATGCGTCATATCATTAGGGCATACAGGCGTCCGTATGAAGCCAGGCAGATGAGTCTGTTTGACCTGTTTTAAGAAAATATAACAAGGGGCATTGTACAGCGGCTGTACAGTGCCCCTTGTGCCTGAGTGGAAAAAAGTTTTCAAATATGGTAAACTGGAAGATACAGTGCTGACAATTCTATATATAGAACAAATTAAATTTGTTTTATAGGAAACAGAATAAAAGGATCTGGAGAGATACAGATCCTTTTGACTGTTTATACAAAAGGAGTGAATTGAATGATAGAGTTTCAACATGTAACTAAGAGTTTTAAAGATAATAAAGTCCTGTCGGATATCTCTCTGACGATTGAAGATGGGGAACTGGTGGCGATTATCGGTTCCAGCGGCTGCGGAAAAACCACAACGCTGAAGATGATCAACCGGCTGATCCGTCCGACGAAAGGCAAGATTTTTATCGACGGAAAAGACATTGAAGATATGAACAAAGTCGAGATGCGGCGCAGTATCGGATATGTTATACAGCAGGCCGGGCTGTTTCCTCATATGACGGTCAGAGAGAACATCGAACTGATTCAAAGATTAGAAAAAAAGGACGAAGAACAGATCAGGAAGAATACGGAATATCTTATGGATATGGTCGGTCTTAACGGAGATGAATTCCTGGACCGCTATCCCAATGATCTGAGCGGAGGACAGCAGCAGCGTGTCGGTGTCGCCAGAGCACTCGCGAATAATCCAAAAATCATTCTGATGGACGAACCTTTTTCGGCGCTGGACCCAATGACAAGGGTCAGTCTTCAGGACGAGCTGATTGCTCTTCATGAGAAAGTGGACAAAACCATCGTATTTGTCACCCACGATATGGATGAGGCGATCAAGATCGCAGACAAAATCTGCATCATGAAAGACGGCCATATTCTCCAATATGATACACCGGAAGAAATCCTTAAAAACCCTGCAAACGAGTTCGTAGAAAACTTTGTAGGGAAGAACCGTATCTGGGGGTCACCGGAGTACATAAAGGTGGAGGATATTATGATTGAAAATCCGGTCACCTGTAACGGGGACCTGTCCAGGACCCGATGTGTCAAAAGGATGAAAGAACGGCATGTAGATACCCTGCTTGTAGTAGATAAAAACAGGAAGCTCCAGGGCATGGTCAACAGAAAAGCTCTGTACCGTGCCAAGAATCCGCTGGCTGCAGCGGAGACCATGATGAAGACAGATGTTCTGACTGCAAGTCCGGATGACAATATCCTGAAGCTTTTAAAACTGATCGACGAATATGATGTAGGGAATATTCCTGTAGTTGATGAAAATGAAAAGGTACTTGGACTGATCACAAACAGCAACCTGATCTCTACGCTGAGCCAGCAGTATTTAACAGAAGACGATGAAGATACAGCGGTGCGGCCGTCAGATGAAGACCAGAAAGATATGACAGAGAAGGAGGTGTAACCGATGGAATTTATTCAATATATGATACAAAACAAAGAACAGATTTTATCTCTGGTGACAGAACATATCGAACTCACCGCCATAGCAGTGGGCTGCTCTATTCTCGTCGGTGTCCCTCTCGGCATCCTGATCAGCTATGTGAAGAACTTAAATAAACCGGTTCTTGGAGTCGCAAATGTAGTGCAGGCGATCCCAAGCATGGCGCTTTTGGGACTGTCCATTCCTCTGTTAGGAATTGGTACCCTGCCGGCTGTTGTGATGGTTATTATTTATTCCCTGCTTCCCATCATAAAGAATACCTTTACCGGTATTAACAGCATCAGTCCGGAAATGGTGGAAGCGGCCAAGGGAATCGGATTAACAAAAGCACAGGTGCTGTTTAAAGTTAAAATACCTCTGGCCCTGCCGATCATCATGGCAGGTGTGAGGATTTCTGCGGTAACTGCAGTGGGGCTTATGACCATGGCTGCATTTATCGGTGCCGGAGGACTCGGATATCTGGTGTTTTCAGGAATCCGTACGGTCAACAATGCCCAAATCCTGGCAGGGGCTATTCCGTCCTGTATCCTGGCACTTCTGGTAGATTATCTCACAGGGCTGATTGAAAAGCTTGTGACGCCGATCAGTCTGCAGCAGGGATATGAAGGTTCAAAAGAACAGTTAAAAAGAAAGAGAAGACGCCAGAAAGGTGTCCTTGTACTGGTAGGAATTCTGGTAGCTGCCATCATGGGCAATTCGATAATTGCAAGCTTCAGGGGAGATGATAAGAGGATTGCCATCGGAAGCAAGGATTTTACGGAACAGCTGGTACTCTGTAACCTGTATGCCGATGTGATCGAGGATAAAACAGACATTAAAGTGGACCGCCGAGAGAATCTGGGCGGAAGCGAAGTCTGCTATGAAGCCCAGGACAAAGGCGAGATCGATATGTATGTGGAATACACAGGTACCGCATATATGAATATTTTAAAGGAAAAATCCACGGATGACATGGATAAAGTCTACAGGACTTTGAAGAAATATTTTAAGGAAAAGAACAATTTTGAAGTCCTGGATCAGACGAAGTTTAACAATACCTATACACTGGCTGTGACCAAAGAGACTGCAAAAAAATATAATCTGAACAAAATCAGCGACTTACGGGGAGTCGGTTCAGAACTGAGTATCGGGTCCACTCTGGAGTTCCTGAACCGTGCTGACGGAATCCCCGGATTGTGTAAAACTTACGGTTTTAAGTTTAAGAGCGAAACAGGAATTGACGGCTCACCGAGATATACGGCTTTAGAAAATAAAAAAGTTGATGTGGTAGATGCTTTTGCCACAGACGGTCTGTTAAAGAAGTTTAAGCTGAAGGTGCTGGAAGATGACAAAAAATATTTTCCGCCATATTACGCAGTGCCGGTCATCAGAGAAGATACACTTAAAAAATATCCGGAACTTGAGAAAGTTATCAATGAACTGAGTTCTGCATTGACCAATGAAGCCATGATGGAAATGAATTATGAAGTAGATGAACTTGGAAAGGAGCCGAGAGAAGCGGCACATGATTACCTTGTAGAACAGGGAATTATTGAAAAATAGAAGATCATAGAGAAGCGCCTGCAGATTTCCTGCAGGCGTTTTATTTTTCAAAGCTGCCAATGTTATAAATATGGGTAGAATTTTGTCTCCCGTTATGCTAATATGACTAGGTATGTTATCAAATAGAATGAATGAGATAACGGCTCAACTCAAGAAATAAGGAAAGAGGAAGATAGAATGGCAAGCAGCATAGAAAAGGAAATCGGACGAAGGAGGACCTTTGCGATCATCTCTCACCCGGATGCGGGCAAGACAACACTTACAGAAAAGTTTCTGTTATATGGGGGAGCGATCAACACGGCAGGTTCGGTAAAAGGAAAGGCCAACGCAAAACATGCAGTTTCAGACTGGATGGAAATTGAAAAAGAGAGAGGAATCTCTGTGACTTCCTCTGTTCTTCAGTTTGAATACGATGACTACTGCATCAATATCCTGGACACGCCGGGACATGAGGACTTTTCTGAGGATACCTACCGGACTCTGATGGCTGCGGACTGTGCGGTGATGGTCATTGACGCGTCCAAAGGTGTGGAGGCACAGACGATCAAATTGTTTAAAGTCTGTGTCATGAGGCACATTCCTATTTTTACTTTTATTAATAAAATGGACCGGGAGGCAAAAGATACATTTGAACTCCTGGATAATATTGAAAAAGTGCTCGGGATTGACACCTGTCCGGTCAACTGGCCGATTGGATGCGGAAAAGAGTTTAAGGGAGTTTATGAGAGAAACAGCAGAGAAATCCTGGGATTTGAATCAGTATCCACAGGCGGTTCCAAGGAGGCGAAAGAGACCATCGTTTCCATTGATAACGGACAGGCTGAGCAGATGATAGGAGAGGACTTCTATGAAAATCTTATGGAAGAGATTGAACTCCTGGACGGTGCATCCCAGCCTCTCGATATGGAAAAGGTCCATAAGGGTGAGCTGTCCCCGGTATTTTTTGGATCTGCGCTGACGAACTTTGGTGTGCAGCCGTTTCTGGAGCATTTCCTTCAAATGACCACAGCGCCGCTTCCGAGAGTATCAAAAGGGACAGAGATCGCTCCTGCGGAACATGATTTTTCCGCTTTTGTTTTCAAGATTCAGGCAAACATGAATAAAAACCACAGGGACAGGATCGCTTTTATGAGGATCTGCTCCGGTAAATTTGAAGCCAATATGGAAGTAAAACATGTACAGAGCAAAAAGAAGATGCGCCTTTCCCAGCCGCAGCAGATCATGGCACAGGAGAGGAAAATTGTAGAGGAGGCCTATGCCGGAGATATCATCGGGGTATTTGATCCGGGGATCTTTTCTATTGGAGATACGGTCTGCATGCCGAAAGACGACTTTGAGTATGAGGGAATCCCTACGTTTGCGCCGGAGCATTTTGCCAGGGTCATTCAGCTGGACTCTATGAAGAGAAAGCAGTTTGTAAAAGGTGTGGAGCAGATCGCCCAGGAAGGTGCCATTCAGATATTCCAGGAACACCAGGCCGGTTTTGCCGAAATCATAGTGGGAGTCGTCGGAACCCTGCAGTTTGATGTGTTAAAATACCGTCTGGAGAATGAATACAACTGCGAGATCCGTCTGGAGCCGCTTCCGTACCAGGCGATCCGCTGGATTAAGGACGTCAAGACAGACATGAATAAATTAAAAGGCGTTGCAGAGGTAAAGAAAGTCCGGGATATGAGAGGAAATCCCCTTCTTTTATTTAAAAACGAATGGGGCATCCAATTTGTTCTGGACCGCAACGAAGGACTGGAACTGGTGGAATTCAGCAAAGAGTAGACAAAAACAGTTGACAGGATCAGATTTTGATTGTATGATATTAAGAGTTGTGAGAAACAACAGGAACAAGAAAGAAGAGTATCCACTCTCACCTTAGCACCGGAGTGACTTGGGTTAATATTTAAGAAATTGATTCTATAATCATGCTTGAATGTAAAGTGGATAGTCTGACTATCCACTTATTTTTTATGGAGGTGTAACGTTATTAGCGATTTAATGATCAATGGACAAATCAGAGACAAAGAAGTGCGGCTGATCGGAGAAGATGGATCACAGTTAGGGATTATGTCCGCAAGGGAAGCTCAGAAAAAAGCTGATGAGGCTGAACTGGATTTGGTGAAGATTTCTCCGAAAGCGAAACCGCCTGTGTGCAAGATTATCAATTACGGAAAGTATAAGTATGAACTGGCCCGCAAGGAGAAGGAAGCGAAGAAGAAGCAGAAGACTGTTGAGGTGAAAGAGGTTCGGATGTCTCCGAACATCGATACGAATGATCTGAATACAAAGATCAGCCATGCCAGAAAGTTTTTGTCTAAGGGTGCCCGCGTTAAAGTAACGCTTCGTTTCAGAGGAAGAGAGCTTGCCCATGTAAATTCCAGCAAGGGAATCCTTGATGAGTTTGCAAAAGCTTTAGATGACGTAGCGACCGTTGATAAACGTCCTAAATTTGAAGGCAGAAGTATGATTATGTTTTTAGCACCTAAGAACTAGTGCCAGGAAGAAAGAAGAAAGTACAAGGAGGAAATTATCATGCCAAAAGTAAAGACATGTAGAGCAGCAGCAAAAAGATTTAAAAAGACAGGAACAGGAAAATTAAAAAGAAATAAGGCATATAAGAGCCATATCTTAACAAAAAAATCTCCTAAGAGAAAGAGAAATCTTAGAAAATCTGCAGTGACAGATTCTACAAACGCAAAAGTAATGAAGAAGATTTTACCGTATTTATAAGATAGAATATTGAAGGAGGTACTATAAGAAATGGCAAGAATCAAAGGCGGAATGAACGCGAGAAAGAAACATAATAAAGTATTAAAGCTGGCAAAGGGTTACAGAGGTGCCAGATCAAAACAGTATAGAGTTGCAAAACAGTCTGTTATGAGAGCTCTCACATCTTCTTACGCAGGAAGAAAACAGAGAAAACGCCAGTTCAGACAGTTATGGATCGCACGTATCAATGCAGCTGCAAGAATGAACGGTTTATCTTACAGTAAATTCATGCACGGATTAAAGTTAGCGGAAGTTGACATCAACAGAAAGATGCTTTCTGAGATGGCAATCAGCAATCCGGAAGCGTTTACAGCACTGGTAGACGTTGCAAAAGGAAAATTAGCGTAAACATATCATTTGATTTTACGGCCCTTGCGGCTTTCAGATGCCCTTTCTGCGGGATACAGTTTTTATACTGTATCCCGCAGGAAGGGTGTTTTTTACATTAAATACCTCCGTTTGACATGTTTCTCTACAATGTTACAGAATATGCGTATTTATTACGAAACTATTACGAAGTTATTTAAAAAGTATTGACATGGAGGCTGGGCGTGTTATAATAACACCTGTAACAACGATCTTAACAAAATTGTAACATTTAGAATTTGAGGAGGAAACATGATTATCAAGAAGATGAAACTGTCCGCCGCAGTAGTGGCCATGGCAGGTATGATATTGACATCGGCTCCTGTAAATGCGGCACCAAAAGAAACAGCGAAGCCGGCAGCGGAGGACCAGAAAAAAGAAAACAACCAGGAGCAGAGCAAGTATGCCGATAAAGTAGTTGCGAAAGTAAAGAGCTCCTCTACTTTGAACATAAGAAAGAAGCCGAATACAGATTCCAAGATTTTAGGAAAGATGAAAAGAGGAGCACTCGGGACCATTGTAAAAAAAGGTACAGAATGGACTAAAGTGAAATCTGGGGATGTGATCGGTTATGCGAAAAATGACTATCTTGTCTTTGAAGACGATATACAGGCGTTTGCAGAGAAAAATATTAAGAAGGTTGCAAAAGTCACCACAGAGACTCTCAGGGTCAGGGAAAAAGCTTCTAAAAACGCTGATGTAGTGACATTAGTCTCTCAGGATGAAACTTATAAGGTGAAAAAACATAACAGTGACTGGGCAAAGGTAAAAGTCGATGGTGAAACCGGATATGTTTCAAAAGATTATGTGGATGTAAAATATAAATTTAAAAAAGCAAAATCTATGAAGCAGATCGAGGCAGAGCGCCAGGCAAAGCTGGAAGCAGAAAGAAAAGCCCGGGAAGCCCGGGAACAGCAGACTGTTCAGAACTCAGTCCAGTCATCAGGAAGCAGTTCCGCAGACACGCAGAGCACCGGAAGCAGCCAGAGCAGGGAATCGATTCCGGCATCTGCAAGCGTTTCAGGAACATCTACAGGAAAAAGAGTGGCGAACTACGCACTGCAGTTTGTAGGGAACCCGTACCGCTACGGCGGAAACAGCCTCTCGAACGGAATCGACTGTTCCGGATTTACACAGCAGGTCCTGGCCAAGTTCGGATACAGCATCAGCAGAACGTCCAGTTCACAGGCCTCTGAAGGTGTCGCAGTTTCCACAAGTAATCTCCGTGCAGGAGATCTTATCTTTTACGGAAGCGGCGGAAGCATCAACCACGTAGCCCTTTATATCGGCGGTGGACAGGTTGTGCATGCAAGTAATTCAGCTCCTTATCCAAAAGGAGGAATCAAGGTCTCAAATGCATTCTACCGGACTCCTGTATGTGCAAGAAGGATCATCCAGTAACAAAAGAATATACAAGAATAAAATTAATTTCCCGGAGACTTCGGTTTCCGGGATTTTTAGATTTATTAAAAAAATCTGAATTTATCTCTGAGAGTTGCAAAATTATGACAGCCGATGTATCATGGGTAATATATAAGGGGGGTATTATCGTGAATAAAGCTTTAAGAAAGGCCGCAGGTGTTTTATGTATGGTCATTCTTACTCTGAGCGTGTCGGTGCCGGCATACGCCGTGGAACCGGATAAAGCAAAGGACACTGCTGAGACTTCATCATCCAGTGCTTCAGAAACAGAGACAGAGGCGACCACAGAAGAACAGACGGCAGCACAGGAGCCTAAACCTACAACGGCTTCAGAAAAGCCTGCCACAGAGAAAAAGGGGGACAAAGCAAAGACAGAAAAAGTACATAACAAGAAGAAAAAGAGCAAGAAGAAACTAAAAAAGAAAAAAGATAAGAAGAAAGAGAAAGAAAAGAAGATCGTCGCTCCGGAGGAGTCTGTTTCCGTCAGATCAGAGACAGCTCTTGCCAGAGAGGAAAAATTAAAAAGACAGCTCTTGAGGGAAGAAAGCCTGGAGCAGAGTCTCATTCATGCGGATAAGTTAAAGGAAGAGATCCAGAAGTTTTATCAGGCACTGAATGAGCAGAGCGGCAGTGTGGCAATTCCGGGTGTAGTGGCATTGACCGGGGTGAAGAAGGACGTGAATGACACTCAGATCGGCCACAGAGTCAATCATTTGCTTCTGGAACTGTCAGTAAAGACCAAGAACGGTTATCTCAAAGACATCGCAGAAAACTATAATTTCGATGTAGCCGGTGAAGTGAAGGTGGCGGATGTCATTGAAGATGAAGAGACGATCCAGTTAAAGCAGTATTTGGACCAGCAGATTTTAAACTGCGACAAAACACAGGAGCAGAGGCTGAAGGAACTAAAAAAGAGCGGGAAAAAGATAAGGTCACTCAAGAAGCAGATCAAAGAGCTGAAGGCGGATAAGCCCCGCGTATTTGATCCGATGAATCTTCTGAAGAAAAGTAACTTGTCAGTGGAAGAGATTCGTCTGATGCTGAAGGGTTCCGCTCTTGAAGAACAGGCTCCCGCATTTTATAAGTGTGAGAAGAAATATGGGGTCAATGCAGTCGCTGTGATGGGCATTGCTATCCATGAGAGCGCCTGGGGGACCAGCAGGCGTGCCAGGGAGGACCACAACCTCACAGGCTACGGGGTCACATCTGACAGCGCCAAAGGCATCAATGCGCCGACTAAGGAAGAGAATCTTCTGATGACTGCCAAACTGCTGAAAGAAAAGTATCTGGTCAAGGGAGGGGCTTATTATCACGGCCCCACAGTAAAAGGAGTCAATCAGTGCTACTGTGTTGGGAACACATGGGCCGGCTATGTGACCAACCGATGCTATGAGATCATGAAAAGATTATAAAGATTCTGACGAATCATCGTCGAAGGGACGGTATTTTATACGCCACCTTTCGACGACTTTTTTTGCCCATTTTTCTCTTTGCCTGTATTGGAACAATGACAGGAACAGAGAAAGAAAGATGAGAAAAGTACACAGAACCCAGACCTTAAATAAGTATTTTTTGTCCATAAAATTCACCTTTTAAACTATGTAAATGATTTTTATTTATATAAGCTATTCTAACAAAAACAAATAACGGAGACAATAGAGACAGAAAAATGTATTTTAAAAATAGAAAATATTTATGTAAGCAGGAGTTTGTTGCTCTCGATTCATAAATATGTAAGAAGTGGAGTAGTGTATGAAAATGAATTATGAAGCGCTGGGACGGAAAATAAAAGAAGTGAGGAGAAAACAGAACATGACTCAGGAGTATTTAGCTGAGAAAGTTGATCTGTCGGTCAGCCATATTTCAAATATTGAAACGGCAAAGACAAAGGTTTCACTTCCCACGTTGGTTGAGATCAGCAATGTATTAGGAGTTTCTGTGGACTACCTGCTGATGGACAGTTATCAGTCACCGGAAATGAAAGAGGATATTTTTGTGAAAGAGCTTGACGCGGTGATTGAAAACTGCGGGCCGAGAGATAAAAAGATTGTATTGGAGATTTCCAGAAAGCTTGCGGAATTGTTAGACGGTGAGTAGAAAGATGGATGGGCAGACAGTTCTCGATGTGAGTCAGGGGAATATTCGGATCACAAAAAATGGGGCCACCGGGGCAGTCTTGCACAGAATAAGACAAGCCTGAATCCGAAAGGATACCGGATCACAGGTACGACAACTTCCAATAACATCGAAGTGCTGGAAGGAGTAGAGACAGATAGATGTCACGATCACTTTGGTCGGGGAGAATCAGCTGACCTGCAATTCGGGTACAGTGTGAATATGCAGGGATAGAAGACCATCGTTGCAATAGTTCCCGTGGATCGCTTCTTGCAGAAGGAAATCCGGACATATGGCTTATAGGAGCTATCGGCAGCACTTTAAGAAATGTTGCGGATAAGAAATACTGTGATCGTTGCCTAGGGCGATGAGACGACAGGAATGCCAGGCATCGGATCAGCAGGGGGCAATGGAAAGGTATTCAATGTCACAGCGGCACCGGATTTCGGATATCAGGAATATATCCAGGACGGGACTTCCCTTACAGATTACTCCTTTGTGGATGGCACACCGTTTAAAGAGAGCACCGCGATCCAGGTCGGAAAGTTTTATACGAAACTCTATTTCGGACCATTTCGTGATACCAATGAGATCGAAAAGTGGATGCAGGAACAGCAGAAAATTTTCAATAGTTTCAGGCGTGTATGTAAAAAAGTACAAGAAAAATTAAAAAAAGACTGGATATTTTCTTTGGAATCGTGTATTATTAATCATGCTTGAGACATGCAGAAGTGGCGGAACTGGCAGACGCGCTGTCTTCAGGCGGCAGTGGGATTACTCCCGTGAGAGTTCGAGTCTCTTCTTCTGCATTATAAGTAACGGTTAAGTTCGATTACAGAACTTAACCGTTTTTTTATTTCATAGGAAAGTTCTACGACCTTCCCTATGAAATAAAAACGCTCCGCGGGTTGTGCACAGATGCGTAAGGAAATTATTTGCCTGCGGCAAATTGCATCTGGCACGCAAAGTTGTCAAGCCTCTCAAAGAGTGAGGGAGGGGTTGGGGCGTTGAAGTGGGCTTGCCCACTTTGTTCCAAAGAAGATTGCTTCGGGTCACCGATCAGATTTTAGATGCACGGATAGGAAAGATCAAGACATTTAATACAGAATGTAGGGCTGTTGCAGAATAATAGATTTTGCAGCAGCCCTGTTATTTGTTTGTTATACCTGAGGTTTCTGCTCTTTTTTCACAACCTTGCTTAGAATAAAGGAAAGAACGATACACAGAGCAGCAGCGGCCATTGCATATGCCCATGTCATGTTATAACCGGTTCTTCCATAGTTATCCATCCAGCTTCCGACCAGAGTATACATGAACATATCAGGCATATAGCCAAGTGCGGAAGAGATACCGGAGACACGGCCACTGAGCTCAAGCGGAATGCCCGCGTCCTGATGTACTGCGAAGTATTGGCTTCTCACTGCATAGATAAATATAAATCCGATACATCCGCCGACGATTACTTTAATACGTGAGTGCAGCTTATCAGCAAGGAAGCCTCCGACGATACCTCCGACACCCTGGAGTAGATACCGAATACCGCCCAGAGTGGCAGCTGTTGTTGCGGTAAGTCCATAGAACTGCTGAGCGTATGTTGTAACATATCCGATCAGACCGTTTATTACGCATAACTTTGGGATTGTATGGTTTTTGCCTTGTTTTTTCTGAAATAGTGCCCCCCTGTTAGAGAACGGGGGCACATACAAGGCTCGCAGTCTCGCCCAGCCGTCAAAGGACGGAAATGCTTTGTCATCCAAGCCTGTTTTTCCCTTTTCTAACAAGTACCATTTCAATCATTATTCATATTTACGGGCTTAATCAGATAGGTTTTACTTTTTGAATGTTCTTATATTTCATTCTATTGTGCTTATTCGATTACAAGAACATAGTAATTCTTATATGCTTATTTGTCAATATCTTTTTTTGCCTTTAAAAGCCATATTAGGCGTGATAGACTTATAACAGTGAAGATATAATGAGATATGGAGGGCTATGCGATGAAAATAAGCCATTTAGGAAATAATATACAGACCATAAGAAAATTCAGAGGAATGAAACAACAGGAGCTTGCGGACAAAATTGGTATCAATATGCAGAGCCTTTCCAAGATTGAAAGAGGGTTGAATTATCCTGCTTATGATACGCTGGAAAAGATAATGGAAGTGCTGGACGTAACACCGAACGAATTGTTATCGGGGGAATGGAAATATGCCAATCAAGCAGAAAAGGAAGTCTGCCAGTTTCTAAGAGCGGAAGAACGTTTAAATGCAGAACTGAAACATGGACATTATGATAACTTCTTTGACAGCGAAGAAGAATGGCTGGAATATGAATTAGAACAGCTACGCAAATATATTACAGATTACATCAGCGGAAAGAACATGGAAGCGTCTGACCTTTACCCAATCAAAGAATTTATCCAGCATTTGAAGTTTCAAAAAATGTTAGACCGTTATGATGATTTATACAGCATGGATATGTTCGGGGAAAGCACAGAGGGACACAAGTATAAAACACCTTACTATGCTGTAAAAAGGATAAATCCAAATTTAAAAGAAGATATGGAACTGTTATCGCAGTTACCGTGGATAACAGGCAAATTTGATTTATGGTAAATCAGACAAAGGCAACGCAGGTATCGCAGTTTGAGCTAGTGCTACATAAAGATAATAACTGGAAGATTGTAGAATAACATAGTAAAAGGCAGGTACACCGTGTCGTGGTTATCTGCCTTAGTTGTTATCTATTTTAAATTGTTTTTTTAGAATGTCCTTTAAAGCAAAATATTCTGATGGAAGCTTATTCATAGCAATCCACATATGAATCGATGTATATTGCAAATCTTCAATATAGAAGCTATTGATATTTTGTTTATCTGCTAAAATATACTTTGGTAATAATGATATTCCACCGCCCATAGCAACGGTATTAAGAATTGCTTCTACAGTATCTAATTCAATTATCATTGGTGACTTCGATTGATGTAAGTTCCACCAATCCAAAAGAGCTTTTCTGTAGGGGCAGGACTTGATATTATTTATGATAATTGGATATGTAAAAATATCATTTATGGAATTGCAGGAGCATGGAGTTGCCAGCATTAAATTGTCTTGAAATTCCAAAATCCGCCTACCTTGTGTAATATTGTGGGTACTGTTAGTGATTATACAATCTAATAGTCCATTAGATAGACTCTGGTCTAATTCGTCTTGATTTAGTGTAGAAACTGACAATGACACATTTGGAAACTGTTTTTGATATTCAATGATACATTTGGGCAATAAATAACCAGCTATTGTCTGCGTTGTGCCAATTTTTAAAGTTTTAGGATTGTTCTGAAAAGATTGTAAGGTCTTATCGAGTAAAGAGATTATCTTTTCTGCTTGATACAGTAATTTTTCTCCATCTTTTGTGAGGGTTACGCCTTTGCTATGGCGAATGAATAGTGTCGTGTTTAATTCACCTTCCAGTTTTTTGATATGTGCAGTTATATTAGATTGAACATACCCCATATTTTCCGCAGTTTTCGATATTGATTTTGTATAAGCAACTTCCCTAAATATTCTAAGTTCCAGACTTTCCATAATAGCACCTCCAGTATTATTTAAAATGATATCTATCATCATTTACAACTATTATACACATAACGAACTAATATGTATAATTAAATTGAAATTTGAAGCAGGATAGATAGGAGGATAAAATAATGATTGCTATGCAATATAAGATTTCACTACCAGATAACTACGACATGAACATGATTAGACAGCGAGTAGCTGATAATGGACATAGGACGGATGGCTTTCAAGATTTAATATTTAAAGCATATCTCATATCTGAAAAAAGAGATTCTTCAAAGAGTTGTAATGAGTATTCTCCACTATATGTATGGCAGAATAATGATGGCATGAACAAATTCATTTTTGATGGTTACTATGATAATATTTTAAGTTCATTCGGTTGGCAAAAAATAAATATAGGTATTCCAATAACATGTTGTTTGGGAAAAGACTTTAATCTGTCAAAGTTTGCTCTTGAAATTGAACATGAAATTACACCAATGGAACAAATGAAAGCTATAAATTTTTCATTGGAGAAAGATGACTGTACAAGTAAAGTGTTAATATACAATCCAGACAAATGGAAATATGTAGAATACTATTTCTATAAAGATAGACCTATTAAAAAAACTATTGGAAAAATTTATTCAATTTTGCATTTGTCACAATAAAATATGTTTTGAAATATTGAATACTTAAATATGCAAAAAAACAAATGCAACTGGCTATGTGGCTATATCTACTAAAAAGCTATGTGATAGGTTGGGATTAAATTTAAACATTACTTCTAAAAGGCATGAATACACAAGGTTGACAAACTATACAGTTACGATTAAACGATACCAACGGGATTGAAAATTTCGTGAAGAACTTTGAGAAGTCCTATTACACATGGAGCAACAGCAACGAAGCTATTGAAGCAAGGACGCAGGCAATCAGCGGTTATCTGACAAAGGAGTTGTAGGACTTGAATGTAGATACTATCAAAACGGATATACCGACCAGCTCTGCGGTTACAGATGTGATTGTGTGGAATATCGAGCAGTCGGGAACGGACACTTTTTCTGCTACCTACGAAGTAGATCAGCAGATAAAAGAGGGCGACCAGACAAACAATGTAACAGCAACCTATACGGTAAAAGTCCATGGGGATGCTGACGGGGATATGGTAATCGTTCAGA
The DNA here is from genome assembly GCF_002270485.1 of Anaerostipes hominis (ex Lee et al. 2021). Lineage (GTDB taxonomy): Bacteria > Bacillota > Clostridia > Lachnospirales > Lachnospiraceae > Anaerostipes > Anaerostipes hominis. The sequence goes on along the minus strand of NZ_NQOG01000001.1, from coordinate 42,263 downwards.
ATCCTACCCTTTCCTCAGCAATCGCAAAATCAGACTATGAATCAAAGACACCAGAAGCCGATAACAGCGTGGACGCAGATACAATCAATAACGCTACCGCTTTTCTGGAAACTTTCTTTAAGCTGTATCCAACAGCCGCAGAAAAGGAGCTTGCCTACTATGTATCGGGGAATGTGCATGAGCCTATCGGCAGGAACCATGTATTTTCGGAACTGGTAAACCCTATCTTTACAAAGAACGGGAATTGAAAGATTGTAAGGTAACATGAAAACGGGTTTGTATCATAACTGTGGTGTGCAAGCCCTTATTATATTGAAGTATAAATTAACAATAATTATAATTAGGTACATGAATGGAGGGATAAAATGTTCAAAATTGGTGAGTTTTCAAAATTGACACAAGTTTCTACTCGAATGTTGCGTTATTATGATGAAATGGGTTTGTTAAAGCCTGCTAAAATCGATTCATTGACTGGATATCGTATGTATTCAGCAGAACAAATCTCAACTTTAAATAGAATCATATATTTGCGTGATAGTGGCTTCAATGTTGCTGAAATTGCATTAGCCCTCAATTACAGTAATATTGCCATTATAGAACAGCTTGATAAAAAGTCTATTGAAATTATGGATAATATACAGAAAGAACAAGAAAAATTAAAGAAAATTGAGATTGCTAAAAAGGAATTGTTACATGGCAAAAGTGAATTGTATTTTAACATAACCATAAAAGAGATACCGAGTTATTGTGTTTTATCTTTAAGAAAAGAAATACCAGATTATTATTACGAGGGCGAGCTCTGGAAAGAACTTTCTGCTTTTGCTAAAGAAAATAAAATAGATATTGCTGATGAAACGTTCTCAATATATCACAATGTGGAATATAAAGAAAAAGATGTTGATGTAGAATTATGTGCATTTGTAAATAAAATAGGAAAAGATACTGGCGATTTTAAGTTTCGTTTTACCGAACCAGTTTCTATGATGGCTTGTACTATGGTATATGGAGATTTTTCTAATATTTCTTATGCTTATCGTTCATTTGCTAAATGGCTTCAAGAAAACAGTCAATATAAAATGAAAGGTTCAAGCCGTCAAATAGTTCATCGTGGACCGTGGAACGAGAAAAATCCAGAGAACTATCTAACAGAAATCCAAATTCCTTTAGAAAATCTCTTGTAAAAAATGATAATCTGCCTTGACTTTAACATGGTGTTAAGGTTTATCGTTTATTTAGCAAGAAGAAAACGGAGGAAAATACAATGACAACTTATAAAGTAAATTCAATAGGTACTATCTACAACAATGAAAATAGTGCTTTCATTCAACTTGAAGCACCATATATTCCAGCATTAAAGGAATTAGACGGATTTAGTCATATCAATGTTTTATGGTGGTTTAGCGATTTTGACAATGAGGATTTCAGAAGCGTATTGGAAACAGACCAGCCTTATAAAAAAGCTCCAGAAAAAATGGGGATTTTTGCAACAAGGTCGCCAGTACGCCCAAATCCGATTGCATTATCAGCAGTAGAAATTATCAATATTGATTATATAAGTGGGCTGATAAAAATTGCTTACATTGATGCTAATGACAAAACGCCTATCTTGGATATTAAACCATACACGCCGAGTTTGGATAGAGTGGAAAATCCGCAGGTTCCAGATTGGTGTAGTCATTGGCCTCATAGCTTAGAAGAATCTGCTTCTTTTGCATGGGAAAACGAATTCAATTTTTAAGGAGTAATGAACCATGAGTTTGCAGGAGTACATTTTTGAAAAACCAGTAATTGAAACAGAACGCCTTATTTTAAGAACAATGAATAAAAGTGATATTGATGATTTGAAAGAATGGATTAGTGATATTTCTTTATATGAGTATTGGGGCAAGCGTCCATCAAAAAGCGAAAAAAATCCAGAAGTACTCTTTAATAAGCCAGAAAAAGCTACTAAAAGTTTTCATTGGGGAATTGTCCATAAACAAGATAGCAAAGTGATTGGTGAAATATGGATATATCTTATTGAAAATAATAGAATGGCAAAAGTGGCTTTCAGACTTTCTAAGCAATATCAAGGTAATGGACTAATGAGTGAAGCGTTGAAAAGCGTAATTGAATTTTGTTTTTTAAAAACAGAATTACAAAAATTATGGACAGATGTGCATATTTTAAATCATGCTTCTTATAAAACATTAGAGAAAGTAGGTTTTCAAAAAGAAGGACATATTCGTGAGGGGAAAATGGTAAATACCTATTGCGACTACTACCTATATGGGATTTTGAAATATGATTATGTCAGTAGTTATAGTGAATGAGATAGTTTTATGATAGAACTAAGAAAACGGGATATTAAAAAAGTCTTGAAGGCTGGTGGTATGTCATGGCTGACGTTCGGGCTAATATAGAAGCTACTATTGATGAAGCTATGAACAGTACAGACCCAGAGGTGCAGGCAAATTTCAAGAAGTATTTCGGAAATAAACGCCCTACACCAGAAGAATATATTTATATCTTTATCAAGAAGACGAAAGTTTAGAATGGTACAATCGCTTTAAGGGGGATTGTGTATGAAGTGTTTTAAGCAATTTACCAAAAACTCAAGAACAACTTAACAGCAATCCATGCACTACTACAACTGAATATTTTAATATCTTAGTTCATACAGACTATATGTTTTGTGTGGGCTTTTTTCTTACTCTCTTTTCCGTATTTTCCAAAGGTATAGACGGTATTTCCGTTTATATATTTCAGCGTTTGCGGAAAGGGGGTGAGATTATGAACACATCTTCTTTTGAGCATATCGTTAGAATACAGTTTAATGCTTTGATAATGACTGTTACCAAACGTACAATAAAAAGCAAGAAAAGACAGTTTGCAAGACGTTCTAAGCGTGAAGTTTTGTTCTGTGAATTGTCAGATATGAAACAGCTTGAATGTGGAACAACAGATAACTATTCTTGTGATTATATTTCTTTTGAAGTCTTGAATAATACAATCCAAGTATCAAATGAGAAACTTGCTGTTGCTTTACATAAGTTATCAGAGAAACAGCGTGATGTAATCTTATTACGCTATTTTCAAGGCATGAGTGACCAAGGCGACTGATGAAAAATCTTGTCTTGGAATATAACGCACTCCCTCACACCCTTATCGCTGGTGGGATTGGCGGTGGTAAAACATACTTTCTGCTAAATCTCATTGAAGCCTTGTTACAGACCAATGTCGTCCTTTCCAATCTGCACACGGTACATGAAACAGAAACAATTTCTATTCAACCGCCATAGAAAAGGAGCTTGCCTACTATAATCCCAAAGCGCAACCCCTATTTCATAGGGATAGATGATTTCAATATACCAACCGAACATTTCACGCAAAATTAGAAGCATTTGGAATGACACAGAGCATGTCAAGGGTAGCGAAATGTATTATAAGATAATGGCATTGTGCGACAAGCCGTACAAATATTTTTCGTGTATACTGTAACTATAAAAAAAAAGGAGGTACTGATATGTACGCATATGAAAATATTGAAATGTCATTAAATTACATTGAACAACACTTGAATGAGAAAATTGAAACAGAGAAACTAGCAAAGATTGCCTGTCTATCTACATTTTATTACCAGAGACTATTTAAAAAATTAGTCAAGAAATCAGTTCAAGAATATATTAAACTTCGTCGTTTAGCAATGGTAATAACAGAATTAAATAATTCGGAGGAAAGAATATTAGACATAGCTTTAAAATATGGATTTTCAGACCATGCTAATTTCACCAGGGCATTTAAAGAAGTTTACCATATTACTCCTGATGAATACAGAAAGAGCGTTCCTATGTTAAATACATTTGACAAGCCAGAACTTTCTTCTCATTATGTTTTGATTGATGAAAATGTCCCACTGATTGTAGGGGGTATTGTTCTGGAAATTCAAAGGAAAACATTAAAAGCAAGCGAAACGTATTTTGGTTTTAAAAAAGCAGTAAATGTCGATGAACAGATTCCCCCTGGAAAAAGCACGGGAATTGATATTCCGGGTCAGCTATGGCGTGAGTTTCATGCAAAGAAAATGCAGACCGAAAATGTTGTTTTTAACAACAATATTGAACTCGGCGTGTCTCATTCGGCAAATCCAGATAAAGGAACGTTCCTTTATTTTGCGGGAGGTATGGTTTCATCAACAGATGTATGTCCTAAAAATATGGTACAACATACATTACCAGCAGGTGAATATGTTGTATGCCGAATTGAGGCAGAATCTTTTGATAAACTTGTTACTACTGCTTTAAATCAAGCAAATAAGTATCTGTTTGAAACTTGGCTTCCAAATCATAAACTGGTTACAAAGCCGTTCATGGCAGAAAAATACTACAAGGAAAATGCAGATTTTAGTTATATGGAAATTTGGGTAATTCCTGTGGAAATAGGAAATGCTGAAAAGGAATTATCCAATGTCAATGGAAATAAAACAGAAAGTCTATAAAGGAGAGTGTAGTTTGTTGTGATAAATATAAAAGATATAAATTATGCACCTAATATTAGTGAAATAAGCAGTTATATTGAAAACCCTATATTTGATGAGTTCTATCAGTATATGAACGATAAATATAAAGCGGTTTGCAAAATCGAATACAGTAAAGATGTCTGGGCACGCGGCTGGAATGTGAAGTTTAGAAAATCTGGAAAATCATTGTGTGTTATCTATCCTAAAAAAAACTATTTTACTGTGTTGGTGGTCGTGGGTAATAAAGAGAAAGAACGTGTTGAAAACTTGTTACCTAGGCTTTCTGAATATATACAGGAAATCTATCACAATACTAGAGAGGGAAATGGACAAAAGTGGCTTATGATAGATTTAAATTCTAAGGATAACGCATATCAAGATGTATTAAGACTTGTTGATATTCGTTATGCCCTAAAAGGTGTAAACCCGTAATTTGATTGTTTCCATATAGATTAAATCCGCCTTTATTTGTTGACGTCGATGTAGCTGTATAAAGTAAACTTTGATATGCCAAAGTACTTGGCGACTTTATCACCGGATTTTGTGATCAGAAAGGCTCCGGCATCATTTAAAAACTGAATAGCTCTTACTTTTTCTTCTTTGTTCATCAGAGCCGCTGGTTTTCCGACCAATGAGACAGACTGTTCGATCAGACTGTCCAGCATGTCGTGAACGTTTCCTACGATGGCGGTGGGCTCATCCTGTTTTTGTTCCTCCACATGCATCAGAGACTGGAGGGAAGCGTCGATCATTAAGAGAGCGCTGATATCATAATTGATGGCCACGATATAGTGGACTTCTCCGTCCTCCCCTTTTACAAATGTCGTTGTGGATTTTAAGATTTTGCCGTCGGATGTCTTGATCTGATATGCATAGTGGTCCTTGATGTCTTCCGGATCTCTGTGAAGTGTCTCTAAAACGACGGCGGAAGGGCCGTCTCCTAATTTCCCTTTGGTGACGTGTCCGTTTTCGATGTGTACGATGGTATGGTCCATATCCTTACTTGTAAGGTCATGGATGATGACTTCGCAGTCCTTGCCGAACTGCATGGCGATCGTATGCGCCATTTGCTTTAATAGTTCCAGTTCCGGATTCATATTGATCACTCCTTTTCTGAGTGTTTAGGTTGCCTGATAAGTTAATCTTAGCACGTTTTTTTAGGATTGCAATAAAAAATACAAAAACTTTTAGATATCAAAAAAGTGTTTTGTATACATGATCCTGAATGACCATGATATTTTTATGGCGCTCAGGAAAATGAAAGAGATCAGCGGCATCACAGGCGTCCACTGCGAAAATGCGGAAATGATCGACGCGCTGACAGAAGAGGCGAAAAAGAGAGGGGATTTAGGAGCCGATGCTCACCCGAGAGTGAGGCCCGGCGGGGCGGAGGCAGAGGCAGTCAACCGTCTCCTGGCGATCGCGAAAGAGGTGGATATTTCGGTATTCGTAGTCCATCTCACATGCAGGGAGGTGCTCTGGGAAGGACTGAGGACAGGAAAGAGCCAGACAGTGTCCACGGACCACTGCAGTTTTACGGTGGAAGATAAGAATATGGGAAAGGATGATTTTACCGGGATTCCAAACGGAATGCCGGGGGTGGAAACCAGAGCCGTTTTATTTTATACTTATGGAGTGAGATCAGGCAGACTGACACCCCAGCAGATGTGCCGGGTGCTGTCAGAGAACCCTGCGAAGCTTTACAGCCTTTATCCTGAGAAAGGCTGTATACTCGAATGACGGACGGAGGAACAGTCATGAAGGAGAAACAAGGAAAATTTATAAAGAGAGGACCTCATATGTTATGAAGCCAATCGTTGTAAGAGGCGGCGGGGATATCGCCACCGGAACGATCTGTCAGCTGAGCAGGGCCGGATATCCCGTTCTTGTCCTGGAGACAGAACATCCGTCTGCTATCCGCAGGCAGGTGGCCTTCTGTGAAGCCGTATATGAAGGAACTGCATCCGTGGAGGGGCTGACAGCCGTGTGTGCAGATTCTTTGAAAAAAGCCATGGACATGGTAAGTCCTTCAAGGCCGGTGGTATTTATCGACCCGGAGGGGGATTCTATCAGGGAGATAAAACCCGATGTGGTGGTGGACGCCATTCTCGCAAAGAGAAATCTGGGAACCAGCCGGGACATGTCGGGGCTTACCATCGGACTGGGACCGGGATTCAGCGCAGGAGAGGATGTGGATTATGTGATCGAGACTATGCGGGGCCATAATCTCGGAAGGATCATTGAAGAAGGCACCGCCATGGCTGACACAGGCGTCCCCGGAAAGATCATGGGGTATGGAAAGGAAAGAGTCATCCACGCTCCGGCAGGAGGACTTCTGTATGGGCGGACAGAGATTGCCGCACAGGTAAAAAAGGGCGATGTCATTGCTGTGATCAAAGAAGACGGCGGCACGGAGGTGCCTGTATTTGCATCTCTTAACGGCATCGTCCGGGGACTCATCCGGGACGGCTACCCGGTGAAAAAAGGATTTAAGATCGCGGATATTGATCCGAGGATCGAAGAAAGAGACAACTGTTTTACGATTTCAGATAAGGCAAGATGCATCGCCGGCAGTGTACTTAGGCTTGTATGTGCCGGAGAGAAAGGACAGCTAAGAAGGTGAAGACTATGAAGAAAGTGCGGGTTCAGGACGCGGTTGGCATGGTGCTCTGCCACGACATGACAGAGATTGTGCCGGGAAGGTTTAAAGGCCGGGCATTCAAAAAGGGCCATGTAGTGATGGAAGAGGATATCGAAAAGCTATTGGATATTGGCAAACGCTATCTCTATGTTTGGGACTTGGAAGAGGGATATGTTCACGAGGATGATGCGGCGAAGCGGATGGTAAAGGCCGCCGCCGGAGCCAATATTTCTTACGGAGAACCGGAAGAAGGGAAAATAGAGCTCAGGGCATCCTGCCGGGGTGTCTTAAGGATTAACATTGATCTTTTGTACGAGTTAAACAGCTTAAAGGATGTCTGCTTTTCCACCATTCACTCCGGAAAAACAGTGGAAGAGGGAAAGGTTCTGGCAGGTACGAGGGTGATCCCTCTGGTGACAGAGGAAGACATGCTTTTGCGGTTTGAGAAACTCTGTGAAGAGAAAGGCCCGATGATCGAAGTCCTGCCGTTTCATCACACCAGAATCGGGATTGTGACCACAGGGTCCGAGATTGCAGACGGGCGCATCGAGGATAAATTCGGCCCGGTTCTTAAAAGAAAAGCAAAAGATCTGGACGGGGAAATCATCGGACAGGTGTTTCCCGGAGATGAGAAAGAGGAGATTACGAAAGCAATCTTTCGTTTCATAGAACAGGGGGCAGGAATGGTGCAGGTTTCCGGCGGCATGAGTGTGGACCCGGACGATGTGACGCCCTCTGCCATCAGAGACTGCGGCGGTGAGGTTGTCACTTACGGAAGCCCTGTACTCCCGGGAGCTATGTTCATGCTTTCCTATGTAAAAGGAATTCCGGTAGTGGGACTTCCGGGATGTGTCATGTACTCGAAACGCACGGTGTTCGACCTGGCCGTGCCGAGACTTCTGGCCGGGGAAAAGCTGACGAGAGAGGATTTTATAAAAATGGCACACGGAGGATTTTGTATGCAGTGTGATCCGTGTACTTATCCGGACTGTGGATTTGGAAGGTAGGAGAGATGAACGATTTTTCACATTTTGATGAAAACGGAAACGCCGTGATGGTGGATGTGTCGGACAAAGAGAATACAAGAAGGGAAGCTTCTGCCCAGGGCAGAATCTTTGTCGGAAAAGAGGTCTATCAAAAGATCAAAACGAAGCAGGTAGAAAAAGGTGATGTACTTTCGGTGGCCAGGATCGCAGGCATCATGGGCGCGAAACAGACCAGCAGTCTGATTCCTATGTGCCATGTGCTGCTGATTCACAAATGCAGCGTAGACTTTGAGATGCGGGAAGAAGATTATTCGATCAGGGCCGTCTGTACAGTGAAGACAACGGGAAAGACCGGAGTGGAGATGGAAGCGCTCACAGGGGTGCAGATCGCACTGCTGACCATTTATGACATGTGTAAGGCAGTCAGCAAGTCCATGTCTATGGGAGACATTCATCTTCTTGAGAAATCCGGAGGAAGAAGCGGATCATTCCGTTATGTTTCAGAGGATATGGCAGAAACGGAGGACAGCAGTGGGAAAGATTGAGGCAATCTGTATCAGTGAAAAAAAGGGGACTGTAAAACGTCCGGTAGAAGAAGCACTTCTCGTTGAGGAGTTTGGAATCCGGGGGGATGCCCACGCCGGAAAATGGCACCGGCAGGTCAGTATTCTCGGATATGAGAAAATAAAAGAGTTTACCGAGCAGGGAGGAAAAGTGGAGGACGGGGACTTCGGGGAAAACCTCATTGTATCCGGAATCGATGTGGACAGTCTTGCCGTGGGCGACCGTCTCCTGGCGGGGGATGTGGTCCTGGAAGTGACCCAGAGGGGGAAGGAGTGCCACAGTCACTGCGAAATATACAAAAGGGTCGGAAAATGCATTATGCCGACAGAGGGCATTTTTCTGAGAGTGGTGTGCGGAGGGACTCTCCGGGTAGATGATCAGATCATAAGAGCATGAGGAGAAGAAACATGGCATATAAAATAGCAGTTATCACATTGAGCGACAAAGGCGCATCGGGTGAGCGCCGGGATGAAAGCGGTCCGCTGATCCGAAAGATGACAGAGGCGGAAGGCTATGAAGTAGTTTCGGCTGAAATCCTCCCGGATGGGATAGAACCGCTGAGAGGAAGACTCATAGAGATCTGTGACCGGCACACGGCGGATCTGATCCTGACCACGGGAGGCACCGGATTTTCAGAGAGGGATCTGACGCCGGAAGCCACACTTGAGGCGGCGGAGCGGCTTGCTCCGGGGATCAGCGAAGCCATGCGCCTTGAATCTTTGAAGATTACAAAGAGGGCAATGCTCAGCAGGGGAGTTTCTGTCATAAGGAAACGTACACTGATCATAAATCTTCCGGGCAGCCCGAAAGCAGTCAAAGAAAATCTGGAATGTATCCTGGACGAACTCTCCCACGGACTGGGTATCCTGTGTGGAAAAGAATCGGAATGCGGACATCCGGGGAAATAGGTATTTGACTGTATACCCTAACATTTGTTATGATAAAAGGACGGGATTATCAATAGTTCCTAAAAATCATGAAAGGATTCGTTATGGGAAAAGTTGCAGTAATTACAGATAGCAACAGCGGAATCACACAGAATCAGGCAGGGGAGTATGGAATCTACGTGCTGCCTATGCCGTTCTATATTGATGAAAAGCTGTATTTTGAGGATATTACCCTGACTCAGGAAGAATTTTATAAGAGACTTGGGGAGGGCGTGGATATCAAGACGTCTCAGCCTGCTCCGGGAGATGTGATGGATTTGTGGAACAAGGTGCTGAAAGAATATGATGAGATTGTCCATATCCCTATGTCCAGCGGCCTGAGCAGTTCCTGTGAGACGGCACATATGCTGGCAGAGGACTTTGACGGCAAAGTCCAGGTAGTGAATAACCAGAGGATTTCTGTCACCCAGAAGCAGTCCGTGCTGGAAGCCAAAAAGATGGCAGAGCAGGGCATGAGTGCGGCCGAGATAAAAAGCATATTGGAAGAACATAAAATGGAGTCATCTATTTTTATAACCGTAGATACATTAAAATATTTAAAGCAGGGGGGGAGGATTACTCCGGCAGCGGCAGCCATCGGCTCTGTTTTGAATATTAAGCCGGTGCTCCAGATCAAGGGAGAAAAGCTGGATGCATTTACGAAGGCAAGAGGAATGAAGCTTGCCAAGAAAAAAATGCTGGAAGCCGTAGAAAAGGAACTGAATGAAATGTTCGGTCCGTCTATGGAAAAGGAAGATGTCATTATTCAGGCCGCCTATACGGGAAGCGGGGAAGAAGCAGCTCTCTGGGCAGAAGAGATCAAAGGCCGTTTTCCGGGACATCACTTTGAGATGGACCCGCTGTCTCTGAGCATCGCCTGTCACATAGGCTACGGGGCATTGGCAATCGCATGGACAAAAACTCTTGTATAATACAAAACAGGAGGTATGAAATGAAAGATACGATTAAAGATTTAAAGGAAAGAAGAAGCATAAAAAAGTACCGGGACAGACAGATCGAGGAAGCGGACCTTCAGGAGATCCTGAAGGCCGGCATGAACGCACCCACAGGCATGGGGATGCAGTCACCGGTCATGGTGGTCATACAGGACAAAGAAACGATTTCAAAATTGTCGAAGATGAACGCTAAATTCCTCGGAAATGAATCGATCGATCCCTTTTACGGAGCTCCGACGGTGATCGTTGTTTTGGCAGACAAAAACCGGTCCACATATGTGGAAGACGGCAGTCTTGTGATGGGGAATCTGATGAATGCTGCACACGCGCTGGGAATCGGTTCCTGCTGGATTCACCGGGCGAAGCAGGAGTTTGAGAGCGAAGAAGGAAGGAAACTCTTGAGACAATGGGGAATTGAAGGAGATTATGTCGGCATCGGCCACTGCATTCTGGGATACCAGGACGGAGAAACACCGAAAGCAAAACCAAGGAAAGAACATTACATTTACAGAGTCTGATCATGAGAGACAAAGAAAAACGCTCCGCTGGTCGTGCACAGATGCGTAAGGAAATTATTTGCCTGCGGCAAATTGCATCTGGCACGCAAAGTTGTCAGGCCCCTCAAAGATTGAGGGGTTGGGGAGTTGAAGTGGGCTTGCCCACTTTGTTCTTCTTTTTATGTTATTTTTCTATCCCGTTTAAGAGCGCGGCGAAATTACCTTCAGGCATGGGTTTGTAGAAATAGTAACCCTGGACCGTGTGACAGCCGATATCCTTTAGAAAATCTACCTGCTCTTTATGTTCAATTCCTTCCGCTACAATCCTTATATGTAATTCCTTTACCATGGAAAAAAGAGAGGGATGAAATACGATTATATCCGGCTGATATATTCACGAATCACCCGGCAGGAGTTTTCAAATTTCTCTTTTTCTTTGTCAGTCAGAGGGATCTCTATGATCTGTTCGATTCCGTCTTTTCCGATGACACAAGGGACACCCGCATGGATTCCGTACTGTCCGTATTCCCCATCAAGCAGGGGAGAGACCGGCAGGACTTTTTTTGAGTCATGGAAAATAGAGCGGACAATCTCTGACAGGGCGATGCCGATACCGAATTCTGTGCTGCCTTTTCCCTCGATCACCTCGTGTCCTGCATTGGCAGTCTCCTTTTCGATCTGTACAAGATCCAGTTTTCCATACCGCACTGGCTCATCTTTCATCCACTGAACCAGAGGTTTGCCAGAAATATGGACCGCAGAAAAAGGTATCATCTGTGAATCGCCGTGTTCGCCCATGACAAAGGCCTGGATAGAATTGCGGTCCAGGTGCATCTTCTGGGAAAGAATCCTTCTTAACCTGCATGAATCCAGGGAAGTTCCGGTGCTGAAACAGCGGTTTCTCGGAAGGCCCAGCTGCTTTCTCAGATAATCCGCCACGATGTCAGCCGGATTGGAAATGCTGATCAGGATTCCCGGTATATGCAGGCCTTGCATGTGAGAGGCTGTTTCTTTCATGATGCGGATAGAATCGTCCAGCATATCCAGACGGGTCTGGCCCGGGAGCCTGGAAACACCGGCGGCCATAACGATGACGTCTGCATCCTCCACATCCCCATAGTCTCCTGTCCGGACAGTGATCTGATGCGGGAGAAAAGAAACCGCATCGTCAAGGTCCAGTGCCTGGCTGTAAGCCTTTTCTCTGTCAATATCTATGTAAACCAGTTCATCAACTTCACCCCGGTACATGAGGCTGAGTCCACACATGGTTCCCACATGTCCCGCTCCGATGATAACGATCTTTCTAAGTTTAAATCCCATAGTCTGTCTCCTTTACAGTCTTGCTTTCATGTGATAAAATCGTAGCACTTTCTATTTTAAAAGTCAACGCAGGGGAGATGATAATATGAAGCATTGTCAGAACGGGATGCACACGGCCGGGAGACAATGGGCGGCATTCCCTGTTATTTGTGTTTCTCCAGCTGCGCCTGATCCCGGCACAGGCGATGCCTGTGCGCTTATGTGCATTTCTCTATGCCATTGCCGTCCTCACAGCTTTTCTGTATCTGCATTCCAGAATCATTAAGAAAAAAGGTATTATAAAACTGTAAGAAAAGGAATGAACAATCTGGCGGTGCAGTTTATCAGGCTATCGGACGGGAAGAAGGACTCAAGGGATAAAGAGGAGCTCATCCGGATGATGTACCATATGAACCAGACGGATAACGGTGAGATCATAGAAAAAATTAAAAGCTTCAGCCGGACGGAGAACCTGGTGTGCAGACTGACTAATCTGGAACACGGCTACTGGTATCCGATGAGCTCTTTCTGATGCTGATGCCGTATTCGGAGGAAAGCATGATGAAGATCAACAACCGTATCCTCGGGACCATTGCGGGGATGGGAGTGACCTTTGTGCTGACCGAAATATTTAAAAGCCTTGGCGGACACTGTACTTCTTGTGAATAAATTTCTTCTCCCCATCACCGCAGAGTCTGATTTTTTAAAAAGTGTAAACAGCCTTCTTGATACTGATGAAAAAACAATGGGGGAAGATCGGCTCCTATATGCGCAGAAGGCAGATTACGCCGAAGAACAACATGATTCTGGGAGAGGACAGGGTATACGGATGCCTTGACGAGGAGCTGTATTTTAATACTCTTGCCATGAACTGCATGGAGACCGTCAATGAACTGAACAAGATTTTCCGGTATAAATAAAGGCTGCGGGATGCTATACCGCGGCATTGTTTCTTTTTGGTTGATTTTATCAACTAAAATCAACTTCAAATCCATTGTAGTATTCCTGTATACGGTTATAATGAACTTGAGGTGATGAATATGAAGGAGTTAAATCTGTCAAATATTTTGGTGAAAAAGAGAAAAGAAAAAGGAATAACCCAGGATCAGCTGGCAGCCTATATCGGTGTCTCCAAAGCATCGGTATCCAAGTGGGAGACCGGGCAGAGCTGCCCGGATATCACGTTTCTGCCCCAGCTGGCGGCCTATTTCAACATGAGTGTCGATGAACTCATAGGATATAAGCCGCAGATGACAAAGGAAGACATACGGAAACTCTATTTAAGACTGGCAAAGGACTTCAGTCAGAAGCCGGCGAAAGAAGTATTTGAGGAATGTGACGGGATCTTGAAAAAATATTATTCCTGTTTTCCTCTTATTATGCAGATGATTATTCTGTACATGAATCATTTTGTCCTGCTGGAGAAACCGGAAGAACAGAAGACCGTAATGAAAACGGCGGCGGATCTCTGCCGAAGAGTGAAAGAAGAAAGCGGTGATGTCCTTCTCTCCTCCCAGGCAAACTCTCTGGAAGCCAGAATGGAACTGCTGGAGGGACATCCTGAAAAGGTGCTGGAACTTCTGGACGAGGAAGTCAGGGCGAATTATTTTGATGAGGGCATCTTGTCGGAGGCGTACCGCATGCTGGGAAATGAGGAAAAGGCCAGGGAGACAGTACAGATCAGTCTGTATCAGAATCTGGTGGGCGTGATGTCATTTATGATACAGGAACTGACCCTGTATGAAAAAGATGAAGAAAAGTTTGAAATGCTTGTCCAGAGAGGCAGTCAGATCGCAGAGGCATTTGAACTGGACCTTCTGTACGTAAATGCAATGGCACAGTTATACTTTGCGGCCGCAGTGGGGTATATGGGACAGAAAAAAGAAGAAAAAGCACTCGCCATGCTTGAAAACTATGAGAGAGTCTGCCTGAACAATCTTCTGCCGTACACACTGCATGGAGATGATTTCTTTGATCTGGTCGATCCATGGCTGAATGAAATGTGTCTGGGAGTCCAGGCACCGCGGGAAGCAAAGCTGATCAAACAGTCAGTGATAGACGGGTTCAAACATCCGGCATTCGAGCCGCTCACAGGAAACCCCAGGTTTGAAGAGATTGTAAAACGCATACAAAAAGAATGGAGGTTATGACGATGAATGAGTTGATGGAATATATGCCTTTTTTAATCCCTGTGATCATATTGGAACTGGTGCTGATGGTGACCGCCCTGGTACATGTGGTGAGACATCCGGATTACCGGTTTGGGAACCGTATATTCTGGATATTAATTGTCATGTTTATACAATTTTTAGGACCGGTCGTGTATTTTGTGTTTGGAAGAGGGGATGAATGATGAATGTGCTGGAGATTCAACATCTTTCAAAACAGTTTGGAACCCATCAGGTGTTAAGGGACTTAACTTTTCAGGTGCCGGAGCACTCTGTATATGGATTTTTAGGCCAGAACGGAGCTGGAAAGACGACGACCATGAAGATCATCCTCGGGCTTTTAAAAGCTGACAAAGGGGAAGTGAAGGTGTTGGGAGAAACGGTTCGCTACGGTTTCGCAAAGACAAACCGCAGAGTGGGATATCTGCCGGATGTGCCTGAATTTTACGGGTATATGAAGGCAGAGCAGTACCTGCGTCTGTGCGGGGAGATCACAGGGCTTTCAGCAAAAGAGATTTGTTCAAGAAGCGAAGAACTTCTCAGTCTGGTAGGACTTTCAGAGGAAAAGAAAAAAATTCGCGGATACTCCAGAGGTATGAAACAGCGTCTGGGCATTGCACAGGCACTGCTCAACGAGCCCGGGCTTTTGATCTGCGATGAGCCGACTTCCGCCCTGGACCCTCTGGGACGAAAGGAGATCCTGGATATCCTTTCAAAAGTCAGAGAAAAAACAACGGTATTATTTTCAACCCATGTGCTGTCCGATGTGGAGAGAATCTGTGACCGGGCGGCAGTGCTCAAAGACGGAAGCCTGGCCCTTTCGGGGAGCCTTGAAGAACTGAAGGCACAGCACAGGAAAGACAGCCTCTGTCTGGAGACGGGCACACCGGGAGGACAAAAACTGCTGGAATCTGAATTTCAGAAGAAGGGCTATGTTTTCGGGGTAGAGAAAAAGAATGGAGTTTTAATTTTCCACACATCGGATATGGCCCGTTTGGAGACAGAGCTTATGATCTGCATGACAGAGCACAATATATGTCCGCTGAAAATGGAAGTGCAGAAGCCGACCCTGGAAAACTTATTTATGGAGGTGATATCATGAGGGCGTACTGGGCGTTTACGAAAAAAGAGCTGCTGGAAAGTATCTGCACTTATAAATTGCTGATCCTCGGATGTATTTTTCTGATGTTTGGTTTTATGAATCCTTTTATAGCAAAGATTACCCCGGAGCTTGTGAAAAGCTTTATGCCCGGAGGCATCAGCATTGATCTTCCGGCTCCCTCGGCGGCGGATTCCTGGATGCAGTTTTTCAAAAATGTGCCTCAGATGGGGCTTGTGGTTTTAGCCATTCTCTTTTCCGGAATGATGGCAGGCGAGATCCAAAAAGGAACTTTGATCTTAATGGTCACCAAGGGGCTTTCCCGGACGGCGGTGCTCTGTTCAAAGTTTACGGTGGCAGTCCTTCTGTGGACAGTATCCTATGCGGTGTGCACGGGAGTAACCTATGGATATACAGTTTATTTCTGGAAAACGAAAGACATTGATCATCTGATGCCTGCGCTCCTGGGGGTATGGCTGTTCGGGGTACTGCTGCTGGCCTCAGACCTTTTGGGCAGCGTGATTTCAAAGAGCAGTTATTCTAGCCTTTTATTTACCGGAATTATGGTAGCTGTGATGTTTCTGCTGAATATCGTTCCCAGGATCCGGAAATTTAATCCTATGCGTCTGGTATCCGAGCCATACGGATTGATTACCGGGGCTCTCAAAACCTCGGATTTTTCCAGGAGCTTTCTGATGACGGGAGTACTCCTCCTGATCCTTTTGGTTTTATCGGGCATTGCCTTTCAAAAAAAACAGCTTTAAGGGAAATCAGATGAATAAAGAAGGCTTTTGGAGAATAGCCCATTTTATTCGAAGAACACCTTTCCTGCAGATATTATGTCCATTTTCTACATGATTGGAGTGAGGCATTCTAAGAGCCAAACGGAAATCATGTGGAAAATGTCATGGGTTTTTCAAGGACTGTTGAAGAAAGAGCAATCAGAATTTGGTGAGGTAAACAGATATGAGAAGAGTTAGTTTGTTTATTGCAATGAGTCTTGACGGATATATTGCAGATAGCAATGGCAAAGTTGATTGGTTAGAAGGACAAGGCAGCAACAATGAAAATATTGATACTTATTCAGAGTTTGTAAAAGACATTGATACGATTTTGATGGGGTGGAATACTTATCATCAAGTAGTTACTGAACTTTCTCCAAATAAATGGATATATGACGATTATACAACCTATGTCATTACACATAACGAGCTTGCTTCATCTGAGAAAATCAGGTTTATAAATGAAAATCCTGTTGAGTTAATACATCATTTGAAAGAAGGAAATGGAAAAGATATTTGGATCTGCGGTGGTGCAAACCTGATTCAACAGTTCATAAATAAAAACTTGATTGACCGTTATTATATTACTGTAATTCCAACACTCTTGGGTTCAGGTACGCGTCTATTTGAAAATGGGAAACAGGAGATAAAGCTGAAGTTACTTAAAACACAATCATATAATGGCATCATAGATTTGGATTATATACGAAGATAAACTCCGATTTGCCGAGTAAAAAATATGAATTAAGCTACAAATAATGAACAATCATAAGTACACCCATAGGGCACACCGTATTTTATACCCTTCGGGTGGACGCGTTCCGCGCAATAAGCTATAGTAAAAGGGAGGTTAGAAAATAAAACTTGGGAGAAACTAAGAATGAAAAGGATAGGAAAAGAGGAGCCGCTGTCCGAAGCCTTTGGAATCCGCGACGGTATCCTTTCCGTAGTGGGAGCCGGGGGAAAGACGACATCAGTATTTAAGATCGCAGGAGAACAGGAAGAGATGGGAAAAAGGGTCCTGGTGACGACCACCACTCACATGGAAATTCCGGGGAGGGAGACCGTGCTTTCCGGAGATGCGGATGATATTATACCGAGACTGAAGCCGGGCCGGACCGTTACAGCAGGACTCCGTGACGGAGAAAAGATGAAGGGGCTGCCAAAAGAAGTCTTTAAGGCAGCCTCCTCTTTTGCTGACGTTACCATAGTGGAGGCGGACGGAGCAAAGAGAATGCCGGTAAAGGCCAGAAATGAAACAGAGCCGGTCATACCGGAGGAAACGGACCAGATTCTGATCGTGGCAGGGATGAGTGCTCTCGGGAACCCAATAAAGGATGTGTGCCACCGGCCGGAACACGCGTGTAAAATTCTTGAAAAATCTGATGAAGAATTTCTTAATTATGAGGATATTATGAAGCTGATCCGTATGGAATATGTTATAATGCTCAGAAAACAATACCCGGATGCGGACCTTCTTATTCTGCTGAACCAATGTGACACAAAGGAGCGGATGGATCAGGCTGCCCGCATCGGTATCTGTTTTGACAGCCAATATCCGGTCATTTTACGTTAGAGGAGTTCACATGTTTTTAAAGCAGGTATTGATCCAGGCCATGGATCTCGGAAAAATGATGTTGATAAGCGGAGCCGGTGTTTCCAGAGTGGAAGACACTATCGAGCGCATCTGCCTTGCATACGGAGCGAGGGAAGTTGAGGCGTTTACGATCACATCCAGCATAGTGGTCACGGTGACTACGGAAGACGGAGATGTGTTTACCCAGACTAAAAGAATTAAATACTACAAGACGGATTTTCATAAATTAGACCGGTTAAATGATCTTTCCAGATATGTGTGCAGGGAGAAGCCGGATATTTCTTATCTGGAGGAAAAGCTTTCGGACATTCGTCAGGAGCACATTTACAGCCTGCCGGTGCAGTGTCTGATTGCATCTCTGATCGCAGGAACATTTGCAGTCTTTTTCGGCGGAGGATTTGTGGAAGGGATCATAGGGGCCCTATGCGGTGCGGCAGTCTGGTGGCTGATGGCTTTTCTTCAAAAGCTGGATTCCAATATTATGTTTTCAGACTTTACTGCAGCTTTTATGGTGGCCACTATTGCATATATACTGGCGCATCTGGGGGCCACCAGAGATTACGGCACGATCATCATAGGAAATATCATGCTTCTTGTACCCGGGGTGGCTTTTGTCAATTCTATCCGGGATATTATAGGAGGAGACGTGATGGCGGGTATGATACGGCTTTGTGAAGTGGTGGTGACCGCTGTATTTCTTGCGGCTGGTTCCTTCACCGCACTTGTACTGTGGGGAGGTGTCTTATGATAGTACAGGCGATCCAGGTTCTTTCTTCGTTTATCGGAGCTCTCGGCTTTTCTATTTTATTTAATGTGAGAGGAAAGAAGTTATTTTTTGCCGGTTTGGGGGGGCTTGTCTCATGGACGGTCTATCTGGTCATGGCTTCCCTGACCACGAGTACATTTCTGCCGAACTTCGTCGCATCCATGGCGGCGACCGTTTATGCGGAGGCACTTGCCAGACTGGCCAAGAGCCCAGCCACTATATTTTTGATCGGGGCCATCATTCCCCTTGTGCCGGGAGGGCAGCTTTACTATACGATGAATTATGCAGTTGCAAAAAACTGGGGGCTGTTTGCCATGTATGGGCAGAGAACCCTGATCATCGCCATGGCAGTGTCCGGTGGGATTATGATGGTATCCTCCGTATACCGATTGTACAATGGCCTGGTATTCAGCCGGGTCAAAAAGAAGAAACAGACAGGCAAAAAAGAAAACAATCCCGAATGACAGGGGTTGTTTTTTTCTCAGGAAAGACCTTGTCACGCTAGTGCATGAAAGTCTTTCCCGAGAGATGAAGCGGGCTTGCCCACTTTCTTCTCCGCTACGCTAAGTATCGGAAAAGCTGAATAAACAGGGAACTGAATTTAAACAGCAGCTTTTTGGAATTCTCTGGTTCTTTTTGGGTCACTCCCTGTTTTGGAAAATACTGTTCTTTTTTATTTATTTCAAGGGACTGGTCCTTCAACTTGTCCATGTTTGTTCTGAGTTCTCTGTTTAATTCGGGGCTGTCCAGCACGAGCATAGTCTCAGTGTCCAAATATGTGCTCCTCATGTCAAAGTTATAGGAGCCGATCACTGACAGCCGGTCATCGATGGCAATGGACTTGCCGTGGCAGGAGTGGTCTCCGAAAAATTCGTAGACCCTGGGGCCTGTTTTAAGGACCTTTGAACGGTTTCTTGTATAGTCTGAGGAAGCGATGAAATTATCACCCACGGCTGTGGAGTTCACCAGCATTTCTACGTTCGGGACTTTCCCGGTCAGTTCCTCCATTCCCTTATACATATCTTTGGAGAAAACCGCATATGGTGTCTGGATCGTGACATCTTTTTTTGCAGTCAGCATGAGCTGCTGCATCGTATACCACACATAAGGCTCCTTATTGCCGATATGGACCGGGTTTGTCACAAAGGAAGCCTTTTTTACAGGAACGGTCTGTTTTACCCAGTCCGTTTTCGAAGGAAGCTTCTTTTTAATGGACTGGTAACGACGAGAGAGATATTTGATCTCACTCTTTGTCTTTTCTCTCTGGGGATCTCCCTCAAAAACTGTCTTGCAGTCTGAGGAATTCCAAACTCTTTTAAAATAAGAAAGGACCTGTGGAATAGCCCCGTTCTTTTGTTCCGGTTTTTTGGAATACAGAAGCACTTCCCGGTCATAGCCGATGCTTCCCCGGCTGTCATCTCCGATGAAATAGTCAAACATGTTCCGCCCTCCCATCAGAAGGAGCGAATCGTCCGCAACCACATACTTGTCATGAAGCCTTCCATTGATTGTCCACGGCTTTAAAAAA
Organism: Anaerostipes hominis (ex Lee et al. 2021); assembly: GCF_002270485.1. Classification (GTDB taxonomy): domain Bacteria; phylum Bacillota; class Clostridia; order Lachnospirales; family Lachnospiraceae; genus Anaerostipes; species Anaerostipes hominis. Next base: position 21,956 of record NZ_NQOG01000001.1, on the reverse strand, counting down.
TTCGGTTCGTTATAAAACCGGATTTCTATGTTTGGATGGCTTCCTGCTGCCTGGAATACTGATTTGCCGTTCATGTGCAGCATTCCGTAGAGCCCGTCCACTAAAATCTGTACTTTGACCCCGCGGTCGGCGGCATTAATGAGAGCCGCAAATGTATCGTCAGTGCTCTTTCCTTCCCGTATGTCGAAGGTAGAGATGATGATGTTCTTTTTTGCTTCCCGGAACATGGCAAGTCTTGTGTCCAGAGCGCCCATGTTTGTCTCGACTATGCCGGCCCGCTCCCTGCCGGGGCCCGAACCGTAAAACGCCGGGACATCGACTGTTTTTTTGTAGGAATCGCTAACTGTCTTCTGGAATGCAAAGGGCAGGCATGCCCCTGCCGCCTCATAAAGAAGGATCAGCAGTATGAAAAGCAGAATCCATCTGCCTGTTTTTCTTTTTGTCTTCGTCATATGTTCACCTTTTTCTTTCGCATATTTTTCATCTATTGTACCGCACCGGATATTGTTTTACAATATTCCAAAAAAATGAGCTTTACAGCTTTGGCCTTATCTTTGTTTCTGGATAATACAGGGGGTTGTTTTTTTGAGTCAATGGCATATAATCAAACTAACTCATGAACCGGAACAGTCAATGGAAGGAGGCTGTTTTGAACGAAAAGTTTTTGAAACTTCCCGAAGAAAAACAAAGAAAGATCATTTATGCGGCGATCCGGGTATTTGCGGAGAAAGAATATAAGCATGCCTCCACAGACAGGATGGCAGAACTGGCCGGCATATCAAAGGGACTGCTGTTCTTCTACTTTAAGAATAAAAAATCATTGTATCTTTATGTCTATGATTATCTGATTGGCCTGATCGTGAGGCAGCTGGAGGATATGGATTTCAAAGAAGAACATGACTTTTTTAAACTGTTTGAACTTTCGATACGGGTGAAATCCACTCTGCTGAAGGATAACCCATATATCCACGGGTTCCTTCTGAAGGCCAGATATGAAGAAAATGAGGCGGTGAGGCAGGAACTTTCAGATAGAAACAAGACCTTTTTAGAGGAGATGTTTCCGCGGTGGTTTCCGGAGGTGGATTTTTCGAAATTTAAGGAAGATGTGGACCCCTGGGACGTGTTTATGCTGCTCTACTATTTGGGAGACGGATATTTGAGAGAGGCGGTGTGCAGAAAAGATTTTGATCTTGACCGGGTGTGCGAAGACTATGAGCGCTGGATGGACTGGATAAAGAAAAGCGTCTACCGAAAGGAGTATCTATGAATACGATTGAAATGAAACACCTGACAAAGGATTATGGAAATCAGAGGGGTATCTTTGATGTCACATTTTCCGTGAAAAAGGGAGAAGTGATGGGATTCCTCGGTCCCAACGGAGCCGGAAAGACTACGACGATCCGACATCTCCTTGGATTTTCCACCCCGAATCACGGAACCTGTACGATCAACGGAATGGACTGTTTTCATAAGGCAAAGGATATTCACAGATCCCTCGGTTATCTGCCGGGAGAGATCGCATTTATGGATGATATGACGGGAAAGCAGTTTCTGAAGTTCGCCGCGGACCTGAAAGGCATGAAGAATAAGGGCAGGATGCAGGAGCTCATGGATATGTTTTCTCTGGACCCGGGAGGCAGGATCAAAAAAATGTCCAAGGGAATGAAACAGAAGATCGGCATTGTATGTGCATTCATGGATTCTCCGGATCTCTACATATTGGATGAACCTACGAGCGGGCTGGACCCTCTGATGCAGAATCAGTTTGTGGAACTGATCCTGGAGGAAAAGAAGAGGGGAGCGACGGTTCTCATGTCCTCCCATATGTTCGAGGAGGTGGAGAGGACCTGTGACCGCACGGCGATCATCAGAGAAGGAAGGCTTGTCGCCGTGGAAGACATGGGAACACTTGGAAAGAGCAAGCAGAAGGTCTTTATGGTCACCCTGGGTTCGAAAGCGGAGGCAGAGGCATTTTCCAGGGAGATGAACGGGGTGAGGCAGACCGGGGAGAACCGGGTCACGGTCGGTGTCAGGGGAGAACTCTCGGAGTTCATCAGATGTTTAGGAAAATACCGGGTCTTAAATCTTGCGGAACAGAAGCAGACCCTGGAAGACTTGTTCCTGCATTTTTACGGGGGTGATTCTCATGAATAATATATTTGTTATGCCGCTCTTGAAACGGGAAATAAAATCCAATTACAAAGTGTTTCTGATCATCGCAGCCGTGGCCTCCATGTATATCAGCGTCATGGTCTCCATGTTTGAACCCGATCTCGGGAAAATGCTGGCGGAGTTTGAAAAGGCGATGCCGGGGCTCATGTCAGCCGCAGGGATGACAAATCCCGGGACGACTCTTCAGAGCTTTTTAAAAACCTATTTATACGGCTTTTTTATGTTTGTGCTGCCTATGATATATGAGCTGTTTACTGCCAATAAGCTGGTGGCCGGATATGTGGACAGGGGTTCTATGGCATCCATCCTCTCCGCGCCTCATTCCAGGAGAAAAGTCGTCCGAACACAGGGGTTCTTCCTGACAGCCAGCGTGTGCCTGATGATCTTATATATCACGGTGCTGGGCATTGTCTGCTCTGAGATGATGTTTCCGGGGGACCTGGGAATCGCAGAATTTCTCAGTTTAAATGCGGGTCTGCTCTGTCTTCATATATGTATCAGCGGATTTTTCTTTTTTATGTCCTGTATCTGCAATGATACTCGCAGGTCCACAGGTATTGGAGTCGGAGTATTTCTTGTTTTTTATCTTGTACAGATGCTCTCAAATATGGGGGATAAGCTGGAAAATCTCAAATATGCCACAATTTTTACTTTATTTGATGGAGATGCTCTTTTAAGAGGAGAAAGCCGGGCAATTGTCATGTCAGGGATTCTGCTGATGATTGGGATTCTGTTTTTTGAATTGGGGAAATACCGGTTTCAAAAAAGAGATCTGCCGCTTTGACAGAAGATATTTTCTTAACACGGCAGGACTCCAGTGATATAATAGGGGACAGAAAACAAATTTTAGAAAAGAGGAACTGACATGTTAGGAAAATTGGGAAGAAATGATGCCTGCTGGTGCGGCAGCAATAAGAAATATAAAGTCTGCCATATGGCTTCGGACGAAAAAATAGAGGCATTCGCGCGGCAGGGACATATTGTGCCGCCGAGATTTATTCTCAAAAACAGGGAACAGATCGAAGGAATCCGGGAAAGCGGAAAGATCAATACCGCAGTCCTCGACTATGTAGCAGAACATATCAGGGAAGGAATGACCACAGAGGAGATCGACCGGCTGGTTCACGATAAGACTGCGGAACTTGGGGGTATCCCGGCTCCTTTGGGATATGAAGGTTTCCCGAAAAGCGTATGCACTTCCATCAATGAGCAGGTGTGCCATGGCATCCCTTCTGAGGATATTGTGCTGAAGGACGGAGATATCATCAATGTGGATGTGTCAACGATCTATCATGGATATTTTTCGGATTCATCAAGGATGTTCTGCATCGGAAATGTAAGTGATGAAAAGAAGAAGCTTGTGGATGTGACGAAAGAGTGTGTGGAACTTGGGCTTGCACAGGTGAAACCGTGGGGCTTCATGGGAGACATGGGCCAGGCGGTCCACGATCACGCAGTCAAGAATGGATATTCGGTCGTGCGGGAGATCGGCGGACACGGTGTCGGGCTGGAGTTTCACGAGGAGCCGTTTGTCAGCTACGTCACGAAAAAGGGCACGGAGATGCTTTTGGTCCCGGGCATGGTATTCACCATTGAACCCATGGTCAACATGGGAACCGATGAAGTCTACACTGATGGAGGAGATAACTGGAGCGTCTACACGGCAGACGGCCGTCCGTCCGCCCAGTGGGAGATCCAGGTGCTCGTGACAGAGACGGGATATGAAGTACTGGCTTATTAGGAGGTGTCTGTTTGTCTGCATATGAATTGTTGTTTGAAATGCTCGGAGAGAGGGGAAAAGTTTTGAGTGCCACCATTGTCTCCGGCCCGATGGCAGGAGAAAAATGTATTTACACTCAGGAGGAGATGCATGGAGAGCATTTCTGGAAGGAATTTCTTACTGAACTCAGGAGGGTGGAGCAGACAGAGACTGTTTCGATTGGGAAACGTGAGATTTTTGTGGAGCTCTTTCAAAAAGCCCCCAGGCTCGTTATTTTAGGAGGAGGCCATGTGTCACAGCCGGTCTGCCAGATCGGAAAGATTCTTGGATTTGACATAACGGTGGTGGATGACAGAGAAGAGTTTGTTACGAAAGACAGGTTTCCGTGGGCAGACCGGCTGCTCTGCTGTGATTTTGACTGTCTGCCGGATGAACTGTTCAGATATGAGAATACATTTTATGTGGCGGTGACCAGGGGACATCAGGGAGACCGGGCCTGCGCAAGAAAGGTCTTATCTCATCCCCATGCATATTTCGGCATGATCGGCAGCCGCACGAAAGTAAAGATTACAAAAGATGCCCTGTTAGAAGAAGGGTTTTCCGGCGAGAAGGTAGAGTCTATGCACTCACCGATCGGTCTGCCCCTTGGTGGACAGCTGCCGGAGGAGATCGCCGTGAGTATCATGGCAGAGATCGTGAAAGAAAAGAACCGCCGCCATACCGGCTTTGCGGATATGGATGTGGCAAATGCGGTCCTTGGAGGAGAACACGGAGTCATGCTGACGATACTTTCAAAGAGTGGATCTTCTCCGAGAGGGACAGGAAGCAAGATGTTCCTGGGAGAAGGAGGAACATCTTATGGAAGCATCGGGGGAGGCAGCGTCGAATATACCGCATGCAGGGATGCCGGACACGTATCTGGCGTACAGGTAAAGGAATATGACCTCTCGGCAAAAGATGCCTCTGACCTTGGAATGATCTGCGGCGGGCATGTCCGGGTCCTGTTTGAAAGGATATAGAGATGAAGATTCACATGATCCTGCTGGCCGCAGGGTTTGGCCGCCGCTTTGGGTCCAACAAGCTCTTGTATGAGATCGGCGGTAAACCTATGTACAGGCACACACTGGATGTGATGCTTTCGCTGGCCCGGGAATTGAAAGACGCAGACGTGACTGTGGTGACCCGCTATGAAGAAATTTACCTGGATGCAAAAGAGAGCGGTGTGCTCTGCCTGATGAACCGGCACAGCGAACAGGGGATATCATCCTCTGTTCAGATCGGGCTGAAAGCCAATCTGCATCCGCGGGAGGATGCATACTATCTTTTCTTTACGGCTGACCAGCCGGAACTGAAAGAGGAGACGGTCAGGAAATTCCTGTCTGCTTTTTTGCGGGCGGGAAAAGGAATCGGCTGTCTCTCGGAAGATGGAATTCCGAAAAACCCGTGTGTGTTTCACAGCTGTTACGTGAAGGAACTTCTCTCCATACAGGGAGACCGGGGAGGCAAGCAGGTCGTAAGAAGCCATTCTGAAGATGTGTTTATATTTGAGGCCGGAGGACGGGAACTGAGGGATATCGATACATTGGATCAGCTGGAAAATTAAAAAGTGGATTTTACAAAGGATAAAAGCCGTGTAAAATCCACTTTTGTTTATTTCATAAAAAGAAATTTGTCTTTCGGAAACCTGAGAAAGATCGTATCCTTTTTTATCTGGTCGTTCCAGAGAGTTTTAGGTAGTTCAAAGCGCAGTCCCGTCCAGTCTCCGGACTTTTTATTCTGCTTTTCCCGAAAGAGAAGAATCATGGAAAAGGTATCTTCAATGATGTCCGTAACCGTACATTCCATTGTGTTGGGCAGAGACGCATCCAGTTCGATGGAAAAGTAATGGGCCCGGAAACCGGCGTATCTGATATCTTTTGGAACAGGGACGGAAGATGTCAGGACAATGTTCCAGTCGGACGCAAAAAATGTGTGGTCATCGATATACTCTGCATGAGAAATATTTTTGCATCCTGTAAGAAGCGCGGCTTCCAGAGATTCCGGATTCTGAAACAATTCTTTTTTGCGCTGTACGGTCTTTAGGCGGCCATTTCCCATGACGGCGATCCGGTCGGACATCCGGTAGACTTCGTCTCTGTTGTGCGAGACGAACAGGGCGGTTCCGGGAAAGTCCCGTATGATGTGCATCAGTTCCTGCTCCAGCTGCCATTTCAGATAATCATCCAAAGCCGAAAAAGGTTCGTCCAGCATGATCAGAGAAGGCCTGGATGCCAGCATCCTTGCCAGAGCCGTGCGCTGCTGCTGGCCGCCGGAAAGCTGGGAGGGATAATGGTCTTCGAGGCCGGATAAATAGAACTTTTCAACCCATGAGCCTACAAAAGACCTGTCCCTGGAAGTCAGCCCACAGGCAATATTTTCACGCACCGTCATGTGGGGAAATAAGGCATAAGTTTGAAACAGATATCCTATCTTCCGGTCCCTCACGGGCAGATTGATACGCTTTTGGGAGTCAAATAAAACTCTGCCGTCCAGAACGATCCGTCCCCGGTCCGGTGTCTCGATTCCGGCAATGCATTTCAGAGTCAGGCTTTTTCCACAGCCCGAAGCCCCCAGAATAGAAAGTATTTCATTGCCTGCTTCAAAAGAAGTCCTAAGATGAAACCCAGGCAGATGTTTTTCAATATCTACATAAAGACTCATTTTGCTGCTCCTTTCCGCCGTGCAAAGCGCACCTGGAAAGATGTACAGAAGTTCATGGCGAGCATCATCACAAAGGAAAAACAGACGATGATCATGACCCAGAGATAGGCACTCTCACGGTCGCCTGCCTGCACTGCCGTGTATACGGCTACGGACATGGTCTGGGTTTTTCCGGGGATATTGCCTGCGATCATGATGGTGGCTCCGAACTCGCCGAGAGCCCTTGCAAAGGAAAGAATTGTTCCTGCAAGGATGCCCGGCCATGCCAGGGGGATGATGATCTTTCGGAATATTTTTCCCTCTGTCATTCCCAGGGTTCTGGCTGCATACAGATATTCCTGATCGATCTGTTCAAAGGCGCCGCGGACCGTGCGGTACATCAGCGGAAATGAAACTGCAGTTGAGGCGATGACCGCACCCTGCCAGGAAAATATAAAGGAAAACCCAAACTGAGAAAAGAACTGCCCTACCAGGCTGTTTTTTCCGAAAGCCAGCAGCAGGAAAAAACCGACGACTGTTGGGGGCAGGACTAAAGGCAGAGTAAACAGGCCGTCGATGACAGCCTGTCCGTGTTTCAGCTTTACAACGGTCCGGGCAGCACAGATACCCAGTACAAAGGTAAATATGGTAGCCGGAAGGGCTACTTTTAGAGAAATCCACAGTGGTGACAGATCGAACATTATTTTATCCTTTGGAAGCCGTAAGACTCGAACAGCTTCAGTATTTCATCGGTTTTTAAGTAATCTACAAACTTCTGGGCTTCTTTCTGATGTCTGCTGTCTTTTAACACGGCCACCGGATAGATCACAGGGTCGGCGGCTTTCTTCGGAGCCTCACAGACTACTTTGATCTTCTTCGATATTTTCGCATCCGTCATATAGACGACTCCGCAGTCCACTTCGCCGCTTTCTACCCATGTGAGAACCTGGCGGACATCGCTTCCATAGTTTGCCTTCTTCTTTATTTTATCCAAAATGCCAAGTTTTTGAAAGACTCCTTCTGAATATTGTCCGACCGGGACTGCTTTAGGCTCACCCAGTGCCACTTTTTTTACGCCTGAATCTGCCAGGTCTTCAAAGGTTTTAACGGATGTCTTGCTGCCTTTTGGGACGATCAGTACAAGCTTGTTTTCCAGCAGATTCGTGCGGGATTTTTTATTGATCAGGTTCTTTTTTGAGAGAGCATCCATCTGTTTTTGGGCAGCCGACATAAAAACATCTGCGTCCGCGCCCTCTTCAATCTGTGTCTGAAGTGCGCCGGAACTTCCATAGGAAAAGCGGAGTTCTACATTGGGTTCCTTTTCTTTATATTTCTCGGCGATGTCCTCTGTCACATCCGTAAGACTGGCGGCTGCGGGAATGGTCAGTGTGGCAGTTTTTTCGGAAGTATTTTTGTCTTCGGAACTGCATCCCGACAGGGCCGCAGTTCCCAGCACTGCGGCAGCCAGCACAGCAAATATTTGTTTTTTCATTTAATATTGTATCCTCCTGTACTTCGTTTTTACATCTTTACTTTACCTGAAAAAGGAAAGCTGTTTTATTTGAAAAGTAAATAAAAGGTTGAAACTTCTTTTGGGAGGGAGACGCTGCGGTGAAATTCCAGCTATTCATAGATAAAAACTATAAATGAGTGAGGAGGCCGGGTTCATAGATTCAAATAACAGGGAAATTGCGGGGATTGATATGGACGAAAAAATAGAAAATCAGCTGAACCTTTCTCTGAGTCTGACTCCTGAAGAACGGGAGAAGAGCAGAGACTTGGATGTGGGGTATGACAGGCAGCAGAATCTGTGGGAATTGATCATCAGGTATATAGGTGAGATCAGTCAGATTCCGGTTCCGGAAGGGGGAAGGCTGGAAGCCTTGAGCAATGAATATGCCATAGCTTATCTGCCTGAGGAATCCATCGATGCTTTTTCAAACCTTCCCCAGGTTATTTATATGGAAAAGCCTAAAAACCTTCTTCTGAGTGATCAGGCGGGGATTGCCGCCTCCTGTATTCTGTCGGTAAGGGATGGACAAAAGGGTCTCCACGGCGATGGAACCTATGTGGCTGTGATCGATACGGGCATCGATATTTTTCATCCGGATTTCATCGATGACCAGGGAAACACGGTGATTGAAATTTTATGGGATCAGACGATTCCGGGGCATCCGCCGGAAGGTTTTTACGAGGGGAGTGTATACACAAGGGAAGAGATTAACCGCGCGCTGAAGGCACCGGCGGCAGAGGGCAGGGATATTGTACTAAGCAGAGATACCAACGGGCACGGGACTCATGTGGCTTCCATCTGTGCGGGAAGGCAGGGAGTTGCAGACAGATCCGCTCTGATTGTGGTGAAGCTTGGAAATGCGACGGAACAGGGGTTTCCCAGAACGACACAGCTGATGACGGCTCTGGAGTACGTGATCCGTTACGCTGAGGCGAAGGGAAAGCCGGTCAGCGTAAATTTAAGCTATGGGAATAATTATGGAGATCACAGGGGAAATTCCCTGCTTGAAACATATATCAGCCAGATGGCAGGTCAGTGGCAGACCGCCGTCTGCATTGGAACAGGAAACGAGGGAGCATCAGGCAGGCACAGGCAGGGATGTTTAAGGCAGCCGGAAGATGTGATCTTTGCAGTGGCACCTTATGAACAGAGCCTGAATTTGCAGCTGTGGAAAAACTATGTGGATGAATTCAGATTGTGGCTTCAAAGTCCCTCAGGAGAGCGAAGGGAGATTCAGGACCAGGAGGGAAGGACTGACTACCGGTTTGGGACGACAACGGTCTATGTCTATTATGGCTCTCCGACTCCGTATAACAGGCTTCAGGAAATCTATTTTGCCTTTGTACCGCAGGGCGGCGAAATCGAGAGCGGTCAGTGGACCATTGTGATGGAACCGGGAAGGATCGTCAGGGGGGACTATTACATGTGGCTGCCTGTATCCGCCGGGACCAATGAGGGAACCAGATTTTTAGAACCCAGCCTGGATCTGACGCTGACGATTCCTTCTACGGCAAGAAGTGTTATATCTGTGGGAGCCTACGATGTATTTTATAATTCTTATGCATCTTTTTCCGGAAGGGGAGACCTGAATATCTGCATGGAAAAACCGGATGTCACGGCACCGGGAGTGGGAATTCTGGGGGCAAGTCCCGGCGGCGGGAATACAAGAATGAGTGGAACTTCCATGGCAACGCCGTTTGTGACGGGCAGCGCGGCACTTTTGATGGAGTGGGGGATTGTGAGAGGGAATGATCCATTTTTATACGGAGAGAAGATCAAAGCATACCTGCAGAAGGGAGCAAGGGAACTTCCTGGATTTAGTGAGTATCCGAATTCGCAGGTGGGGTATGGAAAACTGTGTGTGAGGGACAGTCTGCCGATATAGAGTCTGTTTGAAAAAAGTCGGGGGAAAGGGGAATGACAGGAATAAAACGGGACAGTAAAGGACTTCTCTGATTATGAAAGCAAAGTAACTGATGAACTTGTGGTTTATGTGAAGTCTATGACTAAAATAGATACTAAACGGAAATTTTTATATGTGATTTTTTAAAATTACAAATATAAATTGACAATGTAAAACGAGAGTGTTATTATAAAAGAAATTAGAAAGGAATCCAGCATGAATAAATTAAGCGAGTATGTCAATTTTGAGAGTGGAACGCCGCAATTTAGAATCAATGAATCCATGGACCGTAGTGCGCCGATTTATAATGTATATAGTCAAAATGATTTGACAGATGACTTGGTAGGGATAAATTTATTATCAGGGGAACCGAAAAAGATTAGAACCAGAGACGAAGTATCTATAGTATTCCCGCAGGATATCATATTCAGTTTAATATCAGGTACAGCAAGCATAGTTGGAAAAGACCATCAAGGTTACTTGTATACACAGAATTATGTTAGAATAAAACCCGATAAAAATATCGCTCCTAAATATTTGATCTATTTGCTAAATGAAAATAGAGCCATTAGAAAACAATTTCAATTAGGCTTACAAGGGACGACCGTTTTAAAATATACATTAGCCCAGTTAAAAGAAATTGAACTTCCATCTTTGCCGTCGTTACATGAGCAGCAAATAATCGGAGAAGTTTATTTCAAACAGTTACGGGTGCAGGCTTTGAGAAAACGGGTGGCAGATTACAAGATGACAGTTTTACTGAACAAATTAGAGGGGGTACTAGAGGATGAAAGAAGCTCAGTTTGAATCAGAATTAATTCAATATCTTTCAGGTGAAACAGATACAGATGTTGCAAAAGCTTCTGTTATGTGGGAAACACCAAGTTATATTGTAAAAACAAAATTTTGGGAATACAAGCCGGAAATAAAAACAACAGACGCACTTTGGGAGAACTTCAAGCAAATTCTGGAACAGCATAACCAAAAAACGTTAGAGCATCCATTAAGTGTTGTAGAGTTTAACCAGGTTAAAAAGATTATAAGTAATCTGCATACACCATATAAAGCCGGGCAGTTTTTATATGGTTTAAATGGCGTTTCTCAAATAGAAATTGATTTGGATGATGGCAGACACGTGTTCCTGACCGTATTTGATCAAAAGCAAATTGGAGCAGGCGATACCATATACCAAGTGGTGAATCAAATAAAACGTCCGGCAGTTATAGCAGGAAAAAAGGATAGGATATTTGATACGACATTGCTGATTAACGGACTGCCCATTATTCAAATTGAGGAAAAAAACGACCACCGGGATGTGGATGAGGCCTTAAATCAGATGGAACAGTATGTGGCCGAGAATCAATACCGGGATATCTATTCTACAGTACAGATATTGGTTGCCATTACTCCGAATAACGTGAAATACATGGCAAATACTACGGCGGATAAGTTCAATAAAGACTTTGCATTTCATTGGCAGAGACGGGAAGACAATACCATTGTCCGCAGCTGGAAAGAGTTTGCGGACAATGTGCTTAGTATTCCTATGGCACATCAGATGGCAACCAATTATATGATTCTGGACGGAACGAAGAATAAGGAAACGTTAAAGGTTATGCGTCCTTATCAGGTATATGCCACTCAAAAAGTAGTGGAAGGGATTAAACGGACAGATTTTGAAGCGGGAAATAACAAGATTGGGTATATATGGCATACAACAGGATCTGGCAAGACAATTACAAGCTTTAAGACTGCCTGGCTGGCAAGCCGTATGCCGAATGTGGACAAAGTCGTTTTTGTTGTAGATCGAATTGCTCTTACAAGGCAGACGAGTGAGGATTATAAGGCATATGACCCAGACGGTGAAATCGGCGATGAGACACGATTGGGAAGTGTCCGGGATACAAATAACACCAATGACTTAAGCCGCAAATTAAAAAGTAAAGATAATAATATTATAGTAACGTCTGTTCAAAAGCTGGGGACTCTGGTCAGCCGTAAAAGCTTTAAATCACCGGAGAAAAATATAGTATTTATTGTAGACGAAGCACATCGAAGCACAGGCGGAGATAATTTTGCCAAAATACAAAAAGCTTTTAAGCAGTCCGCATGGATAGGATATACAGGGACGCCTATGTTTGATGAAAACGCTATAGGTATGAATACAGAGAGTATTTTTGGTCCGCTGCTTCACGCATATACCATTCGGGAAGCCATTGCGGATAGAAATGTACTGGGCTTTAAAGTAGACTTCGAGACAACAATTGATGAAGAGAAAATGAAGGAAGAATATCTTCCTGAATTTTATCGCCAACGATACCCTAAGTGGAGCGAGAAACAGATCAGAAATAAAATTCTAAATCTAACGGAAGAGGATATAGATGATGCGATAGAGCCCAGCTTCTATGATGAAAATATAGAGCACATAAAATTAGTGGTCGAAGATATATTCAAAAACTGGAAAAACCGTTCCGGCGAGGGAAAATATAATGCAATATTAACCACCCATGTAGGAGGCGGCAAAGCCAGTACACCAATGGCCATGATGTATTTTCGTGAATTTCAAAGAGTGAATAATAAGAATAAAAAACAAGGGAAACCGATATTAAAGGTGGCGATTACATATAGCCTTAATACCACAAATAATGACAGTCAGTTAGAGAGTAACCAGGGTCTTCATGAAGCCATGAAGGTATATAATGAAGAGTTTGGGACATTATTTGGCCTGGACGATGTGTCAGGATATATAGAGGATGTAACAAGCCGGTTAAATAAGACCACAGAAGATAAAAATTATCTTGATCTTGTTATTGTAGTGGATCAATTGTTGACAGGCTTTAATGCACCGGAACTGAATACATTATATGTGGACAGAATTTTGAGAGGAGCAGGTTTGATACAAGCCTATTCCAGAACGAATCGGATTGCGGACATGCAGAATAAACCGTGGGGAAATATTGTAAACTACCGTTGGCCGTCATTAAATGAAACGCTTATGAACAAGGCACTTGCAGTTTATGCAAATAAGGATTCGGCAAATATTTCTGAAGAAGAACGAAAGCAGCAAAATGAAGAAGACGGAATTATTGCCCATTCTTTCCAGACAACCCATGAAGAAGTGAAAAAGGTGGTACAGGAGCTTAGAGCTATTACAAACCAATTTGAAAGGGTGCCGCCAAGTGAAAAGAAGAAAGAAGAAATGCTGCAGCTGTTACGACAGTATAACAGCGGTATGGCAAAATTAAAACAGTATGCCCCGGAAGTAGTGGATGGGAAAGAGGAAGGCTTTGATTATGAACAGCCGGATCAACTGCTGAAGTCGCTGGGAATGGAGCCGGAAGAAGAGATTATGCTTACTACCGTTCTGAGTAATGAACTAAAACAGCAACTGGCAAAAGAGAAGAAAATATCAATTCACCAAATTGAGTTGAAGATGACACATGTAAAAGACATAAAGGTTGACTATGATTACTTGACAGAGCTTGTGGAGAAACTTCTGAATCAGGTTCATGAAAGAGATGAACAAGGAGCCTGTGAAACAAAAGAAAAGATTTACCAGTTTGCGAATGGACTGGAAGATAGAAGATATGCGGGGAAAATTATCAATGCTGCAGAAGCGATCGCAAAAGGATTGTATCCAACAGATCCGGATTTTAAGTATCCGGCCAAACTGAATGCGGGAAGTGAACAGATCATTCAGGAGGCAAACGACATAAGTCTAGATCGGTTATTACAGGAATTTAGAATCAAGTGGGGAATTATCGATGTTGTCACAAGCGCTGAAATGCGTACATTCTTCGCCCGCCATAAATATGGGATACAAGATTTAGATGATACCGGCAGAATTCGGGATATTATTGCAAAAGGAAGCAGAGATTATGCCGTTTTATCCCATGATAAAGAGATACAGTCACTTTCCAGAATAAAATACCGCAACAAATTAAGGGAAGCTATCTATGATCTTGCAGACAGATTAGTAGAGAACTAAGATAAAGGAAAACAATATGAATGAAATTGAGTTTTTAATGTATGAGGCAGATGCAAAAATAGAAGTCATAGTTAAGGATGAAACAATCTGGGCAACACAAAAAGCAATTGCAGGACTATTTGATGTAGGCGTACCGGCAATCAGTAAACATTTGAAAAATATTTTTGAATCGGGTGAACTGGATGAAAAAGTGGTTGTTTCCATTTTGGAAAATACCACGCGGCATGGAGCTCTGCAGGGGAAAACGCAGACAAAGAATGTAAAATACTATAATTTAGATGCGATTATATCGGTGGGTTATCGTGTGAATTCAATTAAGGCAACTAGATTCAGGGTGTGGGCAACGAACATTTTAAAAGAGTACATTCAAAAAGGATTCAAGATAGACGAAGAACGCATGAAACAAGGAAATAATGTTTTTGGACAAGATTATTTTCGTGAATTGCTTGAAACAGTTCGTTCGATACGAGCAAGTGAGCGGAGAATCTGGCAGCAGATTACAGATATATTTGCGGAAATATCCTATGATTATGATAAAAATTCGGAAATCACAAAAATGTTTTACGCAGAAGTCCAAAATAAATTTCATTTTGCCATTACCGGAAAAACAGCGGCAGAAATTGTTTATGATAAAGCAGATAGTAAAAAGCAGCATATGGGATTGACTACATGGAAACATTCACCGGATGGACGAATACTCCAATCAGATGTAATTGTGGCAAAGAATTATTTAACAGAAAAAGAAATTAAGAGCTTAGAGAGAAATGTGTCAGCCTATTTTGACTATGTAGAACGATTGCTTGAGGATGAAACACTTTTATCCATGGAGGATTTTGCTACAAGCATTGACGAGTTTTTAAAGTTCAACCGCTATGATATACTTCAGGGACATGGACAAATATCACACAAGTCCGCAAAGAAAAAGGCTATTGAGGAATATAAAGAATTTAATAAGCATCAGATTATAGATTCGGATTTTGATAAAGAGATAAGGAAAATCCAGGGAGGCAAAAATGAGTGAAGAGAAACGCAGAGTACCAAAGCTGAGATTCCCGGGATTTACGGACGAGTGGGAAGAGCGGAAGCTGGGGAAAATGGTTGATGTTCGCAGTGGTAAAGACTATAAGCACCTTAAAGAAGGTTCTATACCGGTCTATGGGACAGGCGGATACATGCTCAGCGTGAGTGAAGCATTATCATACTTGGAAGATGCAATAGGAATTGGAAGAAAAGGTACGATAGATAAACCGTATATCCTTAAAGCACCGTTTTGGACGGTAGATACACTGTTTTATGCGATTCCAAGAGATAGCAACGACCTGAACTTTGTGTTTGATATTTTTCAAAATATCAATTGGAAAAAGAAAGATGAGTCTACCGGAGTGCCGAGTTTGTCAAAAGCTGCAATCAATGAAATTGATGTTTTAACTCCTAAGACTATTGAGCAGAAAGTAATTGGAACCTTTTTTTACAACCTCGACCACCTTATCACCCTTCATCAGCGTAAGTCAGAGCATTTACAAAAATTGAAGAAATCTTTACTTCAAAAAATGTTTCCTAAAAAGGGAGAAAAAGTTCCAGAACTTCGATTTCCCGGATTTACTGATACTTGGGAACAGCGTAAGTTGGGAGATGTGTTTCAAGAATATTCTGAAAAGAAACACGAGGAACTTCCAGTGTTAACAATTATTCAAGGAGGAGGAACAATTCTCCGAGAAAAATCAGATAGGAATTTGCAGTATGATAAATCTAGTCTGTCAAATTATAAGATGGTTAAAAAGAATGATTTTATTGTGCATTTACGTTCCTTTGAGGGGGGACTAGAAAAAGCAAATAGTGATGGAATCATAAGTCCTGCCTATCATACGTTCCATGGGGTCGGGACGGATTCAAGATTTTATTATTCGTATTTTAGATCGCAGGATTTTATAAAAATAAGACTTTTGCCTCATGTTTATGGAATAAGAGATGGGAGAAGCATAGACATTGAAGGAATGAAAACTATAGATATTCCTTTCACATCATATGAAGAACAAAAGAGGATAGGAAATTTTATTGAATCTCTTGACAACCTCATCACCCTTCATCAACGTAAGCTGGAACATGTAAAAGATTTAAAAAAGGGCCTATTGCAGCAGATGTTTATATAAAATAGGAGAAATAGAAGAAAAGGAAGAAAAAATGTCAAATAACAATATTCAGACAATATCAAATAAATTATGGGCAATGGCAAATGAACTTAGGGGCAATATGGACGCAGCAGAATTCAAAAATTATATCCTTGCATTTATGTTTTACCGCTATTTGTCAGAGCATCAAGAAAAGTATTTAGCAAGATACGATATCATTGATATAGCCCCGGGACAGACTATTAACGAAGCATATAAGGAACAGGCATCAGGAGATGATTTGCCAGATTATCTGGAGGATATTTCTTCTAGCTTAGGATATGCTATTGAACCAGAGGACACATGGGCATCTTTAAATTATAAGATCGATGAGGCTCAGATTATCCCCAGTGATTATCAAACTATATTTGACAATTTTAATAGAAATGCTGAATTAAATATAGAGGCTTCCAGAGACTTCAGGGGTATATTTAACGATATAAATCTGGGGGATTCAAGACTTGGAAGTTCCACAACAGCGCGCGCAAAATCATTAAATAATATTGTGAAATTGGTGGATAGTCTGGAATATAAAAGTGATGATGGGAAAGATATCTTAGGTGAAGTATACGAATATCTTATTGGACAATTTGCAGCCAGCGCAGGCAAAAAGGGCGGCGAATTCTATACACCGCATCAAGTCAGCAAAATCTTAGCAAAAATAGTGACAGACGGTATTGCTGAATCGGACAAGACTTTTACCGTATATGATCCGGCTATGGGATCTGGTTCTTTACTATTGACGGTTCGTGATGAATTAGCAGGCGGTAATCGGCCGGGAGCAGTTAAATTTTATGGGCAGGAACTGAATACAACAACTTATAATTTGGCTCGAATGAATTTGATGATGCATGGTGTTTCGTTTAACAATATGAATTTAAATAATGCAGACACATTGGAAGCAGACTGGCCGGACGGTCCGGACGAAAAGGGTATTGATCAGCCAAGAAGTTTTGACGCCGTGGTAGCTAATCCACCTTACTCCGCAAAATGGGATAATAGAAAAACGAAATTAAAGGATGCAAGATTTAACGAATACGGAAAACTCGCACCGGCCTCTAAAGCAGATTTTGCATTTGTATTGCACAGTATTTACCATCTTAACAGTAGTGGTACAATGGCGATTGTCCTTCCTCATGGAGTTTTGTTCAGAGGAGCGGCAGAGGGGAAAATCAGGCAGGCAATTATTGAAAAAAATTACTTGGATACTGTAATTGGATTGCCTCCTAACCTGTTTTATGGGACAAGTATCCCGACAATTATATTGGTGTTAAAGAAAAACAGGAAAAAGAAGGATGTATTGTTTATTGACGCCAGCAAAGAGTTTGAAAAAGGGAAAAATCAAAACTACATCAGTGATGAAAATATAAATAAAATTTTAGAAACATACCGGGCACGTAAAGATGTCGATAAGTATGCCCATGTTGCATCTAATGAAGAAATAAAGGAAAATGAGTACAATCTAAATATTCCAAGGTATGTAGATACCTTTGAGGAAGAAGAACCTATTGATTTGCAGGAGGTAATCAAGCAAATAGAGGAAGATAATAAAGAAATTGAGCAGTTGGAAAGGGAAATTGCAGAGCAGCTTAAAATATTAGGGGTAGAAATATAATAAGATATCATTTTTCAGAGGTAAAAATGGTGCCATTTTTAGTAAAGGAAATGAAGTGATTATTCCTGTTTCAGGGGAAACAGTAGCGGATATAGCAAGAGCGTCAACCGTTATAAAAAAGTGGAAGTTACTTTTTCATTTAGGGGATACTAAATTTATTTCTCTTAGTTCTTGTTCAATCAATCCAAATGTAATATAATTCCTAAGTGGAGCATTATACCCGGAGCAGTAAAATTAAAATAGCAGCACATACAAAAGATAAAGCTGTTCCGGGTATAATTTCCCATGAATGTACAGGCACAGATAAAAAGTCGGAGAAGGATTTTCATTTGTTTTTTTTGTTTCATGCTTGACAGCTTCTTTTACTATATGCTATTCTGTCCCTGCTGTAAAAAAGCTATATATTTTTCTGTTTCTGATCACAAACAGAAAAATATATAGCTTTTTTACATGGAAAGGAGAAATTATGGATACTATTGCAAACCCAATGGGTACGAAAAAGGTATTTCCTCTGCTGATTTCTATGGCCGTGCCTCCTATGATCTCAATGATGATCCAGTCGCTTTACAATATCGTAGACAGTATGTTTGCGGCCAGGCTTGGGGTGAATGCCATTACAGCCATCTCATTGGCCTATCCGCTGCAAAACCTCATCTTATCCGTCGGTGTAGGACTGGGAGTAGGCGTTAATGCCTGTATTGCCATGAGTCACGGAACAGGGGATACCAAAAGAGCAGATCAGGCAGCTGTCCACGGACTGGTGCTGGCCGGTCTTCATGCATTAGTTTTTATCGCATCCGGCCTTATGGGAATCCGTGCGTATCTTGGAATGTTTACAAAAGACCCGGAAGTTCTTTCCCTGAGCAGCCAGTATACATATATTGTGGTGCTGCTGTCTGCCGGTTCACTTGTTCATGTAGCGATAGAAAAGATTTTTCAGGCGATGGGGAATATGAAAGTGCCGATGATCCTGCAAGGGATGGGTGCCCTGATCAATATTATATTAGATCCTCTTTTTATTTTTGGGGTTGGTATCTTTCCTAAAATGGGAGTAGCAGGAGCAGCAATCGCCACAGTGATCGGACAGTGGAGCGCCTGCCTCCTCGCTGTTTTCCTCCTGTTTCGGAAGGAACATACCGTCCACATCCGGTTTCGCGGCTTTGCATTTGACCGGGAACTGCTCAAAAAGATTTATATGGTAGCAGTTCCGTCCGCCATCACCATGTCTCTGCCGTCTATATTGATCTCGATCCTGAATGGGATACTGGCCGGAATTTCAGAAGTGGGAATTGCAGTACTCGGCATTTATTTTAAAGTACAGACATTTATCTATATGCCGTCCAACGGTCTGATCCAGGGGATGAGGCCCATCATCAGTTTTAACTGCGGGGCAGGAAGAGATGACAGAGTGAAAGAGACGATTAGGGACAGTCTTCTTGTCACCGGTGGGATTATGGCCGCAGGAACCGTCTTATTTGTTGTTTTTCCTGTGCAGATCATGGGATTGTTCCACGCAGGGGGTACGCTTCTTAAGATGGGAATCATGGCATTTAGGATCATCAGCATTGGTTTCCTGTTTTCTGCTGTGGGAGTAGTGTATTCCGGTGTCTTTGAGGCGCTGGGAAAAGGGAGTGCATCTCTGGCCGTGTCTACATTGAGACAGTTTTTCATCATTCCGGTTCTTTCTTTATTTCTGGTTTCTCGCATGGGGATCAATGGAATTTGGGCTTCTTTTCCGGCAGCAGAGGCGGCAGCGGCTCTGGCAGCAGTCCTTTTATACCGGAAATACAGCTATAAGAAGAAAAAAACTGAAGATATACAGAATGCTGTAAGAAGACGGCAATAAAAGATGACATTTTGGACAGTTTTCCGGATTGCTGTCTCAGAGATGTAAGATTTTCTGACTTTCATGAAAGCCTCTCCAGAAGTATCCATTGAACAAAAGAAGCCATTCAACGATCGTTTTTTATCACTATTGGAGGAGCGCATTTCAAAGCGTGACGGAAATAGTGATAAAAAACTCATGAATTTTCGGACGTGTTGTGTTAAAATCTAAATGACTTGAAGTGAAAAGGAGAATATGACATGGATAAGAAATTAAAAGCAGTCCTGATCGCGGTGCTGGTTATTGTCGTCGGCGGTGCGGGATTTCTCGGATATGAGTATGTGACTCAGAAACTTACGGCAAATGACGGAATTGAGCTGCTCTCCAAGGGTGAATACCAGAAAGCGTATGAAGCATTTGAGAAAGCAGGCAGTAAAAAGACTCTTTTGTGGACAAACCAGAAAAATGATGTGATGTTTTATCAGGCGGAAGCTCTCTGCCGGCTGAAGCGTTATAAAGATGCCATTCGCATTTATGACCGGATCATAGAGAAAAAGCCGCAGGGCAGGGCTTATGAATGGAAAGCACTTTGTTACGTGGGATTAGGACACGAAGAACAGGCACTGGAGGTCTGCAGTGAAGGGATACGTTCTCTCCCCTCAGAAGGAGAAAGTTATTATGCCAAGTATAGTATTCTTGCGAAGCAGAAGAAGTACGATGAAGGACTTTCTGTTGTAAGTGAAGCTTTGAAGCAGAATCTTACCACCAAGAAAAAAGAGCTGATGTTTGCAAGGATCAGCCTTTATGAAGCTAAATTTGATTTTAAAACAGCATACCATTATGCAAAAGAATATGTAAAAGCCTATCCGGACGATGAAAAAGGAAAAAAAGAAGCTACTTTTTTAGAAACCAGATAGTACACTTTGTCTGCAGGGCAGAAATCAAGAGTTCCATTTACGGAACTCTCAGACCGTAGACAAAATGGTTCTCTGGGCGTTGCCCGAGAACCATTTCATGGTTATTCTCCATAGTTGAGATAGGGTACAAACAGTAGGTAGATCTTTGTACCAGGCTCCCCACTTCTTACGCCATTTCCAAATGGCTAGTTTCTTTAAGTTTATGCAAGAAAACAAGAGGTTTAGCTCCATTTTGATCTTATCTAAACCTCTGTATTGGGTATAGCGCATGCCGTGTTTTTCCTTAGCATCGGCAAATACTCGTTCAATTGTCTCTTTCCTTTCCTGGTACTTTTCTTTTATCCCCAGAGTATGGCGTATTTCTTCGACCTGCTCCATATAGCCTTCCCATACATGACGCGTGATTACTTTTTCATACGCCTTACTTTCTATACACCGGTTCCGGTAAGGGCATTGCATACAGACCGCCCACTCACTTTTATATTCCCGGTATCCTTCCCGGTTGGTGGTCCGGTAGTGCAGTATTTTATTGTTTGGACATATGTAACAGTCATAGTACTCGTCATATACAAATTCATTTTTTCGGAAAAATCCTTTTATCGTCTTTGGCCTGCCATACGGCATCACTGGCGTTTTCCCATCCTCTATCAATACGGGCAAAGATTGTTTCAAATAGACCAGTCCCATCAAAACGGCGGGGATAATTTTTGCCAAAGGTAGAAAAATGAGGAACTTCTTCCGACAGCCCATATCCCAGATACCAGCGGTATGCAAAATTCACTTCAATGATAAAAACAACGATATTATCCAAAATAATCTCTAACATAAAATAGGAATCCGAGAAAATCAAATTTCTTAGGATTCTTTTTTTGTTTGTTATTGATGATTATATAAAGTTTAAAAGTATGCCCTTGAAACTATATTTTCTATTCATCTTCTTGATTAGCAATATTTTTAAGCTTTTCATTTATTTTAACAAGTGAAGAAATGATATTGTCAATATTAGTTGACACATTTTTCTCAAGCATATCACTGACTATGCGGCCAGTTCCAAATCCTCATAATACTGCCTGCGTTTTATCATAGGTGGAAGCCCGCCATTGGCAGAGCATATCCTCCGGTTATTCCAGTAGCTGAGGAAGTATCTCCAAATGAGTACCTTTAATTCCTCTACAGTCATCTGCTTTGTTTCATAGCGGTCGTAGAGAAGTTCTGTCTTCATTCTGGCCCACATGCTCTCGCAACGGGCATTATCATGGCAGCGTCCTCCGGCACTGTTCATGCTTTGATGGATGTGATACTTCCGAATGGCCTGACGGTAGACCTCACTGGTGTACTGTGTTCCACGGTCACTGTGGATGATAGCGCCTTCCAGTGCAGGATAAGCAGTCAGGGCGTTTTCCAGTGTATGGACACACAGATCTGCTTTCATGTTTGTTTCCATTGCCAGACCAAG